>CADCHF010000096.1:1250-2279 GCA_902801175.1 uncultured Coriobacteriaceae bacterium | reverse complement strand
TATCGGATCCTTTACCACCGTCTTGCGGAACTGTTCTCTCGGGAACCTGACGGAGTATATGTATTCGTCCGCCATGTCGCCGTTCCTGTCTCGGCGCTGCGTGTAACCAGAGACCGTCACCTCCGAGATGTTGGCGTTCAGGTCGAAGATGTTTGCGGCCATGAAGAACGCCATACCCAGGACGCAGGTCGCATACTCCTGCTTGAGCTGCTTCTGCGTCTTGTTCACTACCTTCACCTGGCCGGACTTGAGCCGCTTCGTCGTTGTCCGAGGCAGGTCCTCAATTTCCGGCAAGTCGAGATCTAGGTACATGTGGCCGCCCTCACAGTCAATTTGTGCGCTCACGTCTGCAGGAATCGTAAGGTCGGTGAGCCAGTCCTCGACGAGGCTTGACATCACCTCATCTTCGTCCGAGAGCGCGGCCACCAAAGAGGCCTTTTCCCGCTCGTACTCGTCGTTCAGGCGTTCATTCTCGGAGCACTCAATCTCGTCCTGCTCCGCCTCGAAGTCGGACCGCTTCTCCTCCCAGCGCGCCTGCTCGTCAGCAAGGCGCTTTTCCAGGGAAGCTTCCACGAACTCGCGCTCTTTCTTCTTCCTACCGAATATGCCCTTCACGTTCTCACGCGCCTCGGTCTCGAGCGTCGACCTCACGTCATCCTCCGTCGGCTTGGGAATCTCGAAGGGCTTCCGCTCGTAGGTCCCGGGCTTGAGCTTCGCCAGTCTCTGGCTGAATGCCCTGGCGGTAACGACCCTCGGGGCGAGCTTGTAGATATCGATGAACTCTCGGCTCGCTTCCTCAGACTTCTCCTGCAGCTCCCTCCAAACTTGCCGCTGCTTGACTTCGAGGTTGAGAAGCTCGTTTTTAATCTCCGGGAGCTTCCGCAGCTCCCGAATCACCGTCTTGTCCGTAATCTGCTCGCCAGTGTCCTCGAGGGTGTACGTAACCTCGCCATTGTCGTTCAGGTCGACCTTCAGCGGGATGGTGCCGTCTGGCTCCGCATGCGGCCTCAGCATGTCGATTGCCTGCTG
>CADCHF010000096.1:0-1240 GCA_902801175.1 uncultured Coriobacteriaceae bacterium | reverse complement strand
GCTCGACCTATATGACGACGCACTCTTGTGGGAACGTTTAGAACCACCAATCTTCGTACGGGTGGAAAGCCCCGTTCCTGGGATGCCGAAGGTCGAGTAGGTCCCCCGCTTGCTGAAGTTTAACGACGCGCCTCTGTGCCCAACACTGAGGCTGGGACCCGACTTGCTGAAGTTGATTTTGGCACCCTTCCCTAGAGACACTGACTTGTGAAACCTGACGCCCATGTATGCTCACCCTCGCTCGTAATGAATCGCATCAACAAGTACTTGGCTATTTTCTAGCCTAGCAACGTAAGGCGGTAACACCGCCGAAAGAGTCCATAGGCGAGCGGGATGGGCTGCGCGCGTGGCATTACGACCTAACCCCAACCCTGAAACTTCCTGATTAGGTCGATCGTTTACGACCCTCTAGACGGACTGTTACGAGCACTTTCGCGTGGACTGCAAGCAAACGAGGGCATGAGAACGCCCTTCCACGTGCCGATATCAGAGTCCACAAGGTTCTTCTTCGACCCTGATTGGCTGGCTGGCTCTGCGTTGGGCCCATTCTCAGCTGGCGTGCGCCAGGCCCTATGGTACGTACCTTGTGACAATGCCGTGACATGCACACGACGCCATGCTGCGTCGTCATCATGCGCTTTTTATCTCGCGCTTTAGGGTATCAAAGTCTGATTGAATGAGAAAATAGCCCCCTAAATCGCGCCTTTTGCCACTTACTTCCAAGGAGCTTCCGGCATTCGAGCCAACCGGGGTGGCCGCTCGGCATCGGCTCGCCACCATCGCGAGAAGCGCCGCAGCGTGTGCACCAACGGTCACGAGCTGCCAGAGTCGTGTAGCGCACGCATGAACTCTTTCGCCATCGGCATATACGTGGCCTCAAAGCGGTCTTGGGCAAAGCCGCAGGTATCCTCAAGATAGCCCGTGACATTTGCATACTCCCTCAGCCCGCGAATGTAATACAGTCGAATGTCCTCGGTAATGATGAAAGGTGTAATGCCCGACCTCAGGCATTCCTTTAACATCAAGAGTCTTCCCACGCGGCCGTTTCCGTCAGAAAACGGGTGAATTCGCTCAACCCACGATTGGTCGCACGCCCCGTCAACCTTCTTGGGCGAGAAGAACAGCCGCCCTAGCCGCCAGGGCATCCCAACCGCACCTACCTGACGTGCAGCACGGCGTCGCCCTCGCCCGCGCGCTCCACCTCCCAGCGGGTGCCCGTCGCCGCGTCCAGCAGTGCCGC
>CADCHF010000095.1 GCA_902801175.1 uncultured Coriobacteriaceae bacterium | reverse complement strand
GGCGCAAACGGCGAGGTCACCTTGTTTCGATAATGAAAGGGATCGCGCATTCCCAAGATGGGGCGTAATTCCGCTTGGGGGAAATCGTCCGCGAAGAGCTCGCGAACGCGTTCGTCTTTTGCCCGTAGCTGCACGTCATAGGGCTCACCCACATGTTGGCATGCCCCGCATTCCCGAGCCACGCCACACGTTACTTGCAACGATTCCTCAACCATGTCATCCTCATATATTCTTTCTGCCACTTCTCGCGCAGTGGCCGCGCTCTTTTCCTATAGACGCGAATATGGGATAAAGGGCGTGCATGGGGCGGAGGGCGCTTGCTGTGTCGTCCAGGAGTTCGGCTCTTCGAGAAAGGCTGGCGCCTCCGACCCGCAGGTGGACGTGAATTAGGCAGGATGTCGTACGGCGATGAATGTCCCATGAGGTTGCGCCTGCGAGTTCGGGGGATTACCCTCGTCCCGAACGGAGCGAGAGGCAGGAGGCAGCCGGATGGTTTACATCGGAATCGACATCGCCAAGAGATCGCATGTGCTCAGCGCCGTGGACGATGATGGCAAGGCCGTCATCGAGTCGTTCAAGTTCGCCAACACGGACAGGGGCTTCGAGAAGCTCCTCGAACGGCTGAAGAAGGCCGGCGTGGAGCCAGGAGGGAGCCTTTCCGGCATGGAGGCGACGGGCCATTACTGGATAGCCCTGTTCGACTTCATGACCTCGCATGGCTACGACGTGGCGGTCATCAACCCGATCCAGTCCGACGCGTTCCGCGACGTGTGGACGGTGCGCAAGGTCAAGACCGACGCGATTGACGCGGCGATGATAGCCGACCTGGTGCGCTACAAGCGCTACGAGCCCTCGGCGCTGGGCGAAGAGGCGACCGACGAGCTGCGCAGCCTGGCGCGCTACCGCATGTCGCTCGTCGAGCGGTCCACGATGCTCAAGAACCGCGCCACGGCTATCCTCGACCGGGTCTTCCCCGAACTCGACGGCCTGTTCAGCGGATCATTCGGGCCGACGCAGCGCGCCCTTCTCGAGCACTGCTCCACTCCCAGCCAGGTGCTCTCGACCAACGTCCGCACGCTCGAGCGCATCCTGAGGGAGGCCTCCGGGGGCAAGTGCGGCCGCGAGAAGGCTGAGAAGCTCAAGGCCGCAGCGAGGAGCTCGGTCGGCGTCGGGTTCGGATCGAGGACCCTCGCCTTCGAGATCAGGCTGCTCATGGAGGAGCTCGACTTCGTCCGCGGCCAAATCGACGAGGTCGACGGGGAGCTCGCCCGCCTGCTCGACGAGACCGACGGCAGATGGCTGCTCACCGTGCCCGGCATAGGGCTCGTGCTCGCCGCGACGATAGCGGGCGAGATCGGCGACGCCAACCGCTTCGACGACGCGCATCAGCTTATGGCATACGCCGGGATGGACCCCACGAAGAGCGAGTCCGGCGAGACCGTGGCCTCCGACGGCAACATGTCCAAGCGCGGGCCGGCCGCCCTCAGGTGGGCCTTCATGCAGGCGGCGGATTCCGCCCGCAAGTACGACCCGTACTTCGGCGACTACTACGCCAAGAAGAAAGGCGAGGACAAGAAGCATCATTACGTCGCCCTGTCGGGCGTCGCGCGCAAGCTCATGGGCGTGAGCCTGGCCCTTATGAAGGAGCAGAGGCCCTACGAGCCCACGCCTCCCAAGCATCATCTGCCCGGGCATCTCCAGGAGGCCGCCAAGTAGCTCCCCTCGCATCCAAAACACGATCACGCCCCGTCTGGGGCGCGCGTCAGCATGCCCGCTCTTTATCCCATATTCACTTCTCAAGGTTCCTATCAAAAATCTCGGGTTTGCCCCTTGACTTTAAATAGCAGGTCTTTCTCCAGGCGGGCGAAGGTTGCGACGATTTTCTCCATCTGCCCGGGATAAGGGATAAGGTGACCGTTCTCAATTTGGGATACCGTTGAGACGTGCAGTCCGGATTCTCGCCCACAAGCCGACATGGAAAGGCCAAGCCGTTCGCGCTTTTCCGTTATCTGCTCCCTCGTCAAATCCATGATTTATCTCCTCTCTTTCGAAGACCGTATGGCCTTGACGGTTTCACTGTATAGATGGTATGTTTTTCCGTCCAGCTTGACGGTCTCATCTTTTAAAGCAGTAATATCATCGGCTAGGTCCGCATAATCGCGCGTTTTTGCCTTTTTTAATCTTCGCATAGCGGCACTTGTTCGGTTAACCAGATCTTTTGCTTCCTTTTCAATTGCGCGGAGCTTGCGCCAGATGCCCTCGGCA
>CADCHF010000094.1:770-3100 GCA_902801175.1 uncultured Coriobacteriaceae bacterium | reverse complement strand
TCGTCCTTTTCTATTTTCACGTGATCATCCCCACAAATCCCGATTTGCTGCTCAGAGCAATTCTATGGTGACGATTGCATTTAATTTGGTACATGGTTCCACGCCGCGCTGGTACACCGTTCCGCTATTAACTGGTACGCGCCAATGCAGTTCACGTTAGCGCAACGAGGGGCGCGCTGGCGCCCCTCGCCGTTTTCAATGCGCGGGTCAGTTACCCTATGCGCTTGCGCATGGACTCGTCGCCCTCGATGTGGATTATATCGGACCGGTAGACTATGCGATCAATAACCGCGTCGGCAATCGCGCCTTCGCCGAGCTTGGCATGCCAGCCAGCGGGCGAGAACTGCGAGCAGATCAGCAGGGAGCCCGTGCGCAGGCGGCCTTCCACGATCTCCAGCAGCTCGCGGGCCTGTTTGCCGCCGATCTTCTCCAGGAGCCAGTCGTCCAATATAAGCAAGTCACACTTGAGGTAGCGCTTCTTCGTCTTGAGCCAATCCTCGTCCTTGTCAACCGTGAGCTCGTCGAGCATCTCGGGCAGCCGGACGTAGCGCACGGAGAAGAAGGCGTTGCACGCCGCGACTCCGAGCGCGCTCGCGATCCAGCTCTTCCCGGCGCCCGACGCCCCGGTCAGCAAAACGTTCCTATGGTTGCGTATCCACTCGCAGTTCGAGAGCTCCGCGATCTTCGCCTTGTCGAGCTTTCTATCCGCATCGTAGCGTACGTCCGCGACGTTCGCCTCGGGCTCTGGGAAGCCGGCCTGACGCAGCAGCCGCGTGCGCTTGTTCACCCTGCGCGCGTCCCACTCGGCGTCGACTATCATGGCGAACCTCTCGTCGAAGGACATGTCGGCGGTGCCCGGCATCTCCTCCAGGTCGCGGTACGCCTGCGCCATCACCGACAGGCGCATGCCGTAGAGCTTGTCCATCGTGGATTGACTTGCAGCCATTATTCATCGTCTCCTTCCGCGCCTTCTCGGCTCAGGTTCTGGTAGTAGTCGTTGCCCCTCAGGTACGCGCCGTCGTCGGGGTCCTCGGGGACGGAGGATGCCATCTTGGCGGCTATCGACTTGATGGTCTTGTAGCTCGGGCGCGGCGAATAGGTCAGCGCCTTCGCGCACGCCTGCTCGAGCATCTGCCTGCCGTATCGCTTGGCCAGGGCGAGGACGCCTCGGCAGGAACGGTAGGATTGCTGCTCGATCCTGCGGGACTTGAGTATGGCGTCGACGGCCTCCTCGCATGAGGGGCCGATTTCGCGCGCCCACCTGCGGAAGCGGTCCCCGTTCCACTCGGCGAAGTCGCGGTGGGAGTCGGGCATGTGCCCCGGGTTGGTGGAGTAGGAGCCCCTGGGGCCGTGCAGACGCCTGTGGATGGCGATGCGCTCGCCGTCGCAGACGACCCACACGGCCGACTTGGTGGCGCACACCTCCACCTCGCGCTTGACGTAGGTGAACGGGACCGAGTACCAGCCGCCGTCGAAGGCGACATGATAGTTAAAATTGACAGTGGCGGTCTTGCGGGTCACCATCTCGTAGGGCTTGCCCGGCAGCGGGACGAGGAGCGGCTTCTCTTGGCGGATGAAGACCTCGTCCCTGCTGCCCTCCCGCTTCTGGAACGGGCGCGCGTTGATCTCGCGGACCTTCCCGATCAGCGCGGCGTTCAGCTGCGCGAGCGACGTGAACAGGCGGTCGCGAAGCGGCGCCATGGCGCGCTGCTCTACGACCCGGACGCCCATCTCGATCGCCCCCTTGTCGCGCGGCTTCCCCGGCCGCGCGGGCACGATGGCGCATCCGTAGTACTCGGCCATGCGGCGGTACTGCTCGTTCACCACCAGCTCCTCCACCGTGTTCTTCGTGATCCCCTGCTTGAGGTTGTCCGGCACGATTATCGGCACGGTGCCGCCGTAGAACGAGAACGCGTGAACGTGGGCCTCGACCCAGGATTCCTCCTTCATGTCGTAGAAGCCCTCGGCGTAGAGCTCGCCGGAATAGGGCAGGCACGCCGCGAAGACGTAGACCTTGAGGGCCTCGCCGGTGTCGATGTCGACCACCTCCATGGTGTCCCCGACGTAATCGACCTGCATCTCCTGGGCCGGCCTGCGCTCGATGTGCATGGCGACCTTGTTCGCTGCCGCCCACTCGCGGTGCTTCTGGCAGAAGGCGGAGTACATGTACGGTTCCTTGCCGGATGCCAGCGACTGCTCGCAGTACTCGCCCCACAGCACCGTCATCGTCACGCCGGGCCGCTCCATCTCGCTGGCGACGCGCTCGTGGTCTATGTCGGCCTTCGACGCCTCCGAAGGCGCCTTCGGAGGGTACAGGACCGCCCTGATAG
>CADCHF010000094.1:0-756 GCA_902801175.1 uncultured Coriobacteriaceae bacterium | reverse complement strand
TCCGAAGGCGCCTTCGGAGGGTACAGGACCGCCCTGATAGCCGCATCGCCCATTTCCTCGGGCAGCGGCCAGGCAAGGCCCGTCGCCTTCGCCCTGTCCACGACGTTCTTCACGGTCGTCTTGGAACACTTGCACGAGAACGAGATGTTCCGCATGCTGACCCCCATGGCGTGCAGCCTGAGGATCTCACGATACTTGACCATATGCTTTTCCTTTCTCCCATGGCCACGGCGCCCTCTGCGCCTCAAGTGGATTGTAGAAAGGAAGACGCCCCTCACGGGGCGTCGTGTTGGTACGTGCCAGTCACGCGTGGAATCGTGTACCGGTCAACTATGGAAAGGTGGGTCAATCAAACCGTAATCGTCATATGGCATGGGGCTTGTGTGACGATGGGATCCTGGTATTAAACGGCAGACCGCACAACGTGCACGACGTACGAGGCGCTTTCTATTGTGGAGGCAACTATGTCCGAGGCAGGCATGGAGGGTAAGCACATGTGGCTCGGCAACAGGCTGGTGGTCTCGTCTACCTGCTGGAACATGTTATTCAACGGCGACAATGGCTCCTTCGATGAGGACGTGCTGCGCCAGCTCGGGGAGAGAATAGCCCGGTTGATTTAGGGCGACAAGGGGCTGAAGCCCCATCTTCCCTGAAGCTTCCGTGAAGCAGAACGACCCGATTAATGCGCCCTGAATGGCTTAGAGTGACTTGTTAGGGCTTAAGAAACCCCTCTGCAGAGCGCTACTCGGCAGAGGG
>CADCHF010000093.1 GCA_902801175.1 uncultured Coriobacteriaceae bacterium | reverse complement strand
CCCTGCCAGGGAGTAGACCCAGTCTCCCTTCCTCGATGCGGACTCGCGCACGTTGACGCCCATCTCGCGGAGCGCCTGCTGGAAGTCCTCGGGACTCTTCGCGATGCCCTTGGCCACGTCGACCCTCGCGCGGATGTCGCCGACCCAGGAGTACTCTCCACGAGCTATCCGGTCCCTCTCAACGATGTGGGCGTTCCTGCGGGCGTACGCCTCGGAGTCGGGTATGACGCCAGTCTCGGGGTCCCTCGGCTCGTCCTCGTAGCAGGAGAGCCCCTGCTCCCTGGCGATTCTCTGGGCGGATCTCTTGAGTGCCCTGGGGTCGGGGTCCTGCAGGCGCCTGCCGGTTGCGAGGTTGGTGTTGTTGACGACGACGTGCGCGTGGGGGATGTGGTGCTCGTTGTCGTCGTGGTAGACGACGGCGACCTCGTAGTCGCCGAAGTTCTCCTCCACCCATGACATGGTGACAGACCGGAGCCGTGAGAGGCTCACTGCGTCCCTCGGGTCGGGGGAGAAGACATAATGCTTGTAGGTGCGTGCCTTCCTGCCCTTAAACGGGCTGTCATTGCCTAGTTTTTCTCGGGTCTCGTCCATGATTGACGCCCAGTCATAATCTCGGTACTCGGGGAGGCCGTCCTCGCCGATGCCGGCCATCGGGGCGTCGAGGTTGAGGAAGTCCCTCGCGAGTGCCCGACCCTCCTTCTCGAGGTAGCGCTGCGCGGCGCCGAGCTTGGTGTGCCCGGAGATGGGCTTAACGAACGGCATGGCTACTCCCCGAAGACGACCGGCATGCCGGTGAGCTCCACCGCCTGTCGCCTGACCTCTGCTGCGTCACGCCTCACCTCGCCGAGCCCGTACGACACGCCCTCCATAGCCTCGGCGAGGTCGAGCGCGTCCACGCCCGACTCACGCACCGCCTTGGCGATCGCGTTGAGGGCGTGGGTCGACTGGTTGAGGAGGTGGCCGAGCGATCGCACGTTTCGGACGTAGGCGGCGAGAGTCCGGCGGTCCAGGACGAGGACGCCGGCTGCCGCACCCCCGGGCGCTGTTGTGCCGGCCTGTGCGAGGAGGCGCACCGTATCGGAGACGGTGGTGCCAAGCGAGTCGGCGAGCGACCGCAGCGAGGACATCTCCTCCTCGGAGAGCATGACGTGGAGCTGGACGGGTCTGGGCATGGGCCTCCCAAGGAGTCGATGTATGTACAAGGGGATGTGAGCAATCTTAGGGGCGCGGGGGCTCCCCCGCACGCGACACCCATGACACGCTGTCATGGGTGAGCGGTTCCGCACGCGGCGGGGACGGCGGGGAGAGGGGAGAGGCGAAGGAGCGTTGCGACGAGTCCGAGGCCCGACGAACGGCCGTCCCCCTAGCGATGCGGACGAGCTATTCCATGGACTTGTACATGGAATAGGCAGCTCGCTATTACGGGCGCTCAGGGCTTGTGGATGGCATATAAGAGACAATGAGAATGGATGAAGCAAGCGCATTCGGCAGAAGGGTTGGACGGTGGAAGAAGACTTGAACAAGCTCCTTATGCAAAAGGAGATTTACCAAATACTCGATGGGGATTCGGCACTCGATGAAGTCGATGGTTGTGAAGTAAAGATGCCCTACCTATCGGGGCCAGTGCTGGCTGGCATGTCAGTTGATTTCGGCGTGCCTGCTGTCTATGGGTCGCAGAGTAGATGGTGTTACGTCGAAGACATGATGTCCCGTGCCATCGACACGGGTCGTGTCTCCCAGCTTCTTGGCATGTTCTTCAACAGCCCGCAGTTCGCGGATGCTCTCGATGATGTTCCACCCGACAGTTTCGAAGCCGAGCACGACAGAATCGTTCGCCTCGCAATCGGAGCGATCAACAGGAGGCTCTTCTTTGGAGGAAACGAATTGCGCCAGGTGGGAAGCAACTACGTGGTCGTGCCGAAGAACTCTCCAACTGTGATTGAGGCGCCAAAGCTGAAAGTGATTGACCGACAGTACGTGAAAATGCTCTCGGAGCGCGCAATTCAGGACGTCGGAGATGGCCGACTCGACAGTGCCCTGACAGAGGCTCGGACTCTCCTGGAAGAGACCTTTTGCTATGTGGTCGAGCTTCGTGGCGAGCAGCCAAGTAGCAAGGGAGACATCAACAGGCTCTACTCTCAAGTGAGTGACCTCTATGGCATGCATGCAACTAAGGAGATGGACGTTAGGGTCAGAACGCTCATCTCAGGTCTGAACAAGGTCATCTCGGCCATATCCGACATGAGGAACAACAACAGCGATGCTCATGGCGTTGGTGAACGAAGGGTCTCTATCCGAGACTATCATGCAAGGCTGGCGGTCAACTCCGCTGCCACACTTGCGGATTTCATCCTTTCCGTGGCTGAGCATGCAGAAGCAAAGGGTGATGACTAAGAGGGCTCTTTGATGCTTGGGCTGGGGTTCCGGGGCGCGATTGCATGATCACGGCAACGGGATCGTGCCATCGCGGGGCGGATTGTGCCCAAGGGGGCGCCCGCTGGGGCGGGCGCCTGTGTTTCTTTGCGGGATGCTTTCGGCTATGCCGCCATGGCCGCCTGCAGGTCCTCCACCATCGCCTTGGCGGCGTCGCGCACCACCTGCAGGCACGCGCGCATCTCCTCGTCGGTCTTGCCCACGGCCCAG
>CADCHF010000092.1 GCA_902801175.1 uncultured Coriobacteriaceae bacterium | reverse complement strand
CTTTGCACTCACTGTCTCGTTGCGCAGATAAGCCTTACCGTTCCCCCTTTCCAGACCCAGGTAGTGGAAGGCACTCGCCTTGGGCGAGAAGCAGTCCTTGGCCAGCTCGCGCACGCGTGCGAACTCGGGGCATTCGCGATACACGATGGGCGAGGAAAGCCACTCAAACGCCGTGGGGTTTGAGCCTTGGAGCAGTTTGAGGAGCTTTGTGAGGTCCCAACCGCTCACGTCGTACACGGCGTCGAGCTTCCACTCAATGGTGTCGCGACTCTTCTCCAGGCACAGGTAGCTGCGCATGGGCCGTAGGTAGACAAAGCGCACGTCATAGTCGCTGTCGCTGGAGGCTATCCCCCACGCACGGCTTCCCGACTCAACCGAGAGCAGAACGCGCACGCCACGATCGCGCTCGACGGCATCGAGCTCACGTAGGATCGATTCGCGCATGTGTGGCACCTCCCGTCGATAGGCGTTTGCACTTCTTCCGCCGCATGCCACGTGTGCCTATCATGCCACACGCGGCGACTGGGTCAGGACGACTGGGGGTCTCGACCACCCCAGAATCTTGAGGTGCCATCTCGCGCAAGGGACAACATCCTCACCTGCTCAATAGGCGGCTCTGTCGCACAAGAACGGAGCTTTCGCAGATGTAGGTGTCGGAGGTGTTGCGAGCCACATGCAACTCGCCGATTGCGTACAATCGCTAAGACCGCACCATTCGCAAGGAGCCCCCATGAAGACCATCCCAGTTGTAGCCGCCATCATCCAAAAGGACGAGCGCATTTTTGCCACGCAGCGCGGCTACGGCGAGCAGAAGGACGGCTGGGAGTTTCCTGGTGGCAAGATTGAGCCGGGAGAGACGCCCGAGGAGGCGCTCGTGCGCGAGATTCGCGAGGAGCTCGCCATGGAGGTGCAGGTAAAGCGGCATGTGGTGGACGTGGCATGGGACTACCCCACCTTCCATCTAGAGATGGCCTGCTTTTTGTGTAGCATCGCCGAGGGCTCCCCGCACCTGCTGGAGCACGAGGCGGCCAGGTGGCTGGAGCCCGCCGACATCGATTCGGTGGACTGGCTTCCCGCCGACGTTCTGGTAGTAGACGCCCTCAAGGAACAGGGCGTGGTGTAGGTCCGGCATTAGCGAGCGGGGCAAATCACATCCCGTGGCCTGCAAGTGGGTACACCACCGCTGACACACCCTAAGCGAACGTCCCTCAAGGCACCCCCGTAGCGATGTCCCCTGGCAGGTGACACGTGCGACTACTTGCACTGCTACCATACAATCATCAAAAGGTGAGGATTGGAGGAGTTATGGCAGGATTCTGGGACCGTCTCTTGCGACATGGGCAAATCATCGGCATGCAAAGTTCGGACACTCCGGGTGCCGCTCCCGCGCTGGTGCACTGGCTCGACGTGACGCCGCTCGACCGCGACGAAAAGCCCTGCGCGCTCGAGAGTCTCGAGGTCAGGGCTCGTGTGCGCGGTGTATTTGCCGAGGTAACGCAGACGCTTGTGCTGTCCAACCCCAACCCAAGGCCACTTTCGGCCTCCATCGCCATCCCGCTTCCCGACCGCGCAACCGTGAACGGCTATGCGCTCGACATCAACAACACTATGGTCGATGGTGTGGTCGTCCCCAAGGAGCAGGCGCGCGTTGTCTTTGAGACCGAGCAGCGCCGCGGCGCCGATCCGGGCCTTGTGGAGGCGGTCCGCGGCAACGCCTATCGCACGCGCGTCTATCCCGTTCCCGCGCGTGGCCAGCGAACCGTGCGCCTCCGCTATGTCTCGCCGCTGCTCCTTGGCGCAAACGACTCAGCAACCCTTGACCTGCCCATGCCTGCCGAGCACCTCGACCGCCGCAGCATTCACGTCTCGGTCGAGCGGCTAAACGACGTGGCGCCGCGCATCACCGGCCTTGCGGGTGCGGACCTCCGCCAGACCGAGACGGCCTGGGGCGTTGAGACCGAAGAGCGCGACCTCACGCCCACAGAGTCGATTCGCATCGAGCTGCCGAGCCTGCCCAGAGAGTTTGCCCTCACGGAGCGCGACGAAGAGGGCACCGTCTGGTTCTGCGCCTCAACTGTGGCACCGCGACCCGTCGTGCAAGACATCCCCAGCCTCAAGAAGCTTACCGTGATCTGGGACGCGTCTGGCTCGCGCGGAATGCAGGACCACCAACAGGAGCTGGAGCTGCTGCGCGCCTACGCAAGCGCTGGCACCATAGATGAGATCAGGCTCGTCTCCTTTGCCGACCATGTCCTTGAGAGCCAGAGCTTTGCGAGCGCAAAGGAGCTGGTAAAGCACATCGCTCACCTGCACTATGACGGCGGGACCAACTTCAGCGAGCTCGCCGAAACCCTTGCAGAGGCCCCCGCGTCACATGCCCAGGATGGCGCGGCGTGCGTGCTCTTCACCGACGGGCTCGACACCCTCTGCGACGAAGCTATCGCCTTCCCAGACTCTCACGACACTCTGGCCATCGTGAGCGGGCAGGAGCGAGACGCGGAGGCAATGCGACAGGCCTGCAGAGGCCTTGCCTTCGAGATCTCGCAGGCACCGCAGAACGCATCCGAGCTCATGGCCGCCTTTGCAAACCGCGGGCGTCACGGCCTCTGGCACCTGGCTGGCACGGGCGTGGCCGACGTGTTCGACGTAAGCTCGTCTAACGGAGAGCGTCTGGTTGCGCTCGGCAGGCTTACCGGCGAGGAGACGACCCTTGCGTTGGGAGAGGGGCTGCAACCCGTGAACCTCCTTGCCGGCGGCGCCAAAAAGGGCACCATGCTGGCGAGTGCTTGGGCTTCGCGGCGCGTGGCCCTGCTGGCACCGCGCGCGTCCGAAAACGCCAGCGAGCTTCTGCAGCTGGGCAGGCGCTTTGGCGTGGTCTCCCCCGCCACCTCGCTTTTGGTGCTGGAGTCGCTCGACCAATGGCTCAAGTACGACATCGAGCCGCCGCGCACGCTCACTTCCATCCATGATGAGTGGGTACGAAGGAAGCAAGGAGCCATGCGCATCTCCAGCGACGAGGCCAACAAGGTAGCACATCGTTCAAATCTGGCGCGCGAGTGGGCAGGCGTCATGAGCTGGTGGAAGACCGACTTCGAGCGGATCTCGCAGGTCGGTGTTGACCGGCGTGTGGGAGGCCCCGACTTGAGCCACACGGGCTCGCTGCCCACGGTATGTCCTACCTGTGGCATGTCCATACCAGGCGGCAGCACATTCTGCCCGTTCTGCGGCTCGCCGCAATCCCGTGAGTTTGAGGACTCTTTCCCCGTGTCAAGCTACTTCGACTTTGAGGATGCGCTGCCGGACTGTGCTCCAATGGATGCGATGCCGCTCTCGCAGTCGGCTCCGATGCCTTTGATGTCGGTCCACGCGTGCATTGCGGACGAGCCCCT
>CADCHF010000091.1 GCA_902801175.1 uncultured Coriobacteriaceae bacterium | reverse complement strand
TGTCATATACGCTGCCCTCGGTCTCACTCAGCTCGGCCCTTGAGAGCGTATTGTTACGCATGAAGCTAAAAACATCAGAGAACTTACGCTGTTCCCAAGCGTAGGCACAAGCTGCCCTATCTCGGCGAGCGGAACCAGCTTACGCTGAGCTAGTCAAGATCAAAGCCACCAGCCAAGATGAACTCACGCAAGAGCTTGTCGAGCAGGATAGAGGCCTTAAAAGGCGAAACTGGTTTACCTTCGCGTTGAGAGAAGTACCTCATAAAACGCTCCGGGTCCGCGGTTCCTTTCAGCGAGTCGAATCGCCCAAACTCATTGATGTTTGCCTCTGTCACGTGTTGTGCCATGAGGGCACGTAGCTCCGGCTCATCGACACCCAACGCATCGACGAGCGCCGTCACCTGCCCCGACTTTCCCTGGGCTTGGAACTCGTTTATGTAATCCATGAAGGTCTTGCCGGGCTCCAGTACAAGGTCGAAGCTTTGGGCCGCCTGGATGACCATCTCGGCATAACGCTGCTGTTCCCGATTGAGCGTAGCGAACGACCCGTGCAGATCGTCGAGCATCGTGTCTAACTCCGCAGGATCGCCACCCGAGTTTAGGCGCTTGAGCCACTTGTCGAAGTTCGCATTCATGTAGGCAGTGTCGATATGCCCCGTATCTATTTCGGTGAGATAGCTATGGATGTCAAAGGGCACGTCATCGCCACCATCGCTGTCGCCCTTTGCAAAAAGCTCCTTATAGCGCAGCGCCAGAATCAGGTACGTGTTCTCATCAAAGCCTAGCGTGACCTTACTATTACCGCCCTCATGGACAAACTCATAGGTCAGCTCATCCCAGATGAAACCCTGAATCTTAGCTGCCTCTATCGTATCGGTAAGCTCTTTGAAGAGCTTGGCGAACTTCGCGCACGCTGGCTCAGAATCGGGGAGGCGGTCAAAATTCTCCACCCCGGCGGCAACGAAGAGGGTGCGAATCTGCCCGAACACGTCGTTTGCCCAGTTGAGGTTGTCCTCCAGTTTGCTGGCAAAGAGCCCCATGGGCCTGTCCCCCGAGTAGAGCCCGACGGCATCCTTCACGTTCTGCCCCATGGTGTGCGGGTAACGGTAGTAGCGAATGGTGCCAAAGGGTTTCTCGGGGCCGAAGAGTCTGTTGGTACGGGAGAAGGCCTGGATGAGGTGCTCGTACTCCAGAACTTTGTCCAGATAAAGGGTGTTCACCCACTTGGAGTCGAAGCCCGTGAGCATCTGGTCCACCACAATGAGCAAGTCCAACTGCTTTTCGGGCGTCTTCTCTATGCCCGCATAGGGCCGCTTGTGGGCAAGGCGCGCTGCCACGTCCTTCTTGAAGGCGGCGTGCGTTGGGATGGAGTAGCTCTTGCCGAAAGCCTGGTTGTATCCCTCTAGGATCTCCACTAAGCCGTCTTCCTTGTAGACGGCGCCCTCGTTGTTGTCGATGTTGGGGTCGAAGAGGGCCGTCACACGCAGCTCGGGGTGCTCGTCTCGGAAGATCCGGTAGTAGCTGATTGCCTCGGCGATGCTGCTGGTGGCGAGCATGGCGTGGAAGGTACCCGCCAGCGAGCGGCGCTGCCACCCCTCGCAGATGTCATCGACGACGGCCCTCAAATGTTCGGGGTTGCCAGTACCATCAGAGCCTCGGTACTGGCTCTGGGGTACGTAGTACTCAATGCCGTGAATGTCATTACCGTCGGCATCCTTGGCGTCAGCCGCCATGGGCAGCGCCATGTACTTGAGGTAGGCCTTCTTCTTCGCGGAATCACCTAGAGCCTCAGCGACGGACGCTGCCTTTGCATGCTCAAGCGCCACCTGCTCGCGCAGGTCGTCGTCGCGGAAGGTGCACACCATGTACGGGTCAAAGCCCAGCACGTTGTGGTCGCGTATGCCATCGGCAATGCTGTAGCGGTGCAGCTCATCGCCGAAGACATCCACTGTAGTGTTCTGCTTCTTCTGGTTCTCCTCGTGGATGGGCGTTCCCGTGAAGCCGAAGAACATAGCGCAGGGGAAAGTGTGGCGAATTGTCTGCATCATCTCGCCAAAGGTTGACCGGTGGCATTCGTCCACGATGAAGACGATGCGTTTATCACGGATGCAGTCCAGATCGGCCTCCCGACTGTTCTCCTCACTGATGTTGCTCATCTTCTGGATGGAGGTCACGATGAGCGTGTTGCTGGGGTCGCCGCTCTTGAGCTTGGCTATCAGCACATCAGTGTTTTCGGTAGCCTGGACGCTCTGCGAGTCATCCGCGAAGTTGCGGTACTCGTCGAGCGACTGGGTGCCCAGCTCGATGCGGTCCACGAGGAAGACGACCTTGTCGGCATCCCGGGAGCTGGCAATGAGCTGCGCGCTCTTGAAGCTAGTCATCGTCTTGCCGGAACCCGTGGTATGCCACACGTGCCCGCCTCGCGAGCTCGCCTTATCCCATTTGGACTGGCGGACTCGCCCAGAGATCCTCGATGCGGCATAGTACTGATAGCTGCGCATCACCTTTAGCGTGTCGTCCTTGCCATCCGCCACGGAGTAGAAGCCAATGAGCTGGTGAGCCATGGGGATGGAGAGGAGGTCGCGCGCTACGTCCTTCCAGTAGTTGACGGGCTCGTTGTCGAAGTCGGCCCAATGGAAGTTATATGCCTCGAAGTCGCCGTCCGCCCCGGGGTTGGCAAAGTAGACCGTCTCGTCAGGGTTCATGGCGATGAATACCTGCACCAGGCTGAAGAGACGGGTGAAGACGCCCTCGTGGGCATACTTGCGAATCTGGTCGCGCGCCTGTCCCACGCTCACGCCGCTGCGCTTGAGCTCAATGTGTATGAGAGGCATTCCGTTGATGAGCAGCATGAGGTCGCCGCGGCGCTTGGGCAGCATCTTGCTCTTTGTTGAGAAGTGGGGCTGTCGGGCAATCTGGTAGCGACTCCTGCCGCCTGCAATTTCGGCGCGATCGTAGATGTGCAGGCTCACCTGCTTGCCAAAGTGCAGGACGTCCGCCTCGTTGTCGCGAGTGATGGTGACGGTCTTGCCGTTGATGAAGCCGTTGAGCCGCATGGGGGTGCGCAGCTCGACGATCTGCTCGATGATCTGGGCCATCTCGCCGTGAGTCAGGGGGCATCCGTTCAGGCGGTCAATACCCTTGTTGTTCTCGAAGAGAATCTGCGCCCAATTGTCCAAGAGGTCCTGCTCGGAGGGGCGGTTGATGGTGCCGTTCCTCCAGCCGTAGTCCTTTTCCAGCACCTCGACAAGGGCGTCCTCAAATGCTTGTTCACTTGTAAATACCTCAGGCATATTGAATACTCCCGTAGCTAGACGAACATTTTGTCCAGGCATGCCGCCTTGAGGTTCTTCAGTAATTCGAACTTACGCTGATGAAGGGTGATGAGGTCATCGAGGCGCATCAGCGTGCAACCGATCCTCTTTTGTTCCTCCATGGAAGGGAAACTCACGGAGGTATCGCCAATC
>CADCHF010000090.1 GCA_902801175.1 uncultured Coriobacteriaceae bacterium | reverse complement strand
CCGGGTCGCCCGGTGAAGGCGAGGAAGAAGGGCGTGAAGGGAGCGAAGAGCGTTGCTGCCTAGGCTAGCCCCTTGTCACACAAACTACCGAAGCCTCATTTTTTGCCGTTTACCCCGCCACCAGCTTGTAGGAACGGTGGCAGAGTTCGCCTCCGCCTCGCACAACTCACAAATACGTGAGGAGAATGCCTGCCTCTGTTGGACCAGGGCTCTGATATGGCTTGCGACGGCGGGCATGGGACTATAGGGACACCCTTTCTCTACGAGGAGGAGTCCGCTTTGGGACTGAGTGCTATCAGCCCGCGTGGAGGAAGGGAACACCCCCAGTCCTACACCATTCCCAAACCATGTTTCTTCCTGCAGGATGTCAACCCTGATCTGCAGAGGTCTCGCTCTTGCGTCGTGCCGTCGGCTGCGTTCGGTTGGAGCAGCTGCGCTGCGTCTTGAGGTTTGCGGACAAGGCGACCTAGGCTAGACCAGCTGCCTTTGCGTTTAACGGCTCCGAAAGGTTTGGTGGCATGGACAGATAAGCAAAACCGATACACTGGACTCATGCCAAGAAAAGCAACAACGGGGAGGGGAGCATCATGATCGAGGGCGCAATCTTTGACATGGACGGCCTGATGTTTGACACCGAGCCCATCTGGACGCGGACCTGGGAGCCAGTGCTGGCAACCATAGGCATCGCGTACCCAGAGGGCCTTGCCGATGCGGTGCGCGGAACGTCGGGCAAGACCATGGAGGCGGTCATCAACCGCTTTGCGCCGGAGGCCGATGCGGCCTACGTGCGCGAGAAGGCCTACGAGATGGTTCACGAGGAGCTGCAGAAGGGCGCCCCCAAGAAGCCGGGCCTCGACGAGCTGCTCGCCTACCTGCATGAGCAGGGCGTTCCCATGGGCGTGGCGTCGTCCAGCTCGCTTGAGGTCATCGAGATGAACCTGATCAACGGCGGCGCGCGCGAGTACTTCAGCGAGCTCTTCACCGGCGTGGGCATGGCTAACCCCAAGCCCGCACCCGACATCTTCCTCAACACGGCCGCCGCGATGGGCGTTGACCCCGCGCGCACGCTGGTGCTCGAGGACAGCCTCTCGGGCGTGCGCGCCGGCGTGGCGGGCGGCTTCGTCACCGTGATGGTGCCCGACATGCTCGCCCCCGACGACTTTGCCCGTGAGAACGCGGCCTGCATCTGCAAGGACCTGTTTGAGGTCCGCGACCTGCTCGCAGCTGGCAAGTTGGGGTAAGAAAAGCGAACCCATCGCAATGTGCAGGGGCCGATGCGCGACGGATCGCATCGGCCCCTGCTTCATGGTTTTGCCTCGCGGTGTGCGATGCGGCATAAACAAGTCGCTTGGCATGTGGGCGGTCACAGCCAAAAGAGTCTGTGCTACCCGCCCGTTTAGTTGCCTCAGAATCACATGTGCGGGCATCCTACTGGCACTGATTTGACGGGCAGCGTCTCTATCTGCTGTTTTGCTCTCGCGCTCAGGGCATATGTCCGCTCGTTTAGTTGCCTCTTAGTTATCACGTAGTTGCCTCTTAGTTGCCTTGTTGTGTTACTCTGGACATAAAGACGTTGTTATGCCTGCGGGGCTGGGAGGAGACCATGGGAACTCAGGAGACGATGGAACTCATCTATTCCCTTGCCGGATTTCCAAACGAGACGGAGTGGATTGAGTTCAAGGAAAGCAATAGCGAACCCACTCGTATCGCCCGCGATATATCGGCCCTCGCAAATTCCGCCGCATATCTTGGCAAGGAGTATGCCTACAAGATATGGGGCCTTGACGATGAGACGCATAGGCTTGTCGGTACGGGTTTTCGCTATCTCAAAGCATATGGGAAGGGCAGCCAGGCGTTGTCTATCTGGCTACGCAATGCGCTTTCCCGAAATGCCAATTATGAGTTCTTGAGCTGCGATTTCAACTCCATGCACTTCGAAGTCCTTCGGATACGAGCGGCTAGCATGCAACCGGTCTTTTATGACAAGGATGCATACATTCGCGAGGGGAGTAGCAGCTGTCGACTTGAGCCGGGTTCCGCAAAAGAGGCAGAGCTTTGGCGCAGGCTCCAGCGAGAAGGATACGAATTGCGAGTGGCTCTCGAGGACCTTACAGAGCATGACGTTGCCGAGCACCTGGACCTAGATGTCTATTACCATCTGTTGAGGCTCAGGCGACCGCACGAAATGGCAGATATGCTTCGTCCTCTCGTTGAGCAGCGTCTTATTAAGCAGCAGGATAATGGCCGATATGCCATTACCAACCTCGGCGCCCTGCTTGTGGGCAAGCGTCTCAGCTCGTTTCTTGGGCTGAGTAGGCGCGTGCTTCGCGTGGTTCGCCACGAGGGGCGAGGTAACTTCAAGATTCTGGAGGACCGTCATTTTGACTGTGGCTATGCTCTTGCGCTTCCTGAGGCACAGGAGTTTATCATGTCAAGCATTCCTTCCAGCGAAGTCCTAGATGGCGCATTCAGGCGTATTGAGTACTCGTATCCAGAAGCGGCGGTGCGCGAGCTTTTGTCCAATGTGGTTATGCACCAAGATCTGAGTGATACAACGGCTGGCCCCACAGTGGGCATCTATGAGAACCGCATCGAGTTCTCAAATCCTGGAATCCCCCTTGTTCCTATCGAGCGCCTTCTCAATGCGCGTCCAAGGACACGCAACCCTTTGCTGGTGGACATCATGAGACAGATGGATCTCTGCGAAGAAGATGGCACGGGGTGGGACATAGCTGTCGACGCGTGTGAGTCGGCCAACCTTCCCGCTCCGCAAGCGGAGTGTGACGAAGACCTGGGTACGAAAGTTACGCTCTTTTGCGGACGTGCCTTTCAAAGAATGACAAAAGCAGAGCGCATGAATGCCGTCTACTGGCATGCCTGCCTGCTTTACGCCCAGGGGGAGTCCATGAGCAATCAGACGCTTCGTGAACGCTTCGGCTTGGACGGGTCGAGAAAAAACGTCGTTGCCGTATCACGCCTGATCCGTGAATGTGTCGATAGGGAACTCGTTCGCGAGGAAGACGAGGACGCATCGGACAAGTTTAGGCGTTACATCCCCTATTGGGGCTAGTCTGCGGAGGGTTTTAGTTGCCTCAGAATCACATGTGCGGGCATCCTACTGGCACTGATTTGACGGGCAGCGTCTCTACCTGCTGTTTTGCTCTCACGCTCAGGGCATATGTCCGCTCGTTTAGTTGCCTCTTAGTTATCACGTAGTTGCCTCCGCAGCGATGGCAATGGAGTGCCCGCCCTTCGGTATACGGACTGCGTGGCAAGGTACATCGACACGGCGAGGCACCGCAGCGATCGGGTTAGCTGCGGCGCCTCTTTGGAGCGCCTGACGTGGTAGGCCGTCAGGCAGCGGGAAGGAAGGGCAAACTATCCGAGAATCTCGAGCAGCCAGTCGACGTCGGTCGTGGTGCGCATCTTCTCGACGACCTCCTCGTCCTCAAGGGCGCGGGCGACGTTGGCCAGCACCTGCAGATGCTCTCCGCCAGCGCCGGCGATGCCAAAGACCAGGTAGGCCTTCTCCTCGCCCCA
>CADCHF010000089.1 GCA_902801175.1 uncultured Coriobacteriaceae bacterium | reverse complement strand
GCTCACCTACGCGAGCATGACCACGGGAGAGGTGCGCCAGATTGAACGTACGCACAGCCTGCCCAGCATAGAGGCCTGGTTCTTCGCGCTCCTCGAGAGGGCTCAACGCTGGGCCGCATGGCGCATCAACCACGACGAGCTGCGGGATCGGTCGATTTCGTCCATCGTGTTCCCCTTTGTCCCGCGAGACGGCCAGCGAAAGATCATGGATGCCGTTGCCTCTGCCATACACGAGGGAAAGCGCCTCTACGCACAGGCGCCGACCGGCTCTGGAAAGACGATCGCAACCCTGTTCCCCGCACTCAAGGCCGTTGGCAAAAGAGAGGCTTCGAGGGTTGCCTTCCTAACCGCAAAGACCATGACGCGAGGCCCTGTTCTGGAGTGCCTTGAGCTCTTGCATCAGCAGGACTTTGCCGCAAACGTGCTGATAGTGACCGCCCGCGACAAGATCTGCCCAATCCGTGCCAACGCGCGAACGGGACAGATGCGCGCCCGTCCCCTGGCATCGCTCTGCAACCCCGTGGAGTGCCCGCTGGCGCGAGGTCATTTTGATGCGGTCAACGATGCGCTCTTTGAGTTGATTGCCAGCCACGAAGTGCTCGACGCCGATTGCGTCAAACAGGTTGCAGCACGCCACCACGTATGCCCCTACGAGCTGCAGCGTGACGCCGCACGGTGGGCAGACATCATCGTATGCGACTACCACTACGCCTTCTCCCCTTCGGCCGGCTTGCTTGGGCTTGCCAACGAGCCAGACGACGGCGGCACCATCTATCTCGTCGACGAGGCACACAACCTAGTTGAGCGCATGCGCGAGATGTACAGTGCCGAGATCTGCGAGACCGAGCTCGAAGGGCTCGAGCGATTGCTGCGCGAGCAGAGATCGCTCACAGAGCTCGCAAAGGCTGTTCATGCCGCAATCTCTGTCTTTCCCACATGGGGCAAGAACCTGGCTGCAGGCGAGAGGCCCGACCAAAAGGGGCGCGCTAGGCGGCCAAGCTACCAGGTGGTTCGTACGAGCGACGCATTTGAGGCATCGCTGACGGCGCTTGCCGAGCTGCTCGATGCGACGCTCGAGGAGCTCGCTTCCGCCACAGGCAATGCGGCCAGAGGCGAACGTGGGCAAAAGCCACAGGGTGGTGAGGCCATTGAGGTCTTCCTCGCACTGCGCGACGTGAACTATAGGGTTCGCGCCTTTCTCGGCGCCCTGCAGCGGGGCGAGACCGGATACGTCACCTTCCTTGCACAGCAAGAGGCCGGTGGCAGAAGGCTCAAGGTCTTTTGCGTGGACCCAAGCCATGACCTCGACGAACGGCTCGAGCAGGCAAGGGCGGCCGTCTTCTTCTCGGGAACGCTGCTGCCCATGGAGTACCACCACAAGCTCCTTGCGGCAAAGGAGGACGACGCGTCCATCTATGCCCAGTCCAGCTTTGACCACCGCCGCCAGCAGGTCCTGATTGGACGCGACATCAGCGCACGCTATTCGCAGCGAGGACCCGAGCTCTACGCGCGCATCGCCGCCTACCTCATGTCGCTGGTGCGCACGCGTCCGGGCAACTACCTCGTCTTTCTCCCCTCCTACGCCATGGTGGAGCAGGTCCTTAAGGCCATAGGCCCACTTGCCGGCAGCGGGACCACGGTCGTGAGCCAACGAGTGGGCATGCGCGAGAACGAACGCGAGGACTTTGTGGCCAAGTTCCGCGAGCCGCGTGCCACAGGGTCGAGCCTCGTCGGCCTTTGCGTGTTGGGTGGCATCTTTGGCGAGAGCATCGACCTGCCTGGAGAAATGCTTGTGGGAGTCGTATGCGTCGGCACTGGACTGCCCAGAGCCTCTGCCGAACGCGAGGTCATCAAGGACTACTACGACGTCAAGGAGCACAAGGGCTTTGCCTACGCCTATACCTATCCGGGGCTAACCAAGGTGCTGCAGGCGGCAGGGCGCCTCATCCGCACCGAGAACGACAAGGGTGTGGTCCTGCTCCTCGACGACCGCTTCCTTGAGGACGAGCTACAGAAGGCGTTTCCCAGGGAGTGGATGAACGTACAGTCCTGCACACTCGAGACCATGCCCCGACTCCTCGCAAGCTACTGACGCTAGCCCGCGCGACATTCGCCACGAGGCGTTATCCCAAAGGGCCGTAAGGTACAGTTTGGAACCTGCCCGAAGACGCACCACCTGTAGGCGAGGCAGCGCCCTCGGCCACGCCCCTCCAGGAAAACCCCAGGCAATCTGGGCACAAGGCTTAGCCCTGCATTCCCGCTCTATTGCAGACGCTCGGCCAAAAAGTCTCGCATGACGCGAACGGCGTCCGTTTTGCGCCAGTCCACCTCGTGTACATGGCCTTCGTCAAACGAGAGCACCTGAGCGCCTTTTGTAGCCATGACGATGGGCGAATGAGTGGCAACGATAAACTGTGACCCCTCGTGCGCACCTTTTTCGACGAGCTTTGCCAGATCCAGCTGGCGACGCGGAGAGAGGGCTGCTTCGGGCTCATCGAGGATGAACAGACTGCGCGCAGGGGCATAGCGAATAAACGAGAGGAAGCTCTCCCCGTGCGATTGGGCATGAAGATCCGGCAGCGACACGTAACCGCCGGCATATTCGGTGTTCACAAGCGTCGCCACGTTGTAGAGGGTTTCGGCACGCAGGTACTGCCCCCACTTTGGTCGAGAGAAGCCACGGACGAGCGTGAGCGCCTCGTGCAGTTCCGATACGTCGTCGTAGGTGCTCTGCATAAAGTTGTACGTACCGCCCTCGCGGTTGAAGCCCGCGGCAACGGCTATGGCTTCGAGAAGGGTCGACTTGCCCGTGCCGTTCTCTCCCACAAAGACGGTCACATCGTGCGTGAACTCCAACGTCTCCAGGCGGGTAAGCGCAAGGATGCCTCGCAGGTAGGATTCGCTGGGCACAGCATTCCAGTCGATAGCGAGACTCCGTATGAAGCGAGTGCTCAGCACGCGTCCTCCCACCACACATCGCTTTTGGCCACAATGCATGCAATGACATCGCACCATGGCTACGTCGAATAATCGGTCTTTCCCACAAGATAGCAAAGGGACGCCCCAAAGAGGACGCCCACTTCCACCACAAACAATGGAGCCAAAGCCAGCTTGTAAACTGCCTGCACAGGTCTTTTATGTCACAGTTGAAAGCTACACGGTACTAGTACACCACTTCCCAGCTTTCCCCGCAGTCATGGCAGACAAACTCTTCGACATAGCGAGTGTCAGCTCGGACGCTATGTCCAGACGTATTGGTGCTACCACAAGCAATGCACTGCACTCCGCCGCCGCTGCCAGAATCGTCGCTTCCCCAACCGCCAGACACCATGTCAAGGTCCTCATCGGTTAGCTCGATACCCTCCTCCTTGGCCAGTGCAAGCATCTCCTCGGGAGTGTTGCAATCCTTGACCTTTTCGCGTACGTCTGGCTTCAGATTTCCTAGAAGCATGGGACCCTCGTCGTCAATAAAGGACATGCGTCCTTCGTCCACTAGATTGCATCTCGGTTCAATATGCAGCAACGAGGTTTCGAGTATTAATGAGTATTCTTCTTGTGAAGCTCTCCCCTTGTTGGCATGCCGCAGACCACTACTCAGCCCACCCCAAACGAGAAGGACGCCTTTCCCCTGGCTATCACATAAAAAGAGACCCCGGGCCTCGCGGTGAGCGAGGGCCCGGGGTCGGGGTCGGTGCCAAGGTCGCGGCCCGCAGGGCGCCTAGCGCGCCCTCCTCCTGGCGTCCTGCGACAGAATCTTGACGCCCGTGTCGGGGAAGCGTCCAATGCTGTTCAGCGGCATGTGCTGGTAGTTGAACTCGGCGGCATTGACGATCGCGTA
>CADCHF010000088.1:3983-5155 GCA_902801175.1 uncultured Coriobacteriaceae bacterium | reverse complement strand
CTGCTCGCCAATGAGATTGAACGTGGCTGGAACGCCGTAGTTTTGCAAAATGTCGAGATACTGCTCGGTGTAGTAGGTAGGACCATCGTCAAAGGTCAGCGCGACGAGCTTCTCGTCGTTGTCGGGGTGAATGTCCTGACACATGATAATTAGGTCCTGGCCCTCGACGACCTCACCGTTTACGCTCTCGCCCGAAATGGAGCCCGTGCGCACCTCCGTGGTGCCCGGACGGCCCCACTGGTACACATACTGGACCGTGCCCTGCTGCACCATGTAGCCCGCGTCGCCAGTGCCTTCCTTGACGCTCCTCACCAGTTTGGGCTGGCTCGTGACGGTCACCTCCGAGGTGTAGTCCTCGGTAAGGTCCGCCCCGTTGCCAAAGCTGAGGTCGGCGCCTTCGGACACAACGGTCGATGCGGCATCGGCCACTGGGACGCTTTGCCCGTCGAGGGTGGCCGAGAACGCGTCACCTTGGCCCTCGCCAATGACGTTCCCGCTCACCGAGAGCAGATTGCCGGGAGTCACGCCGGGCTTCACGGAATCAAACACCGCTTGCACGGTGCTGCCCGCTGCAACCTTTGTCTCCTCGCCGTTCACGGTGACGGTGATCTTCTCCTCGCCAGAACCAAAGCGTGAGAGAAGCTCGCCGATTACGGGATAGCTCGTGAAGTCGGTCCCGTAACGACGCACGCAAAGGAAACCGCCGGCAACAAGTGCCGCGAGAAGCAGAATCAAAACGATGGGAGCCTTAGAGCGCTTGCGCCTGGGAGGCTCATAGGGCTCTGGCGCAGGAGGAGTCGCAAAATGCGCTCCGCGACGCCTGGGAGGGGCTTCGGTTTCGGACATGTAGGGGTTCTTTTCAGCTGCCATTTTTACCGCCAAGGTCGCGACTGTGTTTACCTCATGGTATCTGCTTTTTGTTTCCGGTTGGTAGTGCGCACCAAAACATACGCGGTTACCAGCAAACGGTTCACAGACCTCAAGAGTCCAACGTGCCAGCTATCCCCGGCACAGGGGTGGTTCTAAGGCATGGAGCCTTCTGGGCACCGGGCTCAGGACATCGGCCGTGCGACGGGGATGGTTCCCTTTGGACGGGAGGAGTCGGTGTGTCAGGGGGACGTACAATTTGACACACTCAGTCAAGTCGCAATGACAGATGACCTTCGAGAGCG
>CADCHF010000088.1:0-3962 GCA_902801175.1 uncultured Coriobacteriaceae bacterium | reverse complement strand
TCGAGAGCGGCTAACATCAGGACGAGTGAGTTTCCGAGTGTGTCAAATTGTACGTCCCCCTGACACACCGACTCCCAAGTGAATCAGCCTTTCGCCCCCTGACACGCCCCTCCGTTCCGTCCAAAAGGGACCGTCCCCAGCGCCTGGACGATGTCCAGCGAGCGTTACAGCAGCTCAATCAGCGCTTGCACGTCCTCCATGCGTGTGGCCCAGCTGGTGGCAAAGCGCACAGCCGTATGATCTGCGTCAACACGCTCCCAGTAGCTCATGGCCACCTTTTGCGAGAGCTCCTGGTAACGGCTGTTCTCGAGCACCACCAGCACCTGGTTGGTTGGGTTCTCAACCAAGAAACGGTAGCCCTTCTCGACCAGTGCGGCCCGAAGCACCTCTGCGCACTCAATGGCGTTCTTAGCGATGCGCGTGTAGAGCCCATCGGTAAAGAGCACGTCAAACTGTATGCCCAGCAGGCGCCCCTTGGCGAGCATCGCCCCGTGTTGCTTGACCATCGTGGCAAAATGCGCCGGCATGCCATGACGGGGAAAGACCACCGCCTCGCCAATGAGCGCTCCCACCTTGGTGCCACCAATGTAGAAGACGTCCGTCAGGCGCGCCACATCGGCCAGAGAGACGTCGGTTCCAGGCGTCACGAGGCCATATCCCAACCTGGCGCCATCCAAGAAGAGCTTGAGGTTGTAGGCGTCACAGGCAGCACGGATCGCCTCGAGCTCGGCCAGGCTATAGAGCGTCCCATACTCGGTTGGATGCGAGATGTACACGAGCCCCGGAAAGACCATGTGCTCGTGGTTCTCGTCGGCATAGAAGGTGGCCAGGTACTCCTCGAGCTCGCTCGCATTGAGCTTTCCCTCGTGCTGTGGCAGAGCCAACACCTTGTGACCGGTGTACTCGATTGCACCGGCCTCGTGAACGTTCACATGGCCAGACTCACAGGCCACGACGCCCTCGTACGGAGCGAGCAAGGTGTCTATGACCACCTGGTTGGTCTGCGTGCCACCGGCGAGAAAGTAGACGTCGGCCGTGGGGTCTGCGCAGGCAGCACGGATCTTCTTTCGAGCCGAGGCGCAAAATGCGTCCTCGCCATAGCCTGGCTCCTGCACAAGGTTGGTCCTGGCAAGCGCATCAAGAATCGCGGGATGTGCACCCTCGGAATAATCGTTAACAAAAGAAAGCATGGGGTCTCCCTCGGCTTGGTACAACGGCTGGAAGCAACGATAGCACGGAAGCTTGCAGGCAAGCTGCATGCAGCTCTGCCCAGCATGTGCCATGTCCGGTCCTAGGCAAAAAGAGCCTCCCGCCCATGAAGAGCGGGAGGTAAGGCTCACCGTATGGCTTGCGCACTGGTCCTAGGGGAGCCTGTTGCCAGCGGACAGGTAGACCTCGTACCACTCCTCGCGGCTCATCTCCCAGTCGCAGGCAGCAGCCGACTCGCTCACGCGCTCCGGACGGGTCGTGCCAATGATGGCCTGCATCTTTGCCGGATAGCGAAGCACCCAGTTGATGGCCACCGCGGTCTTGGTGCTGTTGTGGTCGGCCGCTATGCGCTCAAGAGCCTCGTTGAGCTCGGCGTATTCGGGCTGGTCCAGGAAGACGCCGCCAAAGTAGCCGTGCTGCAGCACCGACCAGGCCTGAACTGCCTGGTTGTGGTCGTAGGCATACTCAAAGATGCCGCCGTCACGCATAGCACTGGCCTCGTTTTGCATGTTCACGTTAAAGAAGCTGTCGAAGACCGGCGTAAAGGCCGCAGAGATCTGCACCTGGTTAGCGGCGATGGGGAACGGCAGGTAGCGCTGCAGGCGCTTCATGGGAGCCACGTTTTGGTTAGAGACACCAAAGTCGATGACCTTGCCAGCTTCGTGCAGCTCCTCAAAGGCCTTGGCAATCTCTTCGGGCTCCATCAGGGCGTCGGGCCTGTGGAGCAAGAGCGAATCGATGTGGTCGGTCTGGAGCATGCGAAGGCTGTTGTCAACGCTCTCCATGATGTGCTCGTACGAAAAGTCGAAGTAGTTTGCCTTTATGCGCGGATGAGGGCGAATGCCCAGCTTGGTCTGAAGCCACACGCGATCGCGCAGGCCAGGCATGCGCGCAAAGGCCTCGCCGATCTTTCCCTCGCTCGGCCCATAGATTGGCGCCGTGTCGACCGCGTTGATGCCCGAGTCAAGCGCGGTCTCGATGAGCGTGGCCACCTCTTGCGGCGTCTTCTCCCAAATGCGCATGGTTCCCAAGATGACCTCAGACACCTTGGTGTTGTTGCCCCCAAACTCAATGAAGCGCATACCCTCACTCTCCCCTCAGTTAATTGCGATACTGATTTCCAGTTTGACATAGCTCAGCGCTAAACTTGCTCGTCTCGTGGCCAGTGGTTGTGTTTGGGCTGTGACATGGAGCGCACGGTACCAAGGCACCAATCAGCAATAACAAATGTGTCGTTGACATCGTTGACGCGGGCCTTTGCTCAGAAACAGCTACCATGTCGTATGTGTATTCAGATAACTGAAACCGCTATGGTTGCCAGACAAGTTGGAAGACAGAGGTTTCACGATGACCGATGAACGAAAACCCACTCGGCGAGCGACGCGCCGACCGAGCACGGAAACCACCCAGCGCCTGGAGCGCGTAAGGCCCACCACCAGGAGCGCCTCCCGCGGCGCACAGGTTGGCTCTGGTGCCGCACGACGCAGCGCACGGCCGGCTGCCGCCAAGCGCACGAGAAGCGCAGATCAGAGCAACTCCGCCGGGCGCCGTGCACCGCAGCGCACGACCAGCAACCCATACTCGAGTGGTGCCGCAAGGCAGAGGCGCACTGGCACCAGCCGAACCAAGGCATCTCCGGTTCCGGCAATCATTGCGCTGGCACTCGTGGCCCTTGGCCTGGTTGGCCTCACCGTTCACCTCATCCGCAACCCTCGTCACTTCAACGTGACCATCAACGGCGAGGTTCAGCGCATGGATCGCGGCGACACGTTGGCGACCATCGTTGAGAAGGGCTACGCCTCCCCCGCCGCAGGAGACCTCCTTGCCGTTGACGGCAGCATCCTTGAGGAGAGCGGAGGCCACATGTTTGAGGCGACCCTTGACGGCAAGGCCACCCACGACCCCGAGACCAGGCTCACCAAGAACAACGTGGTAGAGATGACCGATGGCGAGGATGTCACCGAAGACGCGGATGTCACCGAGGAGACCATTCCTCATGGGCAGACCTCCTCTTCCACCGATATGGGCGCCTATTGGTTTGGTGCGCTTCACGTTTACGAACAGGGCGAGGACGGCATCCGAACCACAAAGACCGGCAAGAAGAGCGGCATCACCGTCTCGGAGGAGACCAAGCCTGCCGTTGATGCCGGCTACACCATCTACTCAGCAAACACCGGCGAGGACAAGGTGATTGCCCTCACCTTTGATGACGGACCATGGCCCGAGACCACCGACGCCATCCTCGACGTCCTGGAGGAGAACGGTGCCAAGGCAACCTTCTTTACCATTGGCAACCAGATTGGCAGCTACACCAGCCAGGTGCAGCGCGCAGCATCGCTTGGCTGCCAGGTTGCCACCCACACCTGGGACCACGCAGACGGATCCGGCCAGGGAGTCAACCTCACCTACATGAGCGCAGAGGAGCAGGTCTGGGAGATTCAGCAGGGCTATGAGGCCATCAAGCAGGCACTTGGTGCCGAGCCCAGCCGCATTCTGCGCGCCCCGGGCGGCAACTACTACGGCAGCATCATCCAGACCCTAGAGCCCTACGTGGACGCCGAGATTGGTTGGGACGTTGACACCGAGGACTGGCGCCTCCCGGGTTCCGACGCCATCTACGAGCGGATCATGAGCGCAAAGCCAGGCACCGTCATCCTGATGCACGATGGTGGTGGCGACCGTTGGCAGACGGTCGAGGCCGTAAAGCGCGCCGTTCCCGAGCTCGTTGCACAGGGCTATCGCCTTGTGACCAT
>CADCHF010000087.1 GCA_902801175.1 uncultured Coriobacteriaceae bacterium | reverse complement strand
CCTGCTCGCTGCGCGCTGGTGTCTTGAGGAGCTCACGCTGGCGCCGATGCTTCTCAGCGACCTGCTAGACGCCAAGCTGCCAGGTGATCTCCGGCAGCTGGTGGACGACCTGCTTGCTGCAAAGCTGGCAGGCAAGGAGCACTACGAGGTGGCGAGGATACCGCAGCTTGGGGCATGGGTCGAGCGCGAGGACGCGGATCTGTACGCGCTGGCGCAGGCGGCCACCGCACCCCCGGCCCTGTCGTGGGAGCCGCTCGATGACCTGTTCTACGAACTGCTCACGAGCGGCGAGAGCGAGCTGGCGTAGCAGCGCGAAGCGTTCGTGCTGCAGCGCCGTGTCTCAATGTTGCGATGGCGCCTGCTGCCGCAACCGGAGCATCGCAACCCCGCGATACGTCCCGTACACCGCTCCCCACAGTACGACAGCAAAGGCCAGATACGCCACCAAGAATCCCGGATCGCCAAAGGCTGCGACCAGCCAGCTGAAGGGCCAGCCTGCGGCAATCGGGTTTGACACAAAGAAGAAGTTGGTGCCAAGTCGCGGGTTAATCGCCCGCGCCGCGGCCCCGCAGGCCACCGTTGCCGCGATCACAAACCACACCCCGTGCGGATGCGGCACATACTCGCCGCCCACAAGCACGCAAAGCGCACAGGCAAAGACCAGCGCATGCTCCACAAAGCCGCAGAGCGAGGCAAGGCTCCACGCCGGGCAATACCATGCCCAACCAGGAAAGAGCAGTGCGCCCAAGCAGCCAGTGAGGCCCCAGCAAAACAGCAGGTCAGCAAGGCGAGAACCCACGCGGGAGCTGGGCGCGGCCGCATAACCCAGCGCCACAAACTCGCAGAGGTTGCAAATGTGAAGCGGCCAAAAGAGCGGCTCAAGCATGCCAATCCGCAGGTACCACAGGCACTTGGCCAAGATGATGGCAACCGCCAGGCCCGCAAGCACGCGCACGAACGCAAGCCGTTGTCGCGAGAAGCCCTCGCTTTGCCTTGGGAGGCGCAGGTACCACGCGAGGGAGAGGGCCACGATGACGGCGGAAAGCGCGAGTGACGCCAGATGTCCCGCGCCAAAGAAGGCAAAGCCCGGCGTGCGGGTGTGATAAAGGACGGGCTCTGGAGTGAGAAAGTTTTCGGTGGCCATCGGGCTTCCTCGCGGGCTTAGTGCAGGTGCATCACGACTCTAGCACGTCGCGCAACCGGGCACGGTCAAAGCCGCCTCTATGCCCCGGGCTTGTGTGCCCATGCATCTTCCGTATACTTGATTCTTACGACTTTGACGCCGGCGAGCGAGGAGAGGGGGACGGCCATGGCAAGGCGCATCGATTGGGACCGGCTTGTCGCGCACCTTCCCGCTCGACATCAGGCGCGCTTTGAGGAGCTGTTGCGGCAGTCGCTCAAGCGCTCGTCGGCCACGAACGACCTGGGCCACATGCCCGTACCTGAGTCCGTGCGCACCCAGGCCGTGGGAACGTGGCGCGCCCGCTACATGCAGAGCGCCTCAAAGATGGCTCGCCATCGCGCCAACTACGACAAGCTCAAGAACAAGCCCACGTATAAGGCCATAGAGCTCAAGCTGCTTGCGCGCTACCTCAAGCGCCATCCAGATGCGGCGGGCGAGACGGCGGTCGACGTGGACTCGCTCACGCTCTCGCAGGCTTGCGAGGCGTATCGGCAGACGATGCCCAAGCTTGGCTCGTCGCCCCTCTCGGTCCTTCTGCGCGAGATTGTGCGGGAGGCCTACGACAGCCGTCCCCATGCCCAGCTGGTGCGCAGCGAGGTCGAGGCAAACCTGCTCGCCATGGCACGCGAGGACGACCTGTCGCAGTGCGCCCACGTGTACGGCACCGATCCCAACAGGCCCGGCCGCATGAGGCAGCGGCCCTTTGGCCTTGAGGGCGTGGCGAGCACGGACGAGCTGGTGGACGTTGTTGGTCGCTCGCATCTGGTTGATGGCATGCTTGCGCAGCTCTGTGGAAACTCCCATCAGGGGCGCCAGCTCATAGCCGGCGCGGTCTTGCAAGACGAAGCGCTCAAGCCGGCAAACGCGCTGTACGCACGGCTGTTCAACACCCCCAATCCGGCAAGGACCGATGCCGAGCGACTGGCGCAGCGCGATGGCAGGCGCCTTGACGCCTATTTCCACGGGCTTGAGTTTGTGTCGCTCGTTGCGGCGGCGCTGCTCAAGAACCCGCGCTACCGCGCGCAGTACGACCGGGCCATTGAGCTGCGCCTTCGCGTGCGGGAGAGCGTCCCGACCACGCCCATGGAAGCCTACCCGCTGGCGCGCACCATGACGCGGCGCTTTGTGTTGCACGTTGGGCCCACCAACTCGGGCAAGACCCACGATGCCCTGCAGGAGCTCATGGCGGCAAAGAACGGCTGCTACCTGGGGCCGCTGCGCCTCTTGGCCTACGAGCAGTACGAGCGCATGAACGCCGAGGGCGTGCCGTGCTCGCTTCTCACTGGCGAGGAGTCCGTGGAGGTTGCCGGTGCGCATCATGTGGCGTCGACCGTGGAGATGGCGGACTTCCACCACGAGGTCGCGGTTGCGGTCATTGACGAGGCCCAGATGGTGGCAGATCCCGATCGTGGCCACAACTGGACGGCGGCGATTCTGGGCATTCCGGCGCAGGTCGTGCACGTGTGCCTGGCCCCGCATGCCGAGCGCGTGGTGTGCGACCTCATCATGCTCTGTGCCGACGAATTTGAGGTGGTGCGTCACGAGCGTCTGGTGCCGCTCAGGTCCGACAGAGGTAACTACCGTATTCCGTCGAGCGTCGTTCCCGGCGACGCGCTCATCGTCTTCTCGCGTAGGATGGTCCATCAGGTGGCGTCCGAGGTGATGGGGCACGGGCTCTCGGCGTCCATGATCTATGGGGCTCTCCCACACGACGTCCGTCACGAGGAGGCTCGTCGCTTCGACGAGGGTGAGACCAACGTTGTGGTTGCCACCGACGCCATTGGCATGGGAATGAACCTGCCCATCAAGAGGATCGTGTTTGTGGAACAGGAGAAGTGGGACGGACACTCGCTCAGGATGCTGCGACCCGAGGAAGTTCAGCAGATCGCAGGCCGCGCCGGGCGTTTTGGCCGCTACGACAAGGGCCTCTACACCTCCACGCGACAGCGCGGCGACATTGTGCGGCTCATGTCACAGAGCGTGCCGCCCATCGAAACGATTCCCGTGGGCATTCCCGACAACATTGCGTTGGTGCAGGGGGCAACGCTTACGAGCTGCATACGACAGTGGATGAGCCTTGAGCTGCGGGAGCCCTTCGTACGCATTGGCGTTGACCGCACGCTTGCGCTGATTGGTGAGCTTGAGGCCACGTTGAGCGAAGAGCGACGTGCGTCGACCGAGGACAAGCTCAAGGTGCTGGCACTCGCGTCGATGCCCTTTGACGAGCGCGAGCGGAGCCTAAAGGAAGCATGGCGAGCGATGGCCGAGGCGGTGCTGGCGGGGGAGAGCCTGGAGCTGCCCGTGCCTGACTCGCGTGGTGAGGAAGCGCACCTGGCAGCGCTCGAAGCCGACTACCGCTTCTGCGACCTGCTGTACTGCTTTGAGCGTGGTTTTGGGTCGCAGGAGCGCATTGATCTCTTGGTCGAGCGGCGCCGCGAAATTTCGTCGCGCATCATAAAGATCCTTGCCAGCCAGTAGCTTGACCATTTCTGTTGGGCGGTCCTTTGGTCTGAGCTGGACAACTTAACTCGGACGGAGGTGCCCGTCCATTGGGGACGGTTCCTTTTGGACGGAACGGAGGCGTGTGCCCCCGACACACTTCATGTTGACTTGCAATCCAAAACATCGAGATATGAAAACAGGCCCCAGAGAGTCTGCAAAGATTTGGTAGCCCTCAGCAGGACGAAGCTGTCCAACGGGCGGTTCATTCCAGTGCCCATCCCGCAGGTATGAAATCTGAGCTTGGTGCGGTGATCACGACGCGCGTGAAAGCTGTTTACGCACGTGGTCCACTGGGGTCCAGGCGCTGGTTCAGCAGCTTCAGCTATCCCCGAGCGCACAAGAGCCGTCTGCCATGTCACATTTTCTCGCTTGCTCTGTTTGCCCTATCGTATTGATGAGATGCCCGAGCGCAGCTTTGTATCTAAACATGCAGGCCAAAGGGGATTGCGATGCTGAGACCACTCATACTCGACGATGTGGCATACGTCCCCGCTGGTATCCGGGTGATTCCAACTCGTGCATTTGCTGACTATAGGGGCCTCAGGGGTATCGTTCTTCCCGACACGGTAACCACAATCATGAAGCGTGCGTTTGAGGGCTGTGAATGGGTGCGTAGCATTACCATCCCGCCGAGCGTCAACCATATTGGGCGTTCTG
>CADCHF010000086.1 GCA_902801175.1 uncultured Coriobacteriaceae bacterium | reverse complement strand
GCTCTGGAAGGTTGAGAACTCCTGGGGCAAGGACCATGGTCGCGACGGCTTCGACACGCTGTCCGACGCGTGGTTTGACGAGTACGTCTACCAGGTGGTAGTCGACAAGAAGTACCTGACAGAGGAGGAGCGTCACACCTACGAGACGGAGGAGCCCACGGTGCTTGCCCCGTGGGACCCGATGGGCTCGCTCGCGTAGGCGTATCGGTCACACCACAGCTAGCACGTGCAATCCATGCGCTAAAGGTGATCGCCAGTCCCGGGTAACCCCGAGGCTGGCGATCTTGTTTGTTAGCTCTATTCTCTATCTCTTGCTACTAAGACCTCCAGTTGATGGTGACCTTGACGTTGGAGCCCATTGCACCCCTCAGCATCGTCTGAAGGTTCTGCTTGGCGAACGTCTTCGCCTGATCGATCAGCCCGCCGCTCAGCGCGTCTTTGTTGCTTTGCTCGACGCAGCGCTTCTGCAGGTCGACCACGCTGTCCGGATCGATGGGGTTGAAGATGTTGTTCTCCTGGTCCACGATCTCGGTCTTGTCCATGTCGGGCGTGTTCGAGATGATCTTGGGCGCGTCCAGCTCCACGACGACGCTCTTTGGCAAACCGCTCCTCTTGTCCTTGTTCTGAGAAGTGAACTTGGCGGTCTTCAGATTGACGCCTGCCTGTATGGTGCCCGCGTAGCGCATCCAGTACTTGTTCTTTTCTTGGTGAAGGGAACGTCAAGCAGATTGAGAAGGTCACGGTTCGAGCTCTCGACCTTTGAGTAGAGATCATAGCTCTTGCTGGCGCACACAAGCGTGCCTTGGGCCTGGGCCTGCTCGAAGACCGCATCGACAGTGGTGACTCGCTCGTTTCTGGCCTCGACGCCGCTTACCTTGGAGCTCATGGCCGACCCGATGCGGTAGCCTGCGTAGGCGCCCAGATCAACCGATACGATAGTGATAACGATAAAGAGAACCGTGTTGCTGCGTACCATCTTGCCGATAAAGAAAAACCTTGCACGTACCCTCTTGAGAGTAGAGCGCGCTTCGGAATGCGGCTCAACGCAAAGGGTTTCGGAATTTTCATCGACGGGGTAGTTCTCGGGGTCCTGTCCCTTTTTCCTTCTAACTGACGTGGTCGACCTGGCACCATGCTTTTCTCGCCCCAGATGAGAAGTCGGGGAGTATCGTAGCGCTGCGGGTTGGGCATGCGAGTGGCGAATGCAGTCAGGAAGGAGTACACGAGACGGCTTTCCGACATGTGTTTGACGGGAGCGTGGGGAATCGTCATCGGCCCCGAGCGGTTCTTCCTTGCGTTGTGCTTGGACGGTAAGTTTGCCTGAGTTTGCGAAGGTCGGGAGATGAGACCGCGGTGGGACGCTCATTACGGGGGAGGACCTGCGTAGTGCTTGCCGTGCCGCACATTGCCATGCGGGCGAGTGGGCTCGTCTCCCATGTCCTTCTTGTCCGAAGTGTGCAAGGAGTAGCCGAAGCAATGAGGGTGATATGCTTTTAGGAACCAAAAGATGAACTGCTCGAAGGGCAGGTTTTGAATAACTTTCTTCTCTACTTGATTGGCGTGAACGTGGTTGCGTTCCTCGTCTTCGCAATAGATTTCTTCCTCTGTTCGAGGAACCCCGATCTGGACGACTCGGCTACTAATTCGTTGATTCTCGACGTGTTCCCCTTAGCGGGCGGAGCAATCGGGATGCTTCTCGCCCTGTCCATTTTCGGAGGCATCGGACGTGGACACCGCATGAACAAGGACAACATTGCGTGGTGGTTCCTCGCCATCGTGTGCCTGGTCGTGTGGGGGCTTGTCGTGGCAGTGAGGTTCGGTTACTTGTCCTTGGACGCAAGCACCGGGGTGTTGTTCGAGGGCTGGGACCTGAGCAAACTGAAGGTTCTCGGTGTCTACCTATCCGTGGTCAACATCATCACCTTCGTGGCCTTCGCGAGGGACAAGCGTGTAGCTTCAAGTGGCAATGACTATGGTCGGCGCGCCCCCGAGGCGCACCTACTCGGACTCAGCCTCATCGGCGGGTCCGTTGGGGGCCTTTTCGCCATGTACGCGCTGCACCACAAAACGCGGAAGTGGTACTTCACGATCGGCCTTCCCAGTTTTATAGTCTTGAATATTTCGACGATTGTCTATGCACACATGGGAGGACTTATTTAGCCGAGGTGCGGACTCTCCCGGGTTTCTTCTTCCCAGCAAGACCGTCGGTTGTGGTAAGGGCGGGTGCTATTACCTGGCTGTTCGCATGGCAGATGGAGATGCCGCCTGGGTGCGGATAGGGTCGAGGAGTGCAGGGTGCCGGGGACAAGTTAATGCTTAACTGCTGGTAGATGGTGGGCCTCCCTTTCCCTAGGCGACATGGATTCTTGAATCCGCTAGTGGAGCGGATGGATTGGTGTGCGCGGAGAGTTCTGCGTCTACCAGGACAAGGACGGGTTGAGGTACGTGTATACGGTGCGCTGGCGGTCCGTCCGCCTGGCCATGCGGGTGTACTGAGAGTACGGCTTGCTCCTCCCCAACGAAGACGTGCAGATGGTCTGTTACGACTGGGAGGCGATTGACCGGTTAGGCTCACTCCTCTCGTTTACGAACTTCATGACCCAGGTGCAAGTGCCTGGGTCTGGCCTGCTGGTCAGAACGAAAAACATCCGCAACCCCTCATCCCATCGCCCGTGATAGAGGCCCGATACCTGCGGGTTCCTCCCCCGTAAATCCATTCATGCATGGCTGCAGGATTCAAGTAACCCTACATCTCTAGCGCGAGGATTATCTCGCATGTTCTGCTCTGTCAGCCGCGCGTCAAAGTGGAGAGTAGCTCGTTCTTCTCCGCGTCGTGTCCGTTCGTCTCGATGCCAAGAACAATGAGTTTCTCTTGGATCGGTAGTGATAAATATCCTCTCGAAGGATTCGCTTGCTTCCTTCTCAATTGGGAACTCCTGTAACAAGTGGAGCCCTCTGACTATCGGCCGCTCAAAAGAAAAAAGCCCATCTTCGATTCTCGAAGATGGGCTTGTGCCGCTCGTGATGCATATACTTTTTACTGCTCTTTGCCTGCGGCACCGCCATCCCAAACGACATTGACTGTGTACTTGTCGCCATATGCGCTGTAGAAGACAGACCGGAGGTTCTTCTCCGTGCTCTCCTTGGCATCATCGATGAGGCCCTGACTCATAGCCTCCTCTTTGCCCTTCGCCTTGCACTCTGCCTCGAAGGCGATTGTGTCGGCCGTGCTTAGCTGGTTGATGACGCTCTCGTGCTCCGTACCCTCAAGCGGGCCGCTCTCTTTGAGGTCGGCGTCGTTCCCGAATGTCTCAGGCTCGGGAAGGTGGATGGTTAACGTCTTGTCACCCTCATTAACGGGGTCCATCGTCGCTTTACTCATATCGACACCTGCTTCAATTGTGCCGACGAACTTCATCCAGTAGCCGCTCTCCGAGAACGGGATGTCGAATAGGTTGAAGAACCGGCTCTTCTTCGTCATCCTCTCAACTACGCAGTACGGCATCTCGACGCTGATCATCTTGTCGGCCTCCTTGGCCCTTTCGAAGATAACGGTCGGATTGTCGTAAGCTTTGGTGGTCACGATGGCAGGGGTGGCCTTCTTTGTATCGTCTATGGCAAAAAGCTTGGGAACGACGAATCTCCCTAGGATGGTCCCCACGATAAGGGCGACTGCTGCTACTCCAATCAAACTCAAGATGCTATAGCGCTTACGTGGTTTCTTCTTCCGATTCTTCCCCAACCCCATGAGCGTATGCCCGCCTGTGCTTTCAGAGGTCGATTTATCGAGATTTTCGTCATTGTCTATGCCAAACATAACGCCCCCCAGACACAAATTACACAGATTATCTAAATACTAACATCAGTCGCGTCTAACGAATGCAGTCGACTGTTGAATCGTGCTTCTAGTCTTTTACCTTGGTGCTTGAATTCGGAGGCCATCCGAGCGGTCTGCCCGACTTCTCGTCTTCGTACTTGGGCGAACACGACAAACCGGGTTTTGCGATTGGAGATGGCTCCGGCGGTCATCTTTCTACATCATCGGCATGGGCACGCCGAAGTCGGCGGCGTACCCGGCCGGCGCATTGCCGCAGGCGCACAGCCCCACGAGGACGGCCCCGGTCGCAACCGCCGCCGTCAGCCTCGTCCTAAGCATTCGCTTCCTTTCGCTCGTCTTCCTGCATCGAAGCAGACCTGCTACAGAAGCCTACGTATGTTCTCGTAGCTGCCGGGCCCGTACATCAGCTCCACCAGCGCGGAGTCCGGCCCGTCGTCCCCCGCAAACGTCAGCTCGAATGCGGCGATGTGTCTGAACAGTCGCTCCAGCGCGTCCCGGTCCTTCGCGCGGCCAAGCGCGAGCGCCTTGTGGTACCTGCTCACGCTCTTCTCGATCTCCTCGCGCAGGAGGTCTATCTGCTCGTCCAGAATCGCGTCGACGTCCGAGTGGACCCTCTCGAACTCCCTCTTCACCTGGGGGAGGGTCTTGCCGCGCTCCCTCAGCAGGGACACCGCGTACAGCACCTTCAGGTCCTGCGCCGAGTACACGCGGTATCCCCACTTCGTCTCCTTTGGCGACAGAAGCCCAATGCCGCCTTCGCCTTGGTAGCAGACGCGCTGAATGTCCCTGCGGCTCAGCCCCGTCAACCTCTCGACCTCAGAGATCTTCCAGCCGGCCTGACCCAGCTTCTTGCGTTGGCGCCTTGACTTCATGCTGCTTTCCCCCTGAGACCAATAAATCTGTTCAAGGGTTGAACAGCAATGCCC
>CADCHF010000085.1 GCA_902801175.1 uncultured Coriobacteriaceae bacterium | reverse complement strand
GCAAGAAAACGAGGAGTGGCTCATCCCGTACGCAACGTTCCGCGCCATCAAGCGCCGCATGGGCGAGAAGAGCTGGCAGGAGTGGCCGGAGCGCTACCGCGAGTACACCGGTAGGCTCGCCCACAGCAAGGAGCTCGCCGCGGACGTGCGCCGCGAGTGCGCCGTGCAGTTCGAGTTCATGCGCCAGTGGGGCGAGGTCCGCGCGTACGCCAACGCCCGCGGGATCAAGATCATCGGCGACATGCCCATGTACGTGAGCGCGGACTCGTCCGACGTCTGGGCGGAGCGCAAGTACTTCGCGGTGGGAGCCGACGGCTACCCCGCGGGCCAGGCGGGCTGCCCGCCCGACAGCTTCTCTGCGGACGGCCAGCTGTGGGGCAACCCCACGTATCGCTGGGACGTCATGCGCGCCGACGGCTACCGCTGGTGGATGCGCCGCTTCAAGCGCGCGTTCCAGCTGTACGACTACGTGCGCCTGGACCACTTCCTGGGCTTCAGCAGCTACTACTGCATCCCCAACGGCAAGACCCCGCTCCAGGGCTCGTGGTACTTTGGGCCTGGGCTCGACCTCTTCCGTCGCGCGTACCAGGAGTTCGGCCCGCTGCCCGTCGTGGCGGAGGACCTTGGCACCGTCACGCCGGCCGTGCGCACCCTCGTGAGCGCCACCGGCTTCCCGGGCATGGACGTCGCCCAGTTCTACCAGGGCGATCCCAGCGAGCAGTACGAGCCCGCGCCGCAGAAGATGGTGTACACCTCCACGCACGACACCAACACGCTCCTGGGCTGGGTGCGCGAGCGCTACGGCCTCGCGCCCGCGGAGGGCGCCGGCGAGGAGGATGTCGTGCGCCTGCACGACGAGGCGGTCGCCAAGGCGGACCGCGTGATGGACAACTGCCTCGCCACGGACGCCGATGTCGCCATGGTCACGCTGCAGGACGTCCTTCGCCTGGACGAGAACCACCGCATGAACGTGCCGGGCGTCGCCACGGGCAACTGGAGCTGGCAGGCAGACCAGGCGTCCATCGACGCCTCCCAGCAGCATCTGCGCGACCTGGCCGAGAAGAGCGGCCGCATCTAGCGGCGGTGCATGCGTCCGCCCGGGCGCGTGCGGACAGGTGGAAAAAAGCGGGTCGAGGACGCTTTCGTCCTCGACCCGTTTTCTAGTCTCGCTCATTTTTCATTTCGGGGGGGGGTGCTATGCTTCCTGGCTCTGACACGAGCCTCGCGCGGACCATCGCATCAAGAACCTCCTCGCGAACGCTCTTGCTGCGACGTTCCGGTATGGGGATGTGCGAGCCGCCCGCCATGCGGATCTCTCGCCGCGAAATCTGCTCAACGTGCAGGACGTTGATGGCGTAGCTGCGGTGGACGCGTACAAAGTAGTCGGGAAAGTCGCGCAGCAGCTCGCTGAGGGCGACGCGCGCCCGAATCTGCCGCCGCGGCAGGTGGACAATGGTGTACTGGTGGCGGCTCTCCAGGTACAGGACCTCGGCACGGTTCACCACGTGCGAGTGGCCGTCCGTGTCGCGCAGGATGATCGGGTTTCCCCGTGCCTGCGCACTGACGGAAAGCTTGTCGATCGGCATGTCCGGCGGGGCAAGTGGGAGCGAGAAGTGCATGTGCACGAGCCTTGGCTCCTCGGGCTGGACATGCCAGACAAAGGTGCAGCGAAAGCCAATCGCCCCGCGGGAGGGATCGAGCACGTTTCCCAGCAGGAGGATGATGCAGGTCTCCTCAGTCTCGAAGATGCGACGCACCTGCAGCACCCGGTAGTCGAGGATTTTGGAAAGGCTTCTACCCCTTTTGCAATACGATTCCAGCTGCTTGGGTGCGGGCTCGTGTGCGTTCGTGAGTGGGCTCACGAACGAGAATCCAGCGTCAACCTGTTCAAGGCAGGTGTTCAGGTCACCATGCCAGAGGGCGTCGAACAGGTCGAGGGAGCGCTCGGACAAGTCGTACTGCATGCCTAAAACCTCCCAAAATATGCAATCAGTTGACACATCCAATAAACGCACAGCTGTCTTTCCGGGCTGTACGCTTTCGCACGAGCACGGACTCCGTTGGTAGTCTTGCCCGCACGTTACCAATAAATCTACCAATTACCTTGGGCTTTTTAGACCTTGCGTTAAGGTATTCGGACCAGAGACCCTTTGGCTCCCTTTGGGTTCGATTACTATGCTAGCAAGCATTTAGGTAATGCGAAAATGCCAAAAAAGTGGCACAACATTTCAGTTGGTATTGAGGGTTGCCTTATGCGGAACGAAAAGCAGTCAGGGGTCGGGCAACGCGTTCGACCAAGCTAAGGCCAATCGGGGATGCTCATGATGATTAAACGCAGCAACAGGGGCAAGTTAAGCGGGAGCCTGGGAGGCAAGGCTCTTCCCGACATGAGGAAAGGCGTTCAGCGTAAGCGCTCGCTCTGGTCGCTCATCACTGCGGCTGTCGCTATTGCGCTTGTTGGCCTGTTCACGGTTGGCGCGGGCGTTTCCTATGCGGATACGACAAGCACTACCGCTCCCGAGCACCACAAGACGCTTAAGTACAACGGTGATGGCACGTATGACGTAACTCTCACCGTCCAAGGAAAGGTCGAGAGTTCTTCCCAGACAAACAAGAAGCCCGTTGACGTCATCATCGTCTTCGACCGTTCCGTGCGCATGGTGAACGGCGATCCCAGTTCGATGTATTTCGACGATTTCATGCTGCTGGGCGAGAACAATCCTCGTCAGACGGAAGTGGAAATGCTGTGGAAGCAAGCCCGTTGGGACGACCTTGCCAATATCCTGTATACCAGTGGAACCACCGGCGAGTCAAAGGGCGTGATGCTTTCCTATGGACAGTATCATGCTGCATTCGAGGCCAACGACAAGTGCGTGCCCGTGGGAGAGAAAGACCGCGTCATGAATTTCCTGCCCATCACGCATATTTTTGAGCGTGGATGGCTGATACTTTGTCTGACTGAGGGCGCGGAAATCATTGTGAACACTTATCCGAAGGAAATCCAGCAGTCGATGCGCGAGATGCATCCCACGTGTATGTGTGCCGTGCCGCGATTCTGGGAAAAGGTGTATATCGGTGTCAATGAGAAGATAGAGAAGGCCAGTGCCGTTCAGCGCAAACTGTTTAAGCGTGCGTTGAGCGTGGGCAGAAAATACCATGCAGAGTATCTGAGCAAGGGAAAGCGTCCGCCGCTGTCGCTGAAACTGGAATACGAAACATTCGACAAGACGCTGTTCTCGCTGGTGCGCAAGCAGTTGGGATTAGAGAACGGCAACTTCTTCCCCACGGCAGGTTCCTATGTTTCTGCCGAAGTGGAGGAGTTTACCCACTCGGTGGGCATCTGTATGATTGTGGGCTACGGCCTGACGGAGAGCCTCGCCACTGTTTCGTGCGACCATAAAGGCGAGCCGTATACCATCGGAAGTGTGGGCCGTCCCATCGAAGGCATCGAGATACGCATTGGCGAGAACGATGAAATATTGCTGAAAGGCCCGACCATCACACAGGGCTACTACAAGCGCGACGCACTGAACGCACAGAGTTTCACCGAAGACGGCTTCTTCAAGACGGGTGATGCCGGCTACGTGCAAAACGGAGAACTCTTCCTCAAAGAGCGAATCAAGGAACTGTTCAAGACCAGCAACGGCAAGTATATTGCACCGCAGATGATTGAATCGAAATTGTTGGTGGACAAGTTTATTGAGCAATTGGCCGTGATTGCCGACCAGCGCAAGTTCGTTTCGGCATTGATAGTCCCTGCCTTCGAGGTACTGGAAGAATATGCCAAGGACAATGGCATCTCGTATAGAAACCATGAAGACCTCTGCAAGAACGAGGCCATCATACAGATGATAGCCAGCCGCATAGAGACTTTGCAGCAGCAACTGGCCAGTTATGAGCAAATCAAGCGCTTCGTGTTGCTGCCCAAACCATTCACCATGGAGTCGGGCGAACTGACGAATACGCTGAAAATCAAGCGTGCCGTGCTCAATAAGAACTATGCCGAGCAGATAGAGGAAATGTATAAAGAATAGGTATGCGTTCCCCGGATGCGGGAATGAATACAGGGAACAGTGACAAAATGATTACACAAGATCAGTTGAAAGATGTCTTGGATCGTGCCGACAAATTGAGGCACTATCTGAAGATTGAAGAAAAACAAATAGAATACGAAGAGGAAGAACTGCGCACGCAGGCACCCGATTTCTGGGAAGATCCCAAGCGGGCGCAAGAGCAAATGAAGAAGGTGAAGGGCATCAAGCGATGGCTTGATGGCTATAAAGAAGTGCGCACCTTTGCCGATGAACTGCAGTTGGCTTTCGATTTCTACCACGAGGAAATGGTTACCGAGGAGGAAGTGTACGCTGACTACAGCAAGGCCATCGCCGCCATTGAAGACCTG
>CADCHF010000084.1 GCA_902801175.1 uncultured Coriobacteriaceae bacterium | reverse complement strand
CCGTCCTCCCTCCGGTGGCAACACCCCCCGGGCCTTCGGCAGAGGCAGGGGCAGAGGGCCATCCGGGGGAGGCCGGTCGGCGGCCCCGCAGGGCTGACATGAAGATAGCCCCGGCCGTCGCCGGGGCTATCGATCAGCCTTCGGGAAGCCAACTCTGACTGTAATGGGCGATGCCATGGTTGACGTTGCGAGTTACGTGCTTCGTGCGCTTGAGAGGTTGAAGCAAGGGGCTCCGTCGCTTGATGCGCAGCCGCAGCCGCTCATGCAGACGTTTGACGCATTGCGCGATACGTTGAGGGAGCAAGACCTCTTCAGCGACGATTCACTCGTGCTGCTTTCCGGCGGGGGCAACCGAGTCGTTCTCAATGCAAAAGGTGAACTGGTGAGCTCGCCTTTGTTCAAGAACATCGCGGCACCGTTTGCCGTCTTTGGCTCAGGCCCTTACACGCGCACGTTTGCGCAGAAGAATGCGGCACTTAAGGCATCGTGCGATGACATGGCGCAGCTCTTTGGCGCACAGGTTCCCTGCGTGAGGATTCCCCACGGTCCTGCTGGTGCCTATCTCATCAAGGACAAGGGCTTTCTGGTGACGGGACGCTATGAGGGAGAGGTGGTAGCTGCAGCCATCCTGGTTGAGAAGGCTTGCCGTGCAGAGCTCTTGGCGCCGAAGGTGGGCCAGCTGCACTACCTCAACCCTGCGCTGTGTATGGTGGAGCATGCGGTATACCTTGCGTCCTACTCGCAGCATGAGAAGGAGGCGAGCGATGAACTACGCTGAAGCACGCGCCGAAGTCATTCGTTACGGGCAGCTGCTGGTTGAGCATCGGTTGATACAGGCGACCTGGGGAAACGTGTCTCTGCGCGTGGACGATGACCACTTCCTCATGAGCCCTTCGGGTGTTGACTACTTCCGTGTCAAACCCGAGGAGGTCGTCCTGATTTCGGTCGCCGATGGGAGCTATGAGAAGGGCCTGCACCCCTCAAGCGAGCGCCGTATGCATCAGACCATCTACCAAAACCGTCCTGACATCTGGGCCGTTATCCACACTCACTCCGCAAGCTGCGCTGTGTTTGCCGCATGCCACGCTGACCTGCGCTCTGATGAGCTGTTCTATCCGTGCGCGCCGTCGATGCCGAGGGCCTGCGACGTGCCAACCTCATCGACGCCACGCCGATTGACGCCAACGTGCGCTCGACGGTGGCCACGTACTCCGGCGTGCTCGATGACCTGCGGCGCATTTTCTCGCAGACCACCGATGCCAAGACATATGGCCTCAAGGCGGGCGACTTCTCATACAACACGGGGTCGCTCCGCTGCCCCACGTGTGACGGCACGGGCCAGATATCACTTGACGTGCAGTTCCTGCCCGACGTGGGCATCCCTTGCCCCGATTGCGCGGGCTCACGCTATGCGCCGCTTGCGTGGAACGTCAAGCGTCACACGCTGCGGACGAGCACGGGCGAGAAGGGCGACTACGTGAGCCTGCCCGAGCTGATGGCCATGACGGTTGATCAGGCACTCTCTCGTCTGCAACGCCTCAAGAAGGTGGCGGCCAAGCTGCAGATCCTGCATACCCTTGGCCTTGGGTACCTCACGCTGGGGGAGGCTACGCCCGCGCTCTCGGGCGGCGAGGCGCAGCGCCTGAAGCTGGCGAGCGAGATTGGTCGCCGCCAGGACGACGTGCTCTTCGTCTTTGACGAGCCCACCATCGGTCTTCATCCGCTGGACGTTGAGGTGCTCATCGGCGTGCTGCAGGACCTTGTGGAGAACGGTGCGACGGTGGTGGTCATCGAGCATGATCTGGACATGATTGCCAACGCGGATTGGGTCATCGACATGGGACCGGGCGGCGGCGAGGAGGGCGGCCGCATCGTCTGCGCGGGCGTGCCGGAAGACGTGGCTGCCTGCCCAGAGAGCGTCACGGGCCGCTACCTCGCCGAGGAGCTGTAGGTTTCTGACGCTATCGCTCAGGTAAGAGGTGCCGAATGGGCTTCTGCGAGACGGGCTACCGCCGTCTCGATGCTGTCTGTCAAGAACAGCGAAAGGCGCTGCACGAGGTGCTCTGGCGGTTCAAGCATGCCCTCGTCCACCCAGCTGTCCAGGATGTCGATGAGGCCGGCGCCAAAGAACTGGGCGATGAGTCGGCAATCTTCCTCGGTGAGGCGCTCCTCTGACTGCGTCCGCATGATGAACGAGCCCACTAGATCGCTGATGTGCTCCCTCATGAAGCGCTTCACGTACCCTTGGTCGAGGGAGTGCTCGAGCTTGTAAACAGAGTCCCGCTCTTCGCGGAGTGCCGTGAGAACCGTCACGAGGTCAAACTCCCAGTCCTCCGTACTTTCCATGTCGGGAAGGATGGCATGGATGCGCTGCTTGACGGAAAACGCGATGAGATCGTACAGATCGCGGAAGTGGTAGTAGAACGTCTGTCGGTTCAGGCCGGCTTTGCGGGCGATATCGGTCACGGTGATCTGCTCGAAGGGCTTTTCCTTCAACTGCTCAGAGAGCGCCTCGGACAGGGCACGTTTTGTCAGGTCGGCTTTGGACATGGCGGTTCCTCCTTATGAGAAGCATACCCAAACCTCAGAGACGTATTCCGACGGCGTTATACAAGTAGGTAAGAGTGTCGAAAAACTAGACACCACTAGGCTGTTGGACAGTATGCACCGTGGTTGAGTGGCAATAACCTCTCTCGTGAGCCATAAAGCCTGGCGAGAGGAGAGGCACATGCAATCGACTATTGCCCATGCTGCTGAACGCAAGACGTTCGAAATTGCCATCAATCAAGTCATGAGGAGCATCGCGGGGTCAAATCGAGACAAGGCCATCGGGAGGCTCATCGACTTGGTTGAGCCATTGCTAGAAGATACCGTTCCCAACTCCGTTGACGGCGTACGCGCCGCCTTGCATCCAGGGTCCAAGTGGCAGCAGTGGCTGTTTGACGTCATCGACAAGAGCGACCCTAACGTGCTGCGCACGTTCTTGCTGAACGCAGGCTACGAGTCGGCGTTCAGGGGGCTGCGCACGACGATGGTGAATGCCGACCGCTACAACTGCAACGTCCCTTGGATCATCCTTTTTGACCCGACAAGCGCATGCAACAAGCACTGCGTCGGCTGCTGGGCAGCGGATTACGGCAACTCGCTCAACCTGACGTACGAGGACATGGACCGTCTCGTGACCCAGGGCGCGGAGCTCGGCTGCCACTTCTACATGTTGACGGGCGGGGAGCCGTTGGTGCGCAAGCGTGACGTGCTTCGCCTCGCCGAGGCACATAGGGACTGCGAGTTCAACATCTTCACCAACGCGAGCCTCGTCGACGAGGAGTTCTGCCGGGAGGTCGCGCGGCTTGGGAACATCGTGTTCTCGGTCTCGCTGGAGAGCTACGAGCCCGAGGTCAACGACGGCCGTCGTGGGGACGGATCGTTCGAGGAGGTGATGCGCGCCTTCGACCTCATGCGCTCCTACGGGCTTCTCTTTGGCACGTCAACATGCTACACGCGCGACAACACCGAGCTTGTATCCTCGGACGAGTTCTTTGACCTTCTGGTTGAGAAGGGATGCCGCTGGGCGTGGTACTTCCACTACATGCCCGTGGGAGACGGGGCGAGCGCCGACCTCATGCCCACCTACGAGCAGCGCGAGTACATGCTGCACAGGCTGCGCGAGGTGCGTGGCTTTGAGGGCGGGAAGCCCATCTTTGCTATGGACTTCCAGAATGACGGCGAGTTCGTGGCTGGCTGCATCGCCGGCGGACGCGCGTACTGTCACATCAACGCGCGTGGCGACGTCGAGCCGTGCGTGTTCATCCATTATTCGGGTGCCAACATCAAGGAGCAGAGCCTGCTCGACTGCCTGAGGCAACCGCTCTTCCAGGCCTATCACGATCACTACCCGTGGAACGAGAACCACCTGCGTCCGTGCCCCATGCTTGAGAACCCCGAGGTGCTTCCGCAGATGGTGCGCGAGTCAGGGGCGCACGCGACGGACTACGTGGCCCCCGAGAGCGCCGAGAGCCTCTGCGAGCGCACGACGCCGTACGCGCGGGGCTGGGAGGCTGAGGCGGAGCGGCTTTGGAACGAGCTGCATCCCGAAGGCGGCCAGGACGTCATCGCCGGGGAGGCCGCCCACGAGCGCGCGGCAAGGATAGAGGCACAGGAGCAATCAGAGCACGCTTCCATGGCAAGCTAGGGAAGGCACAGACGGAGTGCGAGGGGGGTGTTCCTATAGTTTTGTCAACCCCTCAGCACGCAGCAGGTCGCATGATGCCTAGACATGCCGAAACTGGCCCTCCTCCGGGAGGGCCTTCTCGTCGCCGCACCTTGGACTTGCGTCAGGCGACGTAGGGCCTGACGTCCCGCATGACCGCGTATATCACCTTGAGGCGCTTGCGCGCCACGGCCTTTATCGCGGCCTTGTAGGG
>CADCHF010000083.1 GCA_902801175.1 uncultured Coriobacteriaceae bacterium | reverse complement strand
GCTAGTGGGTGTATCCCTTGGGATGCGACGCAATGGAGGAGTTGCGGTACTTGGGGTCCCCCGTGACCTCGCGAATCACCTTGAGCTCGGGCGGGAAGACGACCTCGGTGTCCTCGCTCGAAAGCTCGATCTCGGCAATGGCCTGGTCGTCCCAGCACGGGAAGACGTCGATCTCAAAGTACTGGCAGGCATAGGTGAGGCAGTAGCGGGTCTTGCGAATCTCGCGGCGTGCGGGGTCGGCCTGCATCACCAGCATGCGGTACTCGCCCTCGGTGAGCCTGCGCTGGGTGCGCAGCTGCTTCTTGTTGTTGGTGATGCGGCGATCGGTGAGGTAGTACATGGCGTCGCGACCAAGGCCGCGCCTGCGAATGCGAATCTCCTCGTCGGGCTCGGAGCGCAGGTAGATCTGCTCGATGTCGACCTTTTGGCAGTTGGGCAGCGAGTCGAGCCACTCGAGGTCCGGGTACTCGATTAGGTACTTGCGCTCGATCTCGTAGGGGTTGAGCTCGCCCAAGAAGGAGCTGATCTCGCGCAGAAGGCGCTGCATCTTCTCGTCAAAGTCGGTGGAGTTGTCAATCACGCGGAAGTACGGATGTCCCGTCCAGGCAGCTATGAAACGGTCGTCCATGGCGGCAGCCTCTTCGACAGTCTCGGTGCGCGCCTCGTTGTTCTCGGTGGTATAGGCCGCCTCTGCGCCTTTTGCAGCCGTGACCAGGTGAAAGACCGCGTCATAGCCATCGCGCAGCTCGGTCTCGGTGCAGCCCAGGTAATCGATGACGCGGCCAAACTCCTCATCGGTCATGTAGGCCTTGTTGTCGAGCTCGCCTCGATCGCAGACAATGAGGATCTTGTCCTTGTCCATGGTTGCGGCGGCCTGCTCAAAGATGCGCTCCTTCTCGAGCTGCATGCGCATTTGGCACTTTTGGTACTCTTCGTTGCTGCCGCAGGTCCACGGGGCAACACCGCCCGAGATGAGTGCCGTCGCCGTCTCGGGCACCACGAGCACCGTGTAGCCAAGGTGCGAGAGGTCACGCTGGATGCGGCTGAGAGCAGTGGTCTTTCCGCCGCACGGACCACCGGTAACAACGATCTTTGAGATTGACATGCACGACCCCCTGTACCCCGTGTTTGACCCTCCGGGTACGACTATAACATGTGGGCACGACAGCTTTTGCGTTTGAGCCTGGGGCAAAACTCTAGGCAGCCTGCCCATCCCATGCCCTCATGCGGGAAGGGAACACATCGACGCTGGTCCAGCAGCAGTCTGCCCCTAAAGGTCACGGTCACGATACTGGTGTTTTGTCCGCACGAGACGACCCGTTGCTTTTAGTATCATCGATAAACGAGTTAAAGGCTGGCGCAAAGGTCCAGCTCTTCGCCGTTCGCATAAGAGGGGGATACCCTATGCCTCGTTCCACAAAGCTTCTTGCCGCTGCCCTTTCGCTCGCGCTCGTTGGTTGCGGCGCCGGCGGACCCGAGGCCAAAGAGCCGGCAAAGAACACAAGCTCATCTGGGTCGTCGGTGTCCATCTCAAACGATGCCACGCCAAGCTCGGAGGACACTAGCGAAAAGGACGCAAACGACAAGTCGAGCGAGCCAGCCGCTGCCGAGGGCACCGAGAGCCAGCAGAGCAGCCCCGCGGAGCCAGAGGTGCGGCAGGACAGCTTCTCCATCACGCAAGAGGAGGTGGAGGCGCAGGTCGAGTTCATTCGCACGTGCTACTACACCCCCGGTCCCGACGATGCGCAGGTCACGCTCGAGGGCGGTGAGGGCGGCTGGGAGTACAGCCGCGACTACCGTTACCACAACGGTGAGCTCATCTTTGCCTTCATCCATAGGGGCACCGAGGAGCATCGGCTGTACTTCAAAGACGGCCACATGATCCGCTACATCGACGAGAACCACACCGTCTTTGACTTTGGGCAGCTCGAGCCCTTCTATTGGTGGGAGCAGCGCGCGCTGGCCGAGGGCAACCAATATGCCCCAGGGGGCAGTGCCAGCTCCTCGCATCGCTCCGCCTGGTGGGGCACCTGGGAGGGCGATGACGGCGAGACGCTCGTGGTAACCGAGGTCACGGCAGACCATGTGTCGCTCACCTATAACGGCTGGACCGCTTCGGGTCAGGAGATGTTCCACTCCAACTACGTGCTTGGGTTTTTGGACGAGGACCACACAAGGGTCGGCGAGAGCGATGAGGTGCTTGACACCAATGGCTGGCGCTACGAGTTTGCGCTTGACGGCAACCGCATTGTAATGAGCTCGCGATCCCCCGACAGGTCGTTCTACCGGCAGTAGCGGCGTGCTCAGCCGACCCGCTCGAGCACGAGATAGCAGTTGAGGTCCCCGCGCCTGCCATCGGCGGAGAAGCGTGTGAGTTCGCGGGTCCGTGCGGCACAGGCCTCTGACAGCCCGTCTACCTCGGCCTTTGAGAAGCTGTGGCAATAGCGCCACACGTCCTGTTCGTTCTGCCAGCCCAGCAGGTAGTCGCCAGGGTCCCCGCCCTCCACGGGCCTTGCCTTTGCCATGATGCGCTCGTCTTTTGCAAACTGCCAGAACGAGATGGCCACGTGTCCTTCCGGGCGAACGTTTTGGACCATGGCCTTGAGCACGTCGATGCGTTGCTGAGCGAGCGGCAGATGGTGCATGAAGCCAAAGCACACGGCCAGGTCGCAGAGCGGCGCATCGAGCGCGTGGGCAAGAGCGCCGTTTTCGTAGAGCAGGCTGGCGACGTCGAGGTGCTGGTAGTGGACGGAGCCGTTTGGGAGCTGCTCCTCACCAAAGTGGACCAGCTCGTCGCACGAGTCGATGGTCCATGCCTCGCACGTGATGTCCTCACTCGCAAGGTACCGCTCAAAGCGCAGGTTGCCACAGGCAAGGTCGAGCACCTTTATCTTGCTCCCCCGCTCGATTCCCAGCTCGCTGCACACACGCTCCCAGCCAGGCCATGCGTGCCGGCGCGTTGCCGAGAACGAGGGGCTCACGCGTTGGTAGAAGTCTGTGGTAAGGGCGCTGAGCTTGCGCGCAGTTGCAAGATCCATGCCTCCAGTATAGTCACGCGGCGCGGGCTGCGGCCCGTCCATTGGGGACGGACACGGGCCCAAACCCTGCCCGTCGCGTATAATGGCCAACCATGGAACAGGCACTTCTTGACATCATTGCCGCCATCAAGGCGGAGGACCCCGCGCGTCCGCTCGACCCCGCATGGCTCGAGCGCCTGCTGCGCAGGCACAACCGTCGCTACCACGATGCCACGCGCAGGGTAGCAAAGCGGCGGCTTCTACCCTACTACCTGGGCGTTAAGGCCAAAGACCCCGAACTTTGGGAGTCTTGGGAGGTCGACGAGCTCACCGAGCAGCGCCTGCTCAGGCTTCTGCGCGTCAAGCCGCGCCGCACCGCCTCGGGCGTCGCCACCATCACCGTGATCACGCGGCCGTGGCCCTGCTCAAGCGACTGCCTGTACTGCCCCAACGACGTGCGCATGCCCAAGAGCTATCTACACGACGAGCCCGCCTGCCAGCGAGCCGAGCGCAACTACTTTGACCCCTACCTGCAGGTACGCTCTCGCTTGGTGGCACTCCGAGAGATGGGACACGTGACCGACAAGGTCGAGCTCATCATCCTTGGCGGTACCTGGAGCGACTACCCGCGCACCTACCAGCTCTGGTTTGTGAGCGAGCTCTTTCGCGCAGTCAACGACTTTGGCGGGCGCGGCTTTGCAGGCGACTCGCCCGAGGAGCGAGACCGTCGCTACCGTGCGTGCGGGCTCACCTACAACAAAGACGAGCTCGAGCGCCGCACCCAAGGGGCCCAACAGGTCGTGAACGGCGGCAACCTCAGCTACAACCAGGCCATCTCCCAACTCGAGACCACCTGCGGATGGACAAAGGCCGCAAGCTGGCAGACGGCGACCGAGGCCGACCTGCTGCGCGAACACGCGGCAAACGAACGAGCTGCCCATCGTGTGGTAGGCCTTAACATCGAGACCCGGCCCGACCTTGTGAGCCCCGAGTCGGCCCGCGAGATGCGCCAGCTTGGCGCCACCAAGGTGCAGATTGGTATCCAGAGCCTTGACCAGGAGATCCTTGACATCAACAGGCGCAGGGTGAGCATCGATCAGATTGCCAGTGCGTTCACTGCCCTGCGGCTCGCCGGCTTCAAGATCCAAATCCACTTTATGGCCAACCTCATGGGCTCCACGCCCGAGCGCGACAAGGCCGACTATCTCAGACTCGTGAGCGACGAGCGCTTTTGCCCCGACGAGGTCAAGCTCTACCCATGCTGCCTGGTCGAGAGCGCGCACCTGAACGCCGCCTTTGCCTCTGGCGCCTGGCAGCCCTACCACGAGGACGAGCTCGTTGACCTGCTGGTGGCCGACACGCTGGCCACCCCCGCATACACGCGCATCTCGCGCATGATCCGCGACATCTCCTCGACCGACATCGTGGCTGGCAACAAGAAGACCAACCTGCGCCAGATGGTCGAGCAGCGCATTGCGCAGCAAGGCGGCCAAGTGCAGGAGATTCGCATGCGCGAGGTGGCAACCGACGAC
>CADCHF010000082.1 GCA_902801175.1 uncultured Coriobacteriaceae bacterium | reverse complement strand
GGCGCTCTGCGTGGGTCGCGCGCTCGCATCCGACGGCCCCCTGCCAGAGCGCCTGCGCTTCGACGTCGTGAGCGTGTGCGTCAACCTCGACGCCGGGCGCGTGCGCGTCCACCACGTACGTGGGGCGTGGCAGTCGTAGCCATGGGCACGCACATCAAGCGTCGGGAGCGCTCGCCACCAAGGCGGGCGCTTTCCTTTTGTGCAGAGTTTGTGCAGGTCAGATGACGTGAGGGCACGCGGCCGAGGCCGCGCCACGGCGGAGGCCAAGCCCCTCCGCCGCCCGTCCCGCACGCGCAGGCACCCCTAACGCTTGTGGGGACGGGAGCTGGCTCGTCAAGAGGCCCGCCTTCTCTGCTTGTCTGCTAGTACGGAGCACAGCAGAACAGTCCGGATCCTTAATTACGTCCAGTCAGCCAGATCTACCTCTTCGCTGACTCGCGTATATATGCCCGTCATTGGGTCCTCTGCCATGGGCCCCTCGCTTCGGAACACCCCCGCGAAACGGTACGCAGTTCGTCCGAGCTCGTCCTTGCCGCGAGCGAACGTCACGCGTAGGATGTCGTCGGCCTTCCCCGCGCCATGACTCTCAAAGCGCTCGCGCAGCGTAGCCCCGTCGTACGAGAGCGTGTTGGTGATGCCGAACGCCGCAGAGACCACCGTCCCGTCCGGCATCTCAATGCCCAGCTTCGGGCACCACAGGTAGTAGGGTCGCCTTCCCAGTGAGAAGTAGCAGCGCTGCATCCTCTTGGTGTCGTGGCCGAAGCAACGATAGACATCCGAGATGGTGCGGAACGCCAGACCGTCCCCGATGCGGATGGACCCGCGCTCGATGGCAACCTCCCAGGGCGGCCGTCCCGGCATCCACGGCTCCGGTCGCAGCTCGCGCTTCCTGCGGTTGATGGCTCTCACCGCCTGGTTGATGTCGTGCTCCATCTGCTCGAAGGTGCCGAAAGCGCGCACGTGGCAGGCGAGGTAGCCCCCCACGCCATCGACTGAGTTGAGCCGTGCGGAAATCTCCTCCTCACGGGCTCTATCGTTCATGCGCTGCATGTCGCCGAGATGGTACGCCTCGTCACACTCGACGCCCACGTTGATTTCGGGGAAGTAAAGGTCGATGAGCGCGTAGCCGTTGTTGCGCCTCACGTATCGCTGGGTCTCAGGTTGCAGGTAGGAATCGGCGAGCCGCTGCCACACGGCGTTTACTACGTAGTTCTCGTAGTCCTTGCGCTTGATGCGCGATAGTACGTGGGCGAGGTATTCGCGTCGATCGTCGCGCACTGGTTCGTGGCCCGTCCCCCCCCACTCATTATTCTCCCAGCTCTCCGCGCTCGCCATCTAATACCGTCTGGATTAAGGGCTTAAGCTCAAGGATTCGGTAGGCTTTCACAACGATGCCAAGGTTGTTGGGCGTATCGACGCTGGGAACTAGCCCCACCGCAGTCGGTGCCGGGACTTGTTTGAAGGTGCCTGTGTTGCTGTGCAAAAAAGCTGCAAATTGTACACCGAGAAGGCTGAAACGGTTCCCTAAGGATATTCCTCCGTCCTTGGTCGCGTAAGCGCCTTGGGTAAGGATGAAGACCGGCGATCCGCTGGAACCGTTGTAGCAGGCCATGTCTACTACAAAGTTGCTTTCACCGTTGAAGTCCAGAAACAGAGGTGTGGCAGTGATGCCTTTCCTCACAAGGGGCGAGCCGTTTGCCGCGTCGTAAAGGCCATCGGGGTATCCAATCATCATGACATCCTCTATGGCAAGCATCTGTTTGAGGTCGTCGCGAGTGGCGACGCTTTCTTCACCGATACTGACATATCGAATTCCGCTGTGAGCTCGTACTTCAGCTTCGAGTAGGGGGTTGATGAGCAGGAGACAGATGTCAACCGCCTTATCAGGATGCTTTATCAGATGATTCTGGACGCCATCCAAAGTCCAAGTCGTCAGGTGTCTCCCATTTTGGTTGTCAGGGGCCTCGAAGCAGAAGTTGATTCTGATGCGATTTGCATCGCCTATCACGTGCTTGTTCGTGACGAGGGCAGGCACTTTAGTGTTCTGTCCGAACGCGAACGTAAAGATGAAGCCAGTACCGACGGATACCTGTCCACCTGGCAAGAATGACTCTATTCTTGCAGTTACGTAAAGCAGCTGATTAGCTATATCCATGTGGTCCCCAATCAAAAAAGCATCAGTCATAGAGGCTATTGGGCCACGCCTCTTTGTATCAGTACTCTAGCGATAAGGTGCGGCACCCCAACGACTAGCGCATTGCCCATGCAGAAAGCCCGGCGCCCGTCGGTCATTCCCGTGTCGGTCCATCCCCTGGGGAAAGTCTGCAGCCGATCTAGTTCGTCTGGCACGAGCCTGCGGTAGCGCCCACTCTCGCACCGCACGATGTGCTTGAACCGCGAGGCGCCGGACCCTCCCTCGCCGGTGAGGATCGTCCTGCTCGGGTTCTCTGGCAGGTCGGGGAATGCCATGGCCCCCTCGCTGTAGAAGTACTCGTGGCCCGTGCGCTTGTCCACGCGTGGCTCGCGCTTGGCACCCTTGAGGTACTCCCAGCGGGGAAGCTGCTCGTCGGGCACGAAGTAGCTCTCGGGGACTTCCCCCTCGGGGATGAGCACGTCGCCCAGCGTCCTGCGAGGACCGTGGTAGTCCTCGACCACCCTCGCAGTCGCGCACACGAAGGCCTGCATCGCGCCTGCCGTCTCGAAGGGGCTGAGTTTGCCTCCCACGTTGAACTCCTGGGTGGCCACATATGCGTCGTCGGGGACTAGCACCCGGCTGGTCTGCTTGGGCGCCTTGATTGACAGCGCCTGGGCCATCACCCCGTCGGTCAGCCTGGCCTCGAGGTCCCACTCAGGGGCATCCTTCTCCGCGTAGATGAAGACCCGCTTGCGCCTCTGCGGGAAGCCGTACTCCGCGCTGTTCACCACGCGCCACTCCACGGAGTAGCCGAGGCCCGCGAGGCACGAGAGGATGATGGCGAAATCGCGCCCGCGCTGGCGCGCCGGGCTCTTGAGGAGCCGGTCCACGTTCTCAAAGAGGCAGTATTTGGGCGACTTCAGGCGCAGGAACCGGTAGATGGACCACCAGAGCACGCCCTTCTCGCCCTCGATACCGCCAGACTGGGAGAGGGGTCGCGCGACGGAGTAGTCCTGACAGGGAAAGCCTCCCACCACCATGTCCACGTCGGGAATCTCAAGCTCTCCGGCCTCGTACTTGTCGAGTGCCACGGCGATGTCCTCGTTCACGCAGGAGCCCTTGCCGAAGTGGCTCTCGTAGCAGCGCCACGCGAACTGCTTGGCGTCGGTCCCCGGTGGCTCCCACTGGTTCGCCCATATCGTCTTGAAGTTGCCCGCCGCCGGCATCTCGAGCTCCGGGTGATTCGGGTCGTGGTAGCCGTCCAGGGCGAGCCTGAATCCGCCGACGCCCGCGAAGAGCTCGGCGACCTTGATCGTCTTGTCGTCCACGTTTCTCCATTCGCTGCTGTGGACTGTTAAGTTGTGGGATAAATCATAGATCAAAGGCCGGACAGGATCAAGCTGTTGTTCGAAGAGTCCTATCTGAACTGATTTTCACGAGCCCTTCTCTAGCATTGCTTATGACCAGGCCGCCACGGCAATCTTGGCCAACGTCTCGCACCTCGTTTGCACAGACTTTCCGTCAAACCATGTCGGGTTGTCTGCCAGTATCTCTTCAATGAGCTTGAAGTGATCCCGTGGTATGCCCCTGTCCTTACCGCCCTTGCCCTTCATGGGACTCGTGTAGACGGAAATCTTGCTGGCATAGTTATCATTGCCGGCTGAGGTGTTCTCTGGCTGGAACAGCAGGGCTAGGTTCCCGACACTCTTTATGGTCTGGTCGGTGAAGCGCTTAGAGTCGAAGTCATCCGCATCGACGTCATTGCCAATCCACGCTCTCAGGTCGTCAATCTCCGGATGCTTGGGTATGACGTGCTCTACGGTTAGCTCGTCGCGGTTGAACTGCACAGGGTAATTAGATCCGTGTGCGTACTCTTCGACCCTTCGCAGCAGTGTGCGGGCGATTCTTTGCGGCTTGGCCGTGTAGTCAAAGGTGAGCCCGGCAAAATGCTTGTGGAATTGGTCGTCGTCCATCCGCTTGCCTCTGAAGAAGTCGATGACGTCATCTATGGTCTTGCTGGCGTCCTTTATCGTCGCGCATGCCTGGCTGAATACGGTGTCGAGCTTGTTTGACGACTGCGAGCACACCAGATGCCTGACGATGTACACGAGTATCGCGTCCGCCGCCTTCCTGAAGTCGCTAGTGTGAACTCCGAATCTCATTCCGGCAGCCAGTAGCGGTACGTATGCCTGTTCGACACCAAGGTCCCGCATGTCGAGCAGAAGTGCTGACGCCTGGTTGGTCGCTGACGGCTCCCTCAGCTCTCCGTAGATGGAGGCGCATGCCGTTAGCTCGTTCAGCACCATGCTCACCGCCTCCTTCTTGAAGAGGCTCTTGAACTCCTCGTAGACGTCCTTCTTTGGTACTCGCCTGCTGTTCTTGTAGAAGAGGTAGTGGGATAGGAACGCGACAATCCTCGCCTCGCCCACAGTGCTCACGATGTTTTCCCACTGGCTGAGAGTGTGCGCGTTATTGTCTTGAGACTTCATGAGGACGAGGTTCTTGACCTGTTCGGCAGGCGTCAGGGAGAGCCCGGTGGCGTTCAGGGACTCGAAGATCTGGTATGCGTCAGCCTCCTCCTC
>CADCHF010000081.1 GCA_902801175.1 uncultured Coriobacteriaceae bacterium | reverse complement strand
CTGCGTTCGCCAGCCAGTGATTTAGACTTACTGAAAACTGCTCTCTTGTACTTTCATGTGGGGCTGAATAAGTCTTTCGTTCCTACGGGAGGAATCGAATTATGGTGACGTGGAATAACGCGCACTGTTCTCACATCGCCGCGGCGGCAATAACCGCTGCGCTGTCTGTTGCGATATCGCCGGCTTGGGTCGCGCTTGCGGAGGAGCCTGCCGATGACCAAGCCTCTGCCCAAATGGACAGTACGTCCGTCTCCTCTGTGGGACATGCTCTATCAAGCGACGTCAACTCGGAGTTTTCTGTCACCTCGACGCCTACGGACGTCGACAGCGGAGCAAGCGCGCTGCCTAGTGGTGAAGTATCTTCCGAAAACACGAATGCTGGTAATGACTTGGCTAAACGGCAGAATATTCTCGATGCCAGGTCCCAGGGAACGTCCTCAAACGACGCCGAAATTGTTGCGAAACCTTCGACTGCGTCTGTGGAACAACCTGTGCCCTCCGTCGAGAATGACGGTCAGAATGAGTCGAGGACTTTGGCAGAAGTTGCCGCAGACAACAGGGATGGAGCCATCGTCAAAACTGGTACCTATGTAATTCGCAATCGCGGCATGGCGCTTGACGTGAGTGGCGGGTCTGGCGCGGACGGTGCCAATGTTCAGCTGTGGCAAGAAAACGGTACCGCAGCTCAGGAATGGAACGTGACTGTCGATGCGGACGGCTACGTTACACTGAAGAATCTGAAGTCGGGGAAGGCTCTAGATGTTTGCGGCGCTTCGGGAAAGCCCGGCGCAAACGTACAGCAATACTCTCCAAACGGGACTGCCGCACAGCGCTGGGTGGTGGAGAAAAATAATGGTGCGCTGCGTCTTCGCTCGGCGCTTGGATTAGACCTCGTCTTAGACGTGTGGGCGGGATCAAGGGCGAATGGCGCAAATGTTCAGCTGTACACGGCAAACGGAACTGCGGCCCAAACATGGGAGTTTGTGCGGCAGGAAGTGGGGGATATTGCCGCTCGTAATGTCAATGGCGAAATCCTTCCGTCTGACACGTATGTGCTACAGGGCTCGGACTCTGGGGTTGTGCTTGAAATTGGTGGTGGATCGACCGCGAATGGCGCTAACGCTCAGGTTTGGCGCGCGAATGGTTCGGGTGCGCAGGCGTGGCGTACAAGCATTGACGAGCTTGGCTACATAACGCTTGTCAATGCTCGGTCCGGAAAGGCGCTTGACGTTTCTTGCGGCAATGCGCGACGTGGGCAGAATGTTGACCAGTACGACCCAAATGGCACGGGTGCCCAAAAATGGATTGCTGAAAAGAAGGGCGATGCCATCGTGTTGCACTCCGCCCTGAACTACGGACTTGTCTTGGACGTGAGCGGCGCGAACATGTCCAATGGGACTAATGTCGCCCTGTGGGATGCCAATGACACTAAGGCGCAATCCTGGCATGTGTGGAGGGCCTATCCCGAAGTGGCTGCCACTGGACGCTCTGTTATGGATGGCGTCTATGCGGTGAGGTCCGTGAAGAGTGGAAGGGTCGTGGACGTAAGCGGCGGCAGCTTGGTCGACTGTGCGTCAGTTGGTACTTACACAGCAAACGGAACGGGTGCCCAAGCGTGGCGCATTAAGCTCGATGACGATGGCTTCTATGAGATTAGGAACGCTCAGAGCGGAAGGTGCCTGGATGTCGTTGACCGCGTGGTAATTCCCGGTGCGTCGATTCAGCAGTGGGGGTTGAACGGGCAGAGATGGAACATCGTAACCGATTCGGTTGGGAAGACCTTCAGAATCGTGTCCGAGGTGAGCGGTCTTGCGCTGGCGGTCAAGCCCGATGGGAGCCTCACGACGGCCAAGGTTGATCTATTGGACGAGTCCCAGCTCTTTGACCTTTCGGAGGCAGTGCTTCCTACGTTGGCGGATGGATGGAAGGCAATTGCTGCGTTTGGGACCGGGAAGGTGCTTGACGTCCCCGGTGGGTCCACCAAAGCGGGCGTCACCGTACAGACCTACTCGCCGAACGGGTCCAGGGCGCAGAGCTGGTGGACTCGCAGACAGAAGGATGGCTCGTATACCCTTCAGGCCAGCAACTCCGGGCTCTACCTTACTGAAGAGAACGGCGCAAAAATGGAGAAGGATGCCGGCGCTTCAAGTAGGTGGAACCTTGATTGGGGCGAGACGGGTGGATACGTTCTCAAGAACGCACTTTCTGGCGTCCAGATGACGGTGGGCAACGTAGTCTCGTGGCTCTTCTCGACAGCGACGTCTGGCGTCAAGGCTGGGTTCTATGAGATTGCATCTGCTTTGGACCAGACTAAGAGGCTCGACGTTGCGGGCGGCAGCAAAGGCGCGGGCTCAAACGTACAGTCGTATGCAAGCAACGGCTCTCTTGCGCAGAGGTACTGGATAAGGTCTGCGGGAGGGGATAGCTTCACGATTACCAACTGCAACTCCGACCTTAACTTGGATGTGTGTGGGGCTGGCACTGCAGACGGCACGAATGTTCAACAGTATTATCGGTCCTCGTCCTCGGCGCAAAAGTTCCACTTTACCATGGGCGAATCGGGCCTTGAGATACGGTCCGTGCTCGGAGACGTCGTTCTGGACATTTCGGGCGCATCCAAATCTAATGGGGCAAACGTGCAGATATGGCACTCTAACGGAACCGCGGCACAGTCGTGGGTCCTGATCGAGGCGGCTGCCCCTGCGAAGATGGGCTGGCAGAACCCCAGTTGGATGTATCAGGTTAGTTGGTACAACGTCCCCTCGTCTCCCTATGCGAGCGGAATCTTCAGGTACATGTCCCCGTCGTCGGTGGGTATCGAAGACACGCGTGACCAGGTTATCAACGCTTTCGTACGGCGTGCGTATGACTATCTGGGAACACCGTACCGCTGGAATTACGCGTGCGCTCCGGGCGTGGGTGTGGACTGCGTTGGCTTGGTCATGCAGTGCGCGTACGCCTGCGGCATGAACCTTGGCTTGGGTACTGGCGCATACGACTTCAACCCATACGCCCACTATGCCACGGGGAACAATGGGTGGCATAGCCATGACGCCAACAACTTCTGGAATGGAGGTAAGGGCGTCCACCTTGGCATCGGCGCCCGTCAAAAGGGCGACCTTATTTCTTGGAATGGGCATATCGCCATCTACATTGGTGGCGATCGCATCATCGAGGCGCCAGGATTTGGCCAGAACGTGAGGATATCGAGCGTCTGGGCGTATGGTACTCCGAGGGGCGTCATCAGGATCTTTGGGTAGGATTTGGAATCTGACGCGTTGTGCGGTGCCTGCTCCTGTGGGTGGGTACCGCATTCGTCTTGGCATCATGCGGAGGATGCTTGCGTGCGTCGCATTGGGGTATCCTACTAGGAAGCGACTCGATTGGCCGGGTGGCGTACGTGCGGAAGGTGTCTTATGGGATTCTTCAAGCGGCTCTGCCTGTTTGTGTTTGGCCTGGCCGGACTTCTGGCCCTGACGGCCTTGGTCCTGCCGTGGTTTGGCCCGTGGACCAGCGAGGCCACGGCCCTTCTAGGGGTGGACGAGTACTACATCGCCGTGGAGGCGCTGGTGCTGGTCACGGCACTAGGGTGCCTGATCTGCCTGCTGAGGTCCGTCTTCAAGCGCAACCGCAAGACCGTCATCGTGGCGAAGGAGGGCGGCGACCAGATCACCGTGACGCGCGACGCCATCGCGTCGCAGGCGACGCACGTGATCGAGGAGGACGGCGTCTACACCGCCAAGCGCGTGAGCGTCTGGGCCAAGAAGCGTGGGCACGTCCGCGTGGCTGCCCGCGTGCAGCCACTGATGACGGTGGACACCGTGGCAGCGGGCAAGGACCTGCACGACCGCTTGGTTGCCGGCCTCACGACCGTGTGCGGCGACAACGTGGACAGCGTGGACCTGGAGTTCCTGAATGCCGCGGAGTACGCACCGACCTCGGCCCCGGCCGACGACTACACGTTTGCGGCTAGCGACCTGGCTGTGAGCTCTCCGAGCACCGTTGATTACACGGCCACAACCGTGGCTGCCGACTCAAGTGGCGACGACGGTCCTGTCGAGGCTGCGACGGCGGCGGCTGATTCGCCGGCGGATGGCGCTGCCGAGAAGGAGCCGGAGGCTGCGGGCGACGGTACGGATGCTGCGTCCGACGCAACGCCGTCGACGCCGGCGTCAGCTCCGGCTGAGGGCGATGCGAAAACTAACAACGATGCGCCAGAAGTCGAGGGATCCGAGATCACGGTTCCCATGGCCCGCTATGCCGGCAAGGACAGCGAGACCACGGGGGAGGAGTGGAGGAGTAGAGCATGACGGACACCAAGCCCAGGCTCACAATAGAGGGCGAGAAGGACGAGCGTGCCAACGGAGCGACCGCAGGTGGAAGCGCTGCCAACGGCGGGGCCGGCGGCAAAGGGGGCAATCCCTTCTCGCATGCGCGCGAGGCGACTGCGGCATGGCTTTCTGGCAACTTTCCCGGGCACGAGAACGCGGTGTTCGGCGGCATCTGCGGCCTGATTGTTGCGGTGCTGGTGTTTGCCATCGGCTTTTTGCGGACACTCTTTGTGCTGCTGTGCGTGCTGGTGGGCGTGGCCATTGGGCAGTACCTGGACGGAAACCCGATTGTGGTGAAGGCCGTCCGCAAGTTCTTTGGCAACGGCGGCGAGTAGTAAAGACCGAGGCCGGCGCGCGCCGGCGACCGATACGGAACGACCCGTCCAAGAGGAGAGGGCAATGTCCAACAAGAGGAATTCCAGGAAGTTTGGCGAGACGAAGTCCGCGGAGGACGCCGCCGTGGCCGACTACGAGACGATTGACGA
>CADCHF010000080.1 GCA_902801175.1 uncultured Coriobacteriaceae bacterium | reverse complement strand
GATCGACGACCCGAAGGACCCCGAGAACCCGAAGACCCCCGAGGGCGAGGACACCACGACCACCGGTGACCAGGACGACCCCGACGGCCCGAACCCGCCTGTTGTCGACCCCAACGGCCACATCACCGTGACCAAGGTCACCACGAGTGAGACCCCTGCCGACGGTTACGCACTTGGCGAGACAATCGACTACAAGATCACCGTGACCAACGACGGCAACCTGACCATCACCGACATCACCATCACCGACGACCTGACCGGCGATGAGTGGACGCTCGACAGCCTGGCCCCCGGCGCCTCCGAGGAGTTCGAGACCAGCTACACGGTCACCAGGGATGACGTCGAAGCCGGCGAAGTCCTCAACGTGGCCACCGCTAAGGGCACCAGCCCTGACCCCGACCAGCCCGAGGTTCCTGTCACTCCTGGCGAGGATCCCGAGCCCACCCGTCCGATCTACGTCATTACCTACGTCATGAATGGCGGCACCTACAACGGCAGCCCCGATGACATCAACGAGGAGTACAACCTCCACGAGGTCATCACCATTCACGAGGCACCGGTGCGCGAGGGCTACACCTTCCTGTACTGGAAGGGCTCCGAGTACCAGCCCGGCGATCAGTACACCGTTGTTGGCGACCACACCTTCGTCGCCCAGTGGGAGAAGAACGCCGAGCCCGCTAAGCCCGAGCCCGCCAAGCCGGCCAAGAAGCTCCTGCCCAAGACTGGCGACATGGCTCTGCCGCCTGCAGCACTTGGCTTCATGGGCGCCCTTGGTACTGGCCTGATCGGCGTCGGCCTCAAGCGTCGCAAGCGCGAAGAGGACGAGAACGAGGCATAATGCCAAGGGGAAGCACAGCTTCCGCTAGGTAGTGCTAACATTGCCGCCCCGCACGTTTCAATTCCGAAACTGCGGGGCGGCGGGTTTGAAGGGCTGGTACAGGACTGGTCCGAGTCAGAAGGGAACGTTATGAAGAAGTTCGTTGTTACGCTTGCAAGCATGGCCCTGGCCTTTACGGTCGCGGGCTGCGGCAATGCCAACGACAAGTCTGGCGTTGTTGCCGATGACGCAGCCACCGAAGAGGCTCCTCAGGAGGTTGTTGTTCAGGGCGAGATCGCTTGGAGCGACTCTGAGGACGCTGCTGCGGCCGCTGAGAGCGCCGGTATGGAGTCTGGGTTCCAGATCCCCACTCCGCTGCCCATTGGCGAGTACGAGTGGTCTGAGCCCACTTACATGGCCATGGACAAGGTCGTTGAGGCCCACTCCGACGGTGGCGGCATCAGCTGCTCCATCCGCAAGGGCGAGGGCGTGTCGCTCGAGGACCTGTCCGCCGACCTCAACGAGTACAACTTTGACTGGACTCAGGACGTGGACGGTATTGAGGTCACGTGCCACGGCTACGAGGAGGGCGTTGCCAACTTCCTCGAGTGGACCGTTGACGACAACTCCTACGACGTGTGGTGCATGAGCACCGGCGAGGGCAACCTCGGCATGAATGCCGACGAAGTCTACGCCATGGTGACCTCCATCAAGTAGCAGTCGCAGAATAGCGCGCTAGTCCGGCGGAGCCCTGGGGTTCCGCCGGACTTTTGTATTGAAGGGGGTGGGGATAGGAGCAAATGTGTTGGCGTGTCAACCACACCACCCCACCTCGCCCCACAAAAACGGAGGCCCTCCGTCTCCGGAAGGCCTCCCAACCTGCATCTCACCACCCTCAGGCGGCTCGTCCTACTGCTGCTTGAGGAACATGCTTGCCAGCTGGGCGATGGTCCCAAAGTCGAGCCCCTGCTGCTGCGTGGCGGCCTGCTGCTGAGCCGGCTGCGGCTTGGGGACAGCGGTAGTCGCTGCCGGAGCGGCTGCCTGCGTGGAGCTGCCGCCACCCAGGAACGTCGATGCCAGCGAGGCAATCTCGCCCAGGCTCAGGCCGTCGGCCAGGTTGACCTGCGGCTTGCTGGCCTGCTGCTGCACCACAACGGGCTGCTGCGCCTGCTGCTGAGCCTGCTGGGCCTGCTGCATGCCGCTCATGAGCGTGGCGGCGATGGCGGCCATGCTCACCAGGCTGCCAAGGTCGAGCGTGCCAGCCGGGGTGGTGTTCTGCTGAGCGGCCTGGGTAGCCTGGGCGGTGTTGCCGCCGCCAAAGAGCATGCTGGCCATCGAGTGAATGCTGTTGTTGTTCTGGCCCAGCAGCGCCGACGAGATGTTAGCGACGTCGCTCGCGGGCAGGGTCTGGTTGTTGGAGAGCGCCGCGGCGGTGGTCAGGATCTGGCTCATGTCCACCTTCGAGATCTGGGTGTCGGAGCCGGTGGCCTGCGCGGTGGTGGAGTACGGGTGCTGGATGAACTGGGTGATGAGCTGCGGGTTCTGTCCGAGGAAGCTGAGGAGCTGCTTGGCGACCTTCGTGATATCCATGAGACTCTCCTTGTGGCAATTGGGTGGGCCCGTGGACGCCATCCACCGGCCTTGCATCATGTGGCAATGGTACTACGACTTGCCGCGCAAACAGGCCAAACGTTACCAAGCGGCCCCATAGGCGGTTGCGACGCCTGCCTGCAAGGCGCACGCGCCCCTCGGTGGAGTAAAATGACCCTTGTTCAACGCAATGACTGGGTGTCACGGCACCGCAAAACATGCCGCAGACTGCCCATCCACAAAGAGAGGTCCCCCGTGAATCCCGTAATCGTCATCCCCAGCTACTGGTCGCGCACAGACGACCTCGTTGCCATGGGTGACGTGGGAATCTACGACCACTCCACGCCCATCTCTAAGCCCCTTCCCGAGCTCGAGACCTGCCTGCAGTCGCTCGAGCAGGTGCGCGGCGTGCTCCGCGTGGTGGTGCTGGTGGTGGCCCCTCCGGCGCTCGACGAGGCCGCCCGTGCGCGCGTTGACGGCATCTGCCGCACGCACCCCAACCTCAACCCGCTGGTCGTGGGTCGCGCCGAGGCCCAGCGCATCATTCGCGTGGTGGAGTCGGTGGCGCCAAACCTCGAGGGCGAGCCCTGCTCGCTGCGCGGCTACGGCGCAATCCGCAACATGGGCCTGGCGGTGGCGGCTGCCCTCGGCCACGACATCGTGGTCTTCCTCGATGATGACGAGGTCGTGCTCAACGAGAACTTCCTCATTGACGCCGTCTATGGCATTGGCCTAGAGAACCGCCAGGGTCTGCCCATCCAGGCCAAGAGCGGCTACTACATCGACCGCCACAACTCGCCCTACGCAGACGTCTCAAAGCCGCGCTGGTACGACCGCAAGTGGTCCAAGCGCGAGGAGTTTAACGAGTGGATGACCGCCGCGCTTTCGGGCACGCGCATCACGCGCTCAAACTACGTGTGCGGTGGCTGCTTTGCCGTTGGCGCCGAGGTCTTTTGCAACGTGGCCTTTGACCCGCAGATCACCCGCGGCGAGGACTTTGACTACCTGCTCAATCTGCGCATGTACGGCTACGACGTGTGGTTTGACAACCAGTGGTACGTGCGCCACCTTCCGCCCAAGGTGCCCAGCCACGCGGCGCGCTTTTTGCAGAACATCTACCGCTGGAACTACGAGGTCAAGAAGCTGGCCGCGTCGCGCAGCATCATCAACCTGCACCACGTGACGCCCGCCTCGCTCAAGCCCTATCCGGCGCCGTGGCTCGACGAGCGCGAGCTGCGCCGCCGCATCTTCTTCACCACGCTCTCGCGCGCCATCGCCGGCCCCGAGCGCAAGGAGTACATCGAGCTCCTGCTCAGCGGCCGTAAGGACGCCGAGCGCTGGGCCGAGTCGGTCTCGCGCAGCTACTTCTCGTTCCAAACCTACTGGCCGCGCATCATGGCGTCGCTGTGGGAGGACAAGGCGCTGGCCAAGACGCTCGTCACCATGGGCACCCCGCCCGAGCTTGAGAAGCGCAGCGCGCCCAAGAACCTGGGCAGCCTCGACGACGCCCTGCCCATGGCAGGTGAGCTGTAGTGAAGGTCCACAGCCCCATCCCCAACCTGTCGCTCTCTACCCACCTGGGCCTGAGCCTTATGACCGTTGCGCTTTTGGGCGTGCTGTCGTGGGGTCTCATTGCGTCCAACCTGCCGGCGGTCATCGTGTCGGGCGTGGGAATCGCCACGGCCATGACGCTCAGCAGCTCGCTGCTGTTGGCCTCCGACGACCAGCGCTCGCAGGCAACCGAGCGCACCCTGCGCGTGGCCTCGGCGACGCAGTACCACATGCGCGGCGGTCTCAACCCCGAGGACTGCCGTGCCGTGTGCCAGCTGCTTCTCCCCGAGACCGAGGCCGTTGCCATCGCCATGACCGACATGCACAACACCCTTGCCTACGTGGGCGAGGGCTCGTACGGCGGGGTAGAGGGCAGCGCCAATAGCGGGCCAACCTCGCAGGTTATTGAGAGCGGGCGCATCCAGACCTTCTCCAACCTCAACGAGGGCCACTGGGACCGCGCTGAGGGCGTTTTGCGCGGCTTTCTCTCCGAGGCGGTCAAGACCTACCCCGTGGGCATTATTGTGCCGCTGACGGTCTCTGAGCGCACCGTGGGTACCATCAAGCTCTACTACCGCAACGGCGCTACGGTCAACCGCACCCAGCTGGCAATTGCCCGCGGCTTTGCCGAGCTTCTGTCGTCGCAGCTCTCGGTGTACGAGCTCGACCGCCAGGCCGAGGTTGCCGCGCGCGCCGAGGTCAAGGCCCTGCAGGCGCAGATCAACCCGCACTTCCTGTTCAACACGCTCAACACCATTGCGGCGCTCACCCGCACCGACCCCACGCGGGCCCGCGACCTGCTGCGCGAGTTCTCGGTCTTCTACCGCCGCACGCTCGAGGGCACCGAGGCGCCCATCCCGCTGTGGGCCGAGCTCGAGCAGACGCGCCGCTACCTCACCATCGAGCAGGCGCGCTTTGGCAAGGACCGCATCGTGCTGACCGAGGACGTGGAGCCCGGTTGCGGCGAGATCAAGGTGCCCGCCTTCATCGTGCAGCCCATTGTTGAGAACGCTGTGCGACACGCCATGCGCGAGGAGGGGCCGCTGCACATAGACGTGCAGGTGGCAAGGGACGCCACCGACGTGCTCATTGCCATTGCCGA
>CADCHF010000079.1 GCA_902801175.1 uncultured Coriobacteriaceae bacterium | reverse complement strand
GCAGGGCTTCTCGCGGACTGGGGCTTCCCGTACGTTTGCCACTATAACGGGGACACTCCCAAACTGCAGCACTAGGATGTCGATGGCTTGTGGTGGTTCGACGAGTTCGCGGGCTGCCTGTGCGAGTTTAGACTGAAGCGTTTTTATGTCGGCGTCTTGGACGGGAACAAAGCCCTCCTTCTCCGAGATACCGAGTACTATGGTGCCGCCACAGGTGTTCGCGAACGCCGATATCGTGTCGGGGATGCTCTTTGGGAAACCGCCCGCAGCGGACTTGACTTCGTACTCAGCCAAATCAGTGCCAGCTTTTCTCATGCGGTCTACTGCGGCGTAAAGCTCCTCGTCGCTAGTTATGTTCATACGGTCCCCCCTCGAGCTGCTTGGGAACTCTGGAAGGTTATACTTCCTAAGTTCCCAAGTAAAGTTCCCAAGTGGGTGACATTGTATCTTCGAAAAGGTCCAGACGGAAGGCCTTGGGATGGGATATTGCCCCCGTTTCGCGCATGATGTCACGGGAACTTGGGAACTCTGGAAGGTTGGACTTCCCAAGTTCCTAAGTAGCTTTTCAAATCGCTTCAGCCTCATGTAGCGTTGCGCGGCTACGTCATGGACAGACATCGTTTCCGACTGCCCGCGGAGAACGTGACGGCTGCTTTTGGCGTGAGAATTTAAGCGATTATACTGTGGTGACATGCGAGAGCCGGGAGTGCGCCGACTGGCTGGCGTCGCTCTTCTCGACCACGAACTTCTGGGGAAGGGCCCAGGAGACGGTGGTGAGGGCGTTCGGCTTGGGCACGGGCGCCTTTGCGGTGTGGATGGACGTGGGGCGGCGCCTGGTGCGCGTGCGGCACTACGACGCTCGCATGGTGGTGCCGCTGTCGTGGGACGCCGAGGGCGTGAGGGAGTGTGCGTTCGTCACGAGGTGCTTTTCGCGCGGCGCGCTTCTCGACCAGCTGCAGATGCACGTCGTGGGCGACGACGGCGCGTACCGGATCCGCACGGTGTGCTTCGACAGGGACGGGCGGGTCATGGGCGTGCCCGGCATCGCGGAGGAGGTCGGCACGGGCTCCGTGGGGCCGACGTTCGGCATCGTGCGGCCGGCGGTCCCCAACACGCGCGTGGACTTCTCGCCCTACGGGCAGTCCGTGCGCCCTGGCAGGCGCCCTCGGCGACGTGGCGCGCGCCCTTCTCGCCTGCGCGCGCGGCATGGGCGTGGATCTTCCCGACGAGGGCGACGTGGGCGTGATATACGACGACTCCATCGTGCAGGACACCGCCTCCGAGAAGCGGCAGGACATGGACGAGGTGGCGGCCGGGCTCATGCGCCAGGAGGAGTAACAGGCGCGATGGTATGAGAAGACGAAGGAAGGCAACGATTAGAACGCTTCTTCAACCACTCAAACAGCCCTGCAGAAATGAACCCAAACCTGCACGTCATGGCTGATAGCCAGCCAGAAACGATAACAGCATCGACTCGAATTTCTCGGGCGGTATGGTGGGCTTGTCATCGTAGACGTCAATATGGTTGCAGGCGCGTATGCCCGCAATGGCACGTTCCATGTCTATCGACTCGTCGAACGTGACGATTCCATCCGTGGCCTTAGAGAACGCCTGATAGTCATCTTGGATGTCAACCAATTTCCATCCCGGCCAAAAGCGCTGGAAGTACTCTGGCGGCCTGTCCTCGTCCACGTACCAGTACGTGAGGGTTCTACCGTCGCAGTCGATGAGAGCGGACGAGCAGAGCCCGTCACCATCGATGCCGGAAACGAGCTTGTCCAAGCCTGGCTTGAGAAGCGGCGCGACAAGTTCCTCCCCATGATCGAGGATGTCGGTCACGTACATGGAGTCGATAGTATGCAGGTAATGCGCACCACCTTTTCTCACCATGATCGCGCTCGAAATCTCGCCATCGTTGAGGCTGTCTAGGCGCGACTCACTGCCGATCCAGTACTTCAAATCATAGAGGTCTGGCGCATCACCTAGCCACGGCGTCATCGGGCTTTCGAGCCCCAGCGTCTCCGCGAAGTCCACGAGATGGCGAGGACAGAACCGCACATTCCAGCCCGGCCAGAGGGAGCGCTCAAGGAAGGCGTCGAGCACTTTGCGGAACCCTATCTCCCAGGTGCTGTCATCGCTGCCGAAGTAGAGCAGCTGCTTCCCGTCTGCGTCCATAAGGATGCCCGTCTCGCTCCAAACGTTATTGAGGCCGCTCAGATCGAAGCGGGTGGAATCAGCAAACGCCTTCAACTGCCCAGGCCGCAGGAACAGGTATGGAAGCGGGTCATAGAGGCTCAATCCGTGAAAGCTACTCTTCCCGCCTTCCCTTATGACGATGCTCGCACGATAGCTCATGGCAGTCTACGCCGGCCACCAGGTGCGGACGAGAGGCAGGATGGCGCGGGCGTCCTCGTCGGTGCGGTCGTAGAAGTCGGCGTAGAGGCGCGCGAAGCCATCGAGGTCGAGTAGGCGCACGGGGACGTTGGAGCGGTCAGCCTCGTAGCGGGTCTTCTTCGTGAAGCCGCTCGTGCTGACGTAGAGCCTGCGGTCACCGCCGCGCAGCCCGCCGATGAATGCGCGCAGCTGCGGAGCGCCCATGGAGCCCTTGCGGTGCTTCACCTCGCAGATGATGCGCGGCACCTCGAGGCCCAGCGCGTCGGGCGAGGCGATGACGTCCCTGCCGCCATCGAGACCCTTCGGCGTGACGCGGGCGTGGTAGCCCATCGCGCGCAGGAGCCCGGCAGTGAGCTGTTCCATGTCGTCGGGGTCCACCGTGAGGATCTTGTCCTTGATGCGCTCGAAGCCGTTGTCGAAAGTGGCGTAGCGCGCGTCCTCGTCGGAGTCCTCCGCGTCGTCCGTGGCCTGGGTTGCCTTGGCGGCCGAGCGCTTCTCGCCCACGGCACGCCCGAGGTCGGCCATGACCTCGTCCGACACCGAGAAGATGGTTGATATGCCACCCAGCGAGTTCTTGGAGGCCGGGAGCAGCGCGTCGCGCGGTGCCTGCCTGCCCCAGCTCACGGTGCGCCGGTAGGTCATCCCGTCGTCTGAGGAGGCGACGCAGGGGCCGGTGACCCTGCCAAGGTGGTAGAGGCGCGTCTCGGGGTCGTACATGACTACCGTGGAGCCCTTGGCCATGTCGTGCGCGAACTTGCTCACCTGGGAGACCGCTGCGCTCACCCTGCCGCGCGACTCGCCAGGGTGCGAGGACACGTAGGCCTCGCGAATCTGCTCCTTGGTCATGCTTGCTATGTCCGCGCGGCCGAAGTCCCAGCCGATGCCTATGATGCCGGCTTCGAACCAGCTCTGGGCGTACACGCCCCCGCGCCCCGCGCGGATCATCCATCCCGTCATGTGGTGCCTGTCTCTTGTTGGTAAAACCGTTGCGTGCATTATCTCACGGACCCAGGGTGCCGCACGGGGGCCATATGCACCCTAGCAGCGCGGCACTTCCACCCACCTGTCCCCGGCAACAGGTGGGTGGAAAAGGTTCTTCTCACCGGTGTCGCAGCTCTTTGCACGCAGCAATTAGCTCGCCGTTCTCATCGCATGGTAGAATTGAAAACCGTTCGATAGCAGTCGGCCTTGCCACAACTTCCTCATAGCTGATTTCCTGGCTAAAGGCCACCTTCCCGTCTCGTGAGGAGCCACCATGTCTAAACAGCGATTGCAGCTGACCTGGTACAACAAGGACATGGCGCTAATACCTACAGAGAACGGAAAGTACGGCTACATGTGGGTTGATCCCCACGACCCGCGCTACTGCGAGACGCATACCCTCGTGTTCGACGAACGCGTCATGGGCACCCAGAGCGTGAAGAGCGACGATTTCACCTACTCGGAGCGCGCTGATTACGAGCCGCAGGATGACAACCTAATGGTCCTCGGAGAGTCCGGCGATGTACTGGAAGCGCTTACGCGAGTGCCTGAGCTGGCGGATAAGTACGTCGGCAACGTCAAGCTGGTATACATCGACCCGCCGTTCAACACCGAGAAGACCTTCGAGTCCTATGAGGACAACCTGGAACACTCAATCTGGCTTACGATGATGCGCGACCGGCTTCTCAACCTCAAACGGCTGCTTTCGGATGACGGTTCTATCTGGGTGCATCTTGATGACAGCGAGAATCATCGAATGCGTCTTCTTCTGGACGAGGTTTTTGGCCCCGGCAATTTCCTTGGCGAGATTATGTGGGAAAAGGTTTACTCGCCTCGAGGTGACGCTAAAGAGTTTTCTAGGCGCGGTGATTACATTCTCGTCTACAGAATGTCCCCAAGCTTTGTGCTGCATTCGATTGAGCGCCCGGCTGATATGACCCAGTTTCGGCTTGTTGACGAGAACGGGAAACACTACCGTTCCGACCCTCTGAGGAAATGGGGCAAGAACAGCTTGCGGGCAGACAGACCAAACCTGTGGTATCCAATCATGTCACCGGACGGCGTTGAGGTATGGCCTATCAAGCCCGACGGCACAGAAGGCAATTGGCGATGGCAAAAGTCCACCGTCGAAGAGAGATATGACGAGATTGACTGGCTTGATAAAGGCAACGGACTCCAGCCCTATCTTCGCCAGTATGCAGATGACTCTGATACCCGGCCGCCCGAAACGCTATGGTTCGCATCCGAGGTGGGTCATAGCCAGGAGGCAAAAGAGGAGATAAAGGCTCTTTTCCCAGGTGCAATACCTTTCTCCACCCCGAAGCCTGAGCGCCTTCTCGAGCGCATCATCCACATCGCCACGAACCCCGGCGACATCGTGCTCGACTGCTTCGCGGGCTCCGGCACGACGGCCGCCGTCGCACAGAAGATGGGACGGCGCTGGGTGACCTGCGAGCTGCTCGCCTCGAACTACAAAAGCTATACGTTGCCCAGGCTTACGAAGGTCGTGAACGATGAGGATCCCGGCGGCGTCACATCGACCGATAGCGAGCGCGTCGCCGCCGACGGCGTGGAGCTGCCCGACAATGTGAGCGTGCAGGACGCCTACGCATTCAACTCCGTTCTGAACAAGGTGCTCAAGAAGCTCGCCGACGACGCCGACGAGGACGGGGATGAGGCCGCCGCGGAGGCCGCCAAGGCGCTTAAGAAGTCCAAAGAGGTCAAGCGGCTCAAGGCGCTGACCAAGACAAAGAAGACCAAGACCGTCCTCAACTGGCGGGGAGGCGGGGGTTTCATGGTCGCTCACCTCTCGCCTGCGTGCTTCGACTACGACCCCGAGCTCAATCGCACCGTGCTCACCGACGCGGCCACAGGCGAGATGCT
>CADCHF010000078.1 GCA_902801175.1 uncultured Coriobacteriaceae bacterium | reverse complement strand
GTACGGCGCGTAAATCGCAAGCAGTGCCTCGGCATCGTCCGGCGTCGCCATCCTGATGCGCGGGCCCTCCCCCGCCGCCGTGCCAGACTCTTGTTGCACCATGGTCCTCCCCGTCGCTTGTGCCCACGGGCACCAGACTACTACGGGCGGAAGCGCGGCGGGCGCGGGCGTGCCACCCTTCACAAACGGGATGATGAGCAGGCGCATCGGAAGGATTTCGCTTGCAGGCAATCTAGGCGACACATGGGGTTCGAGACGGTTCCATTCGAGACGGTTGACGAACTAGGCGCTTGCGACCGTGAGGATGTGGTCGTGGGCGGCCTGGGCATCGTCCGAGCCAGGCTTCGTTCCATAGGCGTTATTACGAGCGAGCTCAACTACCCCGAGGAGCTGCGCCCTTTTCTGGGCAGGAGGCTCTGGAAGACGACAATCGACCACGTGAACACCGAGGTGGGAACGTGGCCCCTGTTCATGAAGCCCGCCGAGGGCAAGCGGTTCACCGGGTGCGTAGTCGCCGGCACGAGGGACCTCATCGGCAAGGGCTGCTGCGGGGAGGACTTCCCCGTCATCTGCAGCGAGGTGGTCGACTTCGTCTCGGAGTACCGGTGCTTCGTGAGGCGCGGGGAGATCCTCGACGTGCGCCGCTACCGCGGGGACTGGTCGAAGGCGCCGGACAGGGAGGCCATCGAGCGGGCGATCGCCGCGTACGCAAGCGCGCCGGCCGGGTACGCCGCCGACTTCGGCGTCACCTCGGACGGCAGGACCCTGCTCGTGGAGGTGAACGACGGCTACTCGCTCGGCCCGTACAGCCTGTGGCCCGAGCTGTACGCGCAGCTGCTGTCCGCCCGCTGGGCCCAGATGGTCGGGACCGACGACCCCTGCGACTTCGGCGTGCCCGTGCCGAGGATGTAGAGAAGTGCATAAGACAGCAGATTAAGATGACAGTCTCCAGGTATGACGCGCTCTCGCAACTCGAGAAGTTTGCAGCTGTAGCGACTCATTCTTTTTTGTATTTCAGTGAGCGAGAAGTTCATTTAACCGGGTGCTTTCTCAACAGCTCTTGTCACGTTCGCGTTTAGTCGTCGAGGACGGATGACTCGATCGATGTCATGGCGCTACGCCGCCGGCGCGGCGGATACGGCCACGCCCGCAAGCTCGTTGTCCAGAAGCTCCACGATGCCGTACTTGCGGTACTTCATCATGTAGCTGTCCAGGCTCTCCAGCTCGTCCGGAGAGAAGACGCGGCTCACCACGTGCTTGTCGAACTTGATGACCGCGCTCTTCTCCACGACCATGAAGTTGATGGCGCGCCCGTCCGCCGCCTTCGCGTAGCCGAACTTCTCCGAGTCGCCGGAGTTGAGGGCGATCTTCGTGTAGAAGCGCGCCTGCGGCACCTCCACGACGCGGCAGAAGCGCGTGAGGACGCGGTTGCTCATGTTCGGGTTCGCGAGCGAGTAGTCGTCGAGCACGCCCTTGAGCGTCGGCGTGATGAAGAGAAAGCGCAAGCCGGGGGTCACCTGGGCCTCGTCCATCGCGTTCGTCACCTTGCGAAGCGCCGCCAGCACGTCCGTCGCCTTCGCGCCCGAGAGGTCCGCCGCCTCCACGGAGACACCGGCGTGCCCCGCGATCTGCGAGAACGTGTACGCGTCCGCCTCGGGTGCCACCTGCGTGCGCTCGAGCTCGGCGCCGGCCTGCACGAAGCAGTCCATTACGCCCGCCTCCTCCACGTCCATCACGTCGGTGAGGAGCTTGATGCCGCGGTCGTAGCCGAAGGTCTTCGTCTCGTAGCTGAAGTCGATGGAGCCCGTTTTGTATCCCACGTTTCGCGTGTAGTCGCCCAGGCCCGAGACGGAGATCTTCGGGATCATGATCTCCTTCGCGTGGCGCCCCGCGCGCACCATGCGCGCCGGCTAGTTCAGGCACGAGCTCGTGGCCTCGCGCTGGTACACGCGGTCGAGGATGGTCGTGTAGTTCTTGATGGCTGCGATGTTGTTCGTCATGTCCTAGCCCTCCTTGCCATCGTCGGCGAGGCCTGCGATCCTCTCCCAGCGGCGCATGTAGGCGGTGTCATTACCGCCCGCGACGCCTGCGGGCTCCAAGCCCATAGCACCGCCCGCAGATGTTTGTGAAGTGGGCTCCACGCCCTCGAAAAACCCGTGGCTCGGCCGCGACCAGCGCCGCCACGTCGCCGCCGTGCTCCTCCAGGAACGCCTTCGCGACCTTAACGCTCCTGGCACCCGCCGCCTTGAGCGCGAACTCAACGAGTTCGTCGGCCATCTGCCGCTTCAGCGCTGCGATCTCCGCGTTCAGCGCCTCGGTCGCTTCAGTTGTCTTGGCCGCGTTCGCGACCTTGCCCTGGAGCTCGGCGATCTGCACGTCCTTGGCCTTGAGCGCCGTCTTGGTATTCTGCGAAACCATTGGCGCCCGTTACCGAGCCTTCCGACTCACCTTGCCGTTGCGCTTGCGGCTTCCCCGCAGCCTGCATCTCGCCCCGCCGCCCTTCGACTGCCTCACCCTGCGCCTGCGCGCCATCCTGACCACCGTCCATTCGAGCCGCATTTCTGCGCTGGCGGGCGATGCCCTATAACGCAGTGATGCCCGCACCTTGATTGGCGCAGGCATCGTCTCAGGCGATCACAAAGTGGAGCTTTGGAAGCAAGCTGAGCACGTCACCCCAAAAGGATTCCCAGGTCAGCAGCTTTATCGGTGAAACGACCATTGTACTCGTCGCTAAGAAGACGATCAACGCGATGGCCGGAATAGTCGATAGCGTTAACGCGTGTGTCATCCTGATATTTCGACGGACCTTCCTCTCTCTTAATCGTTGTCGTCATAATCATTTGGTTCTTGAGGCTAGAGAAAAGGTTGAGGAGACGGTCTTCACGGTCAGAGGAAAGATCATCGGCTCTGAATGAATCGAAAAGGAGGGGCATCGGATGATTCAGAGTCGTTGCAATGGCATAAAGCCTGGAAGCGAAATAAATCGTGCCGTCACTACCAGACAGCACGTTGGCCTGAGTTGTGAATAAATCGGAATAAGCCGCTTCGCTAGGATTACCAGAGATGGTCTGACGTGCATAGTTCATTGCGGAGAGGAGCTGCTTGCGGAACTCTTCTTGCTGTTGTTTAAGCTCGGAAGAAAGTTCCCGGTCGCTGGCAAGCATATCCGTAATGGTGTCTATTTCATTTTGGGCGCTCTGTATTTCTGCGTCGATTTCCTTGGCATCAAGAAAAACGTCCTTGCAGGCAACAATGTCAGCGAGCGTGATGTCTGAGTTGTCTTCTAATAGAGCATCAAGATTCGCCTGTGCATGTCTAAGTTCACGTGCTGTTGTATCCAGCTCGCGGTCTATATCATCGATTCTATCGTGAACCGAATTGATGATTTGAGTTCTCATCTCCGAGGTTGTCACATCGAAAACAACGCCCGAATCAGCCATCCTATAGCCAATGTCAGTTGAACCGCACTCTAGACAGGTAAGCTCTCCGACCTTGACATTTATCTTCAGCGAATTGAGTTCGTCGAGCACTATCTGATTCTTAGTCTTCCTGGCAATGAGCCGCGACCTCTTCTTGCGAAGGGCGCTGACATTCTTTCGAGACTGATCAAGACTCTTGGCAAGTTCATCCATGTCCCGGCGATCTGTTGTTGCGCTGATGGCTGAGAGCGCCGTGCCCCTTTGCTTTAGCGCTGCAGCTTCTTTGCTGAGCGTTCCCAGTCGACCTCTCAACGCGTTGCGCCGTCGTTTCAGCTTTTGAATCTCCTGAGGCTCAAGCGTTCTGCCATTGAGCCCGGCCATCGAATAAAGCATTTCTTTATAATCGTTCTTATTGAATCTCCCAGCTTTAACCTTCGCAGATGAAAGGTCATCTTGGCCTACGAAGAACAGCTGTGTATAGAGCTCGAGTCCTACAATTACGGCTCTACCGTCTTTAACAATGACGGGGAGTTCAAAGACGTTATCGTTCCAAAACCGTGAAAAAGCTTCGGCGCTGTCCAAGACTTCAATCTCATTACCCGTCTTAACCGCGAATGTATCACGGCTGCGAAGCACGGTCACCTCGTTACCGTTGACGTCCAAATCGACAATGTACATGTATTCGCGATAGGGGAAGCCATCAGGAAAGGTCGGCATTGCACCAAGCGTATAAGCCATACCCTGCATGACTATGGTTTTGCCGCGGTTGTTATCGAGGCTGTAGATAACATTCATATCGTCCGAGAAGTGGTCCTCGATAAAAGATTCGGTACTGTTTCCGATGTACACCGCCTTTATGCTAATCAACCTTAAGACCCTCTTTCACAATCGCGATAAAGTATTGGTGGGAGATGGCGTTGAGCTGGCTGCATCCTTCAAGCACCTCTGGCTTGATTGAGTGGTAGATAGACCCGACGTCAGCGTCAGGGCTACTGTGTATCGCGGTCACAATCTCAGCCAACAGGCGCCAGAAGGCCGCCGACTCATTCACTGAACACATCTGCTTTGCAAGATCGTTCTGACAGTCTTCCAAGAAACCATCGGCTTCGTCAGGCTCTATTCCGTTGTAAATAGGGAGGAATGGCCTGGGGATGCCTTGTGTAAGAGGGTTCGTGTTGATTATCCGCGCGATAGCGAGAAGGATGATGTCCGACCTTTTCAACACTCTGTTGTATTTAAAGACCTCATCAGGGTGAGAGAGCTCGATTCCCTCTACCTTGGAGTTCGACTTTATGCCTACCTGCTTCTTGCGTACTTCATTGAAGATAGCCCGAAGGTCACTATCACGGGCGCCGAGTTTGACGCTGTCCTTTATGAGCGGGCGTATGTAATCTTCGCAATCCGGTTTCGAGACAACGAAAAGGACTGACTGAAGGAATGAGTCGATTTCATCATCGTCGATGGCCGAGGCGCCAATGTAGGTCTTGGCCTTGCATGCCTTCACAAGGGCCGACCGCACCGCACGTCTCGCTCCTTCCTTCATGTCTTTGTAGTGAAACTCAGAAAGCTCGGCATCCTCGAAAACAGCGCCGGTAACACGTCTAACAAAGAGGATTTGCTTGACGAAATAACCCTTGAAATCGCTGACGTAGTTCTTGTAAAGGGTAACCAGGTCCTCTCCCAGGGCTTTGGCGCTGGCATCTGAGCCTTTTGATTGGACGTCATACAAACGAAAAGCATTACCGTCCATGCCCGTGACGTCGTTGAAGAAATCGATTGCAAAGCAGGTGATGTCATCTTTCGCATCGTCATAGCAGATAAGATGGAGCATGGCCTTGGTCTCCATCTCGCTGGCAGATGAAGCAGCTCGTTCCGATGATGAAATCTTGTAGGTCATATCACTACCCGTTGCTCACCGGGCTGCTCTTCGCAAGCAGGTCCCCCCAGCTGTCCGACGTCTTGATGTC
>CADCHF010000077.1 GCA_902801175.1 uncultured Coriobacteriaceae bacterium | reverse complement strand
TGCGCGCGCTGGGTGCGTAGCGCGAGACTGCCGACACAGCACGAAAGGGAGGGGCGAACACCCCTCCCCAAGTGCAGTTTCCATGGAGACGGAGCCACGAGGGCGGCGCGCAGGCCATGCCCCTGCGCGCACCGCCGCCGCATGGCTCGTGGGGGGCTCGCCATGGGCGCGGCGGCGGGAAGGTTTGACCGCGCAATGCGCGGCCCGGATAGACCCGCCCGCCCAACCCTAGGCAGACAAGGACGTGAGCGGCAGAGCCGAAAGTGCAAGTCAGAGCAGGGACGTGCCTCCGGAAGTGGAATACGTGCCCAAGCCTCGTCAAGCTCTTACCTACTCTAACCTACTCTTACCTGCTCTTACCGGAACCGCCAGAGTTCGGCTCGCACCAAGGCACCCGTTCTCGAGGGAACTCTGTCCTTACTCGTTCCTGAAGGTATGAGCTGCGCGCTCACCCGCGCTCGCGGTGACTCCTCCTGGGCGGTGCCTACTCCTTCACGGTCCTCCGCTACTCCGTTTTAGTCCGTTTTACTCCGTTATTCGCAGGTAGAAGCACTTGCCGTGGTGCTCTGAGCGGCCTAGTTGTGGCCGCATCCCGCCTTGCTTTTGAGGCTACTCCGTCACAGGTCCGTTTTACTCCGTCTTCTGGCGCGAGCGTGAAGCATACGGAGCTTTGAGGTCCGGGTTGTCCACTTGCGGTGCCAAATACTCCGTTCTGGTCCGTTTTACTCCGTTACTTGGCGAGCGTGTAGTACTGCGAAGGGTCGTGAGTGCTGCTGCCGTGCCATTCGAGGATTCCCATGGAGGCGAGGCCCTTGAGCGTCCTCGCACACAGGCTGCTGCCCTTCTCGATGCGTTCCCCGAGCTCCTTGGTGGTCACGCGGCCCTTGCCCATGGCGAGCTGCACGGCGGCGATCTCGTAGCCGTTGAGGCCATCCATTACGTCCTGGCCTACAGCCGCCTCCAGCGTGTCGAACTGCCGCAGCACGCGCGACGTGATGCTGTTCTCGAGCGTCAGCTGCACCGAGGCGTCGTTGGGCTCCTCGAAGATCGGCTCGTTCAGGAAGAAGCTCGCCATCTCGTCGTAGATGCGCTGGACCCCCTCGTTGAGCTCGCGGACCCAGCCCATGTCCACCAGCGCCCGCGCGATGACGGGGTTCCGAGAGTAGCGGGTGCGGCGCATGTTCTCGAGCGTGACGATGCTCGGAAGCCTGCCGGGGGAGAGGATCTCCATGCGGTCGTCGTACATCATCACGCGGATGTGGTCGCCGCCGAGCGCGTAGTTGCGGTGGGTGACGGCGTTGACGAGGCCCTCGAACCAGGCGAACTCCGGGTACTCGGGGATGACCTTGAACCTGCCGTCGTCGCCCAGGTACTGGAACTCGCGCAGCTGCTCGGAGATCATGGCCTTCGCGCCCTCGATGGCCTTGGGAAGCGGCCCGTCGAAGGTGCGCTCCTTCACGATGTTGAGCCTGCGTCCGGTCCCCATCTTGTCGCCGTCGAAGCGGATGACGCGGACCCTCGCGCAGGGGATGAACCGTGTCGGGTTCTCCGCGAATATGAGGACCCCGGCGTTGGTCAGGTGGCCATCCACGAGGAAGCCCCTGCTCCTGAGCACCTGCTCGTCCGGGAGGTCGGTTCCGATGTCGGCCTTGTAGCGGGCCATGACCTCGGGGTCCACGTCGTCGATGGACGAGCGGTCGACCACCTCGTCCTCGAACCGGCGCTGGTTCTTGTCGTACTCCAGCGCCGTGACCTGCTCGCGGTCGAGCTCCACGCTCCTGTCCTGCTGCCTGAGGAACACCTTGCGGTCGCCCCTGCGGGAGATGACTCGGTCGGTCGACGCCTCGACGTCGAGCACGAGGATGAAGTCGTCCCTGCCCGAGGCAGTCACCACGGGCACACGCTCCTTGCGGACGTTCGGGACCGGCGAGCAGAAGGTGAGGGCTGCCTGCTCGAAGTCCTCGACGTTCTGTGCCCTGTCGACACCGAAGCCGGTGATCTCGCCGTTGTCCTCGATGCCGATGGCCAGCTTCCCTCCTGCGGCATTGGCAAACGCAACGATGTGCCTCGCCACGTCGTTGGGCTTGATGCGTGCGCTCTTGCGGTCGAAGTACTGGCTCTCCTTCGCCCCGGCGAGGGCCACGGGGTCGTTCTGGCCGATTGGTTGCTGCATTGCACCTCCTGATCGTCGGAACTCAATTCTACAGCCACCGCGAGACGCAATTCCCGGTCGCGGCCCGCAAGCGGGCCGGGTCCCCTGGGTTTCCGACACCCCGGCTGCGCCGGGGATCGTCGGGGGATCCCCTATCCTCGCCGCACCGTCGAAAACCCGCAACACGAGCCATGAGGGCGACGACTGGCCCTCGGACCGGAGCAGCATGGCACAGGCTCCTTGGAGGCGGCAGGCACCCCTTACGCCGCCTCCCGTCGCCTGGCACGACATGCCCTTCGCGCGCCGCGCCCCGCCCGCAAACGGGCGCGCTCCGGGCATGACGCTTGCCTTGTCGCCCCCGTCCGAGGGAAGGAGGAGCCGACCCTCACCCGAGCCCGAAGGGGGCAGACCATGAGCCAGACCGCAACCATCACCCCGACCGTTCCCGTCCGCGAGCTGTGGGAGGCCACCGCGCCCGTCACGGGGGACTACGCCCGCGACTGCGCGGAGCTCGCCCGCGAGGCCCTGTCGCACGTCGGCTTCACGGGCTTCGAGGAGACGCCCTTCGAGGACGTGCTCGCCTGCCGCGAGGGCGACCTCCCCGTCACCGTCGCCGTCCTTCCCGTGCCTGTGGAGGGCTTCGAGATGACGCTCGCCGACCTCGAGTCGCTCATCGACGAGGACGTCGTCGCGCACGGGGCGGCCCTCTGCGTGGGCCGCGCGCTCGCGACCGAGGGACCCCTGCCAGAGCGCCTGCGCTTCGACGTGATGAGCGTGTGCGTCAACCTCGACGCCGGGCGCGTGCGCGTCCACCACGTGCGCGGGGCGTGGCAGTCGTAGCCATGACCACACACATCGCGCGTCGGGAGCGCTCGCCACCAAGGCGGGCGCTTTCCTTTTTGTGCAGAGTTTGTGCAGGTCAGGTGACATGAGGGCACGCGGCCAAGGCCGCGCCACGGCGGAGGCCAAGCCCCTCCGCCGCCCGTCCCGCACGCGCAGGCACCCCTAACGCTTGTGGGGACGGGATGGTGCCTTCTAACCGCAAAGCAACCCAATGCTTGCAGACGGCACCATCAGAGCTTTACACCTCGAGATTCATGGGATCTCTTATGAGGCTAAGAAGGCTGTCAACACTCTTCGCAACATTCCCAAGGTCAAGGAAGAACAAATAGAAGACGAAGATGAATGGAGCTAGAAGAGCTTGTGCTTGGGAACAGCGTAAGTTGGGTGGGTTGGCGTCGAAGCTCTGCGTGGGTTTCGTTGGTACATGCGAAAGAGACTATACCGACGAAAAGCATGGTGTGCCCATGTATCGAACCACCAACATTGTTGACGGCCGGCTGGTTGAAGAGGGTCTCAGGTTCGTATCACAGGCTTTTCATGAAGCAAACCGTAAGTCACAACTCGTGCAAGGTGACGTCTTAATCGCTAGATTCGGCGATATGGGTTTGGGGGCCGAATACAAATCCGCAGATCAAGCTAACTGCTTGAATTGCATTATCTACCATCCCAATTCGCGAGAGCTTGACACTGAATTCTTTGTTCAGCTCTTGGCAAGCCCTGCCCTGCAAGCGCTTGTTGATCAGAGAACCGTTGGCTCGACCTTCTCTATTCTCAACACAACAGACCTTGGTGAGATGGAGGCAGCGGTTCCGGCGATTGATGAGCAGAAACGGATTGGCGGCTTCTTCGCGCAGCTCGACAACCTAATCACCCTTCATCAGCGTAAGCATCAATCAACCGGCCACACGTGCGTCAAGCTTGGGAACAGCGTAAGTTGGGGGAATTGCTTCACTTCCAGAATGGATTCAATGGGTCCAGCGACTCGTTTGGTAGCGGTGTTCCTCTCATTAGTGTGATGGATGTCCTCTCTGATGGTTTCATTACACATGATACTGTGAGGGGTAAGGCGCGCCTGAGCGATGACGAGATGAAGCGATACTCTGTCGAGTACGGAGACGTGCTTTTCCAGCGTAGCTCAGAGAACTACGAAGATGCAGGCACCTCTAACGTATACCTTGACCAGCAGTTTCCTGCCTCATTTGGTGGTTTCGTAATCCGTGGCAAACGCATTGCAGACTACGATCCGGTGTTCATTAAATATCTTCTTGGTTCACAAGCGGTGCGCAACCAGATTACTTGCAGGGCACAAGGTGCACAGCACATTAACGTCTCACAGGACACGCTTTTCGACGTGTTTGTGAACATGCCAGCTGCACGGGAGCAGAAGGTAGTTGGATCTACGTTGCTCCGTCTCGACAGTCTCATCACCCTTCATCAGCGTGACCACAGGACCGCTCGCACCGATTCACCAGTGGCACTAATACTTGTCTCGTTCTCCCTTCGAGAGCCGCCCAATCACGAAGAAGGAGAGGAGAGCAGCATGCTCAGCCAGCTCACCAAGGACGACCTCCTCTGCACGTACTACAGGGAGTGGATCGCCGTCTACAAGGAGGGTGCAGTAAGACAGGTCACCCTCAACAAGTACAGCCTCGCCCTCGCATGGGTCGAGAGGCTCGCACCAGAGCTCACGCTCGGCCAGCTCGACCGGATAGCCTACCAGGGGCTACTCAACCAGTACGCGAAGACGCACGAGAGGCAGACGACCATGGACTTCCACCACCAGCTGAAGGGCGCGATACTCGACGCGGTGGACGAGGGGCTGGTCCCAAGAGACCCGACCAGGAAGGCGATAGTGAAGGGCAAGCCCCCGCGCCCGAAGAAGAGCCGCTACCTCAACCAGTTCGAGCTGCACAAGCTGCTCGCCAGCCTGGAGCTGGGCCAGGACATCGGATGGGAGTGGTTCATACTTCTGGTAGCCAAAACGGGGCTCAGGTTCTCCGAGGCGCTTGCCGTGACCCCCGCCGACTTCGACTTCAGCCGCCAGACGCTCTCGGTCAGCAAGACCTGGGACTACAAGAATGGGGGCGGGTTCGTGCCGACCAAGAACCGCTCGTCCATCCGCAAGGTGCAGATCGACTGGCAGCTCATCGTGCAGTTCTCGGTCCTAATTAAGGGCCTTCCCGAGGACAAGCCCATGTTCGTCAAGGACGACCGCAAGGTCTATAACTCGACGGCAAACGACGTACTCGCAAGGCTCTGCAGGAAGGCCGAGGTTCCGGTCATCTCAATCCACGGACTCAGACACACCCACGCATCCCTCCTGCTCTTTGCCGGGGTTTCGATTGCCAGCGTCGCCAAGAGGCTCGGTCACGCAAGCATGAACACGACGGAGGGACCTGGTCATGAGGTCGCTCACGAGTCTGGTCTAGGATCATCACAGCGTAAGCCACGCGGGCGGCTCTCGAAGATGAAGGGTGATGAGGTTGTCGAGGCTCTCAAGAGCATTGGCAATTGAGACTTGCTCCTTCATCGACGGATATGGAATCGGCATCTCGAAGAAGACCGAATCGGAGATTGAAAACCTGTCCGACCGAGCGCCCGAGTTGCCATTGAGCTGCATGAAGTCATGCCACCCGGAAGTCTCGAAGTAGTGCTCAAGATAGGCGTTATCGATGGCGTCCCCAGGACGGAATACTGTGTAAAGCGGAGACATAACCCCAGCTCTACCCAGCCGATTCCTATTGATTGGCCCTACCGGTGCCGTTACCGAAATCCTTGGGTTGTAAACGAAGTCCTCAGGCTGCACGACAAAGTAGCCGCCGATGCTTTCCTCTTTCGCGATGTCGTGATCGAAGAAGTCAAGCTGGCTCACCACGCCAAACTCAGCCGAATTGGTAAAGGTCTCCATTACAGCCATGTCGCCATTCTTCTGGGTGACCTTGGTTGCCAGCTCACCTAACTTACGCTGTTCCCAAGGGTCAGTGAAACCGACAAATCTTATCTCGGGAACAAACGCTCCATCTCGCGGAAACATCTTGTCGAGGAGAGCCTTCTTCAACACTGCAAGCTGATCGTACTTACGCTGATGAAGGGTGATGAGGTTGTCGAGCTCTGTCAGCGATGCTCCTATCGCTTTCTGCTCAGGTAGCGAGGGGAAGCATACTTCCGTGT
>CADCHF010000076.1:931-6565 GCA_902801175.1 uncultured Coriobacteriaceae bacterium | reverse complement strand
CTGCTGCTCACCGAGTGGATTGGCATGAGCAAGATCGCCCGCGCCGAGATGCTGCGCATCAAGGAGCAGGAGTACGTGCTGGCAAGCCGCACGCTTGGCGCGCACAGCATGCACATCATCTTCAAGCAGATCCTGCCCAACACCATCGGCCCGATCATCACCCAGGTGATGTTCTCGATCCCCACGGCAATCTTTACCGAGGCCTTCCTCTCGTTTGTGGGCGTGGGCATCATGCTGCCGCAGTGCTCCATTGGCTCGCTCATCGAGAGCGGCTTCAACAACATCACCACGCTGCCGTACCAGATCCTGCCGCCCATCATCGTGCTGGCGCTGCAGATGCTCGGCTTCAACTTTATTGGCGACGGCTTCCGCGAGGCGCTCGCGCCCAAGCTCGAGGATATGTAAGGAGGTATGGACAATGGAGATGAACGAAAAGGCCATTCTGCAGTTTGTCGATATCGACATATCCTTCCGCACCAACGCGGGCGTGGTCCATGCCATCCGCGGCGTCAACCTCGACCTGCAAAAGGGCGAGACCGTGGCCATCGTGGGCGAGTCGGGCTCGGGCAAGTCGGTCACCGTCAAGGCGGCCGTAGGCCTGCTCGACGGCAACGCAACCGTCAACCGCGGCCAGATCCTGTACCGCTTTAAGAACAACGACGGCACCGAGAAGGTCGTTGACCTGCTCAAGATGTCCAAGCGTGAGCTGCGCACCACCGTCAACGGCAGCCGCATTGCCATGGTGTTCCAGGACCCCATGACGAGCCTTGACCCCACCATGACCATTGGCAAGCAGATCATGGAGGGCATGATCATACACAAGCGCGCCGACAAGGCCGCTGCATACGCCCGCGCCCTCGAGCTGCTCGAGCTGGTCGGCATCACCGACCCCGAGAAGCGCATGAAGAACTATCCGCATCAGCTCTCGGGCGGCATGCGTCAGCGTGTGGTCATCGCCATCGCCCTGGCGAGCGACCCCGACATCCTGATCTGCGACGAGCCCACCACAGCGCTCGACGTGACCATCCAGGCCCGCATCCTCGAGCTCATCAAGGACATCCAGGCGCGCCTGGGCCTCTCGGTTATTTACATCACCCACGACCTGGGCGTTGTGGCCAAGGTCGCCGACTACGTCAACGTCATGTACGCGGGCAAGATCATTGAGGTCGGTAACGTCAACGAGATCTTCTATGATCCCAAGCACCCCTATACCTGGGGCCTGCTGGCGGCCATGCCCGACCTCGAGACCGACGACGACCGCCTTGCCTCCATTCCGGGCAGCCCTCCCAACCTGCTGCACGAGCCCACCGGCGACGCCTTTGCGCCGCGCAACCGCTACGCGCTCAAGATCGACGAGATCGCCGACCCGCCCATGTTCCAGGTGAGCGACACCCACTTTGCGGCCACCTGGCTGCTGCACCCCGACGCGCCAAAGGTCGAGATGCCGGCAGAGCTTAGGGAGCGCATCGAGCGTTCAAAGAAGGAGGCGGAGCGTTACCTATGAGCGAGCCACTGCTAAAGGTGAGGGACCTCACCCAACACTTCAAGGTGTCGCGCAGCTTTACCGTTAAGGCTGTGAACGGCGTGTCGTTTGACATCTATCCCGGTGAGACCTATGGCCTGGTAGGGGAGAGCGGCTCGGGCAAGACCACCATTGGCCGCAGCATCATTCGCCTCTACGACCCCACAGCCGGCAGCGTCCAGTTCCAGGGCAAGGAGATTTCGGGCAAGCTTGACCGCGCGACCGAGAGCATGCTCCGCAAGGACATGCAGATGATCTTCCAGGACCCCATGAGCTCGCTCAACCCCCGCAAGAAGGTGGGCGACATCATTGGCGAGGGCCTGGACATCCATCACCGCTATTCCAACACGGCCGAGCGCGACGCCGCCATTAGCGAGATGCTCGAGAAGGTGGGCCTTTCCACCGCGCATGCCGAACGCTACCCACACCAGTTCTCGGGCGGTCAGCGTCAGCGCGTGGGCATTGCGCGAGCGCTGGTCATGAACCCCAAGCTCATCATTGCCGACGAGTGCATCTCGGCTCTTGACGTGTCCATTCAGGCGCAGGTCGTGAACCTCATGAAGGACATCCAGGACTCCACCGGCTGCGCGTACCTGTTCATTGCGCACGACCTCTCGATGGTCAAGTACATCTCGGACCGCATTGGCGTGCTGCACCTGGGCTACATGGTCGAGACGGGCACCACCGAGGAGATTTTTGCCAACCCGGTGCATCCCTACACCAAGAGCCTGCTTTCGGCGGTGCCGCTGCCCAACCCCGAGGTCGAGAAGCGCCGTCACTCCGTGGCGTACGACCGTGCCAAGGAGGGCGTTGACTACGCGGCTGGCACGATTCACCAGCTCGAGGGCACCCACACGGTGCTGGCGACCGACGAGGAGTTTGCTCGCTGGACCGCGTAAGGTGCGAGTGAGTGTTGACTGCGATTGCGTGCCCCGCCCGGGTTTGGGTGGGGCACGTTTCTGCAGGTCAGGCGGAGGAATGTGGTGGAACGGACATCACTTTTAGAAAAAAGCAAAAAAAGTCGTTGCGTCTGGCCAAATAGTTTGCTATTGTATTCCTCGCGCTAAGACGCACGTCGGAGTGGCGGAATTGGCAGACGCGCTAGCTTGAGGTGCTAGTGCCTACTCAAAGGGCGTGCGGGTTCAAGTCCCGCCTCCGACACCACGCAAGATCAGACGGGTTCCTCCGGGAACCCGTCTTTTGCTTTAGCGAGACTGTGAGGGGTGCGTCATGGCACACCCACCCCCAGGTAAGCCAAGCCTACCCGCGAGTGTGTCCCTGGCCTGCAAACTCGACGCACTCGGACTCGACGGCTTACCTTCGATGGGGCGTGTCAAGGGGACGTATAATTTGACACACTCGGAAACTCGCTCGTCCTGACGTCAGCCATCCTCGAAGGTTCATCAATCATTGCGACTTGACTGAGTGTGTCAAATTATACGTCCCCTTGACACGCCCCCAGGAGAGTCCAAGCCCCAAACCACACCTCCCCTTGCACGCTCCCACTGCCTCCAGCCCCTATAATCAGTCTCATGGCCCAAGCGAATCCCCCTGGGCCGCACCTTAGCCCGACACGCATCCGCCCAACAACCCCGCCACGGTCGGCTCACGCGACACATGGCACCCGCAAAGGAAGGCTCGCATGGCATCTGGAAAGAACGCGCTCAGCAAGGTTCCGCGCCTGGGCGATCAGAGCCTGGGAGGGGTACTCTCGGCGCTGCTCGCCGTTACGAGCGACGCTGTCATCGCCTTTGACGGCACCGGCACCATTCTGCTCGCCAACGACGAGGCGCTCTCAATGCTGGTTCCGGCAGGGCTCGAGCTTGCGCCAACCGGTCTTGTGGGCACCGACGTCCGCGCGCTCTTCCCGCCCGCGGTGGGCGTGGTCCCCAACGCGGCCTTCACCCCGGCTTCGCTTCCCATCCCCACTGACGGGACGGCCTCGCGCATGGTGCGACGCGGTCCCGAGGGAAGGTCCCTCTCGCTTGTGATGCGCTGTGAGCGTGCGAGTGGCCCCTCGGACGTCTATATTCTTGCCGCCCACCACGAGACGGGGGAGGACAGCGCCAACCGCGAGCACGAGCGCCTCGTTGAGGAGCTCTCGCGCGCCAACAGGCGCCTGGCCGGCACACTCGACATCGTGCTTGGCACGCTTGACTCGCCCAGCGTGAGCACGCTCTTTGAGCGCGTGCTCGAGGAGCTCTGCCACACCATGGACGCCCTTGGCTCCACGGTCTACCTCAGCGAGCGCGACGGCTTTCACCTGCGCGGCACCAGCGCCTCTATCGCCGAGTCTCGCGTGCCACGCTTTTTGCCGGTCAAGCGCTCGCTGATTGGCCTTGTCACTCGCACCGAGCACGCCCTGCGCCTGCGGGTGCTCCCGCCCGAGGGCGAGGAGCTGCGGCGCGGCAAGCTCGCATACCGCACCGTGATGGACGAGGAAACTCGCAAGACCTACCGCGTTCGCGCGTCGCAGCTGCCGCCCTTTGTGAGCTTCATGGCTGTGCCCGTCCGCTTTGGCGGCCAGCTGATCGCTCTCATTGAGGTGGGCTGGCGCACGGCCCGAACCATTCCAAAGGACGACGCCGACCTGCTCGATGCGGTTACGCGCTACCTCTCTGTGCAGCTTGTGGGCGCCTTTAGTGCCATGCGCGCGCAGCGCCGCGAGCAGCTCTCGTCGCGCGCTGCCGACCTGCGCGACTCGCTTGTTGCGGGGCCGCTTACCCCCGAGATGCTCCAGCAGCTGCTCGAGGCAGTTCGCGTGGACCTCGACTGCTCGTGCGCGGGGCTCATGGGCCCGTCGGCCATCGACGATCATGAGATCATCAACCTGCCAAGGAGCCACGACGAGGTGACCATCCCCACGAGCCTTGTGAGCTACGACGGCGGTGTCACGCCGCTTGCGGTTGACGCGCCTGTGGCCACGTGGCTGCGCGACCGCGGCGAGCCGAGCCTTGGGGCGTTTGTGGATGCGGGCGAGACGCCTGTGGGTCGCGTGCGCTTCCTTGCGCTGCGTCCGAGCGATGCCGAGCCCTTCGATGACCTCGAGCTGGAGTACCTGCGGCAGGTGGCCGACACCATTGGCGCGGTGGCCACCGGCGAGCAGGGCCGCGAGCGCGATCATCGCATCTCGCAGGCGCTGCAAACGGGCATGCGCAGTCAGCTGCAGGAGGTTGCTGGTATCACTGCGCAGGGCATCTACTCGTCGGCCACCGAGGCGGCCTTTGTGGGCGGCGACTTCTATGACCTCATTCGGCTGCCCGAGCGGCGCGCCTGCGTGATCATGGGCGACGTGTCGGGTAAGGGCGTTGAGGCCGCGTCGGTCTCGGCGGCCGTGCGGACCGCGCTTGGTGCCTACTCCTGGGAGGGCCTTGCTCCCGCGCGCATGGTGAGCCTGCTGAACGAGTTTCTGCTGGGCTTTGCGCGCATCGAGACCTTTGCGACGCTGTTTGTGGGCATCATTGACCTTGCGTCGGCCACGATGGAGTACTGCTCGGCAGGCCATCCGCCTGCGGTCATGGTGCGTGCCGGCAGCGGCGAGCTGGTGTGGCTGGGTGTGCAGTCAGGCGTGGTTGGCGCCTTCCACGAGATGACCTACCGCAACGGGCGCATCAGCCTGGGCGAGGGCGACGTGCTGGTGCTCTACACCGACGGCGCGACCGAGGCCAGGGCGCGCGACGGGCGCTTCTTGGGGGAGGACGGCCTGCGCGACGTGGTCATGCGTCAGATGCAAGCGGGCTATGACGGCTTGGTCGACCGACTGCTGGCCGAGGTGGACGCGTTCACGGGCAACAGCTTGGACGACGACGTGGCCATGGTGGCCCTGCGCTTTGATACGGTGGGGGAGACCGAGGGCTAGCGGCGAGGGTTACGGGCGGCTCGGGGCATGGGCCCCGAGCCGCTTGCACGAGTCTGCCTACTGCGATTTGCCGAGAATGATCGAGAATATGCCGTTTTACCTGCGACTTTCAAATTATTCGGAAAAAGTTCTTGCATTGAGTCGCTCGCTCGCGTATATTATCTCTCGCACGCGGGCTTAGCGCAGTTGGTAGCGCGCAACCTTGCCAAGGTTGAGGTCGCGGGTTCGAACCCCGTAGCCCGCTCCATGCACT
>CADCHF010000076.1:0-893 GCA_902801175.1 uncultured Coriobacteriaceae bacterium | reverse complement strand
AGATGGCGACGTGGCCAAGTGGTAAGGCAGAGGCCTGCAAAGCCTTTATCTCCAGTTCGAATCTGGACGTCGCCTCCAAGCGAGCAAGGGCCGGCACGAAGGTGCCGGCCCTCTTTCTTTCCCGCGAGGGGGTGTGTCGGCGAGGACGCAAGCATCGCCTCCCACAGGACCGCCGACCTGCGACTGGGTGTGTCTGTGGGACACACGCCTTGACGCCCTAGTTGACCTTTGATGGGGCGGGCCAGTGAGGACACTTTGACACCCCAGATGCTCGACATGGGAGCGCCTCGCAGTCGAAGGGGTGTGTCAGTGGGGGACGTACACTTTGACACACGCGAAAGAGGTAAAGCCTGGTTGCGCGTCGCATTCGAAGGCCCACTCATCCTGTCGGCTGGACTGCGTGTGTCAAAGTGTACGTCCCCACTGACACACCCTCAGGCAGGGGCCGAAGTCGACCCATGACACGCCGCCCTGCTGGATCCCGCTTCACTCACTCCGACAGACTACGTGTGCCAACTTGCCTCTGACACGCCACCCCAGATTCAAACAGTACGCAAAACATGCGATTATCCAAATACGGCCCACGCAAAGTGCGGAAACAGAGCAATACCGCAAGCATTCTCGTCATCCTTGCGTACCGTTGCCGCAAAATCGAAGGTCGTGCGTACCGTCTGCTTCTCTAGCCACCCCGCCCGACCCGCTGCAAATACTCGCTTCCTAGCCCTTCAGTCCCATGACGAAACTCAATCATTCACATCTTTTTGTGAACGCTTGCATTGAGAGACAAACTCGTTTATATTATCTCTCGCACGCGGGCTTAGCGCAGTTGGTAGCGCGCAACCTTGCCAAGGTTGAGGTCGCGGGTTCGAACCCCGTAGCCCGCTCCATGCACT
>CADCHF010000075.1 GCA_902801175.1 uncultured Coriobacteriaceae bacterium | reverse complement strand
CCTCACGCTCGGCCAGAACCTTGTCCTTGATGGCAAAGCCCTGCTTGTAGTAGGTGACCGCCGTGATCGTGGAAAAGATGGTCGCAAGGTAGACCATATAGATTCCAATGGAGGCGGGCTCGCCGTTAAAGCCCGGAAGCCAGCTTGCGGCAACAATCGTGGGTCCTGTGACCTCGACGATGCCGAGCAGCAAGAAACAGAAGCCCGTCATGAAGAGTGCCGTGGCGAGCTTGCCAATGAAGATGACGTCCACCGGACGCTTCCAGAACTTGCGCAGGTAGATGTTTCCGCCAAGGAGCACCAGGTCGCGACCAATGACAAAGACCGCCACCCAAAGCGGGAGGTCGCCAATGATGACGAGGCCGAGGACGCCGGTAAACAGCAGGACGCGGTCCATGATGGGGTCGCTTACCTTGCCAAGCCAGCTCACCGTTTGCGTGGCACGGGCAACCCAACCGTCTAGGAAGTCGGTGATCGCCGCAACGATGTAGCACGCAAGCGCAATGTGGCGCTGGGACTCGTGGACATAGAGCACAAGGAAGGCAATCGTAAGCAGGAACCTGCAAAGTGTGATGAAGTTTGCGAGCGTCAGGACCTTGTCGGAAGGGTTGTCGGGCGTGCCGATAGGCGCCGTGGTCGACCCCTCAATCTGCGCCTGCGCTACGTCAGGTGCGAGATTGGTCTTCACAGTTGTCTTGACGCGCTCCTTGACCTTGCTCACCAAATCCTCCAGCCCAAAAATCACTCGAATGGTTATGGTACCGCAAAGCAAGCAAGATTATTCGTCCTATTACGAGAAGGTAAGAAGGCTTCACGCAGCCCTTACCAAGTCATGACAAGTGTTTTGCCACGTAGCGGCATAAAAAGGCGGCTGGCGCCAGTTTTGTGTCTGGCGCCAGCCACTCAGAAAAATTTGAGCTATTAACGAGTATCAGCGGTCGACAAGGTAGTTAATCGTGATGGGGGCCATAGGATACCACACGTTGCTGGCGCTCTTGAAGGTGGAGCTGATGTCCAGAACGTCGTTCTCGTCAAAGAAGCGGGTCGAGAACACCCAGGCGCCATCGTTGACAAAGATCTCGAGGATGGAGGTGTCAACCACAACGCGGATGTTGTTGATCTGCGGGATGAGCGCACGGCGACCGATGCGGCCCTGGCCCTGCTCGTCATTGGTGAAGAGCAGCTCGGCCTTGCCGTCCTTGTAGGTGAACTGGAGGAAGTCGCCAAAGACAAGCTCGCCGTCGCCCTCGATGCCCTCGATGACCACGTCGGCGCACTTCTCGGGGAGGGTCACAGACCCGCTCCAGGCGTTGGCCTCGCCGCGCAGGGCGTCAAACTCCTCGGCGGGGTTCTGCAGGATGCGGCCGCTCTTGGGGTCAACGCTCAGGACGCGCGGGGTGGTGAGGGCGCCACGCCAGGTGCTGGTGGGGTTGTCGTAGGCGCGGATGTCGTCCTTATCGTGCGGGAGGCTCATCCAGCCAATGAGGATCGTGCGGCCCTTCTCGTCAACGAGCGACTGGCACGCGTAGTAGTCAAAGCCGTAGTCCCAGTCAATGAAGGTAGCCTCGTCGATGGCGGCGCGCGGTGCGGCGGCGTCCATGCGCTCGGTGTCTTCGTGCATCAGGTCAATGATCTTGCCGTCGATGGGGAAATAGCCAGCGGCGTGGACGTTCTGGCAGGTCACGCGCTCGGGATCGTCGGGATCCTCGGAGCCGACCATGCCCTGCGGGCAGGTCGAGAGGTATTCCTTGCCGTCGAGAACGATGCGGTCGGGGCACTCCCACATGTAGCCAAAGGGCTTTGCCTTGGTGTTGGTGACCGAGCCGGCCATCTCCCACTTGTAGCCGTCCTCGGAGTCATAGAGCATGATGGCGCCGCGGGAGTCGGCAAGGGTGCGTGCGCCAAGCATCATGTGGAGCTTTCCGTCCTGCTTCCAAACCTTGGGGTCGCGCACGTGGCAGCTGCAGTATGCGGGGTAGCCGGAGTTGTCGAGGACGACCTCCTTGCCCGAGAGGTTGATGCCGTTGTAGGACTTCATGAGGGTCTGGTTGGCAAGACGGCCAGAGGTGGTTCCGTCGCCCTCGCCATCGCGGATGTTGCCGGTGTAGTAGAGCCAGAGCTCGCCGGTCTCGTCGTTGATGTAGGCGCCGCCAGAGTAGGAGCCGTCCTTGTCAGCCGGGGAGTCGGGCATGACATGGCATCCCAGAAAGACCCAGTTGACGAGGTCGCGCGAGGCAAAGTGGCCCCATCCGTGAGGACTATCAAAGTTGCCGGGGTACTCCGGTGCGTTCTGGCAGAAGAAGTGGTAGGTCCCCCTAAACTGACACATGCCGTTGGGGTCGCTGATTGACCCGCGGTACGGGGCCAGGTGCAGCTTGGGACGCCAGGACTCGTTGCTCATACCATGCTCCTTTGGACGTTTGGGCGACTGCTTTGCCCGTGTTTGCACATGAATATTGTTATGTTATGTGAGACCGATTCCATATCCTTTGCGGCTACGGCAAGCGGCACCAACCCAACGATTGCTGGAAGACGGTGCTAGCAGGTGGCACAAGGAGAGAGACGAACGAAGACGTAAGTGGCGTCGTCAGAGGTTTTAGACCGGTGCACGCGCCAGCAGTCGGCGTCGAGCTGCTCGGCCTTGCGCAGCTCCTCGCCAAGGAGCTTGCCCTCGCCCGCCGCAACACGCAGCGCGAGCTCCTCTGGAGAGCGCACGACGCCCATGGCAACGGCGTTCTCATAGCCGTCCGTGCAGGCAAAGAGCCAGGCAACCTCTTTGGCCGCAAAGCTGTGGACGTCTGTGTGCTCAAAGCCCTTGCAGGTGAGGTCTGCCGCCCAGTAGCCACCCGGCTCGTTCATCTTGAGGCGGTTCTCGATGAAGCGCGGGTTGAGCGCCTTGCGCGCTGCGGCCATGGTGGTGTTACGCTCGATGGCGTACGCGTACATGCGCTCGTAGTTTTGGTCGTCGAGCTTTGAGAGCGTGTCGTCATGGAGGGTGAGGCAGCTACCGTCAACAAACCCCACAACGGCGGTGCAGTCGCCAAGCAGGCCCACCTCCACCTTGGGGCCCTGCCAGCGCAAGAGACACACGCTTCCGTTGGGCTCGTCTATGTGCTCGAGCTCCGTTGCTCCGGGAATTGCGCGGTATGCCTCTGCAGCGGCTGCCCCTGCGCTCAAGAGGGCGTCTGACATGCCCGTGCCCGGCTCCCCAAGACGGCTCGTGGTCTCCCTGCAGAGCGTGCGGGCATACCAGGCGGCATCGCTCTCCCCTGCCACCAGATTGACCTTTGTGAGCCCCGTGGCACCATCGACGAGGACTCCGCATGCCTGCTCTGTGCTCAAGAGCGCGTAGTCCTCATTGAAGCGCCCAACCCCCGAGCCGGTCCACGTGTTGGTCTCGACCTGTGTTGCATGTGCTGTGGGGACTGACATGGATACCTCCGGATCTTGGGTGATGTGCGGACACGATCGCATGCGAGCGTGCGTGCAATGCGTTGGCCTCCACCAGTATGCCGCAGAACTGAGCCGGGCGACCGCCGCCATTGCCAAGGGGCATTTGAATGGCATAGAGGAGCTGTGACGGCCAATGCAGCGTAAGTCTACTCTGGCATCGACGCCACCTTTGCCTCAACAAACCACCGTGGCCCCTCAAACCATAGGTGCGTGGTTGTTCCGCCAACGCGTACGGTGTAGCGAATGCCCGTGCCGCCCGTCTTGAGAGAGTGCGCCTGGCGACGGTCGAGCACGCGGTCAATCTGATAGCGCACACCGGTGTCCCAGATGATGGTGAGCGGCGTGACGACGCCCTCGGGAGAGGTGTCGGACACCACCTCAACGTATTTCTTTTGTCTGTTTGCGATTCCTCTCATAGCGCATCACGCCTAGGCAAAGAAACTCACGGGGTGAACGACGTTGTCGCGCTGCGGGTCGAGCGTGGAGAGGCGAGAGTCCGAGAGCTCGGAGAGGCGGCGCACCGCATGGTTGCCAAAGCGCGACCTTAGGTCGTCGATGGTATTGTCGACCAAAAGGAGCTTTTGCCGCTGGCTCTCTTCTCCCCACAGATCGAGCTGCACACTGGTTGCAGCAGGCACGAGGTTTGACGCGCGCACACCTATGGCACGGACCTTTTGGCCGTGCTCAAAGTCCCAGTCGTCAACAAGAAGTTGTGCGGCCGTCGAGCAGATTTCTTTGGTGAGCTGCGTGGGACGTGCAAGCGTGGTCTGACGGCTGCGCGTGCCGAGCGTTTTGAAGTCTCGCCCATAGACGCCTATCGTACGCGCGGCGAGCCCCTGCGCGCGCAGGCGCTGGGCGACAGACTCCCCCATCAGCCACCCCACCTGGCGGGCGCTCCGCTCGTCTTCTACGTCGAAGGGGCAGGTGATACCGTTGCCCACCCCTTTGACCTCGTGGTTGATGTCGTGCTTTGAGAGGTCAAGCGGACGAACGGCGGAGTCGTCCTCACCGCGGGCAAACGACTGTACCACCGTGCCCATTTTTCCCAGGACGCGACGAATGAGCTCTTCGTCTGCCTGTGCCAGCTGCCCTATGGTGGTAATCCCCAGATGATGTAGCTTGCGCGAGGTTGCGGGACCAACGTAGAGCAGGTCCTGCACGGGAGCGGGCCAGACGACCTCCTGTGCGTTTTGGGGCGTAATGCGCATGAGGCCGTTGGGCTTGTCGTGGTCGGAGCCAAACTTGGCAAAGATCTTGTTCCAGCTGAGACCAACCGAGACCGTAACGCCGAGCTCCATAAGCACCCGCTCCGATATCTCTTGTGCTATGAGGAGCGCGTCTCCCCCTTGGAGATGGGCCGAATGGGAGACGTCAAGCCAGGCCTCGTCGAGGCCAAAGGGCTCCACAAGGTCGGTGTACTGATAGTAGATTGAGCGCGCAAGACGGGAATAGCGTTGGTAGAGACCGTAATGTGGCGGAACGACAATGGCGTCTGGGCAGGCCTTCCTCGCCTCCCAGAGGGCTGAGCCCGTCTTTACGCCGCGCCGTTTGGCTGGATAGCTTGCGGTGAGCACAATGCCATGGCGGCTCTCGACATCGCCCCCAACAATGACGGGAAGCCCACGGAGCTCCGGATGCTCAGCCATCTCTACGCTGGCATAGAAGGAGTTCATGTCCACATGCAAGATGGAACGTGACGTGTCCATGGCCCTCCCCTAGACTCAACCGACCAAATAACGAACATCTGTTTGGAAGTATCGCACCATCCACAGACGGAAATACGGACAAGATTGCCGAGCGTACAAAGCCGCAGGGCGCTCACGAATGATTCACGACATGTTCGGTGGCAGCGATTGGCAGACTCAGTTCTGAGATAGCGAGGGTGCTACGTGGCCAGGCGTGTCCCATTTGAGCACCTATAAGGGCCGTGGAAGATCGTTCCAGCGCGCTCAAAAAAAGTGCGCAATAGCCCTGCGCATTTGTTTCTGGTGGCTAAACTCCACAGAGTTTTGAAAAACTTTCATTCAAGTGTTGCGCTCAGAAAGATTTGTGGTATTGTTCTTATTCGCAAGCGGGTGGTGGCGCAGTTTGGTAGCGCACTTGACTGGGGGTCAAGGCTGGGGGTCAAGGGGTCGCTGGTTCGAATCCAGTCCACCCGACCAGAATTCTCCGAGGTCACACATGGTGTGGCCTTTTTTGTTGGCAAATCCCGGCCAAACGACAAGTGATTTATCGGACTATCGTCACAAGATGGCGACTACGCGATAATGGGTCAATAGCAAAGCAGAATTCACCCAGATAGGGAGATGGGCAATGGCGCTGAGGGATGCCATAGGGGTGAGGTTTTCCGATCTGAGGGACAACCACGAGCGACACGGCACGTGGGCTATGGATGTCTTTGGCTATCTGCCCGATGGCGGGTGCTACGGCGTGAGTGCCAGATACAACTCGACCACGGAGTATTTCGAGAGCCAGTATGTGGTCGTAGGGGCGGACGGCGAGGAGGCGGGCTGGTCCAGCCAAGACGTCAGCCCTCACCAATTCGACTATCCTTACTATTATCCCAAGCCCGACGCAATGGTGGCGGATCCCTCAGGAAAGACGATTGTGTGGTTGGAGGAGGGGCGGCTCTGGATCTGGGATGAGGACAATCCCGAGAAGAAACACGGGCGCTTCCCCGAGTGCTGGAGTCATGACCGTCTCATAGTTCCTGGCGATCCCGCAATCGCCGACGCCCGCATGAATGCGGACTCTTCGCTTGACGTGTGGTGCGAGGACGGCAGCCGCTACCTGTACCTTGTCGACTGGCACGTGTTGCTCATGCCGGGTGATCGAGGCATGTGGGCATGCGCGTTGGGGAAGGGGGCGGCAAGCGAATGGGGATATGGCTATGTTACGGCTTCGGATGGGGCGGCGGGCGCTGTCGGTGCTGTCGTGTGTGAGGACTACGATAAAGAAGAATACTTCAGCAGCCAGTTTCTCTTGGCTTTTTCCTCGTTTCGTGAGCTGCGCTTTCTCAAGGCAGTGACACGCATCGAGTCGTGGCAATTCGAGTGGATGACTGAGCTCGAACGGGTTGTCATACCAGAGGGTATCCAGATGGTTGGAGAATTTGCCTTCGAGGGGTGCGGGAAGCTTGTCGACCTCGTGATTGAGGGCGATACAACACGCGTGGCAAGCTGGTCGAAATATGCCTTCAGTGGCTGCCCCTGCGAAGCGCAGTATCTAGAAATGCGCCGCAAGGCGCAGGAAGAAGACCCTCTGGACAAGGACGGGCGTCCATAGGACGCGAATAGTCGCTACACGATTCATCAATTTTGGATGTGTCGCAGTTGACGTGACGCAAGAACAAATCGTGTGGCAACTAATTCAGTGCTGACTCTAATGTGTGTGAGAAGCACGTTTCATGAAGCTAGAACCCAGGCTAAGCATACGGATGATCTTGATCCAGAGCTCGGATTGCAGGCAAGGCGATGCCGAAGGGGGTGTAGCTGGTATCCACAATATGGTAAGCACCGGGGGTCAAGGGGTCGCTGGTTCGAATCCAGTCCACCCGACCAGAACTTTCGAGGTCAGGGCATATGCCCTGACCTTTTTTGCACCAAGCTTGCACCAAGGAATCCCGATTTTGCACCAAGCGTGCACCAAACTTCGGCCTCATCTTGCACCAAAACGCGAATCGGCAAGTGGTAGCTGGTTTGGTGGGGTTGCAAATAACTGGATTTTGGGGACGCTCGTCCAAAGTGTCTGCGCACATCATACTGTCCTCTACTAGCAGCTGCATATGCTGAAGGCTATATACCGTATACAAACTCATTTGCGCTTCGTGATGTTTAGCGCGCGAGCAGGCGTGTGAGATGGGCGTGGCCAAGCGTGTACTGGGTGCGATCGGCAAGTTCTTCCTAATGTGGATGAGGTTCGTGGCGAGAATCATCCTGCTGTTCTGGCACTTCGGGGGATAGGTGCCAAAGCAGAAGCCATTAAGGCATAAATCGGTCTCGAATAGTTTTTCTCGATCCGGTATGGAAGACGAAGTTCACTGCCTTGCCATCT
>CADCHF010000074.1 GCA_902801175.1 uncultured Coriobacteriaceae bacterium | reverse complement strand
GACGAGCGGCTCATTGAGGGCTCTACGCGAATGCGCGACGACTTGCGCTCATGCGTAGGCCCAGCTGGCGCTGCGGACTTCATCGAGCAGGTGGCACGTCGTCACGTGGGGGCTTAAGACCATGCGGCACATCATGGAGCGCGGCCACCTTCGATTCTGCGGCGGCCATGTTCGCCGCGCTCGACGAATAGGGGCGCCATGTCCCTGAAGCTCGTTCCCACATCGCAGTTCAAGAAGGACTATAAGAGGGCCAAGAAGTGCGGGCTGGACATGCGCGAGCTCCAAGCTGTGCTTGACAAGCTTCTTTGTGCCGAGGAACCGCTCGATGAGCGCCATCGCGACCATGCGCTATAGGGCAGCTACATTGGGTTTCGCGAATGCCATGTTCGCCCCGATTGGCTGTTGATATACGCGATTGACAGGGGCTAACTGATACTTACCGCATCGCGAACAGGGACACACTCGGATTCGTTCGACGAGTAGCCGGTATCCGATGTGTGGGAAGTCGATTTGCATGCACTCGCACGTATGAGCATGGGTCCAAAATGGCAGAACGTCGATTGTGCGTCCTTTGTTTACCGACTTGGATTTTGCGACGATATTCGGTATGCGCTATGAACGCGAGGACGATTTGTAGCAGTTTTGTAGCGGCCGAAGCCCGAACGAGAAACGAGCCGTTCTCTTTCCACCTCTGAACTGCGGAAACGCGAGCACGGGCAATTCCTCCCACCAGATGCTACTACCGAATGGGAATAGCTCAGCACATTATCGTGAGGTTGATTTGACGGCGCATCCGGTGGGCTGTGGTCTACCAGGTGCGCCGTCTTGCGTTTGTTGACCTGCAAGCCGGTAGAGAGGCTGTCGGCTCGCTCCTTCAGGCATGATGCGTGTTTGCCCAGTTGAAGAGACCTGGTAAGGGTATCTTGCTCCGCTATACCCGAGCAGCCTCACGATAATGTGCTGATGACCAGCGCCAATGAGGCTGGTACTCACGGAGTCGCCCTAAAGGAGCGAAACCCATCCCACTGGTACTCAAACGATACTCACGCAGGTAGATGGGCCAAACGACAGCAGTGGCAGGATTCTTTTCTGTCCGACGTGGTTGGTAGAATCAAAGCTGGTGATAGGACGGTGGCAAAGCGGGGTGATCTGCGTGAACGAAATCCAACAGATCGGTGGCAGTATCGAGTACGGAAACACCGGCGACCTCGTCGGGGACGCCAAGCTCATTATTGACTCTGCGCAGCGCAGTGCCCATCAGGCTGTCAATGTGGCGCTTGTGGTGCGCAACTGGCTCCTAGGCAGGCGCATCGCCGAGGAGGAGCTGGGCGGGGACACGCGCCTGGAGCTGTACGGCCGCAAGGTGGTGCCAATGCTGGCCAAAGAACTGACGGCGACCTACGGAAAGGGCTACACAAGAACGAGCTTGTACCAGTACGTTCAGTTCTACCGGATGTTCCCGGAGATTGTCCACGCAGCAAGTGGACAATCTCACGTTCTTCTCACTTGGACACACTATCGGGAACTCCTGCGTGTGCAAAACGACGAAGCCCGTGCGTGGTACGAGCGGGAAGCCGCTAGCCAGGGCTGGAGCGTCAAGCAGCTCTCCCGAAACATTTCCAGCCAGTACTGCGAGCGAATGCTGTCGAGCGGTGTCGAGCCGAGCCAAAGCGAGGCCCTCGCCTCTGGCGCGATGGAGAGGGCCGAGAGGCTCGCGTTCGTGAAGAGCCCCATGGTCATGGAGTTCCTCGGTTTGCCGGCAGACCCTCACATCCACGAGTCCGACCTGGAGAGCGCCATACTGGACAACCTGCAGCAGTTCCTGCTCGAGCTTGGAAAGGGCTATGCCTTTGTGGCGCGACAGCAGCACATCCGCACCGAGTGGGACGACTTCTACATCGACCTGGTCTTCTACAACTACATCCTGCGTTGCTTCGTGCTCATAGACCTCAAGGCAAGCAGAATCACGCACCAGGACGTGGGCCAGATGGACATGTACGTGCGCATGTACGACGACCTCAGGCGCAACGAGGGCGACGGTCCCACCTTGGGTATCGTTCTGTGCGCTGAGACCGACGAGGACATCGCCCGTTATTCCGTGATGCGTGGCAGCGAGCAGCTCTTCATGAGCAAGTACAAGCTCTACCTCCCCGACGAGGAGGAACTGCGCGCGGAGATTGAGGCCCAGAAACGAGTGTTTCTGGCGCAGCACGAAGATGATATGTAATTGACCAAAAGCTTCGACGGCTGGGAGTGGGCCGGGTACGGTGAGCCAAGCTATGAGGTGGCCTACGGCCCAAACGCACGACGCTCACGTTACTGCTTCCTTCGTCCGGAGAATCGGCCGTTGATCGAACGGAAAAGCGTCCGATTCGGACGGTCGATTCCGTGCTGAAGGCTGATTTGCGAGCGCGTATCCAAGGGTGATACGGAGTTGAGCAAGTTCTCGAAATCTTTTTGGTAAGGGCCGCACATTTTGGGCGGCCCTTGCGTTGTAGTAGGTAGAGGAGGTGATTGGGCTTGCCGAGGAACAACCCTGAGAGCCTGGGTCCGGAACGGGCGCGGGAGATAGCCGAGGAGTGCTACGGCGAAGTGCTGGCGTACTGCAGACGCCACGCTCCCGCAGGGCACGACGCGGCCGACCTCTAGCGAGGAGCGTCTGCGTGGACGCGAGCCGCAAAAGGCACCTGGAGACGGTGAGCCTCGACTTCGAGGTGGCCGCCGAAGAGCGGAGCGAGCGGGAGGCCGATCTCGACGAGGCCCTAGTTGGGCTGCCGGACGACCTGCGCGAGGCCGTGGAGCTGCGGTACGGCTCGGGGCTCGGCGTGGGCGAGGTGGCATGTGCGCTCGGTATCAGCCGTTTTTCCGCGAGGAGGCGCATCAACGCCGCTTTGAAGATGCTCGAAGAGGAACTGGAAGAAGGTGGTCTTGATGGGTGAGGCCAGACGCGCAAGGCTCGAGATGGAGCTGGAGCGGCACTACGCAGCCCAACGCGATGAGGTTGCCCCTGCGACGACAGACGTGGACGTGGGCGGCGCAGGCGGCGCTCGTTGCTCTCATGTGCGTGCTGGCGTATGCGGCCGGCGACGCGGGATCGACGAGGGTCTGCATCGGGATCCTCTCGGCGATGTGCGTTCTCATAGGCGTGCCCACCGTGCACGCGAGCAAACTGAACCGGGTGGCCGAGCTGGAGTACGCGTGCCCTCGCAACGCGGCCAGCGTGCTGGTTGCGCGGCTCATCGTGCTGGGATGCTCATCGGCGCTGGCGGTCGCCCTCATGGTGGGCGCGACTGCCCCGGCCGTCGAGGCCTCCGCCTTCGACGTGGCGCTCTGGGCCTGCCCGCCGTTCTTCCTCTCCTGCGCGGGCTCCCTCATGGCGCTGCGCAAGGCGTCCCCGGCCGCCGCGCCTGCGCTCTGCGTCGCTCTGGCGGTCGCGTGTTCGGTGGCGCTCATGGCGCTCGCGAGTACGGTGCCGGACCTCTACGCGCACGCGTCGATCGCCTCGTGGGCGTCGGCCGCAGTCGCGGACCTCGCATGGCTCGCGCGCGAGGTCGTGATGACCCTGCGGGCAGCACACGAAGGCCTCGACGCCTTCTCCCCGCATCTGGCAAGGACCTACAACTAGACAAGGATTGGCAATATGGAACTCACATTGGACCGGCTGACCAAGCAGTTCGGGGCGAGGATCGCCGTGGACCGCGTGTCGGCGACGCTCGGGCCTGGTGTCACGGGACTGCTCGGCGCCAACGGCGCGGGAAAGACCACGCTCATGCGCATGGTCTGCGACGTGCTCAGGCCCACGGGCGGGCAGATCCTGCTTGACGGACGCGACGCGCAGGAGCTGGGCGACGAGTATCGGGCGCTGCTCGGCTACCTGCCGCAGGACTTCGGATACTACCCGGACTTCTCGGCGCTCGACTTCATGCGCTACATGGCCACGCTCAAGGGCTTCACCAGCAGAGACGGCCGCGCGCGCAGCATGGAGCTCCTCGAGGAGGTGGGCTTGGCCGACGACGCGCGGCGCAAGGTGAAGACCTTCTCCGGCGGCATGCGGCAGCGCCTCGGCATCGCGCAGGCCATGATCAACGACCCGGCGATCCTCGTGCTCGACGAGCCCACGGCGGGCCTCGACCCCAAGGAGCGCGTGCGCTTCCGCAACCTCATCGCCGGCTTCGCACAGGACAAGATAGTCATCCTCTCCACCCACATCGTCTCCGACGTGGAGTTCATCGCCAACCGCATCCTCGTGATGCGGCAGGGGTCGTTCGTGCTCGACGGGACGCCCGAGCAGGTGGTGGCCCAGGCGGCGGGCAGGGTGTGGGAGTGCCACGTGGACGCGCGCCGCGCCGAGGAGATGTCGGCCAGTTTGCAGGTTGCCAACGTGCGATACGCCCCAGACGGCCATGCGGTCGTGCGCGTGGTGGCCGACCGGCCCCCGGTGGAAGGTGCCGTCGCCGTGGAGCCAACACTGGAAGACCTCTACCTGCTCGTGTTCCGCGACGGCGGCGTGCGTTAGGAGGATCGACATGGGAACCCTTATCAAGTTCGAGCTCAGGAAGATCCTGGGCAACCGCGCGGGCATGGTGGCCTGCGCGCTGTCGCTGGCCATGATGGTGGGGATGGCGGTGCTGAACGTCACCACGTCGGCAGCGAGCGACTACACTACTGGCGAGCATTTGAGCGGCTTTGCCGCTCAGCAGGCCTTCCGCGAATGGAAGAGCTCGCACGCAGGCATGCTCGACGACGCGCGCGTGGCAGACGACGTTGCCGACTACTACCGGGCCGCCGAACTCTATGCCACTAACGATGACATCCTGAGCATGACCGCGCCCCAGATTATTGACGCCTATGGCAACGATTTCTACCACGAGTCGTTCTGCGTCTACATCGACCGCTACTACGACAGGCTCATGAACGCGCTGGAGGCGGCGACCCCGCAGGCCACAAGCCTTGAGGAGGGCGCTGCGGCACGGCTGGAGATCGACCTCTCCGACGATGCGGCACAGTTCCCCTACTCGCCGGCCGAGCGCAACTGGTGGCGCAGCAAGGCGGCGCAGGTGAGCTGGCCCATCGAGTACGGGTACGCCGATGCCTGGGACTACACGCTGGACTATGCCTCCCTCCTGGGACTGGCCATCATCGCGGCGTGCATCGCGCTCTCGGGCGTGTTCGCTGGAGAATACCAGGAGCGCACGGCGGCGGTCGTGCTGCCCACGCGTCGGGGCAAGCAGGCGTTGCCCGTTGCGAAGGTGGTGGCTGCGCTCATTTTCGCGACCGCCTACTGGTGGACCTGCGCAGCGGTGCTGCTGGGCGTGAACGTGGCGGTGTGCGGGGCTGACGGCTGGGGCCTGCCCTACCAGATCACGAACTTCGCCAACCCCTACGCGCTCACGATGGGCGGGGCGGTGCTCTCGGTCTTCGCGTTGGGCTACGTCGCCGCCCTGGGCATGGCGGGCCTGACGCTCGCGCTCTCCGCGCGGCTTCGCTCCACGATGCCGGTGGCGGCCATCCCCATGGCCGTCGTGTTCATGGGGCTGTTCGGCCTCTTCATCACCCCTATTGCGAAGGCGGCGGCACTCACGCCCATGGCGGCGCTCAACTGGTCGTTCAGCCGCCTAGTGTCGTATGCGGCGGGACCTGTCGTCGCAGACCTGCCCACCGTGGCGGCGCTGCTCTACGCCGCCATGCTCGTGGTGCTCTCACCGCTCGCCATGAGGACGTTCAGGAGGCATCAGGTGGCCTAGAGCGTGATGGAAAGCCACGTCGGTGGATGCTCGAGGGCTTTTCGATAGGGGTCACGGGGGCTCCCCCGTGCGCGGCGATTCTGAGCCGCCTGATTGCCGAAGGGACAATCAGGCGGTTCAAGCCGCGATGGGGTCAGCGAGCGGACGGAGGAGAAGGCCCTGGACGTACGGACGCGATAGGTAGCTTGCTGGCCCCGCTAACCCGGTGTACATGAGTTAGGCAGCTCGCTATGTACAGGGGTTAGGCTACTTGCTACGGGCAGGCAGCCTTCGTCTTGGTGACAGCATGACGGCAATGACAGGAGATTCCCCCTATAGAAACGTACCGTCATTGCCGTCACTGCTGTCATCGAATTGCCCCTCTGCGACGCGCTCTAGGAAGATGGTCCTGGCGGACGCTGTCCTCTGAGTCGAGTAGCGTATGCCCGTCTCGAGGAGCGCCTGCGAGTGCTCGGTGAGCTTCCTCCCCAGGCGCGCGGCCTGCGTGTCGCTGAGGCCTGCTTGGGCGATTAGCTCCGTCGCCGTCCCCGCCCAGCCGAGCCTACCATCCATGAAGCGGATGACCTCAAGCACCTCCCTCGGCACCGGCCGCTCCTCCTCATGCTCGACGCTCTGGTCCTCCGAGAGCTCCCAACGACAGTCGTTGAACTCGAGTACCAGCTCTCGCTCGATGACGTCGCGCCAGGTCACCTTGAGGAGCGCCCTCTTGTCTCCGCGCCTCCTGTCGAGCACCATCGTCGTGTCCACGGCGCCGGTGATGCCGTTGGTGCCGGATACGGTGTTGAACGGGTCCGGGTCGTCCATCTTTCGCTGGTGGTGCACGAGCAGGACGGCGAGCCCGAGGCCGTCAGCAAGCTTCTTGAGGGCGCTCATGTCGCGGTAGTCGGAGAGCTACGAGCTGGGGGACCGCTTCCCGAAGGAGCGCCACCTGGACCGCATCGTGCGGGCTTTGAGGGTGCGCCCGGAGGTCTTCGAGGACCACGACATCACGACCGTCGACCAGGTAATCCACGCCCTCTTCAACCTGGAGGAGCAGTTCGGCCTCGTGCCCAACGGCGAGGGGGAGTCCGCGGGGCTCACCGTGGGGATGACGAGCGTCGACCTCGCGAAGGCGCTGCGCGACTGGGGCAGGCGAAGAGGGCAGCTGGACGTGGGCGAGATGACATCCGACGAGTACCGCGACTGGAAGGACGCCTACATTCCGCGCATCCTCATCGACCCCGTCACGGGAGAGGAGATAGACGACCCGTACACGGGGCGTCGTCTTGAGGGTGTAGAGCGTGAGGACGCACGTCGCGCCGTGCGTACCATGGATTGGCTGAACGGGTAGCCTTTTGACGGATACCAGAGTTGGGTTCAAACGCGTACGGACTCGGTATCGTACGCGTTCTCTTTGGCTGAAGGAAGACAGAGCAGCGAAAACTGCCTTAAGAATGCCTGCTAAAATGGGCAATCTTGATCGTAATCGGCGATCTATGCTCTTTGAAATGAAGCATAGCTGGATGTATGCTCTTATACACGTAGAATTATAGCGTCCATTCACGTATCTGGCGTATTTCGTGGTATACTCGCAACAGACGCAAGTATTCGGAGGCAGCCATGGATTTCTCACAAGTACGCCAGTCACTTCGACAGGCTGAAGACGAGCTCATCGCTCTTATTTCAAGAACAGATGACTTCAGCGAGCGTGAGCAGTGTCTTGAGCTTGCGAAGCAAGTCAGGGAACTCGCTGACGTCCTGCGTCAAGACGGCACCAGTGCTTCTGATGCTGCATCCCCTACGACACCTTTGCCGGCTCAGGGGAACTCAGGAAAGGATGGCTCGGAGCTTCCGGCATACTTTGTTCGCGAAGGGTTTCTGTATAAAGTCGGGCTGAAAGGTGACGGGAAGACCTACAAGAAGTCTGTGCCACTGAGGGACGTAGAGTCGATTTGTGATGTTATCAGCAGGCTCTTGGCTGCGTCTAGCGAGATTACGACGAGTGATATCAAGAGACAGCTCGATGGCATGCCGGACTACAAGATTCAGGTTCTTGTAATGGCGCTCGTAAAGACATCCGCCCTTCGTGGTGTGGGTAGGGGTAAGTATGCCCTGGGCTCTGGGACACAGCCAAGACCGAAGGCGTGGATCAGGGACCTCGGGAACCTTCCCGATAGGTTTTATTTAATTGCCTAGCTGCAGGAATCGGAAGGTGGTGATGCCTATGGAGGTAATGGGCCGGTAAAGACGAGGCGCACGAGACGTTGCTGGGAACAACGAATCATGCGCCGCCGCCGGGTGCGGTTACCCGCACCGATCCTTTTTTGAGTATACGCGCCTGGCGGCCTCGCGTCTTGCCGGAATTCGGCAGGGGAGACAAACAGTTTCCAAAGTACACGCGAGAAATGGGGGCCTCAAATATGAGACTCATTTCGCAGGCCGACGAAGAGGGCCATTATATGCGCCGCCACAATGGAATGGCAGGCAAACCTCGCAAGGGTTGCAAAGACATGTGGAACGCGTTCATGCTTGACGGGGTTACTCCTGATCACGAGGATATTCCGTTCTGTCCGACAACCGCCATCGAGACACCCAAGGGGCTCATCGCGTTCTGGGACCTCAAGACCATTCACAAACGTGAGATGAGGGCGGGCAATGTCGACTACCACGTCGACGCCTTCGCCCACTTCTACGGTGACGATCAAAAATTCGATGGACCACGCGAGGGCGTCTGGGAGAAGCCCTACGATGCGCTCGAAATTCTCCGTCACTGCGACGGGTTCATCACGCCAGACTTCAGCACGAACCTCGACTTCCTCGATCCGATCCGGCGCTACAACACGATGAGGATGAGGGCCTTCGGTGCCTGGGCGGGTCAGAAAGTGCCCTGTTTGAACAACGTTCGTTGGGGATGGGCAGACACATATTGTTACGACTTCGCAGGACTTCCTTCCGAGAGCGTGTACGCGATTGGGACGGTTGCGAGCGACCTCAGGGACCGCAACGCCATGCAGTTCTTCGAATGTGGCCTGCGCGAGATGGTGCGGGTCCTTCGCCCCAAGACAATCATCGTCTATGGGTCGGCCAACTACGAATGCCTTCGCTCGCTTGAGGGCAAGGGTATCAAGGTGGTGTCGTTCGACAGCAAGACAAACCTCTCGCATGGGAAGGAGATGCCAAGTGAGTAAGTACCTGAGCGGGCACTTCGTCGGTTCAGCTGGCTACTCGCAGGCGATCCTCTCCGCTGCGCTGGGAGTTCCTCCCGACGAGTCTACTGCGTCCGTGTGGAATCACATCGAGGCGACGCAGCCTAACTATCCCGGCACCGTGATTCCACGCTCGTTCACGGTCAGCACACCAAACGGTACGTTCTGGACACATGGGAACGCGACCAAACACATGAACGAAGCATTAATCTCGATCAGAGACAACCCGATGCTCAAGAACACTAACCCCAACCTGTTTGCCCAGTTCATCCTCTACGATTATCGCAAGGCTTTGATTTCGGCGACTAGTGGAACCGTTCGTCTCGGTACGCGTATCAGAGTCGGGCACTGGGAGTTCATCCTGGGAAAGCGCAAGGGTGATAAGTACCCTGTTGTTAAGCACGCCCTCTTTAACGGGCTGAACTAGGAGGCTACGATGAGCGTAAGCACAATCGAGGGAAAGACCGGGACAACCTATAGGACTGAGGACTTCTTTGCCGCCATCGCGGTTCTTGGTGATGAGCTCGACTACGTCAAGTTCGTCGGGCTGTACAACGAGGACGACCTCGTTGAGCTGCAGCTCGATCCTGACGCGATGTCGGTGTCGCAGGTTACCCTGACGAACTGCCATCACTTCGACAGCCGTGCTGAGGCGATGCCCGTTCCGGATGCGGAGGAGGGTCTCTTGGTTGTTGACATGCCCAAGCACGTCGACTGTACGGACCTCCGGGTTATCGTCTTTGACGACGGCCTGACAATCCGAGTCGTTGACAAGCTGCCAATCAGCTATGTGCGAATGGGAGATGTCTTGTTCGGGGTGTCTGCCGATAACGACCTGACGTCAATCCTCTTGACAGGCATGTCTCCGGAAGAGGTGTCCCACGCCAGGGCTGAGCTGTCTGGCGATGACTACGATGACGTGTGGACGCCTGCTGAGAACTAGCGACATATCTGTACTCCGGCGATTGACGGGCCTCTCGCCATGAGCGTAAGGCCCGTTGCTCGCTGGCCTGTAAACCAGCAGCGCAAATATGAGTAGCCGATTGACGCGAGTACCAAATGAGTACCAGCTGAGGCGAAACGTCGTGCTAATAGATGCAAGGTGTAGACGTGAGTGCTCCACGGCACACGAGAACGCATCCCATCCACGCCCACGCTCATCGAGTGGGAATAGTTTAGACTCGTAACACTCTTTCACGGTCTAACTCAGAATACATCGTTTTCGCAGTTCAAAAGTGGTGTGCTGACATTTTCAGCACACCACTTCTTCCTACAAAACAACGCTCCTTTAAGGATGTTTCTTCCGTGAATACCTCTGTGGGAGCACTGGGATTCATACAAGTATTTAAGAAGGGAGACCTGCAAGGAAGAAGGCCGTCTATCAAGCGATAGACGGCCTTCCTTCTTGAGGGCATTAGCCCGATGCGCCTTAGCAGTTGCTCCTCCGGTACTCATCGAGCTTCTTGTTGAGGGTGCGCTCCTCGCGCCTGTGCTTGGCCGCGAAGACGGCGGTTGCCGCCGCAAGCATGACCAGATAGGTCACGGTGAACGACGCCCAGGCGCCAACCATCCCGATTGGGAACCATGCCATCGTCACGGCCAACACGGCGAGTACCACATACAGGCAGGCACCGAACAGGAGGAGGCGCAGCGGGTACGTCATCCGCTTGATGACGACAGGTGTGAAGAAGACGAACTGCAGCGCTGCCGCGCAGACGCATGCGCCGAGCACCGACCAGCAGTACATGATGCCCTGCTTTGACGCTTCGTCGGCGAATATAGTCCCAAAGATCATGCATATGACCATGGTGACTGTGAAGGAGACGCAGAGCGTGGCCAAGAAGGTCCTCGCGTTCTCCGCAGGCGTGCGAGCCTCGGTGTCGATGATGTCCTTGCGTGTCATTTTGGTCTCCTTTCCCGTGTTGTTAGAGCATCCCAAGCTTGTGGCGCACGTCCGGCGCGTACTGCCGCGATATGACGATCTGGTCACCGTTGTCCATGGTCGCCACGAGCCGTCCGTTCATCTCCGGGCGCAGTGAGGCGATCCTGCGGAAGTTCACGACGCAGCCCTTGGCTACCCGTAGGAAGTCGCACCCCTCCAGGCGCTCCTCCATCTCGTAGAGGCGCAACGCGGTCTCGTATACCTCGTCGGTGGTGTAGAAGAACGTGCGCTTGTCCACCGACTCCACGTAGAGGATGTCCGCGGCGTTCACCACGTAGGTGCCTCCGTCCGCGCTTCCCGTGACTTTGCGGTCGAATATGCGCAGCCTGGCGACGATGTTGAGGACCTGCTGGTCCGTCTTCCTGCAGACGATGGCGACCTCGATTCCGCTCGCTTCCGGTCGCTCGTCGATTGTTATCTTCATGGCGTTCCTTTCGACGAGTCGCATTCTACATGCCATCCGCGCCGTCTTGGACGACCCTAAACCAAGGTGCGCTTGGGGACGACCAAGTTGCACGTAGCGTGCTCGAGCTGTGCCGGTGTCGGCTGGCTTTGCGATAGGAGATCGATGCGGAAGGCCGCTTATCAGCTTGGCAAGCGGCCTTCCGCGCTGCCCGTTTGAACTTGGCCACGCTCAGCACGTGGTGGACCAACGACTGCGCTAGATTTGGGCTGGAAGGCTTTACCCTTCATGAGCTCCGGCATACCTATCTCGTTCTGCTCGCCATGAACAGCGTGCACCCCAAGGTGATGCAGGAACTGGCGGGTCACTACAGCCCTCAGATTACCATGGACATCTATGCGCACGTTGAATATAGGCGCCAAGCCCGAGGCTGCGGTGGCCACCTCGAAGGTGTTCTAGTGATG
>CADCHF010000073.1:5934-7391 GCA_902801175.1 uncultured Coriobacteriaceae bacterium | reverse complement strand
TCCCAGACGTAGGTGTCGAACTCGTGCTCGCCGCGACCCGATCTGACGGCATGGACGCCCCTGACGAAGGGCTCTCGAATCTCGCCGCCGGGCTCCACGACCCGGAACGACAGCCAGCAGTCCATCCCCTTGACCGAGGTCGGGACGTCCACCGCAATCGTCCACCAGCGGCCGCGGTCATCGGTCCTGCCCATCTCGTCGACCGACCAGGGCAGGTCTTCCCACCCCAGCTGCGCGTCTGGTAGCGCTGTTCTCACGAACCAGTCTACGGTCTCGTCAATCTGCTTCTGATAGATCCAGTTGCCCATGGTGCTCTCCGTTTGCCCGTACTGCTGCGCAAGAATCAATGATTGTAGTAGTGGATGAGAAGTCGGCTCTCGCCTCCATAGAGCGGCAGTCTGCGGAGGAGAGTCTTGAGACCCTCCTCAACGAACGCTCCGCCAACTTGGCCGCTGCTCATCCCGCCTGCAGCGAAGCGCTCAATGTACACGTACTCGTCCACCCCATACGGAATGCCGAGCTCATAGGCCACCGCAAGGTATTTCTGCACGAGAAGCCTAGGGTCCAGGGGAAGGATATCTGTTGTGAACTCTCGCGCAGCATAGGCCCAAAACAACGGGGCACCCCTGCTCCCCCAAAAGCCCGGTTCGGAAAGGAAGAGCTCGTACGCATGATGTGTGCCCTCTTCGCCGAACCGCAGAAACGGCATCTGGCCATCAAGCCTGAGAAGCTCCTGCCTGAGTATTGCCAATTCATCCTCACGCTTGAAGGCCGGGCAGTATTCGGCCCCCAAGACGCTTTTCTCGAACTGTATGACGTCCCAATCGTCGTAGAGGCTACCGCCGACGGCGTCGATACACTCGTATGCGAGCTTGTGATGCAGAAGGTGCCCGAACTCAAGGCTTTCAAACGATACCGGCATGGGATCTCCGTCCAATCGCATGGGACCATTCGATTGTAGTTATTGTCCAAACCACAAGCCCGGCGCGGCCCGCAAGCGGGCCGGGTCACCTGGGTTTCCGACACCCCGGCTGCGCCGGGGATTGTCGGAGGATCCCCTATCCTCGCCGCGCCGTCGAAAACCCGCAGGCACGAGCCGCGAGGACGACGCCTGGCCCTCGGACCGGGGCATCATGGCACAGGCACCTCAGAGGCGGCAGGCACCCCTAGCGCCGCCTCCCGTCGCCTGACGCGCCATCCCCTGCACGCGCCGCGCCCCGCCCGCAAACGGGCGCGCTCCGGGGATGCCCCTTGCCCCGTTGCCCCCATCCGAGGGAAGGAAGAGCCGACCCTCACCCGAGCCCGAAGGGGGCACACCATGAGCCAGACCGCAACCATCGTCCCGACCGCCGCCATCGCCGAGCGCTGGGAGGCAACGACGCCCGTCACGGGGGACTACGCCCGCGACTGCGCGGAGCTCGCCCGCGAGGCCCTGTCGCACGTCGGGTTCACCCGCT
>CADCHF010000073.1:0-5897 GCA_902801175.1 uncultured Coriobacteriaceae bacterium | reverse complement strand
GCTCGCCTGTTGCGAGGGCGACCTCCCCGTCACCGTCGCCGTGCTGCCCGTGCCCGTGGAGGGCTTCGAGATGACGCTCGACGACCTCCAGTCGCTCATAGACGAGGACGTCGTCGCGCACGGGGCGGCGCTCTGCGTGGGCCGCGCGCTCGCGTCCGACGGCCCCCTGCCATCTCACCTGCGCTTCGACGTTGTGAGCGTGTGCGTCAACCTCGACGCCGGACGCGTGCGCGTCCACCACGTCCGCGGGGCGTGGCAGTCGTAGCCATGGGCACCCACATCGCGCGTTGGGAGCGCTCGCCACCAAGGCGGGCGCTTTCCTTTTGTGTTGAGTTTGTGCAGGTCAGGCACCATGAGGGCACGCGGCTGGGGCCGCGCCACGGCGGAGGCCAAGCCCCTCCGCCGCCCGTCCCGCACGCGCAGGCACCCCTAACGCTTGTGGGGACGGGAATCTGCTCGTCAGACTCTGTCTTCCTCGCGGACCTCGGCATCGAGCTCCTTGAGCTTGCTGAGAGTTATTTGGTGCTGGCCATTGGACGGCTTGGGCCTTTCCTTCACGAGGTCCCAGACCTTGGTTCCAGGTCCGTTGTACACCTCCTCGAACGACCCGTCCTCGTCGACCAGGAGGACGATGAGGAAGTCGGGCTGATGGGAAATCGGCACGATCCTCCTCTTTGCGCGGGTCTGTGTCACCTTTATCTGGACCTCGCGCCTCCTGCCGGCTGAGTCGACCTTCCAGCCGTCATGTGCCTTCTTCGAGGACGTGTACAGGCTTATCCCGTGACGCTCTGCGGCGTATACCTCGCCGATGCTGCCGAGGAGATGACCGTCCAGCGTGAAGTGCCGGTCATACTCGGCGCACTCCTCCGTCAGACGATCGACGATCGCATACAGGTCCCTGATGGCCTTGCTGAGACGCTCGGTGTCTTCCATCTCTATGACTGACCCTTTCGTGCGAAGTGGTCCTCGGTAATCCAGTTCAAAGTCTATGCAATATTAGTGCTTGACGAACTTGCCGCGTGGTTGACTGCGGCCATTTCAGCAGCTTGAAGTACACCTCATAGTAAGCTTAGAATTATCCATGACCGTCAGGAGGGCTCCGTTCTTCTTAGAGGTAATACCGTGAAATTCACGATGGGACCTGACTTCATCAACAGGGGCAGCACCTTGTTGAATGATCTCTGGGATACAGCTTGCGTAATAGAATACATGCCTCACTGTCTCATTGAAGATACGGTTGATCATGTACTAAATTATGACGCAAAGACGTACAAGTACATTTTGTTGACCCAGCTCCTTGGCAAAGCGGTCGACGAACGAGTCAATATCCTTACATTCCAACAGAGTAGTACGCTTCCAAATGCGTGGAGTGCTCGCTCGTTCTGTGAAAAGGTAATTACACGCAGCGGTTTCGAACGTGCCGCCCTCAAAGGAATTCTTGGTGGGTCGAAACAACCTTATAACAGCGGGCCTGGTCAAGAGAAGGAGCTGAGCCAGAATAACGGCACAGCAATAGAAGACGTACCGCTAAGAGATGAATTGATTGATGCCCTACTATCAATCAGGACATCGCAAGAAGCAAAGGATGCAGTTCTCTACTACCTTTACGTCTGCAAAGGCATAATAGCAAGTCTTCCAGCAGATGAGATACTGCCGACGCCTAGCGAAAAGAACATATCGTGTGCAAGGACGAGAAAGTTCTGGAGAGATCTGGCCCATGTTGGAATTGAAGGTGAGGGGCTGAGCCTCGCAATTGCAACACTGCTTGATATGGCGTTAAACAGCCCGTTCAAAACGAGGTTGCACCAGATAAATACCTCAAGACGTGGGCAGGGTGACATCGATCTCTATTGCAAAAACAAACGTTTCCTCACGTTCGAGATTAAAGATAAGCCGTTCGCACATCATGAAGTCATAGAATACGCTTCCGCAGCTTTTGATAATGGTTGGGACAGGTTTGCGTTCGTTTATGGTTATGGTGCGGGTACTCAGGGCGAAGTGCTGAATGAGCCCGATTACGCCTCGTTCGCGATGCGGGGTAAGTCTCTTGCCTGTATTCCGTTCGAAGCCTTGTTGGATACTCTTACGTTGACGAAGGAAGATATACCATTAGACGATTTATACGATTCGTTGCTCTCGTTCATCAGAGACGCACGTATTGGCGCGAAGACGGCTACGCCTGCCAGACAACTACTTCGCGAGCTTGTGATCGAAGTCAACAAGGGCGCTAATGGCTGATGCGGCCACAGCAAAAGCAAGCTTGCAGGGGACAGCGTTTCCAATCTGACGATATTGTTTGTTCTGTCTTCCATAAAAAAGATATCCATCAGGGAAGGACTGCAGGGCTGCCGCCTCGGCGATACTAAGTCTTCTCAGCGTTGAAGGAATCTCAAGCTGTGCCTCATCGGGAGTAATCAATCCTCTTGTCAGTCGCTCGTGGTAGTTTGTGACCCAGTCGAAACCGCTAGGGTCATCGATAAGAGCTTGGTCAACAATGGGAGTATGGTTTCCGCCCATCTGCGCCGGTATTGTTTTCGCAACGGAATCCAGCTTAATCGGTCGACCATGTCCGTTGAATAGTAGGGATCCGTCATAGGGACTCTTGCGCAGGATGGGATTCTTGGCGAGGCGAATCTCGGCTGTGCTTCCCTTATCATTTCCTGGCATACCGAACCTTGGAAGCCCAGCAAAAGCTTCCCTTACGGTAATCAGGGGCAGACGATGGTTCTCAAGGTGCTTTGCAATTGCAGCGTGTAGCCAGTTGCATGGGGCATCCTTCAGGCCTACGAAAAAGAACCTCTCTCGTGCTTGCGGAACTCCATAGTCAGCTGCGTTTAATATGAAAGAGGCGTGGCCGTATCCAGATTCCTCTGCAAGTTGTATCAGCCTTGTCCTCACGTCAGACCACTTGGCGAGCGCCCCAAGTGCCTTTACGTTTTCCATAACGAATAGCTTGGGAGAGAGCGTCTTGACCGAACTCATGAATGCCCAGACGAGCTTACTTCTCTCGTCATTGGGGTCCATCTTTCCCGCAACGGAAAAGCCTTGGCAGGGTGGCCCACCGAATACCACATCCGTCTCACTAGCTAATTCTTTGAGTCTTTCCTGGTAATCACAAATGTCACCTTCTGCCATAGTTTGCACGGCATCTGGCCTGTTGAGGCGCCATGATTCTGCGGCATCATGATCAAGCTCGTTGGCGAACAGCAATTCGACTCCAGCTAGTTCGAACCCAACATCCAATCCGCCAGCCCCGGAAAAAAGTGACACGGCGCCAAGGCTCATGCTAACCTCTTGTTCTGCGGAGATACGTCCTCCGCTTTACGGCCCCGTCGTGTCTCGACCACATGGCGGGGCTTCTCACTTGCACCATCTTAATCCTTACTTACCCCAATCAATGGCTCGACCAATAAGGTGAGGCACTCCTACGACCAGTGCGTTCCCCATGCAAAAGGCCCGTCGCCCGTCGGTCATACCCGTGTCGGTCCATCCCCTGGGGAAGGTCTGCAGCTGGTCCAGCTCGTCAGGCACGAGCCTGCGGTAGCGCTCGCTCTCGCACCTCACGATGTGCTTGAAGCGCGATGCGCCAGAGCCTCCCTCACCCGTGAGGATCGTCCTGCTCGGGTTCTCGGGGAGGTCCGGGAAGGCCATCGCACCCTCGCTGTAGAAATAGGCGTGACCGGTCCTCTTGTCCACGCGCGGCTCTCGCTTGGATCCCTTGAGGTACTGCCAGCGGGGAAGCTGCTCCTCTGGCACGAAGTAGCTCTCGGGAACCTCCTCCTCGGGTATCAGCACGTCGCCCAGCGTCCTCCTAGGGCCGTGGTAGTCCTCCGCCACCCTCGCCGTTGCGCAGACGAAGTCCTGCATCGCGCCGGCCGTCTCGAAGGGGCTGACCTTGCCGCCGAGGTTGAACTCCTGCGTGGCAACGTAGGCGTCGTCGGGCACGAGCACCTGGCTGGTATGCTCGGGGGCCTTGATCGGCAGCGCACGGGCCATCACGCCGTCGGTGAGCCTGGCGTCCAGGTCCCACTCCTCCGCGTCGCGCTCCGCGTAGATGAAGACGCGCTTGCGCCTCTGTGGGAAGCCGTACTCCGCGCTGTTCACCACGCGCCACTCGGCGGAGTAGCCGAGGTTGGCCAGGCAGGAGAGGATGATGGCGAAGTCGCGCCCGCGCTGCCTTGCGGGACTCTTGAGCAACCGGTCCACGTTCTCGAAGAGGCAGTACTTCGGCGACTTCAGCTGCAGGAAGCGGTAGATCGACCACCAGAGCACGCCCTTCTCGCCCTCGATGCCGCCCGACTGCGAGAGCGGACGCGCCACGGAGTAGTCCTGGCAGGGGAAGCCACCCACCACCATGTCCACGTCGGGGATGTCCAGCTCGCCCGCCTCGTACCTGTCGAGCGCTACGGCGATGTCCTCGTTGACGCAGGAGCCCTTCCCGAAGCGCTCCTCGTAGCAGCGCCAGGCGAACTGCTTGGCGTCGGTGCCTGGCGGCTCCCACTGGTTTGCCCACACGGTCTTGAAGTTGCCTGCCGCCGGCATGTCCCACTCGGGGTGTGACGGGTCGTGGTATCCGTCAAGCGCGAGCCTAAACCCGCCGACGCCCGCGAAGAGCTCGGCGACCTTAATCGTCTTCTCGTCCACGTTTCTCCTTAGCTGCTGTGGACTGTTAAGTTGTGGGATAAATCATAGATCAAAGGCCGGACAGGATCAAGCCGCTGTTCGAAGAGTCCTATCTGAACTGGTTTTCACGAGCCTTTCTCAGGCATTGCTTATGACCACGCCGCCACTGCAATCTTGGCCAACGTCTCGCACCTCGTTTGCACAGACTTTCCGTCAAACCATATCGGGTTGTCCGCCAGTATCCCTTCAATGAGCTTGAAGTGATCACGAGGTATGCCCCTATCCTTCCCGCCCTTGCCCTTCATGGGGCTCGTATAGACGGAAATCTTGCTGGCATAATTATCATTGCCGGCTGAGGTGTTTTCGGGTTGGAACAGCAAGGCTAGGTTCCCGACACTCTTTATGGTCTGGTCGGTGAAGCGCTTAGAGTCGAAATCATCCGCATCGACATCATTGCCAATCCACGCTCTCAGGTCGTCAATCTCAGGATGCTTAGGTATGACGTGCTCTACGGTCAGCTCGTCGCGGTTGAACTGTACTGGGTAGTTCGATCCATGTGCGTACTCTTCGACCCTTCGCAGTAGTGTGCGGGCGATTCTTTGTGGCTTGGCCGTGTAGTCAAAGGTGAGCCCGGCAAAATGCTTGTGGAATTGGTCGTCGTCCATCCGCTTGCCTCTGAAGAAGTCGATGACGTCATCAATGTTCTTGCCGGTGTCCTTTATCGTCGCGCATGCCTGGCTGAATACGGTGTCGAGCTTGTTTGACGATTGCGAGCACACCAGATGCCTGACGATGTACACGAGTATCGCGTCCGCTGCCTTCCTGAAGTCGCTAGTGTGAACCCCGAATCTCATTCCAGCAGCCAGCAGAGGTACGTATGCCTGCTCGACCCCAAGGTCTCTCATGTCGAGTAGGAGTGCTGATGCCAGGTTGGTCGCAGACGGTTCCCTCAGCTCTCCGTAGATAGAGGCGCATGCCGTGAGCTCGTTCAGTACCATGCTCACCGCCTCTTTCTTGAAGAGGCTCTTGAACTCCTCGTAGACGTCCTTCTTGGGTACTCGCCTGCTGTTCTTGTAGAAGAGGTAGTGGGATAGGAATGCGACAATCCTCGCCTCGCTTACAGTGCTCACGATGTTTTCCCATTGGCTGAGGGTGTGAGCGTTATTGTCTTGAGGCTTCATGAGGACGAGGTTCTTGACCTGTTCGGCAGGCGTCAGGGAGAGCCCGGTGGCGTTCAGGGACTCGAAGATCTGGTATGCGTCAGCCTCCTCCTC
>CADCHF010000072.1 GCA_902801175.1 uncultured Coriobacteriaceae bacterium | reverse complement strand
ACGGCCCCTCCCGGGGCCGTTTCAGTTCCAGATCGTTGTTTTCGCCCGCTGAGCTGGGCCTATGCCGGAATCTCTCCCACAGAAACCACCGAAGAGCCCAAAAAATGCGCGATGTGCGAGTGCGATTCTTTAGCAAAAGGACGTCGTCCGATCTGCAAAACTACGACGGCCCTTTTACCTGCGGATTTGCGAGAGCACTTGAGGAGAATCCGGCGGATGAAGTGCTGATTGGAAAACAACACTCGCACATCGCGCATTTTTTGCCGCTTACCCCGCCACCAGCTTGCAGGAATTGTCTCTGGAGGACCCAACCGCAACGGCACCGTCCCATCAGCACCAACGACCCTCACAAAATCACGAGGGCTCGCAATCTCTGAGCGATTGCGAGCCCTCGCGCTCTCATTTCGTTTGCAAAAAGCAGGTCCGCCTAATGCTGTGACTGCAGGGTTACACCTCGTACGGCTTGACCGCCTCGTAGACGATGTCGTCGGCCTTCTTGCAAAGCTCGTCGGTTGGCGCCTCGGCCAGGATGCGCACCAGCGGCTCCGTGCCACTTGCACGCACAAACACGCGACCATTGCCCTCGAGGAACTTCTCGGCCTCGATGATGGCGGCCTTTACCTCGGGAGCCTCCATAACTTGCTGGGCCACCTCGCGGCTCTCGACCTTCACGTTGATGAGCAGCTGCGGGTACAGAGTAACCGGGCGCACCAGCGTGGAGAGGCTCTCCTTCTGGGCGCGGATGGCCTCCATGATACGCAGGCTGGTCATGATGCCGTCGCCGGTGTTCTCGATGTCGCCAAAGATGATGTGACCGCTCTGCTCGCCGCCCAGGCTGTAGCCCTTCTCGCGCATGCAGGCGTACACGTACTTGTCGCCCACGTCGGTCTTCTCGTACTTGATGCCAATCTCGTCGAGCGCCTTGAAAAAGCCAAAGTTGCTCATCTCGGTGGGTACCACGGTGCTCTTGGCCAGGCCGCCGTGCTGGTTGAGGTAGCGGCCGCACACATAGAGGATCAGGTCGCCGTCGACCACATGGCCGCGGTCGTCAACGGCCAGGCAGCGGTCGGCATCGCCGTCGTAGGCAAAGCCCACGTCAAGGTTGTTGCGCAGCACGAAGGACTGCATCTGGTCGATGTGCGTGGAGCCGCAGTTGACGTTGATGTTAAAGCCGTTAGGCGTGTTGTTGAACACGTACACGTCAGCGCCGAGGGCGTCAAAGACGGGCTTGGCCACGCTGGAGGCGGCACCGTTGGCGCAGTCGAGGCCCACGCGCACGCCCTGCAGCGAGAAGTTGGCGCTGGCGATGAGATGGGCAATGTAGCGGTTGCGACCCTGCATAAAGTCGACCGTGCAGCCAATCTTGTCGCCAGTGGCCAGCGGGACGTCTATCTCGCCATCGATGTAGGCCTCGACCTGCTTGAGGACGTCCTCGTCCATCTTCTCGCCGTTGGCGTTGACGAGCTTGATGCCGTTGTCGCTGTAGGGGTTGTGGCTGGCTGTGATCATGATTCCACAGTCGAATGCGCCGTCGGCGGTAACGTAGCTTACACCGGGCGTGGGGATGACGTGCAGCATGTAGGCGTCGGCGCCGCTGGCAACAAGGCCGCTCACCAGCGCAGACTCAAACATGTAGCTCGAGCGACGCGTGTCCTTGCCAATGACGATGCGAGCCTTGCGGTCCTGACGCAGACCGTAGTACCAGCCTACATAGCGGCCAATCTGAAAGGCGTGCTCAACGTTGAGGCCCTCGTTTGCGCGGCCGCGGAAGCCGTCGGTTCCAAAGTACTTCATATGTTGTCTCCCAGCAGTTAGTTTTGCTGTTTAATCTGAATGATTTTAGCAGCTATCAGGCGTGAGTCCCACCCAATGTGCCCGCAGACACAATAGACGCGATTCTTGAGGGGTACGGGGGCGAGGCGCCGTAGGGACGCCGCGGCCCGCCTCCCCCGGAAGGCGTGTCAGGGGGACGCCGCAGGTTTAAGACGGTCTCTAGCGCACTCTTTAGTACGGCTCTCCCAGGGGCGGGAGCTGCTTCAGGCGACGCCACATCAGCTGCTTTTGGTCCTTGTCGGCGAGGGCGTCGGCAAAGCCGCCCAGGCTCATGGCGCGCATGCCAGCAAGCGGCACCAGCACGCCGTCGGCCATCATGGCCTCTTCCAGGCTTTCAAGCGAGCTGAGGTCGTTGGCATAGGCCTCGCGCACCGCCCACACGGCCGCATGGTCGCACACCACCAGCGTCGCGGGATCCAGCGTGGCCACCGCCTCGCGCAGAAGCGCCGGACTAAGCGGCTCCCCCGCGCTGTTCCAGGTCGCAAGACCGGCCCAGTCCTCGGGCGCATATCCCAGCGCCGCAAGTGCCGCGCGCAGCGCCTTGCCGTCGGCACCAGCCAGCAGACTCTCTCCCCCGCCTTCGCCCTCGCCCGGCTGACCCTTTACCAGCAGGACCGACGAGAAGGCGTTACCAGCCATGACCACCCCGCGGGCAACCAGGCTCTCAACCTCGGCGCGCGTCTTTTGCACGTAGCGCTCGCGCCGACCGGCTCTGCTCACGCTCATCTCGTCCTCCCCTGTTACGTCTCCGCACCTTGGTCCCGCACCTGCACCAAAGCCCACGACAAGCCCAACCGCTCCGACCACCGCGCGCCTCGCCCAGGCGGGCAAAGTACCACGCAGCAAGCATAGTCCATATCTGGGCGGTTTATTTGCAACCGCGCGTGCAGATTGCCGCGCGTTTGGGTATATCTCTTTATATTGATGATTTGCGCCGCGCCAGCAGCGCACAACAGAGGGAGAATTGCCATGGCAAACGCAATTACCGCCGCTGATTTTGACGCCATTATCGCCGGCGCCAGCAAGCCCGTCCTGGTCGACTTCTGGGCCTCTTGGTGTGGCCCCTGCCGTGCTCTTGGTCCGGTTGTTGAGGCCATCGGCGAAGAGATGGCCGACCGTCTGGACGTCTACAAGTGCAACGTGGACGAGGAGGGCTCCGTCGCCCAGCGCTTTGGCATTATGTCGATCCCCACGCTCATCCTCTTTAAGGATGGCAAGGTTGTTCACACCATCGTTGGCAGCACGCCCAAGGCCGAGCTCGTCGCCGAGATCGAGGCTCACATCTAAAGAGCCAACCACCTATGAGCGCTCCACGTCACACAAAACAGGAGCCAGGCCGCCCAGGAAAACGGTCATTCTTGGGCGGCCTTAGGCATGCACCGCGCGCACTTAAGCACAACCTTTGGGCAAACCGCAAGGTTGTGCTCTTTGTTCTCGCGGTGACGCTCTTTTTGGCTGTGCTGCAAAACATGCTGGCGGGCAAGATCTTGTGGCTCGACGAGTACGCGTATCGCCTCTTTGTGCTGCGCATGCGCAGACCGTGGCTTACGCCCATCATGCAGTCGATCTCGGAGCTGGCGCTGCCAGTGGTCTTGTTGGTCATGTTGCTGGCCGTGCAGGCCTTTGCCCCCGGACGCCGCCCCGGCATGTGTGCGGCATGGAACCTGGTTGGCGTCGTCATACTCAACCAGGTCCTTAAGTTTATTGTGCACCGACCGCGCCCAGAGGGATTTCGCCTCATTGCCGAGAGCGGCTACAGCTTTCCCTCGGGGCACTCCATGGTGGCCATGGCCTTTTACGGGCTGCTTGCCTGGATGGTGTGGACCTACGAGCGCGACCCCTTTGTGCGCCGTACCTGCGTGACCGGCTTTGCGCTGGTTGTGGTGTTGGTGGGCGTTAGTCGCATTTACCTGGGCGTTCATTACGCGTCCGACGTCATTGCGGGGTTCTGTCTGTCGCTTGCGTGGCTGGTGTTTTACACCGCGGTTGTGGCGCCCATCTTCTTGCCCGAGAAAAAGACCAACCTAGGGGCCGACGAAACCTCGCTTATGGGGAAGCTGGACCTGTAGCGCCGGGCGCTGTGGCCGCACCCCCGATTCCAAGGTGACTACACGCGAGCCGTTGCGCCCGCTTTTTTGCACAAGCGGCGCTTCGAGAATGAGCCCGGCGTCACCGCACATGCCGTTTAGACGGAACAATGCCGCTTGGGATTTGGTTTACGTGCCAGCAAGGCTAGAAACGTTCAACTTTTGCGACTAGTGTACGGTGCAATCTGGCCCTCTTGGTGTGCAAGCCCGCTGCGGGTAAAAATGAGCTGCACTTTTTGCCCTTGCGAACGGCTCATCTGCAAAGCAGGCGAATTGCGCCGTACACTAGTGCAAAAAGTTGAACGTTTCTTTGCTCCTCGCTCCGAAGACGCCATATCCCCCGCCCGCAAAGACCCCTCGCGCGGTTTTGCGTGGCCTAATCGCGCCGCAACATGCAAATTGGCCTTACACAGCAGCGCCAACGCACACCAGAACGGCCGGCGTGCCCAAGCGCATGGCAAAGCCCGCACTCGCAGATGCGGGTGCGGGCCTTCTGCCAGCAGTTTCTTTCACGGGGGCGCCCCTACCGGCCTACCACCAAAAGCCGTCCCTCTTTGCCTTGGGCAGCTGAATGATGCGAACCTCGCTCACGTGGCCGTTGTCGGCAATAATGCGGCCAATGGTTGGCCCCTTTGCCGAACGCGGGAAGGTGGGGCTGCCAGGGTTCATCACCAGCGTGCGAGTGCGCGAGTCGCGCTCAAAGAACGGCCTGTGCGTGTGCCCGCAGATGGCAATGTCGCAAACGGCCAGGTCAAGTCGCTCCTCATAGTGGCAAATCTGCCAGCGCAGACCCGCCGAGTAAAACTGGGTCATGCGCTTGACGCGCGGCCCGTAGCCCATTCCGTAGTCGTTGTTGCCCAGGCAGGCCTGGACCGGCGCAATCTCCTGCAGGCGATAAAAGTTGCTCTCGGAGCAGATGTCACCGGCATGCACGATGCAGTCGGCACCCTCCAGGGCCTCGAGCAGCTCGTCGCTCAAATACCCGTGAGTGTCAGAGACAATATCAAAACGCATGGACGACGCCTACAGGCCAAGGGCACGCTTGAGGGCAACCACGCGACGGCGCGACACGGGAATCTTCTTCTCGTCGATGCCCTTGAGGCCCAGCTGCAGGATGCCGCTGCTAATGGTGTCCACCGACTCCACGTTGTCGAGGTTGACAATGTAGCCACGGTGCACGCGGAAGAAGTTGTGCGGGGTCAGCTTCTGCTCCAGCTTGGCCAGGCTGATCGTGGAGAGATAGCGGTCGTTCTCGGTGTAGATGCAGGAGTAGTCGTCCTTGGCCTCGATGTAGCGAATCTGGTCGATGGGAACGAGCACCTTGCGGCCACCCTTCTCAACGGGAATGCGCTCGACGCCAGCGTGGCTCGAAGCCGCGGGCTTAACACGGGCCTCGACCTTGTCGAGCGCGCGGCTCAGGCGGCTGGTCTCGACCGGCTTGAGCAGGTAGTCAACGGCGTCAACGCTAAACGCCTCGACCGCGTACTCGCTGTAGGCGGTCACAAACACCACCGCGGGCGGGTTCTTGAGCTTGTGCAGCGCCTCGGCAAGCTGCATGCCGCTCGTCTTTGGCATGGAGATGTCCATAAACAGCACGTCGGTGCGCTCGTCGGTGCCCTCTTTGCTCCGCACGAGCTTCTCCACGGCCTCGCGTGCGTTGGAGGCCTCGGAGATGGTGTTGATGCGACCGGTCTCTTCGAGCAGGTAGCGCAGCTCGGAGCGCGCGGGGGCCTCGTCGTCAACAATAAGTGCGTTGAGCATCTTGTCACCACTTTCTTGGGGCAGGTATGGCATGGCCCACGCTGATCCCAGGCAAACGGGGCACTAGCTTTCACATATTACTATACCTTTGCGTTTCTAGCACGCGAAGCATTGCGTTGTAGCAACATTGAACAGGCTTTTTCCTGTCCTTTTGGCGCGCGGCTGGGTCGTAGGCGCGTTTTGAGGGGGGTGGCTTTTGCTGTTTGCCTTGGTTTTGACGGCTTGTTGCCACAGATGACGGGCTTTGGGTCTTGACTGCTCTTTAGCTCGCGAGACTGATACGCCATAGAGCTTGCGCATGCGCAAGCTCACCGCTTTGGATACTTTTTCGCATTTTTGCGGCCATCCACGGAAACGTAGCGCCAGCCTGGCTCCCACCAGCTAGTCTTCGTCGCCCCAGTCGTCCACGTCGTCCTCATCGGGGG
>CADCHF010000071.1 GCA_902801175.1 uncultured Coriobacteriaceae bacterium | reverse complement strand
CGCGCCTACTGGCAGCGTGAGCGTGCGTCCGTGGATGCCCAATGCCGACTACCTCAAGGCACTCGACAAGGCCGCCAACGATGGACTCGACAAGGCGCGCGGTGCCTACCATGCGCAGCGCAGGGAGTACGCCACCTCGCCGTCGTTCTTCCTCGACTGCGCGGGCTGGTTCATGGCGCACGACGACACCAGCTTTGGCCTGCGGGTACTCTCCAACCTGGCCGAGATGCGGATCGAAGACGCAGCCCTGCTGCGCGTGATGGCATGGCGCCTGCGCGAGGCCGGCGAGCTTGAACAGGCCCTCGTTGTCCTCCGTCGCGTCACACGACTTCGTGGCGAGGACTCACAGAGTCACCGCGACCTTGCGCTCGTTCTCTCTGAGCTCGCGCGCGAAGCATACGCGAACACCGATGAGGCTGCGGCTCGCACCTACGCCGAAGAGGCTGGCGAGCTCTACCGCAAGACGGCCCTGACCCCCTGGGATCGCCGCCCGATGTCGATTGGCCTCTTTGCGGTTGAGGAGTACAACGTGCTCCGCGCCTGGGCAAAGGGTCAAACCTGGGGGCAGGCACCAGAGCTCCCCTCGCTTGGCGACGAGTTTGAGGGCGTGCCCGAATGCGACCTGCGCATTTCGCTCGCCTGGGACGCTGACGAGACCGACGTGGACATCCATGTGTCCGAGCCCTCTGGTGAGGAGGCCTACTACGCCCATCGCCGCACCACGTCGGGCGGGCGCGTGTCCGAGGACATCACCGATGGCTATGGCCCTGAGCTGTACGAGATTCGCCGCGCGCAGAATGGCATATACAAGATTCGCGCGCACTACTATGCCTCGCATCAGCAGACTGTGTTTGGCCCCGCTACCTGCACGCTTACCGTCTACACCAACTGGGGCAGGCCCAACCAGACGCAGACCATAAGCACCACGCGTCTTGACCGCGAGCGCGAGATGGTTGACATCGGCACGGCAGCCTACGGCGAAGCGGCTCGCGAGGAGCAGGCGGCAAGCGAGGTGGACGAGGTCGATGCATCTCGCAGGATTGAGCTGGGCATGAGCGTTCAGCAAGTGTCCGAGATCCTCGGCGAGGGCACGCAGGAGAAGAGCGACTTTGGGCGAGAGGTATGGACCTGGGAGCGCCAAGGAGGCCGCAAGCTCGTTGTGACCTTCCTTGAAGGCAAGGTCAGGGTCGTGACCGAAGAAATGCCATGGGGCGATGACATGACGCTGCTGATATAGGCTCTGTTTGCAGCCCGAGGAGGGCGCGTCACCGGGGACGCGCCTTCCCTCCCGAGGCATACAAAAAGGGGAACCGCTCGAGTTAGGCGGCTCCCCTTCTTCACTTCTTTCTACCCCGGCCCCTACACCAGTTGCGTCACTCGCTCAACGGCGGGGAAGCTCCTCATGGCTCCGGTTGGGCAGGCCTCCACGCACTTCAAGCAGCTCGCGCAGAAGGTGCGGGCCTCGTCGGGCACCATGGGGTTGACCACGGTCGAGAAGCCACGGTTGTACAGGCCCAGGAAGGTCTTGCCCACAACCTGGTCGCAGGTGCGGTAGCACAGACCGCACAGCACGCACTTGTCGGGGTCGTGCACGATGACCTCGCTCACCACGGGCACATCCTCGCGGTCGTGCATCTCGCCGGCAAACTTCTCGGGATGCACGTCAAAGGAGTTGGCAAACCTAATGAGTCGACAGTCGTAGTAGTCGTGGCAGCCGCACTCAAGGCACCTTGACGCCTCGCGCTGCGCCTGCTCCTCGGTAAAGCCAAAGTAGATGGGCTCAAAGTTGTCGCGACGCTCCTCGGGGGTAAGGCCCGGCATCTTCTCACGCTTCTGCTTGGGACGGTCCTCAAACTCCTCGGGGGTCACCTCGCGCTGCACAAAGTACGGAATCTGCGCGCGCACCTCGTCGCCCTCAAGGTAGTTGTTGATGCACAGGGCCGCCTTCTGGGCCTCGGCAATAGCCTGAATGGCAATGCCAGCGCCACGGTTAGTCACGTCGCCAGCGGCAAACACGTTGTCGTAGGCAGTACGGAAGGTCAGCTCGTCGCAGGCGATGGTGGCACGTTGGGTGAGCAGCTCGGCGTCCACGCCCTCGCAGTCGGCGCCCTGGCCAATGGCCATGAGCACGTCGTCGATGGGGATGTCCTCGGTGGCACCCTCCACGGGCACGGGACGACGGCGACCAGAGGCGTCGGGCTCGCCCAGCTCCATGATCTGCAGCTTCATGCCGGTCACATGGCCGTCCTCGCCGTAGAACTCAATCGGGTTGGTGAGGAACTTAAAGGTCACGCCCTCTTCCTCGGCCTCCTCGATCTCGATGTCGGCAGCGGGCATCTCGGCACGAGTGCGGCGGTAGACCACGTAGACTTCCTTGGCACCCAGGCGGACGGCGGTGCGACAGCAGTCCATGGCGGTGTTGCCGCCACCGCAAACGGCCACGCGCTCGCCCAGCACGGGACGCTCGCCCAGGCCAAGCTTCTCCAAGAAGTCGATGCCGCCGTGCACGCCGGCAAGGTCCTCGCCGGGCACGCGCATGTTCATGGACTTCCAGGCGCCAAGGGCCAAAAGCACCGCGTCGTACTCGGAGCGCAGCGCGTCAAACTGCACGTCGCGACCAAGCTTCACGCCGTTGACCATCTTTACGCCGGCGTCGGCAATAATTTGAATCTCGCGGTCGAGCACAGCCTTGGGCAGGCGGTACTCGGGAATGCCATAGCGTAGCATGCCACCCATCTTGGGCTGCTGGTCAAAGATGGTGACCTCGTGGCCGTAGCGACGCAGGAAGTACGCCGCGGTGAGGCCAGCCGGGCCGCCACCGATGATGGCCACACGCTTGCCGGTCTCGGGCTCGCACTGTACCACGTACGGATTGCCGTCGGCCTCAATCTTGTCGGCGGCAAAGGCCTTGAGGAAGGCAATGGAGATGGGCTCCTCCACCATCTTGCGACGGCAGGCGTCCTCACAGGGATGCGGGCACACGCGGCCAATGGAGGCGGGCAGCGGGAAGGCCTCGTACACGGTGGACACGGCGTCCTTGTAGCGGCCCTCGCGAATCTCGCCCACGTACTTTTGGCAGTCGGTCATGGCCGGGCAGTTGAGCTTGCAGGGCCCACGGCAGTCGCCCGTGTGGTCCGAGAGCAAAAGCTCCAGCGCGGTCTGACGAGCGCGGTCAACGCGCGGGGTGTGCAGGTGGACAACGTAGCCCTTCTGCGGCTTGGCCGAGCAGGCACGCAGCAGCTTGGGCACGCCCTCGACCTCAACCAGGCAGACGCCGCATGCGCCATAGATGGCCGTGCGCGCGTCGAAGCACAGGGTGGGAATATCGATGCCAGCCTTGGTAGCGGAGGTAAGGATGGTGTCGGAAGGCTCCGCAATCACTTCCACACCGTCGATGGTGTACTTGATGGACATGTTTGCCTCCCTCCCCTATTTGACCTGGACGGCGCCAAAGCGGCAGGCCGTCTTGCAGTTGCCACACTTGATGCACAGCGCCGGGTCGATCTTGTGCGGGCTCTTGCGCTCGCCCGAAATCGCCTTTGCCGGGCACTGCCTTGCGCAGGCGGTGCAGCCAATGCACTTGTCCTGGTCAATGTAGTAGGTGATGAGCTCGCGGCACTCGCCGGCCGGGCAGCTGTGCTCGGCAATATGGGCCTCAAGCTCGTCGCGGAAGTAGCGGATGGTGGTGAGCACCGGGTTGGGCGCCGTCTGGCCGAGGCCGCAGAGCGCGCCGTCCTTGATGGCGTAGCAGAGGTCCTCGAGCTTCTCGATGTCGCCCTCCTCGCCCTTGCCGTTCACGATGCGGTCGAGAATCTCGAGCATGCGCTTGGTTCCCAGGCGGCAGTGCACGCACTTGCCGCAGCTCTCTTTGGCCGTAAAGTCAAGGAAGAAGCGGGCCATGCCCACCATGCAGGTGCTCTCGTCCATAACGACCATGCCGCCGGAGCCCATGATGGCGCCGGTTGCGCCAAGCTCGCGGTAGTCGATGACGGTGTCGAGCTTGCTTGCGGGCAGGCAGCCACCGGAGGGGCCGCCAAGCTGCACGGCCTTGAACTCCTTGTTGTCACGGATGCCGCCGCCAATGTCAAAGATGACCTCGCGCAGCGTGGTGCCCATGGGAATCTCGACCAGGCCGCCGCGGCGGATCTTGCCAGAGAGGGCAAAGACCTTGGTGCCCTTGGAGTTCTCGGTGCCCATGGCGGCAAACGCGGCGCCGCCGTTGACGATGATCCACGCCACGTTGGCGTAGGTCTCGACGTTGTTGATGTTGGACGGCTGGTGCCAGTAGCCAGCCTGTGCCGGGAAGGGCGGCTTGAGGCGCGGCATGCCGCGCTTGCCCTCGAGCGACTCGATGAGCGCGGTCTCCTCGCCGCACACAAAGGCGCCAGCGCCGGCCTTGATGCGCAGCGTGCAGCTAAAGTCGCTGCCCAGGATGTTGTCGCCCAGGTAGCCGCGCTCGGTTGCGTCGGCAATGGCCTTGCGCAGTCGCACGATTGCCAGCGGGTACTCGGCACGCACGTACACGATGGCCTCGGCGGCGCCAATGGCGTAGGCGCCCACGAGCATGCCCTCGATAAGCGCGTGCGGGTCGCCCTCGATGACAGCGCGGTCCATGAACGCACCGGGGTCGCCCTCGTCGGCGTTGCAGATGAGGTACTTGCGGCCGTCCTCGCCGGGGTCGGCATTGCGGGCGGCACGCCACTTGAAGGCGGTCGAGAAGCCAGCGCCACCGCGGCCGGCAAGGCCCGACACATCAATCTCGGCAATGACGTCCTCGGGCGTCATGCCGGTGGAGAGAATCTTGGAAATAGCCTGGTAGCCGCCGTGAGCGATGTAGTCATCGATGCTCTCGGGGTCAATGACACCGCAGTCGCGCAGGGCAATGCGCGTCTGGCGGCTCAGGAACTCGGCGTCCTCGCTGCTAATGCACAGGCCGTCCACCAACGAGAGGTCGCCCGTGGTCACAGCCTGATAAATCTTGTCGGCGTCCTTCTCCTGCACCTTTACCAGGCGATGCAGCGCGCCTTCGTCGTCGTACAGGTCGACGATGGGCTCAAGGAAGCACATGCCGTTGCAGCCCGTGATGCCAAGCTCGACGCCCGTGGGGTTGGCCTCGGCCAAAAGCGCCTCAAGACGCGTGTGGACGGCGCCGGCGCCGGCGGCAAGACCGCAGCTGCCCTCTCCAACAACTAGCCTCATGCAGATGCACCTCCCTCGTTGGCCTCTGCGGCAAGCGACCTCAGGACCTTCTTGGCCTTGTCGGGCGTGAGGCTGCTGTAGGTGGTGCCGTTGATCATCATGACCGGCGACAGCGAGCAGCAGCCCAGGCAGGCCACGTGCTTGAGCGAGAAGAGCCCGTCGGGCGTGGTCTGGCCGTCCTCGATGCCAAGCTCGTCGGTGATGGCGCTCGAGATGAGCTCGGAGCCGTTGACGTGGCAGGCAGTGCCCTGGCAGAGCATGATGAGGTACTTGCCCACCGGCTCAAGACGGAACTGCGCGTAGAAGGTGGCCACGCCCATGATGGTTGCGATGGGAGTGCCAGTGCGCTTGGCAACGAGCTCCAAGACGTCCATGGGCAGGTAACCGTAGGTCTCCTGCACTTCCTGGAGAATGGCGATGAGGCTGCCCGGCACCTCGGCGTAGGTATCGAGCACGTGCTCGATGAGCGACAGGTCGCTCGGTGTTTGCTGTGGCATTCGCTTCCCCCCTTAGTGATTGCGAGCCGTGAACTTCAACTATATGAGATGCAAGGGGAAGATTCCAGCTGCGGTAAAGCCAAGCTCACCTGTTGGAAATGCACTAGCAAAAGAGGCAAAGGCCGCGAGCGGTGGCGCTAGCTCTGGGTACCGCCACGCATCTGGCGCAGCTTTACGCAGGCCGGGCAGTTGCAGGTCACCTGGGCATCCAGCTCGCGCAGCCTCTTTATGCTGTGCAAGCGAGCCTCCTCTTGGGCCCTGGCCTCCTCGGCCTGCTGCGCACGAAGGGCAAGATGCTCCGAGAGCGTCATGCGCTTCTTGCCATCGCGCTTTGCCATACCGTGCCTCCAAACCGGGAGTGTGTCATCGGGGACCCAAACTTGACGCCCCGCCTGACATGGGGGTGCGGACGAAAAGTTGGACCGACCTGGTCCGGTTAGGAGTCCGCATGGGCACGCGTGAGGAAGTTGTCGGGCTGTACGCCTCGGGATACACTTG
>CADCHF010000070.1 GCA_902801175.1 uncultured Coriobacteriaceae bacterium | reverse complement strand
TGGGCGGTGTGGGCCTCGCCAGAAGAAGTAAAGGGCCAACCCGACGACCTGAGCCTCACCAACGAGATGATGTGCCGGTGGCGTGACGAGCATTTGGGCGGGTAGAGTGGCGTATCGGACCAAATCTCGGCTTCTGGTAGTAGCCCTTGCAGCCGATAGTGTCCGCCGAACAAGCCGCTGGGGACGCCAGCGCCACAAAGTGACAGGGTTGCTCTAGGAGTGCCTCTGTCAAACTCGACCGCCAACGCCTGACAGCCCTCGTCCCACCCCAATGGCATTCCGCTGACACAAAACTCAGGCCCTTGCTCAGATGCGACTCGGCCATATTCCCATATCTCCTGTAACATAAGACTGTCTAACAACCTGTTGGGCACCTAAGGAGATGCACATGAGAGACGCGAAGGGCCACACGCGCTTTACGGTTACCATGACTGGCGCGTTGCTCATTTTTATGGGAGCTACAATTCTTGCCAACAGCGGCGATGTCACCGCCTTTGTGGTGCGACTGGTGGGCTTTGCCGCGGCGGTCTTTGGCGTCATGATCTTTGCGGGGCACTTCATGCGCGCTCATGCCATCGATGCGATTCCCTTCGAGGACCTCTCCATAGCTGGCCTTTTGGTGCTCATCGGCACGGCAATAGCCGTGTTCCCAAACATGTTTGCAAAGGTCCTCTTCTCTGTCATGGGCATCCTCATTGTGTTCTCGGGTCTCGGTGACGTGGCGCGCTCGCGCACAAAGATTGCCGACGAGGAGAACGAGGAAAAGCTGACCCTGCGCGTGGGGATCGTGACCGTGGCCGTGGGCGTCTTTGTGACGCTCGTGCCTTCGGCGGCCATCCACGTGGTGCCCGTGATCTGCGGCGTGGCGCTGGTGCTCGATGGCCTGAGCGAGCTTTTCCTTGCCATGAAGATGGACTAAGTGGGAGCCTGCCCAACAGCGGTGGGGGATACAACCGCCCATGCCGTGGTGACGCAAGTTGCCCTTGCGCATGTTGCCCGGTACCCAGAAATCTCTCTCTGCCACCACTTCCAGTGGTACCATCGTGCGGGCGGACTCGTTTTTACGGACAGGTGAACCATGGGTAATGCATTGGTCTTGCAATCTGACTTTGGCATGGCGGACGGAGCGGTCAGCGCCATGTATGGCGTGGCGCTCGGCGTTGATCCAACGCTTAGGGTCTTTGACCTTACGCACGACATCCCCCAGTACGACATCTGGGAGGCCTCGTACCGCCTCATCCAGACCATTGCCTACTGGCCTGCGGGCACGGTCTTTGTGAGTGTGGTTGACCCGGGCGTTGGCTCCGACCGCCGTAGCGTTGTGGTGCGCACGGGAGGCGACCAGTTTGTGGTCACGCCCGACAACGGCACCCTCACCCACGTCAAGCGCATGATGGGTATCACCGAGGCGCGCGTCATTGACGAGACTGTCAACCGCTTGCCTGGGTCCGGCGCGAGCTACACCTTCCACGGCCGCGACGTGTACGTGTACACCGGTGCCCGGCTCGCTGCGGGTGTGATCGACTATGCGGGAGTGGGGCCGCAGGTGCCAACGGACTCCCTGGTAGAGCTGCCCGTCATCCCCTCGGTGTACGACGGCGAGCGAGTGAGCGGCACGATTGACGTGCTCGATGTGCGATTTGGCAGCCTTTGGACCAACATCCCGCGCTCGCAGTTTGAGCTGCTCGGCGTCCATCAGGGCGACCGCGTGGAGGTCACCATCCAAAGCGACACACGCACCGTCTACCGCAACCTGCTCGCCTATGCGCACAGCTTTGCCGATGTGTACGTTGGTGAGCCGCTCGTGTATGTGAACAGCCTCGACTGCATGGCCGTCGCCATTAACCAGGGAAGCTTTGCCCGAGCCTACGGCATTGGCACGGGCACCGGGTGGAAGCTCTCGTTGCGGCGCGCACCGCGCATCGTGTACGAGTAAATGCGATTGCTTGGTTGGATTTGCGCTGGCGGCCAATAATTGTTTTTATAGACTCCTGAGCACACAAGCTTTGGAGCACAGAGACGGTACAGGAGGTCTCATGGGTCGCCACGACAAGCCAATTCTCGTTTTTCAGACCGACTTCACCTATGCCGAGGGAGCGGTCAGCTCCATGTATGGCGTTGTGAAGAGCGTCGACCGCGAGCTCGAGATCTTTGACGGCACGCATTACATTCCGCGCTACGACGCGTGGAGCGCGAGCTACCGCCTGTACCAGAGCCTGCCCTTTTGGCCCGAGGGAACTATCTATGTGAGCGTGGTGGACCCAGGTGTGGGCACACCTCGCCGCGCATGCGTGGCAAAGACCGCGAGCGGACACTTTGTGGTGACCCCCGACAACGGAGCCCTCACGCACCTGGTGCGCCACGTGGGCATCACCGAGGTGCGCGAGATTGACGAGAGCGTCAACCGCAACCCCAACACGCGCGGTACCAGCGTGTTTCATGGCCGCGACCTCTTTGGTTACTGCGCTGCGCGCCTGGCAAGCGGCATCATCTCGTGGGAGGAAGTTGGACCCACCTACCCAGTGAGCGAAATCGTTTGCCTGCCCATGCCTGAGCCCGCAATTGAGCGCGGTGCGGTGACGGGCATCGTTGACATCATCGACCCCAACTTTGGCAATGCGTGGACCAACATCCCGCTGGCCCTCTTTGAGGAGGCGGGGATTGGCTATGGCGACCTGCTCCATCTGGTCGTTCGTCACGACGGGGAGCTTGTGCTCGAGTGCGACCTGCCGCTATGCAGGACCTTTGGCGAGGTAAGCAAGGGCGAGCTGCTCGCGTATACCAACGAGCTCATGAACGTGTCGTTTACCATGAACCAGTCGAGCATCGTGGAGCGCTTCGGCATAGGCTTTGGCGGTGGCTGGACCGTCTCGTTTGCAAAGGCATAGGTCCGCGCGTTTGGGCGGCCTCCTGCGGGCAACCCCTTGCGGAATTCTTCGCTCTTGTACCTTTTTCGCAACTCAGAGCTTGGTACAACGGGGTTTGGCAGGGAAGGTTTGGGCCAAGGGGATGTCTTCTGCGGGCGGTTACAGGATGGGAGCGTGAATGAAGCCAACGATTGTGTTCCAGACCGACTTTGGCGCCGGCGGTGGTGGCGCGATGGCTGGCGTGGTCAAGAGCGTTGACCCGGAGCTTGGCGTCTACGACTTCTTTCACGACATCGAGCCCTACAACATCCGCCAGGCAGCCTATCAGCTTTCGACCGTGGTGCCCTTTTGGCCTGCTGGAACGGTCTTTGTGAGCGTGGTAGACCCTGGTGTTGGCACGAGCCGTCGTGGCAGCGTTGCGCGCCTGGCAAATGGGAGCTACGTTGTTACGCCCGACAACGGCACGCTCACCATGGTGGCCAGCGACATCGTTGAGATTCGCGAGATTGACCAGAGCATTAACCGCCTGCCTGGCAGCGAGGACATCCACATCTTCAACGGACGTGACGTCTTTGCCTACACGGCAGCCCGTCTTGCAGCTGGCATCATTGACTCTTCTGGCGTGGGCCCCGCTTATCCGGTTGGCGAGGTCGTGCGCATACGGCTCACAAACGTGAGCCCACAGCTGGGCGACGGCTGGGCCGAGGGTGGCGCCTACGACTTTGACGTGCCCTATGGCAGCGCGCGCATCAACGTGCGCAACAGGGATTTTCAGCAGGTGGCGGGCTTTGCCTATGGCGACCTTGTGCGGGTGCGCGTGACCGACGGCGAGCGGACCGTCTTTGACGGGCTCGCTCGTTATTCACGTACCTTTGGCGACGTCGAAGAGGGGCTTGCTACGCTTGTGGGGGACATCCAGCCCGGCGAGCGCCAGATGCTGCGCTTCAACACAAACAACTTCATTCGCGAACACGCCCCTGAGCTCGGGCGCGACCAGTCGCTCGCGCTGGACTGGCGCTTCCGCTTTGAGCGGGCATCAACCAAATAGCAGGCACGAGGCAAATCAACAGGAAATCGAGGCCAACATGAGTCAAGAACAAACGCAGGAGCAGGAGCAAGTGCAGGTGACCCCATGCGTTCTTTGTGGGACTAAGAAAGGCGCCTATAAGTTCTACCGCGGATTCAAGGACGAGAATCTCTGCCTTTGTGTCGACTGCCTCAGCAGCGCCACGCGATCGCTTGCCGACGAGCAGCTTGCTGATATGAGCGTGGCACAGCTCAAGCGGCACATGGAGGTCAGAGACGAGCTCGCCAATCGGTCCGCTCCATCGTCGATGTCGATGTCACCCTGACCTCGGAGGAACTCAGCGAAGACGATCAGGAAATGGCCGAGGAGATTGCCGAGGGGCTGAAGATCAAAGATCTCGTGCCGTTCATGCGCTGGCTGCTCAAGAAGCTCTATAAGTCAAAGCACACCGACCTGGCGCCCATTCCCGAAGGACACTTTGTCAATTACCTCGAGCTTGTGCTGACGCTCGACGACAAAGAGTCCGGTATCAGCAAGGTGAGCATCGATCTGTTGCCATTTTGGTTTAGCTGGCCATCCCATGTCAACGCAGCCTATGACTGCGCTCATGAGCTCATCGAGTTCCTCAAGCAGCTCGCTGCCGCCGACTACAAGCAGAGAAAGGAACTGGGGAAGAGCCTTGACCTTAGCTGCAGCCATCGGTTGTCGAGCCTTTTGGATGATGGCCGCATAACGGACGAAGATGCCGAGATCCTGAGGTACTACATCGAGCGGATGCCCAAGGGGCTTGCCACAACAGAGGATGGCGGGTCATCGCTAGGGCTTGTTAAGTCCGTGGTCGACACGGTTGTCAATTGTCTCTCCTTTGGCGAGAAGGCCCCTGACCTGCTGACCCGGCATACGACGGGGGTCGAGACCTTCTTGGGAGCGTTCTACCGCTATGCGCCCGGTCTTTCGGCGAGCGATGTCGTGTACATAGTGGACAAGACGAAGCTCCACTCCGGAAAGGGCGGCATGCTGTTTGCCCAGAACAGCTTTGCCGTTGATGACTTCTCGCCCAGTCTCGAAACGTCGGAGGGGCCAAGCCAGCCCATCCCCTATGACGACCTGCTCTACGTGGGAAGGGGGAAGGGAAAGGGGCGTCTTGTCCTGGCGTTCAAGGACGGCAGCCAGATGGAGGTGAATGGCGGAACATACGCCCACTTCATCTTTGCGGTCGTCAACTGCATCGCGTTTCTTCGTGACCGATAAAAGGCGCTATCAGCGCCATGCGATGCCTGCACATGGCGCGACAAGGGCATACATGCTTTGAGAGAAGGACCGCGGGGCCATATGACCCCGCGGTCCGCTTAGTTGAGGAACTTTGCGAGAGCGCCCTAGATACCGCTCTCGAAGAGGTACTTCTCCTGCTCGGGGGTCAGCGTGTCGATGGCCTTGCCCATGAAGGCGAGCTTCTTGTGGGCCACGTCGTAGTCGACCTCGTCGGGTACGTCCATGAGCATCTCGGTGAGCTTGCCCTGATGCTCCACGAGATACTTTGCGGAGAGCGCCTGGATGGCAAAGCTCATGTCCATGATCTCGGCGGGGTGGCCGTCGCCGCAGGCCAGGTTCACGAGGCGACCCTCGCCCAGGACATAGATCCAGTTGCCGTTCTCGAGCTTGTAGCCCACGATGTTCTCGCGCATGTCGGCTGTCTCAACGGCGTTGGCGCGCAGCCAGGCCATGTCGACCTCGCAGTCAAAGTGGCCGGCGTTGCAGCAGATTGCGCCATCCTTCATGTTGTAGAAGTCCTCCTCGTCGATGACCTTCTCGCAACCGGTCACCGTGATGAAGAAGTCGCCCAGCTTGGCGGCCTCGGCCATGGGCATCACGTCGAAGCCGTCCATGATGGCCTCGATCGCCTTGATCGGGTCGATCTCGGTCACGATGACGCGGGCACCAAGACCCTTGGCGCGCATGGCCACGCCCTTGCCGCACCAGCCGTAGCCAGCCACAACGGCGATCTTGCCGGCAACAACAAGGTTTGTGGCGCGGTTGATGCCGTTCCAGACGCTCTGGCCGGTGCCGTAGCGGTTGTCAAAGAAGTGCTTCATCTGGGCGTTGTTGACGCGCACCATGGGGAAGCGCAGCTTGCCCTCGCGGTTCATGGCCTCCAGACGGATAATACCGGTCGTGGTCTCCTCGCAGCCGCCAATGATGATGAGCGTGGGCCCAACGGAGAGGACGTCGTCGATGCAGCGCATGTAGTCCTCGTCGGAGATGGCGTGCCAGGCATGCACCTCGATGCCCTCGGTGACCAGTGCGGCCACAACGTCATCCTGGGTCGAGAGGGGATTGGAGCCGGTGGCAAAGACCTCGGCGCCGCCAGCCTGCAGCACCTCGCAGAGGTAGGCGGTCTTGGCCTCGAGGTGGATGGAGAGGGCAATCTTCTGGCCAGCGAAGGGCTTGGTCTGGGAGAACTCCTCTTTGAGCGTGGTGAGCAGCGGGCAGTTGCGACGCACCCACTCAATCTTGCGTAGGCCGCCTTCGGCCAAGCTTATGTCCCTGATCTCGCTTGCCATGGAAATGCTCCAATCTTTGATGCGAACATTGTCGCGAAATGTAACGGCAACAGTCTAGGGCATGCTAGCAGCTCATGTCACGCAATCAACGATTCCCCATTGCCGTGGAGAGACGTGCGTGCTAGTGAGTCGGCTGGTCGTGCGCTGGTTCCCTCGCAGGCTGCTACCTGGCAATATGGATAAGGCCCCTTTGCGGTGAGTGCAAAGGGGCCTCCTTTTGCAGAGCTTCGGGTTGGTTCTACTTCACAGCCGTGGGGTCGAGTGCGGCGTTGGACAAGTTGCCCAGGCTCTGGGCCTCAACAACCACGGCGTCAAGAATAAGGCTGCCTTCGCTGTCGGTCTCAGCCTGCTCCTCGCTCACCTGCGTGTCAAAGGTGAAGCTGTACGAGTAGTACCCATTGTCCATGTCGGCGCCAGTCTGCTCGCCGCCGTACATGTTGTAGTACGAAAACACAAAGCCAGCGTCAACGAGCTCCTGCCCGGTCTTGCCCACGTACTGCTCGACGTCCTCTTGGCTCATGAGCTCGTCGGTGATGTCTGCTGCCTCCACCAGCTCAAAGTCGCCCACAATCTCCGTGACCTTCTCGAGGTAGTCGTCGGCACCCATGTCAAGGTCGGCAAACGCCCCGTCAATGCCCGGCTGGCACTTTCCAACAGCCCTGATGGTGGACGTACCAGAGTTGAAGACGCAGACAAAATAGTTCCCGTCGTAGCCATAGCTAAGATCGTTCGTGTCGGCAACCGAGAGCGCATCGCGCAGCGTTGTCCAGGAGGACACATCAATTGGGGCATCCTGGCTTGCGGCGGGGGCGGGCTCGCTTGCACCGCCATCCGTGCTTGCTGCGTTGCCGCACGCAGAGAGTGGGAGGGCGGCCAGGGCCAGTGCGATGGTGAGGGAAGCGAGACGTGTTGGCAAGTGCAGCATCTGAGTTACCTCCTATGATGAGCGAGCGGCTGACCTTGGCTTTAGGTGTGGCGCCTTGGTCCCCATGCGTCTCCAGTATAGGCGTCGAAGGATTGCCTGGCACTTGGTCCGTGGTATCAGCGGTAAGCGAGCGGTATCAACGGCTTCGCACCAGAGGTGCATCGCCGGGCATGCTATGTCCAAATCTGGCAGCGGAGCGAAGTGGCGATGCTGCCCCAAAACGTGAGCGACGTGAGCTCTATCGTTCTACCACCGCAAGAAACTCACGCTCGAGCTCTGCTGCCTGATGGCGTCTGGTGTCATCGTCGATGAGCTTGGAACGGGCAGTGCTTCCCATGGTGCGGGGCAGGGCGCATACCTTGAGCCGCCGCTCGATGGCGGCGACCTCGTCTGTCGACTCTACGCCATAATAGTGGCGCACGAAGGTCTCCCACAGGTGGTCAAGCACTTGCTCCGACATGCCAGTAAGGCGCATGGCACCTCCTGGCCGACGCGTGGCGATGCGCAGCACATGGAAGGTGCCTGCGAGGTCGATGTCGGGACTGCCCATAGAGGAGTCTCCCATGTCAATGAGCAAAAGCTCGTTGTCGGGCATCACCATGATGTTTGCCGGATGAAAGTCGCCATGTACAAAGGTGTCGGCTGGCCCAAAGTCATCAACAAAGCGATGGAGCAGTTCAATGGTGCGCGGAGCGTAGAGGGAGCTCCTCTCTGCAACGTCGACCCACCCATGAAAGATGTCGCGCGCATCGGGAAGGGCGTTGGGTTCAAAGTGCGTGTTGTGCAGCTGAAGCAGTAGGTCCGCCATGCGCCGTGCATACTCGTCGGTCCGATCGGGCTCGGTGTTGACTGTCTCACCAAGGGTGCGTGCGTCCACGAGCTCGTAGATGATGCCATGCTCCCTGCCCACACGCACCACCTCAAAGGGGATGGCAGAGGGGATGCCGTGGATGAAGGCCTGCCGCGCAGCCGTGCGCTCGCGCTCGATCTTGTCGAGGGGATTGACCTCGGGCGCATAGACCTTGATCACGCGCTCGGCGTCAAGGCGATAGACCCTGCCAAAGGCTCCCGCGCCAATCTGCTTTAGGCCGTCTACGCTCTGGTTGCGCAGCATCTTGCTCACTGGCATGATCTCTGCGACGCCCGTTGTGTCGAGCACGCTGTACACCTCGGGCGGCGCGTTGACGATGCGCACATCGCCACAGTGCCTGAGCAGGCGCATGACAATGCGGATGCCCGCGCTCGAGAGGAAGTTAAGGCTGCTGGCATCCAAAAGCACGCATGTGGGGGATAGCTCGTCTAGCAGGCCGTTTATTCCGCTTTCAAACTCATGCGCATTGTTGGCGTCGATGCGCCCCTCAAGAAAGATGGTCAGGGTGTCGCCGTAGACCTTATGTCGCATAAGAGCTCCTTGGCGTTTGCGGGCTTGCCGGTCCAAAGAGTCTGGGTGCAAGAATTGCGAGCGACTCTTTGGGCTATTGCCCTCGGGCGTTTTTACTTAGCAGCCGCTGGGTCGAGCGCGGCGTTTGAGAGGTTGCCGTTGCTTTGGGCCTCAACCACCGTGGCGCCCATGATCAGGCTGCCCTCGCTGTCGCTATCAGCCTGCTCCTCGCTAATCTGCGTGTCAAAGATGAAGCTGTACGCAAAGCTGCCCTTGTCGAGGTCGGCGCCAGTCTCCTCGCCGCCATACATGATGTAGTTCGAGAAGATGAATCCGGCATCAACCAGGTCCTGCCCGGTCTTTCCCACGTACTGCTCGATGTCCTCCTGGCTCATGAGCTCATCTGTGATGTCTGACGCCTCAAGAATCTCAAGCTCGCCAACGGTGGCCGCAAACTGCTCGTCGTAATCTTCGGCGCTCATGTCCAGGCCATAGGTCTTCTCGTGAACCTCGTCGACCATTTTGGCGACCGTGCGGTAATACGCGTCACCAATTTGGAAAACGCAAACAAAGGTGTCATCGTCGTAGCCATAGTTAAGGCTTGATAGGTCTGCCGAGGCAAAGGCGTCGCTCAACGTGGCCCAAGAGGACGGGTCGACCTCGGTGGTCTGGGTTGCGGCAGGGGAGGGCTCGTTGGTGCCCGCGTCGGTGCCCCCGCTGCCGCCGCATGCGGTAAGAGGCAGCGCCGCAAGGGCAAAGATGACGGTGAGCGTGGCGAGCTTTGTGGTGAGGCGCTTCATGGAAAGTACCTTCTTTCAAGTGGCATGCAATTGACCTTGGGGCATATGCACGGTTTTTGATGAAATCCGTCTCTAGTATAGGGTTCGAAAAAGGTTCGTTGGCCTACACCCTCTGCGACAAGTGGTAAGACAGATCACTGTCATATCCGTGAGCCCTGAGCATTCGATACTTGCCTGGTCGCCTAAAACTCGCATCCGAGGCATGCAAAGCATGGGAAAACATTGGCCCCAAAGCGAGTTTTAGGCGACTGGGAAAGTAGCGGGTCCCGCGAGGGCCGGTCTCCCACGCTACAAGCGACAGCAGCCACCACATGACTTCGAGTCAAAGCTGGCGCTTGAGTCCTTGGTGTCCCGTTGCCCCGCTCTTGACCTGATGGGCATTGACCTTTCCGTCAAGTGTCCCTCGACCACATTGGCGTTGGCCGTACTATGAGCCAAGGAGAGGCGCAGAGTTGAGCGGATATGCCGTTCTACCTGTGCAAACTTACGACTTAAGGGAGACGTATCATGGGACTTGACATGTCTATGCAGGTTGACGATCCGCGCGTTGCCAAGGCCATCTTGGACGGCTTCAGGCGTTCGTGCGGCCGCGGCTGGAGCACTATTGCCATCAGCAAGGGCCGCCGTTGGAACGCCACCGAGCACGCAGGCCTCGTGACGTTCGTCATCAATGCGTTCGATCTTGGCGCGAGTGCCAGCTCCGGAGGCTTCACGTTCTTCAGTCATAGCGACGACGCCGAGGCAAGGGTCATCCGCAACATGGATCGCTATGTGACCGAGATGAGCGACGAGTACCACATCATCGCCTACTGGTGCAAGGACCCGCACATCCACGCATGGTTTGACGCCTTCGTCTATGAGAAGACGGGCTCTCACTACCAGAGCGCCGTTGGCATGAAGGCAGACGTGCTCCACAAGCTGCGCGACGAGATTCAGCCGGTCCTTGACGTTGCGGACTCGAGGGGCGAGGAGGCAGCCTACAAGGCCATGAGCGAGCACTTCCCGCTCAGCGGCGCACCTTGGGAGGCCTTCTCCGGTCACACCTACACGCCGCGCCATGTGGAGGAGCTACGTCAGACAGCCCTCTTCCTCGACAACCTCTTTGCCGTGGATGGCGCCGAGCAGGCAACGTACTACTACACCGCCACGTGGTAGGAGACGGTCATTGGTGCACGGAGACTGGGCCGTAGGATGTCGCGCAGAACAGAAGGGGCAGCCTTTTCCGTACTGCCGCGGAGAATGAAGGGCAAAAGTGTTCAGCTTTTCAGACTAGTGTACGTTCCATTTCACGTTGTCACGCGAGTGTCCCTCCTCAGTCATACCTTACCTGCGCTTTTATCGATGCGCTCGAGGCTGGGGTGTATCGGTTGAAAAATAGAACGTACACTAGCCCGAAAAGCTGAACACTTTCGCACTCTCTTCCACGAACGCCTTTTTGACACGCCTTTACGCTTATCGGATTCATCACGGATGGTCCCGCGAGCGGTGCACCGACCTCTCAAGGGGAACACGTTCACGATGGACGGATTGGCAAGTTAGGTGCCCTGTCGCTGCTCTCATATAGTGAGAAACGACCGCCATCTTCGAGAGGGAATCGCTCATGAAGATACGCACCGACTTCGTGACCAACTCCAGCAGTGCGAGCTATATCGCTGTGTACACATTGGAAAGCGACGAAGGGAACAAGGCGGAGTTTGGCGTGCGCGTCAACGGTGGCGAGCTGGCGTATGCGGGCAGTGATGCAAACCAGGGTCTCCTCGAACACATCCATGCGTCGTCGCTGTCGGTCTGCGGGCTACCCTACCGGAGGCTTCCCGAAAACTTGAGTCTCGACCAGCTGATACGCTCCCTCATCGGATACGTGGACCTGGAGCTCTTTGAGGAGCACGGCCGCTATGACCCGTTCCTTACCCGTGGTCCCCGCTTCTTCATAGTGGGGGAGCCCCAGGTCTATGAGAATCGCAGGAAGCTGGAGGAGGCCATCGGCTGTGTGGGTGAGGTGGTTGCGTGGCCGCCCGATGCCGACTTCGTGATCTATTGTGACAAGCCAAATCAATGGAGTGGGGATGCCGCACGTGGCATATGGGAGGCTCTCGAGGACGCAGGAGTCAAGATTGCAGATCCCGAGATCGAGTATCTGGGAAAAGGGATCGACTGGAGGGTTTTCATCTCCGAATCAGTGCTACTGGGCGGTGGGGGTGCCGTATGGAAACTCTATACGGACCTCGAGGGCGTGGACGGGTGGGAACCTTACGTCATCTCCGAGGCAGAGTTCTCGTTCTTTGATCCCTCTGGCCCAGCGGGCCGCGGAACGCTCAGTCTAATGCCCGGAGCGTTCGAGGCGTTTCGTGCCACGTGTGCAGAGCGTGGCATCACGATGGACAACCTGCGCTTTATCCGCTTGCATGTCTCTTCCTGGTCATTCGGCGACAGCGCTTGGGATGTGGACGACCGAACTGACGACTGGTGTCTGGATGTCCGCAGCGGCACGACAGATGTGAAGCACAACGTGATCCGGCACGCGGGTGAGTAGCTACCAACATCGGCATTGCACATTGCGAACGACAGGGCGGGAGACGTGCATGAGGTACGTGATCGAGGACAAGCGCTACCGCTTCCGCTCCGCCTTCGACATGGGGACGGGTGCCTACGTGCGCACGGGCATCCTGGACGAGAAGGGCCGCGATACCGGTGTGGACCCCTTCATGGCGTCGTTTCCGCACCTCATCGACGTGGG
>CADCHF010000069.1 GCA_902801175.1 uncultured Coriobacteriaceae bacterium | reverse complement strand
CGCGCAAGGCATACTGGCGCGTGGCCGGGAGCGGCATCCTAGACCGGGCGCTCGACAACGCCAAGCCCACGGAGCTTGGCTGGACCCTCTTCTACCCCCTTAAGTCCGGGAACCGCCGTGTACCGAACGGTACGCACGGTGGTGTGGGAGGACGGCGCGCCAACTAATGGCGCGCCTCCTACCCGATTCTCGTGCGGATTAACATACCCTTTTCGAGCTCAACTGGGCTTTTGTCTAGAAGAAACCCCAGTTGGGCTCAAACTGGGTATGGTAATCGGGGCCCGAGATCGGGGCGAGGCATCCTAGCGCGCCTTTATCCCGCAACCGCTCTCAGCGTTTCTTAGTCAGAAAGCCGCATGAGCCTGAATGCCAGCTGAAGCTGAAGCCTCACGTCGGGATCATCCAGGTCGAGCTTCGAGATTGCCACGATTCGCTCAAGGCGGTAGTTGAAGGTATTCCGGTGAATGAATTCCTGCCTGATCGTCTTTGCAATGTTGCGCTCGTTGTCGAGATAGACTTCGAGCAGATGGGCATAGTCGGACCCTTTCTGGGCATCATGCTCGACGAGGCGCGACAGCCCTTCTGGTATGAGCACCTCTGCGATCGAAGGGCCGCATCGTTTGGTGAGGCGGTGGCAGATGTAGTCGACTGCCTCTTCATTGAAGAGCCGCAGCTTATCGCATGCACCATCTTCCCAGCACTCCTCCTGCACAACCTTTGCCTGCTGGTAGAAGTAGTAAAGATTCTTGAAATCGTTGAATGAAGAGCTGACGCTAGCATCCATCTGCAGCGATCTGGCAAGGGGGAGAAGGCGATCCCTCAACTCGGAAACACTTGCATGGCGTTCGGAGAGGTTGAAGACGAATACCATCAGCCCGTCTTGTATCGCATAGCAATCATTTGCCGTCGAGCGGGCAAACGTCATTGCCACCGATTCAAGGCGACTCGGGTTGGATTGATCGCCTGACGCGCGTGAAACCAGCACGGAATAGCTATCGTTCATATTCCACGAGTAATAGTCTAGGAGCTGCTGGATACGCTGTTCGGGCAATAGCTTGTGATTGAGAAGGCCAGCAAGCACCTCTCTCACAACTTCCGGATGCGTCATTTGATAGGCGTCGGATACGGGGATCATCGCGGACAGCCGATCCCCGATTATCTTTACCAGGGCAAGGTCCCTATCGGTAAACGGCGACACTATGGCATCGCTGCCAAGATAGAGGCATGGTATCCCTCCTATGCGCACGGTATAGAGGAGCGTTTCATAGTCGAACGCTCTGAAGCTGTAGACGACGGGCTCTTCTGCCTGTGGGAGCTTCGAGAAGGTTGGATCGACAACGATTGAAGCCACATCTGAATCGGACATGAACGGATAATCGTTTTCCGTTTGGTCTCGATAGGCGCGGTATGCATCGCTGGGGTTTTCGAAATCCGGATAGAACGCGAAGATCTTTCTGAAAGACGTGCTGAACGCTGCAAAGGGGTTGTGGAAAAACGAGCTTGCCGCACGGGCGGCATTCGAGATCGTCTCCTTTCCTTCTATGGCGGACCGGAGGACCTCATCCAGCTCCTCGTAACGCCAGAAGATAGCGGAGAGATCGCTTGCCAGCTCGAGGACTGTCGCCTCCTTCTGCGTCCAAAGAACGCTGTTGGCGCACTCTTTCCATTCGGCCGGCGGTTCTCCAATGCAGATTATCGATAGATGGCATCTTGTGGGCGGTTTTTGAGGAAGGGCTGCCGCATCGATTGCATAGACCACCTCTTGGGACGGGTTGTCAGGCCAAGCGGCGCAGCCTATCGAGTAGCACAGGGGATACGAGAAGCGGCTTGCGTGAATCTGCCCTGCCAGCTGGTAATCCGCGAGATCCTCTTTGATGATGTGCAGGTTGAGCCTCATGCTCGGTCTCCTTCTCTTCAGATTCGGAAACAATTTACTAAAAGAATAGCAAATTCTGTTCATTCTGTATTCTAGTTGATTCGAGTTTGCGCTGATAACATCCGTGAAAAGCGGAGAAGTGGTGCATCGGGTATTTGGAAACAATATACGAATATCTTGATAAATCCTTCTCAAAACAGCCGAATGTATTGAAAGGAGTCCTGTATGAGCACGTTCAATTTGGGAAGCCCGATTCCGGTCGAGGGCACATCATTCATGGGATGCATTGATGGCGAAGGCACCATCATTCCCTATGAGTTCACCAACTGGCGTGATGAGGTGTCGTCGTGGGTTGAGAGCGCCTATCTGGGTGCTGCGGTTGCCGACATTCTTCCCTATTCCATCAAGGGTCCGGGCGTGATCGACTTCCTGAAGAAGTACACCGTCAACAACTATGACAAGGCTCCCATCGGCAAGTCCAAGCACGCGATCATGCTCACCGAGCTTGGAACCATCTGCGCAGACGGAATCGCGCTGCGTCTCTCCGAGGACGAGTGGCTCACTTCATGCCTGTATCCCATGATCGACTTCTGGCTTCAGAAGGAGCATGAGCAGGGAAACTTCCTCGATGTCGAGGGAGAGCTGCTCTCGGGCAAACAGGTCATGTACCAGGTTGGCGGCCCCAAGTCGCTCGAGATCCTCGAGGCTGCCTCGCAGCAGGACCTGCACGACATCGAGTTCCTTCGCTGCGGATACGCGACTATCGCGGGGCAGCGCGTCATGATCCTGCGTCTTGGCATGGCTGGAACCCTCTCGTATGAGGTTCACTGTCCTGCAGAGCACTGCAACGATGTCTACAATGCGATCCTCGAAGCTGGTAATGAATTCGGCATCAAGCGGCTTGGCTTCCATGCATACATGATGAACCACACCGAGGACGGCTTCCCTCAGTGCGGCCTCCACTTCTACTGGGATTATCGTGGCCTTCCGGGTTTCCACGAGTGGATGATGGCGAACATACCCTGGTTCGAGCCCATCACCATCTGCCCCGAGAACCTCGGCAGCTACCCTGATAACGTCGAGGCATTCTACGTGAGCCCGTATGACATCGGCTGGGGAAACGTTGTCAACTACGGCCATGATTTCGTGGGCAAGGAAGCCGCGCTTGCTAAAAAGAACAGCGTGCATCGCGAGATGGTCACCCTCGAGTGGAATGCTGACGATATCGCGGATGTCTTCCGCTCCCAGTTCGCAGGCGGCACCCCTTATATGCCCATGGACGAGGTGAACGATTACTTCGCGTTCCTCACCGTCTATGCTCCGCAGGTCGCGGACAAGGTGCTCGACGCCAACGGCAATCTTATCGGCATCAGCAGCGGACGTGTGCAGAACGCTCACTACAACGTCATGCTCTCGCTTTGCATGATCGACCCCGCGTTTGCCCAGGAGGGCACCGAGGTGACCGTGGTCTGGGGCAACGAGAACTATCCCCAGAAGGAGATCCGCGCCAGGGTGGCCAAGTTCCCGTATCTCAGGATGCCCTCTAACGGGGAGTTTGACGTCAACTCCATTCCCCGCAGGTTTGACGCCAAGAACTAGCAAGACAACCGGACGAATAGACAAGACAAGACATGGAGAAGACCATGATTGCCGATCCCAACTACAAGCTCCAGTTTGACACCATCGACGTGAACGGCATTCCGTTCCAGACCCTCGTGAACCCCTTTGGCGAGCTCATCCCGTACGAGTTCACCGGCTGGAAGGACGAGGTCCGCGCCTGGCACGAGGCGGCCTATCTGGGCGCCTGCCTCGATGCAGCCCAGGCAATGAGCATCTCCGGTCCCGGCGCCACCGAGTTCCTCAAGACCATCCTGGTGAACAACCTCGACAACGCTCCCGTTGGAAAGTCCAAGCGCGGCATGATCCTGAACCCCATGGGCACCATCGCTGCCGACGGCGTACTCATCCGCGAAGAGGAGGAGCGCTGGATCACCTGCGGCCTCTGGCCCATGGACAAGTTCTACCTCGACCAGGCGCAGGCCCGCGGCGAATTCACCGAGGTCATCTACAACGACGAGTGGGCCACCAACGTCGACTTCCAGATCGGCGGACCGCGCTCCCTCGAGATTGTCGAGAGCGCAACGGGCGAGGACTTCCACGACCTCGGCTACCTGTGCTTCCGCTGGAGCCAGATTAACGGCGTGCGCGTTCGCGTGCTGCGCCTTGGCATGGCGGGAACCCTTTCGTACGAGATTCATTGCCCGCGCGAGACCAGCAAGGAGACCTATAACGCCATTCTCGCTGCCGGTGAGCCTTACGGCATCAAGCGCCTCGGCCTGCACGCCTACATGATGGACCACACCGAGAACGGCTTCATGCAGGCGTGCACCCACTTCATGTTCGACTATCGCAACACTCCGGGCCTTGCGGAGTGGATGGAGACGGAGGCTCCCTTCATGCTCGGCCAGCTCGAGCCGCCTGCATGCAACGGCTCCGAGCAGGATGCTGAGAAGGCCTTCTACGTCTCTCCGTATGATGTGGGCATGGGATTCATCATCAACTACTCCACGCACGACTTCGTGGGCAAGGAGGCTGCCTGGGCCAAGCGCGGCGCGCGTCACAACAAGCTCGTGAGTCTCGAGTGGAACGCCGAGGACATCGCCGATGTCTACCTCTCGCAGTACGACGGCCGCGAGAAGCCCTACATGGACTTCGAGAACACGGTGGACTTCTTCATGTGGGACTTCGTCTCCAGCCCCAGCCTGCTCCGCGCCGACAAGGTTCTGAACGACAGCGACGAGCAGATCGGCATCTCCACTGGCCGCACGCGCATCGTCTGCCGCAACACCATGATCTCGCTCTGCTCCATCGACCCCGACTATGCCGAGCCTGGTACCCAGGTCAAGATCGTCTGGGGTTCCCCGGACTACCCGCAGAAGGAGATCCGCGCCACCGTGTGCAAGTTCCCGTACCTCGACCTTCCCGCCAACGCCGACTTTGACGTGTCGCAGGTGCCTCACGGCAACATCAAGCGGTAGAGATCGCACTTGCAGCTTCGGTGCGGCTGTGCAGTGCAGCCGCACCTTTTTCGAAAGGAGCAAGACCATGGCAATCCAGTCTGATGCGACGGAGGCAAGAGAGCCCAGGGGCATCCGCAAGGCCCTCGTCGCCATCACGCTCTTTCTGCTCAACATCGGGCTGATGGGGGAGAACGGCTTCCTTCCTATCACCAACATCGTGTACGAGCTCTTTGGCAACGGCTTCCTCTCCAACTACATCATCTCCTCGGCCTCGCTGTGGATGGCCGTCGGCGCGATGCTCTCCACATGGCTCATGAGGCGCATGACCAAGAAGTGGATACTGGTCATTGGCTCGGCGTGCTTTGCGGTTGGCTCGATCTTCTGCGTGTCCATCGAGAGCGGGCTCTACATCGCCTTCATGCGATCTCTCATGGGCTTGGGCGAAGGCATCATCGGCGCGGTCTCGATGGCATACATCGCCCAGATGTACGTTGACAGCGACAGGCGAGCTGCCTTCACGGGCTACTTCAACGCCTTTGGAACGCTTACCGGGGCCGTCCTCTCGTTTGCCTCGGGCGAGCTGGCAATGATCGAGTGGACCCACGCCTTCTACGTGTTCTTTCCCATGGTGCTTGTCGTGGTGATGGCTGTCGTCGTGCTGCCCGAGCTTGGCATGGAGGAGATGCCCGCCGCGGAGGAGGCGTCCGTGGGCAGAAAGGCGCCCCTGGGCAAGCTCTACGTCCCCTTCATCGTCGACTACGTGCTGTTTGCAGCCATGTTCGCCATCACCGCGTTCTTCATCTCGGTGTATGTTGCCGAGACGGGCTTGGGCGACACGGCGTTTGCCGGCCGGCTGCTTGCACTTAACACCGCAAGCGGGTTCTTCACCTCGGCGGCGTTTGGCACGATCTACTCGAGGCTTCGCAAGGCCGCGGTCATCCCCAGCCTTGCGCTTGGCGCCGTGGCGATGCTTGCCATGTGGCTCTTCCGCTCGGCAGTGGTGTGCTATGCGGCAAGCATTATCCTGGGTGCTGGCTATGGCGTGTACTTTGCCTACAGCTACGCGTATCCGGCCGACGTCGTGCCGCCCGAGCGCGTGGATGACGCCATCGGCTACACCACCGCCATCTACACGCTGGCTTTCTTCCTGGTTCCGTACCTGGTGTCGTGGATCATGTCGGTGTCGGGGGGCTCGGTTGTGCCCGCGTTTGCGGTGGGCGCCGGCTTTGGCGTGGTTGCCATCGCCATCGAGCTCGCGACTAACGGGGCCTACAAGCGCGCGATGGGGCGCTAGGCTCAAAAGATCATCCATGCGGGTTAGGGACGGCCCGTTTGGTGTGCCGGGCATGGCACACACCCAAGGGGTGAAAGTCCCCGGCGCGCCCGGCAGCGGGAAGCGCGTAGCCGATGGCAAGGGCGTCCGTCGCGAGGCGGAGTCTGAAGGAAGCCGGAGGCGAAACCTCGGCCCGAGGAACACGAACCGCATCAGGCGGGCGCGGCGGGTGAGATGGCCAAACACATCGAAGCCCGATGGCTGAACGGAAGCCACGCACGTAAATGCGGCGGGTATTGAGGGGAAGGGTGCGTGCCTTACCCGGGAGGCCTCGCAGGCTAAGAGGATTTGGACGAGAGGGCCAGCTTCGAGGATTTGGACGAAAGGGCCAGCCGAGCAGCAACAGCGAACCGCGAGGAGTCAGCAGAGGGCGTAGTAGCGGCGGCGCCAGCCGCGAAGGCCCGAACCCAGACGGAGGGAGTCGCTGAGAGAGACCATGCACGCGATGGAAGGCAGACAACTTCGAATCGACTTCGAGGGCCAGCCGGGGAGGGTAGGGACGGAATCCCGGGAGCAGCCGGAGGCGCCGACGCGCGCACGGAACACCGAAGAGGACGAACTCAACACGGATGAAGGCAACACGAGATTCCTGCTGGAAAGGATCTGCTCACGCGAGAACATGCGCGAGGCATATAGGCGCGTGGCGCAGAACCGAGGCGCGGGCGGCGTGGACGGGATGCGGGCGGACGAGCTCGACGACTGGCTGCGGAACAACTACGACGCGCTCGAGGCGAGGATTCTCAACGGGAGGTACCGGCCCAGACCCGTGAGGCGGGTCGAGATTCCGAAGAAGGAGAAGGGAAAGGTCAGGCTTCTGGGGATACCCACGGTCGTGGACCGCATGGTCCAGCAGGCTGTGGCGCAGCAGCTCACGCCCATCTTCGAACCGAGGTTCCACGGGGACTCATACGGCTTCAGGCCGAACCGCTCGGCGCACGACGCGCTCCTGGCAGCCAAGAGGCGTGCCGACGAAGGCAGCGTGTGGGTCGCGTCGATGGACCTGGAGCGCTTCTTCGACACCGTGAACCAGTCCAAGCTGGTGCAGCTCCTGTCGGACTCGCTCGTGGACAAGCGGGTGGTCTCGCTCATCAACCGCTTCCTGATGGCGGGTGTCATGGTGGACGGCGTCGTGATGCCGACCGACGAGGGCACCCCTCAGGGAGGCCCGCTCTCGCCCCTGCTCGCGAACATCCTGCTCAACGAGCTGGACTGGGAGCTTGAGCGCAGGGGCCACGCCTTCGTCCGCTACGCCGACGACTTCATCATCCTGAAGAGGTCGAGGAAGGCGGCGGAGCGCGCGATGGAGTCGATGGCGGCATTCGTCGAGGGGAGGCTTTTCCTCAAGGTCAACAGGGAGAAGTCCTTCGTGGCGAAGATATCTGACGAGGTGGGATACTTGGGGTACGCCTTCTACCAGAAGGACGGGGAGCTGCGCTTTTGCGTGCACCCCAAGTCGGTCGCCGCGCTCAGGGACAAGGTGCGGATGATTCTCTCGCGCTCCAACGGTTGGTCCTTCGGGACAAGGAAAGCCAAGCTCAGGGACCTCGTCTACGGATGGGTCGGGTACTTCAGGCTCGCGGACATGAGGAGCCTGCTCCGCGGCATGGACAAGTGGGCGCGCCGAAAGGTGCGCTGCGTGTACTGGAAGTGCTGGAAACGGGTTGGCACCAGACTCCGCGCCCTCGTGCGCCTCGGCGTCAGCCGGGGACGGGCGTGGCAGTGGGCGAACTCGCGCAAGGCATACTGGCGCGTGGCCGGGAGCGGCATCCTAGACCGGGCGCTCGACAACGCCAAGCCCACGGAGCTTGGCTGGACCCTCTTCTACCCCC
>CADCHF010000068.1 GCA_902801175.1 uncultured Coriobacteriaceae bacterium | reverse complement strand
GGTCCTATCTGTTAGCTGTTACTCGCATTGTACCAACACGTAGCGCGCTGCCAGCGTGGCCGGATTGCATGTCACGCCGCAATCCGCACGTCTCCCTCGTACTCATCCAGCATTTATCCCACGGCCCGCACTCAGCAAAGAAGCAGCATAATGTTACATGGAACACTCAAGTACATCTGAGCCAGCTTTTAGCAACGGCCCCGCACCGCCATGGCGGGGCACGCAAAACACGCTGGTATACTGGCCGCGTTGCCTTAGGGAAGGATCATCATGCCAGACACCGCCACCTACGCTTGGGCCTTTGACACCATGAACTCCATCGTGCACAACGTCGAGCGCGTAGTGTACGGAAAGACGACCGCAGTCCGCATCGTGGTCGCAGCGCTTGCTGCCGAAGGGCACGTGCTGCTTGAGGACGTTCCCGGCACTGGTAAGACGAGCCTCGCCTCGGCGCTCGCCAGCTCCATCAACTGCTACTTCCGCCGCATCCAGTTCACTCCCGACGTTATGCCCTCGGACATCAGCGGCTTTTCGATCTACAACCAAAAAACCAACGACTTTGAGTTTCGTCCTGGCGCCGTGATGGCCAACATCGTCCTTGCGGACGAGATCAACCGCGCCAGCCCAAAGACGCAGTCGGCGCTGCTTGAGGCCATGGAAGAGGCCCAGGTAACCGTTGACGGCGAGACCCACACGCTCTCGCAGCCCTTCTTTGTCATTGCCACCCAAAACCCCATTGAGCACTACGGCACCTATCCGCTGCCCGAGGCACAGATTGACCGCTTCATGTGCAAGCTCTCAATTGGCTACCCGGCACGAGAGAACGAGCTGCAGATACTGCGTCGCGACGCAGACGCAAAGACATCCCTGCGCCCCGTTGCCACCGCCATGGACGTGCAAAGGCTTCGCGAGATCATCCGCACCGTGCGTGCGAGCGACGACGTGTGCAACTACATCCTCAACCTCGTTGAGGAGACGCGCACCTCACCCGACCTGCTCTTGGGCTCCTCCCCGCGTGGTGGCCTGGCAACGCTTGCGCTCGCTCGCGCCTGGGCAATCTTGCAGGGTCGCAGCTACGTCATCCCCGATGACATCAAGACGCTTGCCCCGTACACCCTGCGCCACCGCCTCATTCTTTCGCCCGAGGCCCACGCAAAGGGCAAGACCGTCACCAGGGTCTTTGACTCTTTGCTCGGGAGCACAAAGGTGCCCCTTGGCCCCGTGCGATAGGCCCAAGGTATCTCCATGGCTCTGCTCAAGAGACGCTCCACAGAACAAAACAGACCCCTGCATGTAAAGCACAGCTGGAAGAGCACCCTTCGCATTGCTGTGAAGTGGTTTGCCCTTGTGATCTTGGCATTTTTGGTCTTTGGAGCAGCAACGTACGAAGGCAATGTCGGTCGCCTCTCCGGAATGTTCTTTGTCGCCCTCTCCCTTGTGTCGGTCATTTACCTGATAGTGACCTCGCTTTCGGTGCGGCTCGACTTTCCAGGCATTGACGAGGACCTCCTTGACACAGGTCGCGGCGCGGCAAAAGACGTTGTCACCACAATTCAGGTGGCTCGTCTTGACAGCGGCGGCACAACCATTGCCGTCGCCAACGATGGCATCCTGCCCGTGTTGCGCGCACAGACAGAGTTTGTGCTCGTTCAGGAAGATGTGGACAAAGACAGCGCAACGCCGGCGGCCGTCAAGGAAATCAAGTCTGACCCGTTTGTGATTCCCCCGCGCAGCAGCAAGGTGGTGAGCACCTCTGGCTCGTTTGGGCATGTGGGCATCTTCTCGCTGCGTTCGGGCGGCGTGCGCGTCTATAGCCTGCTTGGGTTCTTCTCCCGCTCGGGCGGCGCGCGCGGCGAGTGGCGCGTGCGCGTTGTGCCCAATCTCTATCGCCTTACGCAGGGCATTCCCAAGGACCGTCGCATCTCTCAGTCTGACCTCGGCATCCCCGACGCGCCGTCCGATGCGCTCGACTACGACCGCGTGCGCGACTACCGACCGGGCGACCCGCTCAAGACCATACACTGGAAGATTGTTGCCCACAGCCAGGGCGAGCTCTACACCAAGCTCTTTGAGACCTCGACCATCTCGGGCGTCACGCTTTTGCTTGACCCCTACGGGCCGTCGGCACAAAGCTCGCTCGAGACCGCCATGCACCTCTACGACACCATGCTTGAGGGAAGCTTTTCGCTGCTCGAGCATGCGCGCAACACTGGGTTTCCTTGCCATTTGCGGTTCGTCAACCGAAAAGGCTTGCTCGTGGATGGGCGATGGGAGGGCCATGCCTCGCTCGGCTGGTATGTAGAGATCGCACGGCGTCCCGTGCAAAACAAAGCCGCGTTCGACCAATCTGTCGCAGCCATCCATTCGCTGGGGGTCACTTCGGCCGGATACACGATCTTTGCAACGAGCGAGCTTTGCGAAGGCAGCGTAAGAGCGCTCATTGCCTGCCATCGTGCTGGAATTCCCCTGCTCGTGATACATGCCCTTCCAGCCGAGGGCCAAAACGGCGCCACGAGGCAACGCACCTATGACGCGAGGCTGCGCGAGGCCTCCGTTGACGTTATTGGCCTGTTGAACGGCAGTCAGATTGCGCGGGAGGTGAGCGCCTCATGATGGGCCAGAAGAAAGGCGGGAGGAGCGCCACCATAAAGAGGCCGTTCTGGCGCTCAGATTCTCTCGAGCGCATCAAGGTCTTTCTCCCCGAGCTGGTGCTGTCCACGCTGTCCTTTACCTGCCTTACGGCAACCATTTCGACGCCCGATGGTTCGGACCCTGGCGCGATATTTGTTCTGGCGCTCATTGCACAGACACTCACCCAGTGCGCCATCTACGCCTGGACGTACCTCACCACCAATGAATCGTTACGGTTCAACGGATGGTTGGTGTTCCCCTTCTTAATTACGATGATCACCCTACCCGTAGTGTTCATCCGTTCCATGAGTACAGTCAGTGAGGACGTGGTGTTGGCGCTGTACGTCACGTCTTACGCGGGCGTCATCCTCTTTTATTCCACGCGTGTGCGGGGCGTCTTCATCTTCTTGTTGATGGAAATACTGTCGGTCTACACCACGGTCGATCTTCACGGGTTTGCCCTGGTGCTCCAACTACTTGGAATTGCTGCCCTCGTGGCACTCTTCGTTGTTCGCAGTTCCGCTGCGCGCATTACGATGACGTACAGAGAAGACGCAGCGACTACAGAAGAAGAAGAAGACGGTCGCAGACCAAGGCTCTCCTCACCCGTGCTAGCTGCAATTGTGGCAGCGGCCATCGTCGGGCTCTGCCTGTCGACCGCAGTGGCCAGCTTTGGCGTTGTGCGGCGCTGGCAGGCTGCACACGGAGCGCCAAGTCCACAGGCCAGCGAGCAGGTGACGAACGAAGGGCTTGGAGAGCAGAACAGCTACGATGCCGCCAGCGAGGCCCAGGGCGAGTCGGCCGATACAACGCCCCAAGAGGGCCTGGGCGAACAGCCCACATCACAGGATGCGACTCCCGCCAGCAAGCCCAACGATACCAGCAGCGCGCTTAGCTCGACCATTATTGGAGCGATTGCGCTGGCCGTACTTGTTGCGCTTGCCGTCCTTCCCTTTAGCGGAAGGATTCTGCGACGCTGGCGCGTTGGGCGGAGGTCTGGCAACGCCGACCGTGTGGCACGGGTCTACCTGGCAACGCTCGGTCGTCTCAATGCGGCCGAAATCGAACGCAGTGAGGAGGAGACACCGCGGGAGTTCTTGGAAGGCCATGAGGCGGAGCTTGAGGGGCTCACCGCGCTGGCCGGATTCGGAATTGAAAGCTGGGAGACGCTCACAAGCACCTACGAAAAGGCGCGCTATGCAGAGGAAGACGTCACGGATGCCGAGCTTGAAGAGTGCCTGCAGCTGTACCGCGCGCTGCCCAAGTGCATCCGCACGACCATCGGCTGGCGAAGGTACCTGCTAGGCCCCTTCTGGCACATGTAAGAGTGGGTCACTGCGGAGGGTGTGTCATGGGGGCATAACAAACCAGGTCGTCCCCTTGACACACTGAAGCGGCGACACACCGGTTGGGGCATGTCGCCACAGGGTCGCATGTTACTCGAGCGCCGTCAGTCCACTCGAGTCAGCAACTACTCGTAGACCGCCCAAGCACGAACCGGAAGCCCGGTGGCACCCTCAACGCGCGGGTACGCAATGAAGATGATGGCACCGGTTGCCGGCAGCTGGTCGAGGTTGTCCATGACCTCAACTTGGAAGCGGCCCGAGTTGAGAATGTAGCGCTCGCAGGCGAGGTCATCCTCCTTCACGGCCTCGGGCGAGGCGTCGGTGTCAAAGGTCTCGTGACCAATGGCTGCCACGTTGCGCTCCTCCACGAGGAACTTGACCACGGGGAGGCTCCAGCCGGGAGCATGCTCGCCACCCTCCTCGTCAAAGTTGTTGAGCGCATCGTTGCTCGGCCAACGATGGCCCCAGCCCGTGCAAAGCGCCACGAAGGTACCGGCCGGAATGGTGCCGTGCTCGGCCTCAAAGGCCTCAATGTCGGCGAGCGTGATAGCGTACTCGGGGTTCCCAGCCACCTTTTCGCGGATGTCAATGACCACCAGCGGCAGCACGTGGTCGGCAATTGTGAAGGCCTCGGGCCCAACGGCCCCATCAATGAAGTGGTTGGGGAAGTCGATATGGGTGCCAAACTGGCCCGGGAACTTAAAGGTGTGAATCCGGCAGCTCAGCATTGGGTTGTCGTAGTCAAAGACGGTCTTGCACAGCTCGACCGACCCCTCGGGGATGCCGCTCCAAAACGGACTCTCGTTGTTGAGCGTATGCGAGAGCTCAATCCAATGGCAGCCCTTAAGCTCCTCAAGCGTGTTCCAAAGGCTCATCACGTACCTCCTTATGCAGTGGTTGCAAGCTCTACCAGTTGTACCACGAGCCACGAGCGCCCATTTGCCCGCGTGCCAAAACAGGCCATGCAAACGGCGCGCTAACGGAAGCTCTTGACCCAGTTGACGAGCGAATCGTGCCAGATGTTGTCGGTGACATCCTTGCGCATGCGGTCGCTAACCGGCCCGTTGGCGGCCATCTTGGCAAGAATCGTCGCCTGCAGCTGCTCGACCGTCATGTCCTCGTAGGCAATGTCGGGAATCTCGGTGGGTAGCTCCGGCAGAGCCTCCTTTGCCTCGTCTTGCGCAGGCTCGGCGCTCTGCCAACTCACGTCTCCAAGCGAGCCAACCGTATGCTTTGCCTCGGTCTTGACCACCTCTCCGTTGTCGTCGAGCGGCGCAAAGACCTCTCCCCCATTGGCAGGCAGCTCAATAGAGATGCGACCATCCTTTGCCGTGACCTTCTCGCCGCCAAGCAGCCCCACATATGCCGGAGCGTCTGCCCCAAGGTCAAAGTGCGCCGGCTTGCTGCCGTTGTTGACCGCCACAATGAGGCTCCCCCGGGCGAAGGCATACTGCTCGGTGGTCAGCGAGAGCTCGCGGTAGTCGCCCCAAACCAGATCCTCGCCAAACTCGTTGTGAATCGCGCCAAGCGCTGCGATCAGGCGCGTGCAGGGGTTGGTCTCGTAGTCGCTGGCGTGCTCGGCAAGGTCGATATACGGACGCAGCGAGTCATCGGAATAGCGCTCCTTGCGTCCCTCAATGCCAAACTCGCTGCCGTAGTAGAGCGACGGAATGCCCGGCAACGTGTAGAGCAAAATGTGAACCGGCAGGTAGTGGGCCTTGTTGTTGAGCTTGGTGTTAATGCGCTCCACGTCGTGGTTGTCCACAAAGTTGTAGAGCTTGATGTGTGCGGGCACGAGCCCCATCGTGCGTCGCACGGTGTGGGCGATCTCAAAGTAGTTGTGGTCGTTGTGACCGCTGTAAAAGGCCTTGTGCAGGGCGTAGTCGGTAACGCTGTGCAGGGTGCGCTCGTTTGCCCAGCGCGAGTAGTCACCATGGATGACCTCGCCCATCAGCCAAAAGTCGGGCTTCACGGAGTCGGCAGTCTGGCGCAGCGCCTTCATGAACTCAAAGTCGAGCACGTCGGCGGCGTCGAGCCTAATGCCGTCCACGTCAAACTCGCTCACCCAAAAGCGAATCACGTCGCAGATGTAGTCGCGCACGGCGGGGTTGCGCTGGTTGAGCTTGGCCAGCAGGTCGTAGCCTCCCCAGTTGTCGTACGAAAACCCATCACCGTACTCGTTATTGCCCCAGAAGTTCACGTTGCAGTACCAGTCGCGGTAGGCCGACGCCTCGCGATTGGCCCGCACGTCCTGGAACGCGAAGAAGTCGCGTCCGGTGTGGTTGAAGACGCCGTCGAAGACCACCTTGAGGCCCGCGTCGTGGCACGCGCGCACAAAGGCGGCGAGGTCGTCGTTGGTGCCCAGACGGCAGTCCAGCTTCTTGTAGTCGGTGGTCTCGTAGCCATGGCCCACCGACTCAAAGAGCGGGCCTATATAGAGGGCGCTGCAGCCAATGCGCCTGATGTGCTCGATCCAGGGAAGCAGGCTGTTTAGGCGGTGGACCGGCTCGCCGTAATCGTTCTTCTTGGGTGCGCCGGTGAGTCCCAGCGGATAAATGTGATAAAAGACGGCCTCGTCGTACCACGCCATACGAAGCTCCTCTCGTCGTCGGGAAGGCACCCGCCAGAGGGGAGCGCCACGGACTCACCCATTATATGAATTGCCCACTGGCTTGCCAAAAGCCCAGCTCCGTCCGTTGGGGACGGGGCCGTCGTTCCACCCGCGGGGTGTGTCATGGGGGACGTACACTTTGACACACGCGGAGAAGGGGGTGCGGACGAAAAGTTGGACCGACCTGGTCCGGTTAGGAGTCCGCATGGGCACGCGTGAGGAAGTTGTCGGGCTGTACGCCTCGGGATACACTTG
>CADCHF010000067.1:7117-12564 GCA_902801175.1 uncultured Coriobacteriaceae bacterium | reverse complement strand
TCTACCCCGAGGAGAGCCTGTAAGCGACAGTCTTGTTGCCCCATTGAGGGCGTGTCAGGGGGACGCGCGCTTTGCCGCTCCTAAGTCTGACTGACTTGCGAGGGGTGTGTCAGGGGGACGTACACTTTGACACACTCAGTCATACCGTAGGTTGCGGGTGCATCCGAGTGTGTCAGAGTGTACGTCCCCCTGACACACCTCCCGGCAGGGGCTGGGTATCGACCTGCGACACGCCCCCGGACATATGTGCGGTCCCAATCGGGAGTTTGACTGGGACCGCTTTGCTTTAGATCTGTCGAGTCAGCCTTTTGCAGGCGTGACTGCTAGTCGAGGTTCTCGCCGTTCGAGGCAATGATCTGCTTGTAGTAGTCGAAGCTGTCCTTCTTGAAGCGGCTGAGGTCACCCGTGCCGTCGTCGTACTTGTCCACATAGATGAAGCCGTAGCGCTTGCGCATCTCGCCGGTGCCGTGGCTCACGAGGTCGATGGGACCCCACCAGGTGTAACCCATGAGGTCGACGCCGTCCTTCACGGCCTCCTTCATAGCCTCGATGTGCGTACGCAGGTAGTCAATGCGATAGTCGTCGTGCACGCGACGCACGCCATCCTCCACCACGACTTCGTCGAGGGCACCAAGGCCGTTCTCAACGATCATCACCGGAATCTGATAGCGGTCGTACATCTCGTTGAGGGCAAAGCGCAGGCCATCGGGGTCAACCTGCCAGCCCCACTCGCTCGCCTTGAGGTACGGGTTGATGCCGCCACCCACAATGTTGCCCTCAGTCTGCTGCAGGTCGTCATGTGTGCCAATGAGGTTCGTCATGTAGTAGGAGAAGCTGAGGAAGTCGACCTTGCCCTCGCGCAGAATCTCTTCGTCGCCCGGAGCCCACTCGATCTTGACGTCGTTCTCCTCCCAGAAGCGCTTGCACCAGCAGCCGTAGTAGCCGCGCACCTGCACGTCGGTGGTGTAGAACACGCGACGGCGCATGTTCTCCTGGTTGGCCAGCTGGTCCTTGGGGTCGCACGTTGCCGGGTAGGTCTGCAGGTAAACGGTCATGCAGCCCATCTTGAAGTCGGGATAGTGCTCGTGCGCGTACTTGACCACCTTGGCGCTCGCCACAAACTGGTGGTGCAGAGACTGCATCCTGATCTGCGGACCAACATAGAGCTTGTCGCGGCCTCCCTCAAAGCCCTGCAGGTTGCTGGTGCCGTACATGGCGCCCATCTCGGCGGTGGCGCAGTTGATCTCGTTGAAGGTGAGCCACAGCTTGACCTTGTCGTGATAGCGATCAAAGAGCGTGTAGCAGAGCTTCTCAAACAGGGGAATGACCTCACGGCTTGCCCAGCCGTTGTAGCGGCGAACCAGCTCGTAGGGAATCTCGTAGTGGCTGAGCGTGATGAGCGGCTGAATGCCCTTCTCAAGGCAGTAGTCAAAGACCCTGTCATAGAAGGCGAGGCCGGCCTCGTTGGGCTCCTCCTCCAAGCCAGTGGGATAGATGCGAGTCCAGTTTATGGACGTGCGAAACACGTTAAAGCCCATCTCGGCAAAGAGGTCGATGTCCTCCTTGTAGTGATGGTAGAAGTCAATGGCCTCGTGGCTTGGATAGAGCTGGTTGGGGTCTATGTCAATGGTGATGCGCTTCTGCTGGTTGAAGACGCCACCAATGCAGTGGTCAATGACGCTGTCGCCCTTGCCGTCGACGTCCCACGCACCCTCAAACTGGTTTGCAGCGCAAGCGCCGCCCCACAAAAAGTCGTCCCTCAAAACACCCATGGCAAACTCCCTTCCTCTCTTCTTACCAATGCAACGAGTATAAATCTGTGCCTCAAAAGGGCGGTAGCGACGCTCTATCAGGGACAGATTTGCACAGTCGAGCGGGGGCGGACCCGCAGGTGCGTCGCGCGCATCCGCAGGTCCGCCCCCGTATCACTGTCAATAGAGCTGGTCCCAGGCGCTACAGCTTGTTGCCGCAAACAAAGCAGAAGGTAGCTTCGGACGAGACGAAAGACCCGCACTTGGGACAGAAGCTGCTCCTCTCAGCACGTGGGCTCGCAACGCTCGGACGCTCCGACCCGTCGACACTCACGCCCTTGGCGTGCGACACCGCATAGCTGGCTGCCAGGGAGAGGCGCTTGCCCGCATCGACCGTGCGTTCCCATCTCAGCTCACCACGCCCGGCATCGTAGCCTGCACCATGACCCTCATGAAGCTCGACCTCAATCTCCTTGTCGGTCGAGACGGGCACTTGCTCGAGCACCACCAGGTCTAGTGTGGTCTGCTTTCTGTTCTCGACGGTGATGGCGCACTGGTACTCACGTGTCACCTTGCCGCTGAGCAGTCGCTTTGAGCTACGCACCTCCTCGGTGCGCCTCACGCGTACGCGATCGTCACGACCAAGCGGAAGCTCATAGCCCTCCTCGTCTGCGGTGCGACCCACACGAATGGTGCCTGCGTACGAGCCCTCGAGATACACGGCAAGCGGCTGCTCGAGCACGTCAGGCGTGGGCTCCGACTCCAACCGTGCCACCAGATAGGCGGCCTCCTCGCGACGGGGATAGCTGTAGTAGTAATACTTTGCGGCAAGCTGGTTTGTTGCGACCTCAAAGGTCTGGCCACCCCTGCCCTGCGCGAGCGTTTGCGCCCCCACGAGCTCATAGGTGGTAACCGTAGCCTGCTCGGAGACGTCAGCCTGAGGAGCCGAGCGCTCCACCACGTCGTCAAAGGACCAGTCCTCAACAAAGGTGTTGTCGGCGTCTGCAGCAATGGCGGGCGCGGCCGCAGCCGCGGCAATCGGCGCAGAGAACGGCATGGACTTTCGCGCCGAATACACCTTGGGCGCGGGCTTTGGCGCCTCCCATTTGCGCAGGTAACGGGTCACAAAGCGGGGAAGGTCGCCACTCACGGTGGCAGTTCCGGTAGAGAGGCGCAAGGTCACGTCGCGCCAGTCGTTTCCAGTCTGCTGCCACACCTGCCCCTTAAGACGCAGCCTGAGCGGCTCGGTCAGCGCGCCAACCAGCACGTCGTACGAGGGCCTCCACCCGGCAAGGGCGGAACGGCACACGAGCTCAACGGGATAGGTAGCCTCACTGGGGGCTGTGACCTCAACCTCAAGATGCGGTCGCTCCTGCCTCCCACGCAGCTCGTCGCGACGCAGGACAAGGTCTCGGCGCTCGGCACGCAGCACGGCAAGCTCGCCGGTAAGCTTGTCGAGCATATCGGGCAGGCGGTCAAGGTACTCGATAGCAGCCGAGCCGCCCATCTTAGAGGCAAGCTCCTTCCAAGCGCTGAGCTCGAGTTGCTTGTTCTCGATCTTGCGATCGAGCTCGTCGATTGTGGTGTCAAGCTCCTTCAGCTCATCGTCTTGCGGGCTGTCGCCACCTCCCTCAGTCACAGTCATCCTGACCTGGCCCTGAGTCACAACCGGCGGCATCCTCAGCGAGATGCTGCTCTCGTCAAGCCCCTCGGGAAGGCCCTCCACAATGAGGCGGCTCGTCCCCTCGGCAAGCAGCGCCTCTCCTCGACAGGTAACCGTGCAACCGTGGCGATAGACCTCTGCCTCGGTGATCGTGATGGCAATCGTCGTTGCTTTCATGATTACTCCCTGTTGTTGAGCCGTGTATGAGATGAGTCTGACGCCCTTTGCAATGAGTGAGGTAAACCGCAGGGCGACATTGCCCCAAATGTCAGCGCGCCTGGAACTGGTCCAGGCGCGCCTCTCATGTGCTATGTGCTAGTTGCGGGTGAGCTTGCGGTGCAAGCGATGCGGCTTTGAGGCCTCGGGGCCCAGACGACGTTCGCGGTCGGCCTGATAGCTCTCAAAGTTGCCCTCAAACCAATGCCAGTTGCCAGGGTTCTCGTCGTCGCCCTCCCACGCAAGGATGTGCGTGGCCACGCGGTCGAGGAACCAACGGTCGTGGCTCACCACCACGCTGCAACCCGGGAAGCGCTCCAGTGCGTCCTCAAGGCTTTCGAGCGTCTCGACATCGAGGTCGTTGGTCGGCTCGTCCAAAAGCAGGAGGTTGCCGCCCTGCTTGAGGGTGAGGGCCAGGTTGAGACGGTTGCGCTCGCCGCCCGAGAGCACGCCCGCCCTCTTCTGCTGGTCCTGGCCCTTAAAGCCAAAGCTCGCAACATAGGCGCGGCTGGGAATCTCGGTGTCGCCCACTTGGATGAAGTCGTTACCGTCGGAGACGACCTCCCAGAGCGTCTTGTTGGGATCAATGCCAGCGCGCATCTGGTCGACGTAAGAGATCTTCACGCTCTCGCCCACCTCGAGCGTTCCGCCATCGATGTCCTCGAGCCCCACAATGGCCTTGAGCAGCGTGGACTTGCCCACGCCGTTGGGGCCAATGATGCCCACGATGCCGTTGCGCGGCAGGCTGAACGAGAGGTCGTCGATGAGGACGCGGTCACCAAAGCCCTTGTGCAGGTGCTCGGCCTCAAGAACCTTGGCGCCCAGGCGTGGACCAGCGGGAATCTGAATCTCAGAGAAGTCGAGCTTCTTGGACGCGGCCGCCTCGGCCACCATTTGCTCGTAGCGTGCGAGACGCGCCTTGCCCTTGGCCTGGCGAGCCTTGGCGCCGCTGCGCACCCACTCCAGCTCGCGCTTGAGCTTCTTGGCGCGCTTTGCGTCCTGCTGGCTCTGTAGCTCAAGACGAGCGGCCTTCTTCTCGAGATAGGTGGAGTAGTTGCCCTCGTAGGGATAGAGCTGACCACGGTCCACCTCGCAGATCCAGCCGGCCACGTCATCGAGGAAGTAGCGGTCGTGCGTGACTGCCATGACGGCGCCGGGATAGCGATGCAGGAACTGCTCGAGCCAAAGCACGCTCTCGGCGTCCAGGTGGTTGGTTGGCTCGTCCAAAAGCAGCAGGTCGGGAGCCTCGAGCAGCAGGCGGCAGAGGGCCACGCGACGACGCTCGCCGCCCGAGAGGACGCTCACCTGGGCATCGGGATCGGGGCATTGCAGCGCATCCATTGCCTGAGAGAGCTGGCTGTCAAGGTCCCAGCCATCGGCTGCATCAATCTCGTCCTGCAGGCGGCCCATCTCTTCCATCAGCGCGTCAAAGTCGGCGTCGGGGTCGGCCATCTCCTCGCTGATCTCGTTGAAGCGAGCCACCTTGGCAATGATTCCGGCAAAGGCCTGCTCGATGTTCTCGCGCACGGTCTTGGTGTCGTCGAGCTCGGGCTCCTGCTGCAGGATTCCCACGGTGTAGCCCGGGGTAAGGCGCGCCTCGCCGTTTGATACGTCCTCGATGCCGGCCATGACCTTGAGCAGGGTCGACTTGCCCATGCCGTTTGGTCCCACGACGCCAATCTTTGCACCGGGAAAAACACCCACGGTCACGTCATCGAGGATAACCTTGTCACCCACGGCCTTGCGGGCCTTGTACATCTGGTACACGAACTCTGCCATACGCCTTCTACCTGCACTTTCTTTGTAGGGGGCAAGCT
>CADCHF010000067.1:0-7055 GCA_902801175.1 uncultured Coriobacteriaceae bacterium | reverse complement strand
GCTCATTTGTCATGCTCCATGCCAAATGAGCGTCACCTGCGCCTAGCCAAATCATCCCAATTGTAACCCGATTGCCCTACGGCCACAGCCCCATGAGCGAGCTCTGCTATTTGCGCACTAGGTTGTCAGCACGGGCCCAGCCCCAGCTGCCACCCGAGTTGATGATGTACCAGTCTCGCACCACGCCATCGGAGCAGACGCCCTGTTGCACCTGCCCATACCAGTAGATGTCCGCACCAGGTTGGGACTGGCCCACAACCGCACTGCCGTACTGGGGCAACTCACGCATGTTGATGGGGTCGCCGTCCTTGCCCATAAGCACCGTCACCGTACCGTCAAGCTGCTCCACATAGTCACCGCAGACCCAGCCCTCTCTGCCGTTGGCAATGACCTTGTACCAGGTAGAGGTTCCCTTGCTGCTTGGTCCGCTTGCGCTCTCTCCGTAATAGTCCATCACCACGGAAGGATCGAGCTGGGAAATCTCGCTGTGGTTGTTGCCGGCACCGGAGCGCATGATCACGCCGTCGTAGTCCGAGGCCATCAGAGTGACAGGCTCCTCTTCCTCGAGAGAGGTCTCGGGCGCTGGGGTGGGTTCTGGCTCGGGCTCGGGCTCGGGCTCGGGCTCAGGATCGGATGGCACCGCGGAACTCGAAACCTGCGCATCTGTTTGAGGCTGGCTGCTTTCGGCACCGCCTCCCCTACCCACGTTTAGCAAGAAGGCCACGAGACCAACCACAAGCAGCGCCGAGCACGCGCCAACGACTGCCCCAACCAGGGCGCCTGATCTGCGCGGCTGCTCCACGCGTGGCGCTTGCGGCACCAGCTGCCCCGGCACGGCAGACCCTGCAACAACTGCCCTTGCCTGCTGCTGGTAGGACCGGTTTGCCGCCGGGTCAATAGCACTGGTAACCTGCGCGGTTGGGATGGGAGGAACCACCGCACTTGACGCAAAGGGGTCCATCCACGTTGTTTCATCGGCACCGACAGCATCCGCCCGCTCCTTGCCAGCGTTGGGAATGTATCCAATGCCCTGCCACTGGGCAATGCCCAGGGCAATGTCGTCGGCCGTGCGCGCAGCCACGCTGCGGTCAATCACGAGGTCGCCCACAAGGTGATTGGTCGCGCGGGTTGCCGCAGCCGAGAGCGCCAAAGCCGACCCCTCTTTCACAGCTTCCCTAAACGGTCCAATCAACTGCTCGTCGCAGTTGTTGACCAGGACCATCAGCTCGGGAGACTCGTCCCCTCCAGCAAAGTCGGACAAGAAGGCTCGCAGCTGCTTTGGGTTGCCTAGAAGCTCCTCGCCACCCATCTGCAGGGCCTGAAACATTGCGTCAGCAGCGTTCACGTCACACTCCATACCGTCTGTTTTGAGCCTTGAGGCACAGTCGCTCAACGCCACCCAAGGCCCAAGGCATAAGTTTTGCTAGCTCAGCTTGTTGACCTTGCGGTCGTAGGTGAACAGGCCGTTGGTCTCCTCTTCCACGTCGGAGAGCTGCGTGTACACAAAGCCAGCAAGCCCTTCGCCCTCGAGCGCGTCAACAGATGCCAAGAGCTCATTTAGGCTGGCTCGCCACTGCTCCATAGACTCAAACTCCGCATAGCCATAGAAATGGTCGAGTGAGCTATGGCCAGCTACTGGCCAGGTAAGGCCGCCAAACTCGCTGATCATCTGAGCGCGGTTGAGATGCGAGCCCTTTTGCTCATACGGGTCGGCAAACATGTGCATACCGCGGAAATAGTTGTGAATGCCGCGGATGTCACCCGTACCCTGGTCGTACCAGCCGCTTGCCGAGAGCACCGGGCGGGACGGGTCGAGGTCCCACACCATCTGCGTGGCCGCGCCAGAGTCAAACTGACCCCAGGACTCGTTAAAGAGCACCCAAGCCACCACACAGGGATGGTTTGCCAAGCGGCAAACGACATCCTCGCAGGTCTGGAGCCACTCGCTCTGATACGCCTCGTCGGTTGAGCCAAAGCGCTGGTGGCCCTTGGGAGTGTCGTCCCTATGGGAGTGCCACGAACGCCGCCAGAGCGTTGGAAGGTTGCGCGACCAGTGGTCCGACGGGTTGTCGCCGCCGCTCGGCATGTCCTGAAACACGAGCATGCCCATCCTGTCACAGAGGGCATAGAAGCGCTCCGACTCGACCTTGATGTGCTTGCGCAAGAGGTTGAAGCCCGCATCTTGCGCCGTCTGGATGTCGTTGGCAACGGCTTCGCTCGACGGGGGCGTGAGCAGGCCGTCGGGCCAATAGCCCTGGTCGAGGAGCCCGCGCAAGAAGAGCGGCTTGTGGTTGAGGCAGAAACGGGCAACGCCTGTGGAGTCGGCCTCGATGCCGCAGGTCCTAAAGGCCACGTAGCTGGTGAGGTCGTCCTCGCCATACGAAACATGCAGGTCGTAGATGGCAGGGTCCTCGGGCGTCCAAAGGTGCCAGTCCTCAATATCGAGCTGGATCGTCATGAGGCCGCCAACGCGCCTCGACTGGATCCCAGAGGCAACCACCTCGCCGGCATGAAGGACCTCAACGGAGAGCATGGCAATGCCCGTTGCGCGCACCGAAACAGTAAGCCGGCCTGTTTCGATGTCAGTTTGCACCAGCAGCTCATCCACATGGGTGCGCGGAACGACCTCGAGCCACGCCGTTTGCCAGATGCCCGACTGGGCGGTGTACCACATGCCGCCACGGTTGAGCCGCTGCTTGCCGCGCAGCTGGGTTCCCGCGTCGCTCGGGTCGTACACGCAGAGCGCCAGGTCGTTTTCTCCCTCGCGCAAGAGATGCGTGATGTCTACGCAAAACGGCAGGTACGCGCCCTCGTGCTCGGCCACCTTGCTGCCGTTGACATACACGGCGCAGGCGTAGTCGACCCCATCAAAGTGCAAAAGGCAGCTTCCGCGCGAGGGAAGCTCGGGCTTATTGAACGAGCGGTGATACCACAGGAGCTCCTCTGGACCAAGCTGGCGCTTGACGCCAGAGAGCAGCGTCTCGGGCGAGAAGGGCACACGGATGCGCTGGTCAAAGCTTGTTGGTTGGGCGGCATCGCGCCACGCGCTAGCGGCATCCCCACGCGCGACAAAGGCGCATTCCCACCAGCCGTCAAGCGTCAGCCAGGTCTGTCTGGCCAGCAGCGGACGCGGGTGGCTCTCGTCCACCAGCTCCTCGTTTGCAATGAGCTGCTCGCCCCATGGGGTCACGAGCTCCTGTAGCCGCTCGGGGCCATGGTCTTTTGGAATGCTCCTGATGACTCGAACGATGTCAAGATCCATAGCTTATCTTGCCCCCATTCCTAAGGATGTCTCTGCCAATCCTACAGCAGCTCGTCGAGGGTGCTGCCATAAGGCGGAAGAAACTCGTCAACAAAGTCACCAACCTCGGGCAGCTCCCCGCGCATCTCCTCGACGCGCTCGCGAGTGGAGCGCTCGGCCGTACGAAACTCCTCGTTTCCTGCATGGGCCTCATCTATGCACTTGATGAGTGCACTGATCTTGTCGGCGGCCTTCACAAGCCGCCACAGGTACTGGTCTTCCTCGGTGCCCAGGTCATCAAAGAGGGCCTCATAGGTGGGCCTGAGGTCGGCGGGCAGCTTTTCAAGGAGCGAACGCTCGGCCTCGCGCTCCACCTCCTTGTAGGCATCGCGAATCTGCGGGTTGTGATACTTGACCGGGGTGGGCATGTCGCCGGTGATTATCTCGGACGCATCGTGATAGAGCCCGATGAGCGCCGCCCGGCCAGCGTCGAGCGAGCGGCCATAGCGAACGTTGCCAATGGTGGCCAGGGCATGGGCAATCATGGCCACGTCGAGCGAATGCTCGCTGAGGTTCTCGGGGCGTGCGCTGCGCATGAGCGCCCAACGATCGATGTAGCGCATGCGCGAGACGGTGGCAAAAAAGGGTGACGGCATGGTGTTCCTCGCTCCCCGCGTGAAATGACAGGTCTATATGATGCCACGCCGCTCCGACACGATTGCGAAGGCTTTTGCAAACGCAGTCCGCAACCTGTGCCATCTGGTCAAACAGACGTGCCGAAACGGTGAAGGACGTTACGTCCGTTCAAATCGACCCGTTTTGCAACATGGGAGGCGCATATACTGTACTAAAAGTTATATGTGGTAAACTCTTTTAACCAAGAGAGGAGCACCATGCCACAACCACACCCCACATGGAAGCGAGTCGGCGGCATTCTCGTGTCGATGCTGCTAGCCACCTCGGCAATCAACCCAAGCGTTGCCCTTGCGGCCCAGACCAAAACGAGTAAGAGCGAGACAGTACATGTCTCTGTAGACGCCAGCGGCGAGGTCAAAGAGATCAAGGTCGAGAGCCTCGTGGACGGACCGGCAGACGAGCCCCTAGAGGACCTCAGCACGCTGCAGGACATCTCTCCAAAGGACGAGGAAGACACCTTTGTGCAGAACGGCGAGTCGCTTGTTTGGACCACCCCGGACGGCAAGGTCACATACGAGGGCACCTCTGAGCAAGCGGTCCCCGTGGAGGTCAAGGTCAGCTACACCCTCGACGGCAAGACGGTGACACCCGACCAGCTGGCAGACGCCAGCGGGCATCTTGTGGTGAGGTTTGACTACAAGAACAACTCCACCTATGAGTGCACGATCGGTGGCAAGCAAGAGACCATCCACACGCCATTTGTATGCATGAGCGCCGCCCTTCTTGACTCCAAGATCTTCTCAAACGTGGAGGTCACCAATGGGCGCGTGATCGAAGACAAGGGCGGACTTGCGGTGATTGGCTATGCAATGCCCGGCCTTTCCGAGAGCCTTGGTGACGACGTTGACGAGCTTGACGTCGACATCCCCGAGTACGTGGAGTTCTCTGCCGACGTGGAGGATCTCGTCCTTGACCCCATCTATACCATCGTGACCCCAGAGCTCTTTGACAGCCTTGACAGCAGCGCGCTCGACCTCGACCTTGGTGACATCGACGAGGGCAGCGACGCCTTAAGCGATGCCATGGGCAAGCTCATTGAGGGGTCCGGCTCCCTTGGCGGTGCGCTTGGCCAGCTTGCAGATGGCAGCTCGCAGCTTGGGGGCGGCATGGCCGAGCTCAAGAAGCAACTGGGCCTTCTCCCCGAAGGCGTTGCCGCCCTCTCGGGCGGTGCCGACACCCTCTCTAGCGGACTTGGTGTGGCCGCGGGCGTTTCCGAGCAGCTCTCGGGAGGAGCCAGCTCCATCAAGGACGCAACCAGCGGCGCCAAGGAGCTGGTTAGCGGTGCGGCAGCAAGCGTTGACGGCGCGCAGACGGCCATCGGTGAAGCCTCTGGCGCACTTGCCGGTGTGGACGGAACTGTAAGCAGCGCCGCCACCGTTAAGGATGCGGCGAGCGCGGTCTCTGGGGCTGCTACCGCCGCAAACGAGAGCCTCGGTGAGGCTGCCAGCAACCTCGACACCGCGCAGGGCGGAATCGAGGGGGCGCAGTCCGTTTTGAGCGGACTCACCGACGAGCAGCGCGAGGCGCTTGGCGATGCGCTTCCTGCGCTTGAGGAGCAGCTCACAACAGCCCAGACGGGCGTGAGCGGTGCTCGCGAGGCCCAGACAAAGGCCACAGATCAGCTGCAGGCCGCAAACGAGGCGACAAGCACCCTCGTCGGCGTCGCCGACCAGCTTGACACGGTGAGTGCGGCAAGCTCAACTGTCCAGGGCAAGCTCGCAGACGCAGCCACAGCTGCCGCCGGTGCGGCGCAGGGCCTCGCCTACGCCCAAGGCGCACTTGAGCCACTTGCTGAGGGCGCCCAAAGCCTCTCAGATGGTGCCAGCACCCTTGCCGACCAGCTTGGACAGGCCTCTGGAGGGGCGCAGACCCTCGCTGAGCAGCTATCGACCCTCTCCACCCAGGCGCCGATGATAGTCACTGGGGTAGACGTCCTCGGCACAGGTATAGACCAGCTGTCTGGCGCGCTCTCGGCCACGGCCGACGGCTCAAACCAGCTAACCGAGGGGCTGAGGACCTTTGACAGCGAAGGTATCCAAGAGCTTCTCAGCTCCCTTAAGGACTTCTCGTCTAGCTTCGATGGTGCCTCCGATCGCATGGACGCCCTGCGGGATGCCGCCAAGGCGTATGACACCTTTGCCGGCAAGGTCGAAGGACAGGACGGCTCTGTGCGCTTCATCTACAAGACCGAGCAGATCGGGTAGGGATCCAGCTGCGGGTTAGGCACCGGGGGCGGTTCCTTTTGGACGGAACGGAGGGGTGTGTCAGGGGGACGTACAATTTGACACACTCAGTCAAGCCGCAAAGGCAAATGGACCATCGAGAGCAGCTGACATCAGGACGAGCGAGTTTCCGAGTGTGTCAAATTGTACGTCCCCCTGACACACCCCTCCGTTCCGTCCAAAAGGAACCGCCCCCGTCGTCCGAAGCTTCGCTTGGTTCTCACCTGCTAGCCCACGGTCTCGGTGCTTTCGGCTACCTGCTCCTCTGCCAACTCGGTGGGCCAAACGGCGTCCTCGGGCATGGCACGATAGTTGGCGCAGCACTCTGCGGGAATACTCGAGTCGGAGGCCATCAGTTCCTCGACTGTCACAAAGGTGTAGCCAGCGTTCTTCCAGGCCTCGATGATGCGCGGGAGCGCCTCGAGGTCCTGCTCGCGGTCGCCGCCGCCGTCGTGCATGAGGATGACACTACCCGGAGCCATGTTGCTGGTGCAGTTCGAGACGATGGCATCCACACCTGGGAGCTTCCAGTCTTCGGAGTCGTGCGTCCAATAGACAGAGAGCGTCATGATGCCCCGCGACTTAAGCCAGACGTTGATGTCGATGTCGCCATACGGAGGTCTGATGGTAGTGGTCTGTACTCCTACCTCGCTCGAGATGACATCAAAGGCATCGGCGAGCTGCGTGTGCAGGTCCTCTTCGGTAAGGGTCGTGAGATCGGGATGATGCCACGTGTGGGAGGTAAGCTGGTTGCCCATGGACGCGCTTCGCTTCTCGACCTCGGCATAGTCAGCGACCTGCTCGCCAATGAGATTGAACGTGGCTGGAACGCCGTAGTTTTGCAAAATGTCGAGATACTGCTCGGTGTAGTAGGTAGGACCATCGTCAAAGGTCAG
>CADCHF010000066.1 GCA_902801175.1 uncultured Coriobacteriaceae bacterium | reverse complement strand
GGCTATCGTCGAGGCCGTCAGCGAAGTCTTGCGCTGTGAGTCCCGGGAGGGGGTCGCCCATCAAGATTGCTGCCCCTTTTGGTGGAACGAAGGATTTGCTTTGACGCGCTGGCTCGCTCATGTTGCTCCCTTCCAGCACTGCCAGTTCTATTCGCAACCTTAACAGACTGACAGGACAACAATTGTCGTCCGGCATGTAAGCCACTCGAACAAGCTGGGATAACGGCCGTCATGAGTACCAAATGAGTATCAAACCAAGCGAAACGAGGAAGACCCCAGTGCATGTTGTGGACGCCACGTCACGCCGTCGCATGACGGCGCATCCCATCCACGCCCACGCTCATCGAGTGGGAGTAGCTCAGCGCGTTATCGAGAGGTCTCTCTGGCGGCGCATCTGGTGGGCTGTGGTCCACCATGACGTGCGTTAGCCCAGCTGAGATGCTGTATTTGAGGCGTCAGTCGCAGTCGTGCTCAATTAGCCTCACGATAATGTGCCGACGAGCTGCCTCGATGTCGCTGGTACTCACGGGGGCTTGCAATGGACGCGAAACCCATCCCGCTGGTACTCAAGCGATACTCACGCAGGTAAATGGGCCAGTCTGGCCTAAAACCAGGTTGCTCCAAATGCGCGAAGATTGTCGTCCTCGTCTGCGGGTATCATGGTCCTACTGCCGACATGTGGTTGCTGGGTCGTTGGAGGGGGTGTTACTCGTGACAGAGCCGGGAGTCGTTTTTACCAAGGATTGGGTTGTCGACTTCGTCCTCGATGTCGCGGGATACACCGTCAATAACAACTTGCTGGTTGGCTGTATCGTTGAGCCGTCTTGCGGTGACGGTGCGTTCCTTGGCCGTATTGTGTCGCGCCTATGCGAACGAGCGGTTCATGATGACGCCTTGGCAGTTGAGCATCTCTTGCCGTGCGTAAGGGCGTTCGACTTGGACGATGCCTCTGTTTCCGCAAGTAGAATGGCGATCCGAAGGATTCTGAGCCGTTTTGGCCTGAGCGAGGCCGACCCGAAACGCCTCGCGGACGCGTGGGTGTCTCAGGGCGACTTTCTGATGGCAAACGTTCCAGCGGCTCGCTGAGTGGTCGGAAACCCCCATACGTGCGCTCGTCATTGATTCCTCGCGAGCAGAGGAAAGCCTATTGCGGGTTGATGTCCTGCGTGACAATGGGGTCGGACCTTTGTGTGGGCTTCTTCGAGAAAGGCCTTGAAGCCCTAACGGAAGACGGTGCCCTCTGCTTCATTTGCTCCGATCGTTGGCTGCAGAACCGCTATGGCTTGCGACTGCGCGGCTTCGTGTCGAAACGCTACAGTCTCGACGTGCACGTCAGAACGCACGGGGTCTCCGCTTTCGAAGACGACGTATCCGCCTTCCCTGGGCGCCAGAAGTAAGGAGGGGGCGTGTCAAGGGGACGTATAATTTGACACACTCAGTCAGGCCGCAATGACTGATGACCTTTCGAGAGCGGCCGATAACAGAACGAACGAGTCCCGAGTGTGTCAAATTATACGTCCCCTTGACACGCCCATACGGAGCCACTGTTCCGAGCACCTGCGGGTCGGAGACCCCGAAGCAAGAAGCCGGTACGTGAGGGACGCGCTCGAGCAGGGCTGGGCCGCCAACGCCGCTCGACTGGGGGTAGCTTACATGTCGCGCATGAGCTCATCTACCGTGAACAACGGCTTGCTACCTGACGCGTACTTGGCGAGCCAGCGACCGTCACGATAGGTCCCGTATTCGCTCATCAGGCAGCCGTCGCACAGGTCGCGCCCAAGCTCCGTCAGCAACTCGCGCAGCTCCAGGCGCTCGGTCCACGCGCTTCCAATTGCCTCCAGTCCAAGAAACGCCCCCATGATGTTGCCCGCAATGGCGCCGGTGGAATCGGAGTCACCCCCGTGGTTGACCGCGGCAATGATAGCCTCGTCAAAGCTGTCGGGATGGCGCAGGCAGCAATAGACCGCAATGGCCAAGGCCTCGTCGCCGACCCATCCCTCACCCAGACGTCTCACGTTCATATGGTCGGGATCTTGCCTGGTCTGGCTGTTGAATGCTAGATGCGCAGCATAGGACAGGCTGTTGGCCATGCTCCGGGCGGACTCCTCCTGCTTGGGGAACCATCCGGGCAGCTCCTTGATGCAGGTCTTTACAGCCTCGCGAATGGTTGTGACCTTTTGGAAGGCGCACAGCTCAACAATGCGCGCGAGCGCCGCCGCGGGGATGTAGCCCAGGGGATGCCCGTGCGTGATCGCGGCGATTGCCGCAGCATGGCGCCAAGGCTCGCTAATGTCTCTGGCAAAGAGCCCGACCGGCGCCACGCGCATGACGCCCCCGCAGCCCTTGCTGTTGTTGAGAGGCTTGTCCATGGTGCCCATCTCTCCGCTCGCAAGTGCGGATAGGCAGGTGTTACCTGGGGCACGCCGTGCGTTGAGCTGCGGCACGTCGACCAAGAACGAGTCGTGTGGGTTGTCCCTATACGAATGGTCCTGCGTGCGCAGCCAATCGAGGTAGGCGCGGTACACGTAGTACGCTGGATCACCCGCGATGCCACGGAGGCTCATCCGCGTCTCGCCAAGCAGCAACCCAGCCAACGTAAAGAGGGTCATCTGTGTATCGTCGGAGAAGAGTGCGGTGCCGCCAGTGTGGTCAAGCCAGTAGGACCTGATGCCCATGTCCCCAAAGGTCTTGACGATCTCCTCGTAGCTCATGAACTCGACCGGGTAGCCCAAGGCGTCCCCTATGGCGCCGCCGAGGAGACAGCCCTGGACACGGCTAAGGCATTCCTCGCGCTTGGCCTTGCGCTCCATGACCCGTGCGATCTCTTTCTCGTTCTCTTCGCAATGGATGTTTGCCAGCCCTTGGGTAAAGGCATCGTGGTTGGGCCCCTTGGGAACGCCAAATCGCAGGCTCTTGAATGCGGAGTTGTAGTCGACGCCCTTAGTGGGGTCACCCTGATATCCCGACCGATACTCCAGGATGGCTTCGCGGAATACTTCCGCCATGACCTGTGGGTCGTTACCAAAGGCGCCGCATCCCCAGGCGCCAAGGACGACGTCCTGGTATCCGTTCGACGCGGCAAGGTGCAGCATGCCCATGATTCGCATCTTGTAACACGCGCGGAGCTCTTGCTTTGACATGCCGCCAAGATTGGGTGCGTAGGGTGCCGCCATGGTGAGGACGGCTATCTCGAAGGGCGTGTCGAGATACGAGCCGTCCGACGCGCGAAATACCTCCACGTGCGGCGACAAGACGGCGTTGTGCGTAAAGAGATAGGAGCGGCTGGCAAGGTTCTCTTCGTAATAGGGGCGTGCGGCGCGGGAGGTCAAGGACGCATAGAGAGTGGTGCGCCGGCAGATGTCTTCCTCCTGGGCCCGTGCCCCGTGCTCGACGCCCCCGCCTGGTGTGTGCGGGTTGGCAAAGTTGAGCACGAGGGGAGGCTTTTTGGCACGGATGATCTTGGGCTGCTCGGCCAGATACTGCGCCGCAGCGAGGCTGTCCTCGTCGGTCACCGACACGCTGCATTTGGCGCCTAGCGACATTGGGACGCCGCCCTGGGGGCTCTCGATGAGGCGGATGACCTCGGGCGCCGAGAACACACGCGCCTCGGCGCGTTCATCTCCCGTGCGCTTCAACTCCACCCAGCCATCGCTGCCCTTGTAGGCGCCTTGGCGCAAGACGGCCTTGGTATTGAGAAAGACTTGCACGAGGTCCTGCGCACTTTGCATAAGCTTGGCCTCCTTGGGGTCGGGATAGTGGTGTCACTTTAACACGCGGAGAGACGCTCATCGGAGGTGTATCAGCGGGGGCGCACGCTTTGTATCGCCAGCTGATAGAGGAGCGTGTCATGGGGACGTATAATTTGACACACTCGGAAACTCTTTTCGTCCTGTAGTCGGCCGCTCTCGAAGGTCATCTATCCTGGCGGCATGATTGAGTGTGTCAAATTATACGTCCCCATGACACGCTATCGAGCCCAAGTTCCTCCCAACACAAAGAGGCCCCCGTCACAACGACGTGGCTTCTCACCTTACCCAAACCTGCACTCGCGCCAGACGCCTACTGCAGCACGTTAATCTGCACCGGGTCCCAGCCGTAGTCCTGGTTGCGGTCCTTTGCTCGGCGCGCGTCACGTCGTCGCTGTAGACCTTCATGAAGGCGTCGTAGTTGTCGCCAAACAGCTCCTTTGCGCTGGCCTCAAAGCCAGAGCCGTCGGCGACCATGTCAAACGAGCTCACGGTGTAGGTGTCGCCGTCCTTGCTCACATGCATGACGCCGGGGTAGTTGCCGCCCGAGACGCACGAGAGGGTGTCGCCGTCGATGTTGTAGTTGTTGATCCAGAAGTCACCGTACACGACCACGTTGTTGGGGTCGGAGTCGTCCACGTTCACGATCGGTTTCGTGCACAATGCCAATTTCCTGCAGCTTTCGTTATAGAGGCCCGGCACGACTCGTATCGGATTTGCGCCAGCGGTGGTTTCCTGTCACGCCAGTGGAACGCTTTGGTGAATTGGCAGGCGAACACTTGGCGGAAGTGCGCCTTATGGGTTTTGCATCTCAGTTGAGCGGGAGCGCAGGAGATGCTAATGCTTCTCCCTCATTTGTCATGCTCCGAGGTCATACTGTAAGCAAAAGACTGCACCACGCTCGTATGAGGCGAACGTGGTGCAGAAGGTGTTGGCAGGTATTGACCTGGTGCCTAAGTCGAGCCTCGCTGCATATGGTATGCGTCTTGTCGGTGTGGTCAATCTCGATGCCGTGCGCTATGGGGCCTGCCTGCCGACCCATACCCTATACACCATGATTCCCTTGTGTGTATGGAGGGCAAACCATCCTTTTCTTGGCTCGCTGCCCCTTGGCGCGTGGTTGCAGTCTGTTCTCGAAGGATGTGTGCCGCCACGCATCATTGGTTGAGCCATACTTGACTGCTGATGGGTCCTCGTCATACTTGAGCGAGGATATAGCGCAAGCAAGTTTGCTGGAGGGGCATGGCAGAGAAGACACAGGGCAAAGACGGGCTGTTCGGCAGGTTGCTGGCGCTCTTTCTTGCAACGTTTACCATCAGCGCAACGGCCAATTCGGGCTATGCGATCATTGCCGTCATGCGGGACGACTTCGTCAACAAGCGCAAGTGGTTCACCGAGGACGAGATGGCGGACTACGTGGCAATCGTTCAGAGCGCACCGGGTCCCATGGCGGTAACCTCGTCTATGGTTGTTGGTTACCAGAGCGCGGGCCTTCTTGGCTCGCTTGCCGCCGTGACGGGCGTCATCCTGCCGCCGTTTTTGGTCATGGTGCTTGTAACGGTGTTCTATCAGACAATTGTGAGCAATCCCTACGTCACCATCTTCATGCGGGGCATGCAGATGGGCGTGGTGGCGCTCTTGCTAGACATCTGCATAGGTCTGTTTGCCAACGCCACCAAGGAGCCCGGGCCGTATCCCTTCGTGGTCATGGTGCTTGCCTTCCTCTACGTGAGGTTCACGGGCTGCTCGATCATGTGGCTGGCGTTGGCTTGCGGTGTTGCCGGTGCCGCAAAGGCCCTGCTGGTAAAGAGGGAGGTCGAGTCGCATGAGTGAGCTTGGTCTTCTCCTTCAGGTGTTTTTGGCCTTCGTGCGCGTTGGTGCCCTTGCCTTTGGTGGGGCATACGCCGCCATTCCCCTGGTTGAGCAGGAGGTGGTGGTGCGCAGCGGCTGGATGACCTATGCCGAGTTTATGGACCTGCTCGCGCTTGACGAGATAACCCCTGGCCCCATCCTCATCAACAGTGCCACGTTCGTGGGCATGCAGATTGCCGGCATCCCCGGCGCCATCGCAGCCACGCTTGGCTGCATTCTGGTGCCCTGCATCGTGGCCATAACCCTGCTGCTCATCTTCCGCAAGTACAAGGACACGCCCGTCGTCAAGACCATCGTGCTGTCGCTCAAATGCATGGCGCTTGCGCTCATTGCCTCTACAATGATCAAGCTGGGCGTGCAGGCAGTGGCGCCAGATGCCCCATCCGTCAACATGGCCTATGCGGCCTATGTGGCGGTGGTCATGTGCGCAGCTTTCTACCTCATCAACCAGAAGCGCATCAAGCCGCTCTATGTCATGCTGGGATGCGGCGTAGTCAACTTGGTGGCACACCTCCTCGTGCTCTAGAATGGAATACCGCTTCCCGGGAGGATGCGCCGTTTGGGGCGCTGGCCTCGGGAAGGGTGTTTCAACTCAAGGAGGAGACGTTCCATGAACTATGACGTCATTGTTATTGGTGCCGGTCCCGGTGGCATCTTTGCCACCTACGAGCTCATGCGACTGCACCCCGGTTTGCGCGTGGTGGTGCTTGAGGCCGGACACGAGCTCTCGCGTCGCCGTTGCCCCATATCTGAGGGTCGCGTCTCTGCCTGCATTGGTTGCAAGCCCTGTTCCATCATGAACGGCTTTGGTGGTGCCGGTGCCTTCTCGGACGGCAAGTACAACATCACCAACAACTTTGGCGGTACCCTCTACGAGTATGTGGGCAAGCAAGAGGCCATCGAGCTGATGGAGTACGTCGACCGGATCAACGTCGAACATGGTGGCCAGGGGACCAAGCTCTATTCAACGGCGGGCACCGCGTTCAAGAAGCTGTGCATCCAGAACAAGCTCACCCTGCTCGACGCGTCCGTTCGTCATCTGGGGACCGACATAAACTACGTAGTGCTTCAGAACCTGTTTGACGAGCTGTCAGACAAGGTCGAGTTCCGCTTTGACACGGCAGTCACCGACGTCGAGCTCATAGACGGCGGCTACCGCGCCGTGTTCGAGGGTGGCTTTGTCGAGGCACCGTCCTGCGTGATATCGGTGGGGCGCAGTGGCAGCGCATGGATGGAGCATGTCTGCGACCGGTTGGGCATTCCCACGAGCTCGAATCGCGTTGACCTGGGCGTGCGCGTCGAGCTGCCGAGCGTGATCTTTGACCACATCACCGACGAGCTCTACGAGAGCAAGATCGTCTACCGCACCGAGAAGTTTGAGGACAACGTGCGCACGTTCTGCATGAACCCGCACGGCATCGTGGTCGCCGAGAACACCAACGGCATCGTCACGGTCAACGGGCACAGCTTTGAGGACGAGGCTCGCAAGACCGAGAACACCAACTTTGCGCTGCTCGTGTCCAAGCACTTCTCAGTGCCCTTCAAACACTCAAACGACTATGGCCAGAGCATCGCCCGCCTCTCCAACATGCTGGGAGGTGGTGTCATGGTGCAGCGCTTTGGCGACTTGGAGCGCGGCAGGCGCAGTACGGCTTCGCGCATCGAGGAGTGCACCGTGCGGCCCACCTTGGCGGCAACCCCGGGCGACCTCTCGCTGGTGCTTCCCAAGCGCATCCTCGATGGCATCATTGAGATGATCTACGCCCTCGACAAGATTGCCCCGGGCACGGCCAACGACGACACCCTGCTCTATGGCGTGGAGGTCAAGTTCTACAACATGGAGGTCGAGCTTGATCGCAATCTCGAGACCTGTCACCAGGGGCTCTTTGTGATTGGCGACGGCTCTGGGGTCACCCACTCGCTGAGCCATGCCTCTGCCAGCGGCGTCTATGTGGCGCGGACTATAGGCAGCAGGTTGTAGGGCTTACCGCAAGAGAGCATGCGCGATTGGCCGCAGCGCGCACAGCCTGCAAACAAAAGAAGCCTCCGTCTGTAGACGGAGGCTTCTTGCTTATGAGCCAATTAGTACGAGGGGCACTCGCGCCAGACGCCTACTGCGGTTGCGGTCCTTTGCTCGGCGCGCGTCACGTCGTCGCTGTAGACCTTCATGAAGGCGTCGTAGTTGTCGCCAAACAGCTCCTTTGCGCTGGCCTCAAAACCAGAGCCGTCGGCGACCATGTCAAACGAGCTCACGGTGTAGGCGCCGCCGTCCTTGCTCACATGCATGACACCGGGGTAGTCACCGCCCGAGACGCACGAAAGGGTGTCGCCGTCAATGTTGTAGTTGTTGATCCAGAAGTCACCGTATACGACCACGTTGTTGGGGTCGGAGTCGTCCACGTTCACGATCTGCACCACGGGAATGCTAGCGTCCGAGGCGTCGTAGTTCTTTCCCAGCTCCTCGACCACGTACTTGTAGACCGCTGCCTCAACGGGGTCCGTTCCGGCATAGCCGTAGGCGGCACCGTCAACTGCGGGCTCCTCGGCAGGAGTGGTTGCCTCGGGCTCGGCGGTCTCCTCTACAACCGTCTCGGTGGCTGCTTCGGAAGACGTGTCAGCAGCCTCGGTCTTTCCACCCTGGTTGCAGGCAGTAAGGCCAAGCGATGCGGCGAGTCCGGCCGCCAAGAACATGGACAAGAATTCCTTCTTCATCGAAGCTCCTCTCATAAATTGCAAAGCCAAAACGCTTTGTGACACCTATGGTACGCACCACGAGGGGCAACCGTCCCTCGCTCAATACAACTCCTCACAGCCAACAAATGTGATACACAATCAGCAATTGTCCACGTGACCTGAGTTCGATTATTCTCTTGACTCTGACGTTAGGTGAGGGTTTATCGTTTGTATCGTTAGCAAGCTCGGGGAGGTAACAGTGGGAAAAGCCGTGCTCAGAACGGTGCACGAGGTGAGCGAACTCACGGGAGTGAGCGTGCGCGCTCTGCACCACTACGACGCAATTGGGCTTCTGTGCCCGTCGACGCGTACTGACGCGGGCTACCGCCTGTATGGCGCTGCCGACCTTGAGCGCCTGCAGCAGATTCTGCTCTTTCGCGAGCTGGAGTTTCCGCTCAAAGAGATCGGCCAAATCATTGACAACCCAGGCTTTGACCAATCGCAGGCGCTCGAGCAGCAGATACGACTCCTCGAGCTACGACGCGAGCACATAGACAAGCTGCTGGATCTGGCAAGGGCAATGAAGACAAAGGGGATGAGAACGTTGGCATTTGACGCGTTTGACACAAGCAAGATTGAAGAGTATGCGGCGCAGGCCAAGGCCACGTGGGGAGCAAGCCCCGAGTGGAAAGAGTACGAGCACAAGAGCAAGGGTCGCACGAAAGGGGATGAGCGAGCAATGGGGGAGGAGCTGATGGAGCTGTTCAAGCCCTTTGGCCGCATGGCTGCGGAGGGGGTCGACCCAGCAAGCCCCGAAGCCGTGGCCCAGGCGCGCCTCATCCAAAGCTACATCACCGATCACTTCTACACCTGCTCCGACGAGGTCTTCCTCCAACTTGGCCGCTCCTACGGATGCGGAGGAGACTTCACCCGCAACATAGACGCCGCAGCAGGCAATGGCGCCGGCGTCTTCGCCATGCACGCAGTAGAAGCAGCCGTCGGCCGCTAGCGGCAGCCCCAGCCAAGGCCAAGAAGGTGCGCGTTTGGGGAGACCAGTGGGGAACTTAGCGGAGCGGACCTTTGGCGGGGTGACAGCGGGACCGAGGACTGTCTGAGCGCGCAGTGCGAGTTCCGCAGGTGCTGTCACCCCGCCAAAGGTCGCCCTTGCGTAGCGGTTCCCCACTGGTCTCCCCAAACGCGCACCGGTCAGGTGGAAACCGGCCGTGGTAGCTCTACCGCAATCCCGCCGCCGTTAGCAGCTGCAACGTATACTCACTTTGTGGATGCCGATACACCGCATCGACCGAGCCCTGCTCCACAATCCTCCCTTGGCGCATGATAAGGACCTTGCTGCAGACTTGGTAGACAACGCGCAGGTCGTGGGAGATGAACAGGATAGAGAGCCCAAGCTCCTCGTGCAGCGACTTGAGCAGCCCCAGCACCTGCGCCTGGATGGTCACATCGAGCGCGCTCACGGGCTCGTCGGCAATGAGGAATCGCGGTGCCCGCATGAGGGCCGCGGCAATTGCCACGCGCTGACGCTGGCCGCCCGAGAGCTCCTTTGGATAGCGCTCAAGCAGGTTGGGCTCAAGGCCAACCTGGCAAACGACCTCAAGCACGCGTGCCTCGCGCTCGGCCTGCGCCCACTTGCGGTTGGGGTCAACGCGCAGTGGCTCCTCGAGCAGCCAGCCAATCCGCTTGACTGGGTTGAGCGAGTTGAAGGGGTTCTGGAACACCATCTGGGGCCGCTCGCACCCAAGTGAGATGCTGCCCGAGAACTCGGGGATGATGCCGCAGATGGCCTTTGAAAGCGTCGACTTGCCGCTGCCCGACTCGCCGCAGAGGCCAACGACCTCGCCTGGCTCAATGGAGAAGCCCACGTCGTAGAGCACCTGGTCAAGCGTGCGCGGCTGCAAGATCTTGGAGCGGTCCTTGTAGTAGACGTCGAGGTCGCTCACGCGGAGCACCTCGCTCTGAGCCTCGTTGCCCACCGTGTAGGTGCCGCCTATGCGACTGGTGTAGGTCTTAGCGCACATGGCTTGCCTCCGCATCGCTCGTGCCAGCGAACTCGCTGAGGTCAACCTTGGGGATGGCGTCAATGAGGGCCTTTGTGTACGCCTCGCGCGGGTGCAAGAAGACCTCTTCTGTGTCGCCCGTCTCAACGATGTGCCCGCGCTGCATGACTATCACGCGGTGGCAGAGCTGGCGCACCAGCGAGAGGTCGTGCGAGATAAACAGGATGGCCATGCCGCGCTCCTCGTTGATCTTGCGCAAGAGGGCAATGATCTGGGCTTGGATGGTCACGTCGAGCGCGGTCGTGGGCTCGTCGGCAATGAGGATCTGTGGCTGGCCAATGATGCCCGCGCCAATCATCACGCGCTGAATCATGCCGCCCGAGAGCTCGTGGGGGTACATCCGGTAGACCTTCTCGGGCTCGGCAAGTCCCACCTCCGCCATCGTCTGCAGGGCCAGCTTGCGCCGTTCGTCCTTTGACATCTCCTTGTGGTGGATGCGCAGTGCCTCCTCCATTTGCCTTCCGATGCGCTGGAGGGGGTCGAGCGAGGTCATGGGCTCCTGAAAGATGATCGAGATCTCGTCGCCCTGATACGAGCGCAGGCGGCTGCGCTCGCAGGTGAGCAGGTCGCAGCCATCAAAGAGAATCTGTCCGCTCTTGGTGAGGGAATGCCTGTTGAGCAGCCCCGCGATTGCCAAGGCAGAGAGGCTCTTGCCCGAGCCCGACTCTCCCACAAGGCCCAAGATCTCGCCCTTGTGCAGGGTCAGGTCAAAGTCCTCAACGGCCGTCTCGGGCTTGTCGTGGTCGTGAAACTCAATGTGCAGGTCGCGCACCTCGAGGATGACCTCGCTCTGGCACGTGTTGTCTTGTGCGCTGCCCATGGCTACTCCAAGCCTTCCGAGGTGCCGCGAATGCCCTCGCCCATAAGCGAGAAGCCCAGCACTATGAGCACAACTACAAAGCCCGGGCCCAAAACTGCCGAGGGCACGCGGAAGAAGATGGCCTGTGCCTCGGCAATCATCTGGCCAAGCGAGGCAAAGGGCGGCTGCGAGCCAATGCCCAAAAAGCTCAGTGCGGCCTCGGCGAGCACTGCGTTGTTAAAGCCAATGAGCAGGTTAGAGAGCAGCACGCCGCTCACGTTGGGCAGGATGTGCACAAAGATGACGCGCAGGTTGCCCACGCCCTGCAGGCGCGCGTTCTTGATGTAGTCGAGGTGCTTGCAGCGGATGTACTCGCTGCGCACAACGCGCGCAAACGAGGGTATGAACGAGATGCCCAGCGCCCACATCACCTTAAAGGTGCCCGAACCAAAGAGCGAGACAAAGATGAGTGCCAGCAGCACGTTGGGGAAGGCAAAGAGCACGTCCATCACGCGCATCACAATCTCGTCGGCAATGCCGCCGTAGTAGCCGGTGATGGCACCCACGAGCACGCCCGTGCCGGCGCCAATGATCATGGTGCCAAGCGCCACGAGCAGCGTGATGCGGCTACCGTACATAACGCGCGAGAGCACGTCGCGACCCATCTTGTCGGTCCCCATGAGGTGCTGAAGCGAGATGCCCTGCATGCGGTCGGGGCTCATGACCGTGGGTCCATAGGGCATGTAGAAGAGGCCCACTACCACCATGAGCACGATGGCTGCCGTGATGAGCGCCCCCGCGCAGAACAGGTTGGGGTGCGGCAGCTGCTTGATGCGCGCGCGCATCCTTGCAACGAGGTCTTTCATGGGCTATCCCTCCTCGGCAATGCGTGGGTCGAGGACGCGATAGAGGATGTCCACGATGAGGTTGATCACAATGATCACCACGGCAATCCACATAACGATGGCGAGCACCACCGGGTAGTCGCGGTTGCCAATGGAGCTGAGCAGCGTGGTCGAGATGCCGGGGATGCCAAACACGCGCTCGACCACGAGCGAGCCGGCAAGCATGTTGGCAAGGCTCATGCCCAAGAAGGTGAGCACAGGCAAGAATGCGTTCTTGAGCACATGACCGTACAGGACGCCGGAAGTGGTGTTTCCGCGGCTGTAGGCGGTGCGGGTGTAGTTCTTGCCCGCTTCCTCGAGGATGGAGCCGCGCAAAAGCTTTGCCACCTGTGCGGCGCGGGGCAGTGCGATGGCTATGGCCGGAAAGACGAGGTAGCCGACAAAGCCCCAAAAGCTCCGCTCGTACGAGACAAATCCGCCGGGTGAAAAGAGGCGCAAGACCATGCCAAACAGCCAGCTGATGAGGATGCCCGAAAAGAACGGCGGGATGGCCATGATCACCTGGTTGGCAACCATGAGCACGCGGTCGGTGGGGGAGCCGGCGTGCTTTGCGGTGTAGACGCCCGCCGGCAGCGCGAGGGCGCACATGAGCACAAACGAGATGCCGGCGAGCCAGAGCGTCACGGGGACCTTGGTGGCAAGCAGGCCTGCAACGCTTTGCTTGTAGACATACGAAGTGCCAAGGTCGCCGCGCACAAACGCCTGGAGCCACGAGAGGTACTGGATGATCAGCGGCTTGTCGAGCCCTAGCTCCGCGCGCAGGGCCTCGAGACGCTCCGGCGTGGCTGACGTTCCCAGCATGCGGGTTGCGGGGTCGCCCGAGATGAGCTGAAAGCTCATGAACAGCACCACGCTCACCACCAGGAGGGTGATGAGCGTGCTTGCTATCTTTTTCAAGATGTATCTCATGGAGTCCGTCCGAGACTCGTTGTTGCAATGCGAGTGAGAGTTTACTCCGCAGGACGGATGGTTGCGATGTTCTGCGCATAGAGCGGATAGAACTCATATCCAGTGAAGCGCTTGTTGAGGGCAACAAAGCTCGGAAGGTCCTGGATGTAGACGCTGGCGCACTCGTCGGCAAGAATCTGCTCGCACTGCTTGTACAGCTCGGTCTTCTCGGCCTCGTCGGTGGCGGCGTAGGCCTTGGCGTACGTGTCATCGTAGGCGCTGCTCGAGAAGTTGATGAAGTTGTTGCCAGCGGTGGAGGTAAAGCGCGAGAGCATGGAGGGCGCGTTGAGGGCCGACGCGTCAAGGCCCACGACGGTGGCCTCAAAGTTCCTGCCGGTGTAGACGTCCGAGAGCCAGCTGTTCCACTCGATCTCTTGGATGTTGGCCGTAACGCCAATGGCCGCGAGCTGCTCCTTTATGACCTCGCAGGTCTCGATGTGCTGCGGATGGGCGCTCGACACCTGGATGGTAAAGGTGAAGCCGTCCTTATATCCAGCCTCGGCCAGCAGCTCGCGTGCCTTGTCGAGGTTCTGGGCGTAGGTGTCGCTCAGCTCGGGCATGAAGTACTTCTCAAAGGCGGGGTACATGCTGCTACCCACGGGCACGCCCTTGCCGCCCGACACGTAGTCCATGATCTGCTGGGGGTCAATGGCGTAGGCGAGCGCCTGGCGAACGCGCACGTCGTCAAAGGGCTTGACGGAGTTGTTGAGGTAGAGGGCCTGAACGAGGTTCATTGTGCCCTCGTAGATGGTGAAGTCGTTGGAAACCTGGTCGAGCTGCGTCTCGGGGAGGCGGTAGAACAGGTCGATCGAGCCGCCCGAGAGCTCCATTCCGATGGAGTCGGTGTTGGTCGTGATCTTGAAGATGACGTTCTGGATGTGCGCAGCGCCTTCGGGGTCCCAGTAGTCGTCAAACTTCTCGAGCACGACGTTCTCGAGCGGCGAGCGCGAGACGTAGCGGTAGGGACCGCAGCCCACGGGGTTGGCGTCAAGGTCGTCGACGTGGGCAGGCGTGATGCCAATCATGAAGTAGGCGAGGAAGTCGGTGTTGGGCTCAGAGAGAACGACGTCAACGTGGGTGTCGTCGACGATGTCAACGTGGTCGACCGCCTCAAACGCCGACACGAGCGAGCCGCCGGTCTTGGAGTCGCGGTAGCGCTCGATGGAGTACTTGACGTCCTCAGCGGTGACGTCGGTGCCGTCATGGAACTTGACGCCCTCGCGCAGGGTGAACGAGTAGACGCTGCCGTCGGGCGAGATGGTCCAGTCGGAGGCAACGGCCGGCTGGAGGTTGCCCTCGGTATCGGGCTTAACGAGGCCGTCGTACACGTTAAAGAGGATCTCGCGGGTGGCGGCCGACTCGGCCGTTGCCGGATCCATCGAGTCGATGTCCTGCGTGGTGCCTACGATGATGGTACTGGTATCGCCGCCGGCGTTTGTGCTGCCGCCCTTGCCGCAGCCAACGAGGGCGAAGCTTGTGACGAGTGCGAGCGCGAGGGAGAGAAGTCCCAAACGTAGCGTCTTGTTTCTCATGCTGCCATGCTCCTTTGCTTGGTGGGGAGTGCGCGAAGTCATGTGTGGCGCGAACGCCCCCTGGGAAGGGTCCATCTTATGGCGCCTGCCCGCTGGCGTATTCCTATGGACGCTTGTAGGACGGCTACAGTCTACCCGTCTGCGACGACCCGCAACCCGCATTTAACACTCGGTACACGTGGAGTGTGTCATGGATTTGTCTCTTGGTTTCAGAGCAGGTGCGGTTAGTTAGCCTGTCACTTCGGCGCTCATGTGAAACTGAGCCAGCTGGCAGGGCGGGAGCATCTCTACTCCGCTTTTGGGCTACGGGCGCTCGGGGAGGCCATGAAGACCCCGGCTTTGCACGGTATGTCATCTGCGCAAAGCAGAAACGTACCTACCCAGAGTATCGGACCTTCACGACCTGCGATTTTGCCCTGTGACTACTGCGGCAACCGCGATTCTACTTCGCACAGGTGACATACCGTGCACGCACCTGCATCATGCGGCGCGAGACATCGGCTTTCAGGGTATTTTGGGCCTCTATGACAAAGGAGTGTCACGGGGGTGCGGACGAAAAGTTGGACCGACCTGGTCCGGTTAGGAGTCCGCATGGGCACGCGTGAGGAAGTTGTCGGGCTGTACGCCTCGGGATACACTTG
>CADCHF010000065.1 GCA_902801175.1 uncultured Coriobacteriaceae bacterium | reverse complement strand
GCAGCCGAGACAGAACAATCCCGCAATTCAGCAGCTTTTCTAGTTTAATTGCTCATGGGAGAGATACGCCCGACCGCGTGGCTTTCACAATCTTTCCACTCCCACATATGAACGTGCTAAAAGGGCAACCCCCTGTGACGTGTATGCCACAGGGGGTTGCCCTTTTAGTTGATTGTATTGCCCTGAATTAGAGCTTGATCTCGATGTCCACACCAGCGGGGAGGTCGAGGCGCATCAGGCTGTCAACCGTGCTGGAGCTGGGGTCGAGGATGTCGATGAGACGCTTGTGGGTGCGCATCTCAAACTCCTCGCGGGAGTCCTTGTCCTTGTGCGGCGAGCGGATGACCGTGTAAAGGTTGCGCTCGGTAGGCAGGGGGATGGGGCCGGAAACGCGGGCGCCGGTGTTCTGGGCGGTCTCGACGATCTTCTTGGCCGACTGGTCAACGACCTCGTGATCGTAGCCCTTGAGGCGAATCCTGATCTTCTGGCTTGACACTTTGGGTACCTCCATTAAGAGCGATTGGGCTCGTTGACTAGTGACTTAAACGTTGCCGCCGTGCTTGGAGACGATCTCGTCGCGGACGGACTTGGGGACGGGCTCGTAGGAGTCGAACTGCATGGTGTAGCTCGCGCGGCCCTGCGTCTGGGAGCGAAGGTCGGTGGCGTAGCCAAACATCTCGCCCAGGGGCACCTTGGCCTTGATGACCTTGGAGTTGGAGCGATCCTCCATGCCCTCGATCTTGCCACGACGGCTGGACAGGTTGCCCATGACATCGCCCATGTACTGCTCGGGAGTCTCGACCTCGACGGCCTCGACCGGCTCGAGCAGGACGGGATCGGAGCGACGCAGCGCCTCCTTGATGGCCATGGAACCAGCGATCTTGAAGGCGGCCTCGGAGGAGTCGACCTCGTGGTACTTGCCGTCAATGAGCTTCACCTTGATGTCGACAACCGGGTAGCCGGCAATGACGCCAGCCTCCAGGGCCTCCTGGATGCCCTTGTCGACTGCGGGGACGTACTCCTTGGGGATGGTGCCACCAACGATGGCGTTCTCGAAGGAATAGCCAGCACCCGGCTCAGCGGGCTCCATGTCGATGAAGACCCAACCGAACTGGCCGCTACCACCGGACTGACGGACAAACTTGCCCTCGACGTTCTTGACGGCCTTGCCAGCGGTCTCGCGGTAGGCAACCTGCGGCTTACCAACGTTGCACTCGACCTTGAACTCGCGACGCAGACGGTCGACGATGATCTCGAGGTGCAGCTCGCCCATGCCGGCGATGATGGTCTGGCCGGTCTCGTGGTCGGTGCGCACCTGGAAGGTCGGGTCCTCCTCGGCGAGCTTCTGCAGTCCCACGCTCATCTTGTCCTGCTCGGCCTTGCTCTTGGGCTCGACGGCGACGTCGATAACCGGGTCGGCGAAGTCGATAGACTCGAGGATGATGGGGTTCTTCTCGTCGGAGAGGGTGTCACCGGTGGTGGTGTTCTTGAAGCCCACGCAGGCAACGATGTCGCCAGCGGAGCAGCCGTCGCGGTCAACGCGCTCGTTGGCGTTCATCTCGAGGATGCGGCCAAGACGCTCGCGGTTGTCCTTGTTCACGTTGTACACGTAGCTGCCGCTCTCGGCATGGCCGGAGTACACGCGGAAGTAGGTGAGCTTGCCCACGTACGGGTCGGTCATGATCTTGAAGGCAAGAGCGCTGAACGGAGCCTTGGGATCGGGCTCGCGAGTGATGACCTCGCCGTTCTTGGGGCTAGTGCCCTCGATGGTGCCCACGTCGAGCGGGCTGGGGAGGTAGTCGACGACTGCGTCGAGCAGCTCCTGGATGCCCTTGTTCTTGTAGGCGGAGCCCACGAAGACGGGGTTGAGCTCGCCGGCAAGGGTGCCCTTGCGGATGGCGGCCTTGAGCATCTCCACGGGGACCTCCTCCTCCATGAGGACGGTCTCCATGAGCTCGTCAGAGAAGTTGGAGGCTGCGTCGAGCAGCTCGTCGCGCTTCTCGTTGGCAATGTCGATGTAGTCGGCAGGAATCTCGTCGAGCATCTCGGGGTAGATCATGCCCTTGGAGTCTTCCTTGAAGTCCCATGCCTTCATGGTGACAAGGTCGATGAGGCCCCAGAACTGGGACTCGGCGCCCATCGGGACCTGAGCGGCCACAGCGGTGGCGCCAAGGCGATCCCTCATGGTATCGATGGCATGGAAGAAGTCGGCGCCAATGCGGTCAAACTTGTTGATGAACGCGATGCGCGGGACGTTGTAGTTGGTAGCCTGACGCCAGACGGTCTCGGACTGCGGCTGGACGCCGGCAACGGCGTCGAACACGGCAACGGCACCGTCGAGGACGCGCAGGCAGCGCTCGACCTCTGCGGTGAAGTCGACGTGGCCCGGGGTGTCGATGATCTGGATGACGTAATCGCCCCAGAAGCAGGTGGTTGCTGCGGAGGTAATGGTTACGCCGCGCTCCTGCTCCTGAACCATCCAGTCCATGGTTGCGGCACCGTCGTGGACCTCACCAATCTTGTGGGTCTTGCCGGTGTAGTAGAGAATGCGCTCGGTAGTGGTCGTCTTACCCGCATCGATGTGGGCCATGATGCCAATGTTGCGCAGGTTCTCGAGCTTGTACTTAACTTTCGCCATATGAAAAAACTCCTGGACTGCTTAGAAGCGGTAGTGCGCGAAGGCGCGGTTGGACTCGGCCATCTTGAAGAGGTCCTCACGACGCTTCACAGAGGCACCAACACCATTGGCGGCATCGAGAATCTCGTTGGCGAGACGCTCGGCCATGGTGCGCTCCTTGCGAGCACGGGAGAAGTTGACCATCCAGCGAATGGCGAGCTGGTTGGCGCGACGGGAGTTGACCTCCATAGGCACCTGGTAGGTGGCGCCACCAACGCGCTTGGGCTTGACCTCGAGGGTCGGGCGGATGTTGTCCATGGCCTTCTTGAAGACGGAGAGGGCGTCCTCGCCGGACTTCTCGGCAACCATGTCAAAGGCGCCATAGACGATGCGCTCGGCGGTGGACTTCTTGCCATCGAGGAGCACCTTGTTGATGAGCTGGGTCACGAGACGGTTGTTGTACTTGACGTCCGGCATGACCTCACGACGGACTGCTGCTGCACGACGCGGCATGTGATTCTCCTAAGAACTAAGAACTACGTGGCTGGTACGATTAATGTCCTACTTGGGGCGCTTGGCACCATAGCGGGAACGAGCGCGCTTGCGGTTCTGGACAGCTGCGCAGTCGTAGGCGCCACGGATGATCTTGTAACGCACACCAGGCAGGTCGCGCACGCGGCCGCCGCGGATCAGCACGATGGAGTGCTCCTGCAGGTTGTGACCCTCACCGGGGATGTAAGCCGTAACCTCGATGCCGTTGACGAGGCGCACACGGGCGACCTTACGAAGAGCAGAGTTAGGCTTCTTGGGGGTGGTGGTGAAGACGCGGGTGCAGACGCCGCGCTTCTGCGGGTTGTGCTGCAGAGCAGCGTTCTTGGACTTAGCCGCAACAGACTTGCGGCCCTGGCGGACGAGCTGGTTGATGGTAGGCAAAGCTTTCTCCTTCTGAACTATCATCTACAACGTATGCAGAAAGGGCAGCGCAGCACCACTACCCTGGATTGGCACAGCTAGAATACTTTAGGCAGCAGTGAGTGTATTGTCAAAAGTCCACGGTGCCGGGCGTATCCTAATATCACCATATGCACACAACAAAGGGGGCCTCCGCGCGTGGGAGACCCCCTTGTTGATGTTGCGAGAGGCTGTGACTCGAGGCGGGCGTGTCAGCGGGAGCCGGGAGTCTGACGCAGGCGGGCAGAGGCGTACGTTCCACCTGAGGGGTGTGTCCCTTGTGACACACCCCCGTGTTGTTAGCAGGCGAGCTGACAGGCGCCTGTTGCACGGATGTTGGTGAGATACACGTTGGACTCGCCAAAGGTACGGCTCATGAGCTCAACATAGGAAGCCGCAGATTCCTTTGGCACCGCGCACATGATGACGCCGGCGAAGCCTCCACCATGCAGGCGGCAAGCTCCTCCGCCAATCTTCTTGAGATACAGCTCGGTTAGCGCCAGTGCCAGAGGAATGGGCTGCTCGCTTGCGACATCGGCCACGTAGGCATTCTGCAGCCAGCGCCAGGACGACGAGCCCGACTCGTCAATGAGCGTCAGCATGCGAGCCCTATCCCCTGCCGCCAAGGCCTTGGCAGCCTCGTCCACGCGAGCGCACTCCTCAAAGAAGTGCAGCGCGCGCATGATAGCCCGGTCGCTTCCAACAGAGGCGCGAACTTCGTCGAGCTTCTCGAGCAGCTCCTGCTCGCTGCTCTCACAAAGGTTGCTCACGCCCAGGGCCTTTGCCACGGCATGCATCTCGTCGGGCACGGCCGAGTACTCTGCCGAAAGGTCCGCATGACCCTTGCCCGTGTTGACCAGCACGAGCTCGCACCCAAGCTCGTCGTAGGCAAAGTCCACGCGCTCAAAGTTCACGCCATGCGAGAAGTCAAGCAGAATGGTGCCGCCCACTGCGCAGGCCATCTGGTCGAGCAGGCCAGAGGCCTTCTCCCACCAAACGTTCTCGGCATACCGCCCTATGAGCGCAAACGTAGCCACGTCAATTGCGTTGTCGTTAAAGAGGCCGTTGATGATGGCGCAGACCAGCATCTCAAACGAGGCGGACGAGCTGACGCCAGCCGCGGGAATGACCTCCGATGACACCGTTGCGTTGAAGCCGTTGACGGCATAGCCGCGCTCAATCGTTGACTCAATCATGCCCGCGAGAAGCGACGGCGTTCCCTGGCAGTGCGGCACCTCACCCAGCTTTGAGATGTCCAGGCTCACCATGGGATAGCCCTCGCTTGCAATGTTCACCATGCTCGTGCCGTTGGGAGCGGCGGCGCAAATGGTGTCCATCGTTATGCTTGCGGCAAGGATCTTGCCGCCGTTGTGGTCAGTGTGGTTACCAATGATCTCGGTGCGACCCGGCGCCGTAAAGTAGGCCAGATCGGCAGCCCCAAAGAGCTCTTCGTAACGACTGCGCAGCTCCTCAAGGCGAACCTTGGCCGCAGCAGCGGATTCGCCATAGACCTGGTTCAAGACTTCTGTGCTCGGAAAACTCATGACGCACCTCCAACGTACGAGATAAACCTGTCAAAGGCAGCCTTGCCAACCTCGTCTGCGGCGAACACCGCGCAGTGCTCGAGCACCTGCGCGAAGACGGCACCAATCTCCTGCTCGATGACCCCGTCGAGCGCCGCCGGGTCGGCCGTAGCCACGGCGTCTGGCGCGAACTCCGGGTGGCGCGCCAGCACCTCGGCCGCCCACGGCGCGTGCGGCTCGAGCCCGGGCACCGACGCCGGGTCCTCCCCCGCCAGGATCGCCTTCTTGAGCCGTTCCATCTCGCCGAGCAGGCGCGCCGGCAGCACCGCGAGGCCCATGACCTCGATGAGGCCGATGTTCTCCTTCTTGATGTGGTGCAGCTCCGCGTGCGGGTGGAAGATGCCCAGCGGGTGCTCGTCGCTCGTGCGGTTGTTGCGCAGCACCAGGTCGAGCTCGTAGGTTGCGCCGCGCCTGCGCGCGATGGGCGTGATCGTGTTGTGCGGGGCGCCGTCCGTCTCGGCGAGCACGCCCACGGAGGCGTCGCTGTAGCCGCGCCAGGCCGCAAGGACGCGGTCGGCGAGCTCGACCAGGCGCCCGGGGTCCTCGCAGTCCAGGCGTATGACCGACATCGGCCACTCCACGACGCCGGCCCGCACGTCCCCGAAGCCGGGGAACGAGACCTCCTCGCGCACGCCCGCGCGCGCCATCGCGAACTCGTAGCGGCCGCCCTGGTAGTGCTCGTGCGCGAGGATGGAGCCGCCCACGATGGGCAGGTCCGCGTTGGACCCCACGGTGTAGTGCGGGAACGTCGACACGAACTCGAGCAGCCGCACGAAGGTCCTGCGCTCGATGCGCATGGGGCGGTGCTCCTCCGAGAGCACGATGCAGTGCTCGTTGTAGTACACGTAGGGGCTGTACTGCAGGTACCAGCGCTCGCCGGCGAGGTCGAGCGGGACGAGCCTGATGGTCTGGCGCGCCGGGTGGTCGAGCCTGCCGGCGTAGCCCTCGTTCTGGCAGCAGAGCAGGCAGCGCGGGTAGGCGTCCTGCCGCTTGGTGAGGGCCGCCGCGATCGCCTTGGGGTCCTTCTCGGGCTTGGAGAGGTTGATGGTGATGTCCAGCTCGCCGTAGGGCGTGGCGGCCTTCCACTTGCGGTCGCGCGCGACGCGGTACGAGCGGATGTAGTCGCTGCTCAGGGCCAGCTGGTAGAACCAGTCGGTCGCCTCCCTGGGGTCCCCCTCGTAGCGCCGCCAGAACCCGCGCACGACCTCGGAGGGGCGCGGCGTCACGCAGCCCATGAGCCGGGTGTCGAGCAGGTCGCGGCTCGCGATGCCGTCGTCGATCACGCCACGGTCCACGGCGTCGTCGAGCAGTGTGGCAAGAATCTGTTCGAGGGGCGGCACCTCTTCGGGACGACCGTGAACGTCAAAGCTACCCGTTGGCTCCAGCTGCAGCGCATCGATAAGAGCGTTTGCCGCGAATGTACGGTCCTCTACTCCTATGAGCCCCTTGAGCTCGGCATAGTCAATCAGCTCACGCACGGCCACCTCGGGGGTGGAGCCGATTGGGGCTTGGATGGTATCGCTCATATTGCCTCACACTCCTTGCAGGCACACCACGCATCGCGCATGCGCAGCTCTCGCTCCTTGTTCCCAACAACTCTAGCGCACCAACTTTTGAGGCAAATGCAACTCATGTGCCACAGTACGCACTTTCGGCAAAAGGATGGCCTTGGTGGAGGCGCTCAGAACAGGTCGCCCATCTCGGCTGCCCAGTCGATGTCGGCGGGACGGCCCTCGGCATCCATGCGTCCCGGCGTCCAGTGACAGGCATTTAGATCGACATGGCTCTCGTCCAAGAAGGGCACGCCCTCGCGCTCCAACATGATCTTTTGTATGGTTGGCTGCCCGTCCTCGTTGGTGGGGTAAATACGGCCGTCCTTATACACCACGCGATGACAGGGGACGGCACCCTCCTCCAGAGAGCTCTTCATGGCATAGCCCACAAAGAGCGCCTTGCGTGGCTGGCCAATGGCCCGCGCGATGTCGCCGTAGGTGCTCACACAGCCATAGGGAATCTGGCGCACAACCTCATAGACGCGGTCATTGAAGGCCCCCACGCTAAAGCTCCTCTTCCTTGCCCTCGTGCAAGATGGGCCTGGCGGCAGATTCGGCCTCGCGACGCTCGACCCAACGATCCAGCTGAATCTTGAGGAACGCCGCAAACGGCACCGCGACCAGCATGCCGGCGATTCCGCCCACGGCACCTCCAGCAATGAGGGCCGCAATCACGAGAATCGGATGGACCTCCACGTTGTCCGAGAGCAGCTTGGGGTTAATTATGTTGCCGTCCACAACCATGATGATGCCCATGGCGATAAAGCCGGCAATCATCTTGCCCCACTCGCCACTGGGGATGCACATGAGCGCTATGGAGCCAAAGCCGACCGGTCCGCCCACATACGGTATGAGGTTGCCGAGGCCGGCAAGCAGGCCAACAAGCGGTCCAAAGGGTATGCCAATAGCCGTGAGAACGATGCCCGAGAGCACACCCACGATGGCCGCATCGATGCCCTGTCCGCGGAAGTACCCAGAGAAGACCTTGTCGGCGTCGGCCATGAAGCGCCCATGGTTTACGGCAATGTCGTCACCCAACAGGACGTAGATAAGCACGAAAGGACCGTCAATCAAGAAGTAGATGCCAAAGATCACGGAGAAGAGCATGGTGGCACCGGCCTCTTTGGCGGTACTGAATATGGCAAGCGGATTCGTCTTGTCGCTGTTCGAAAGAATTCCCCATTCAACAAGACGCTTGTGAGCAGCCTTAAGCAAGTCGAGAAGGTCGCCCTGAGCCGTACCCAAAATGCTTTGTATCTGCTCGATACGCAAGCTCTGGATGCTGTGCGTGATCATCAGCATAAACACGGACGAAAGAGCCAGCAGTACCAGCACCACACCAATAATGCTAATGGCAACGGCAGCTCGACGTCGGCGCAGCGGGTCGGTGGCGTATGGCCCAACACGTCTGAGCATTTGCGAAACGCGCTTGACCAAGGGGTTGAGCACATAGCTCAACGCCGCACCGTACACGATGGGTTCGAGCACCTTGCAGATAAGGTCCCAGAGCTTGGCGATCACCGGCGAGGCCGTATACAGCAGGGCGCACGCCGTAAGCGTTAGCACTGCCGTCACGCCCGCATACGCGCAGATCTTTACGTAGTGCCTGTCAAGGCGCTCGAGAAGCTTGTTCACAAGAGACCTCCTTAAAGCCATGTCACACGGTAACACAGCAAAGAAGGAATCTCGCAGAGAAGAACGGTCCCTTCTGGCTGAGTTTCCAGAAGGGACCGTTTCGTGCACAAACTATGCGTTGTCCTTGCTATGCCTCATTGCTCTCGGCAGCAATCATTGCGCGCTCGAGCTTGCGCTTCTTGTGGTTGAGCCAACCGGTGATACCAATTGCAGCTATGCCGCCGCCACCAAGGATGCTTGCCGCAAGACGGATCTTATCGAGCGGCTGCATGCCAGGCTTGTAGACGCTCCCGGGCACGGCGCCGTTCATGGCGCGGCTGTTGGCTGTGGTGTAGAGCAGGTGGTGCGCTGCCTCGCGAGCATAGTAGTACTCTGCCGCGTTGGTGGGGTCAAACACGTAGGTGTTGGCGTTGCTCTTGAGGAAGGCGTCCGCGCCGGCACGAATCATCTGGCTCTCGTTGAAGGCAGGGCTCTGGGCGTTGGCGGAGTCGGTGATGATGAAGCCCTCAAAGCCCCACTCGTCGCGCACCAGCTGCTGGATCAGCGGGTAGCAGCCGCCAGTCCAGGTGGCACCAATGCGGTTGAACGAGGTCATGATGCCCTGGGCGGTGCGCTGCATGCGCGTCTGCTGCTGGTAGCTACCGTCCTCGGCCACGGTGTAATAGGTCTCCTCCACGTCTGGGGCATGCATGCAGAGCTCAAACGGACGCAGGTAGATCTCACGCGCGGCCTGCTCGTCGACCCAGGTAGAAACGGACTTGTCGATGCCGCCGTCGCCGCGGTGGTTCTCCTGGTCGTTGAAGGCAAAGTGCTTGATGGTGCTGTACAGGCCCAGCTCGGCGGCACCGTGAATCTCGTGCGAGGCAACCATGCCACTGATGATGGGATCCTCGCTGTAGTACTCGGCGGCGCGGCCAATGAACGGCGTGCGATGGATGTTCATGGACGGGGCGTACCAGCCCATGGCACCGCCGGTGCCCTGCAGGTTTGCCTCGCTTGCCAGCATGCGGCCATAGCTCTCGGCTAGCTCCTGGTTCCAGGTCTGGGCCATCACGACGGGCGAGCAGAACATCATGCCAGTGGAGCCGTAGATGAGGCCTGCAGCGGTGTCAGCGTCGATCACAAAGGGCTTGCCTACGCTCTCCAGGTACTCCGAGCCATAGCCAGAGTGTCCCACGATCTCCTGGTAGTCGGCCTGCGTGAGCTGATCGAGCAGCTCATCCCATGCGGGATCGTCGTAGGCCAGACCGCGCACCTCGATGAGCGTCTTGCCGTTGGCGGCTGCGTAGACAGGCTCCACGGTGATGGATGCGTCATCGGTGGGGTTGAGCGAGTCGTGGCTCTCGAGCTGGGCCAGCAGCTCGTCGGAGCCAACCTTGCCCCATACGTAGCTCACGGGGTTGCCGTCGGCATCGGTGCCGTTGATCTCGTTGCCCCAGGTAGAGACGTCGCCCTCGATGGGCGTGCCATCGTTTGCAGGGAAGGTGCCCTCCCAGTCGGAGCGGGTAAGGCGGGTGCCCTCGGGCTCGGCAAAGCCAAGCAGCGCTTGAATCTTGTTGCCACTGTAGGCGTCGGTCGAGAAGGTGGTGGCGTCAACCGTTGCCTCGTCCTTAAGAGCGTTCTTCGAGTCGATGGTCAGCTCGTGGGCAGCGGCCAGCTTGGCGTCGCCCGTAGAGCCCTTACCCTTGGCGGCAAGGATGTTGTTGACGGCGTCGTGGGAGTCGTGGCCGGCCACCAGGTAGTAGGTGCCGTTCTCGATCACATAGGTGCCAGCGCCATGGGCATCGAAGCTTGCAAGAAGCGCCGGATCAACCGCAATCTCGAGCGTCTGGCTCTCGCCAGGGGCAAGCTCGTCGGTCTTGGCGTAGGCGACCAGTGCCACGGAGGCCTTCTCGATGCCCTGCTTCTTGTCGTACTCGGTATAGGGTGCCTGCGCGTAGATCTCGACGGCGTCCTTGCCAGCAACATCACCGGTGTTGGTGACGGTCACCTTGGCCGTGATGGAGTCCAGGCCGTCCCACTCAGCCGTAAAGTCGCTCCACTCAAAGCTGGTGTAGGAGAGACCATGGCCAAACGGGTAGACCACCTCGGCGTCGTAGTCAAAGTCGCCAGCGTTGCCCTGGCCGAGCACCTTGTCCTCGTAGCGGGTCTCGTAGTAGCGATAGCCCACGTAGATGCCCTCGAGATAGCTCACGTAGTTGTAGCCAGTGGGGTTGCCGTCCTCGTCGGTAAACTCAAAGTCGCCGTAGTTCTTGCCGGCAGGGCTGGCCAGCGCGTCGGCCACAAAGGTGTCCACAGTGTGGCCGCTCGGGTTGACCTCACCAGCAAAGATGCCTGCCAGGGCGTCGGTGCCGTAGGTGCCGGTGGAGGGTACAAACAGGATCGACTTGATGTTGGGGAACTGGGCCACCCAGTCGAGCTGCAGAGCGCTCGCGGTGTTGACGATGAGCACCACGTTGTCGTAGTTGTCATTGAGGTACTGCAGGATCTCGAGCTCGGTGGTGTCGGGCTCGAGATAGCTCTTCACCTGGTCCTCGGGGTTGCTTGCATGGTTGTACATGGAGCGCGGCATGTCACGACCCTCGCCTGCAACGCGGCGCCACACAAACACGGGCACGGTGTCCTTCGCGCTGTCGAGCACGCCGTCAGCGGCCTGCAGCTCGCTGAGCGGGCACTCGTTGATGGAGAAGTCCTCGGACGCGCCAAAGCTGATGGAGCCAGGGCCCATCTTGTAGGCAGCGCCGGCACCCTTGGTGTAGAACTCC
>CADCHF010000064.1 GCA_902801175.1 uncultured Coriobacteriaceae bacterium | reverse complement strand
TTTGTTTTTCTGCATGAAGAATTTACTTTTAAGTCAGTGATAGGGTGTATCCTGATTGGAGCCGGAACATTGCTGATGGTTCTGTGATACAAATTCCAGTTTGTGCGCCCGAGCCCCGCTCATCCTCGCAGGATGTCATCGAGCATCGCATAGCGCACAGCGTCAATCGAGTGGTCGTTCCCGTCTGGGATGTCATCTATCTAGTTGCCCTCCTTGTCCCTCTCGAACTCCTTCAAGGTGAATTCGGAGAAGGTCAAAGGGCATCTTTCGGAATCGATCACTATCTCCCGCAGCCCCGCCAGCCAGTCATAGGAGAGGCGTCGCATCCTGGCCTTGCGTGCCGCGTGCACCCGCAGCCCGAGCTCGCGCCGCCACACGTTCATCTGAACCTTGCTATCAGGCGTGTCGTCGCAGTAGATGATCTGGTCGTGGAAGTACGCCTCGCCGCCGGCCTCATCAGGGTAAGTGAGGGAGTCAACCACGATCTTGCCCGTGTCGATGGGCATGGTCTTGTTCGCCGAGTGCTCCTCGAAGACGAGCAGCCGCCTGGCCTCGGGCTCCCAACCGCAGCGCACGAACCGCCAGGGGTCCGGGAACCAGCCCCAGTCCACGCCGTTGCGAATGCGATGGAAGGTGCGGATGCGAGAGTCGGAAAGCTTCGCCTCGTGCACGTTGTCGAAGACGGCGCCACCCGTGCCGGTGATCTCGCCCAGGTACTCCCATCTCCAAGCCTGCTCGTTCGTGTCCCGCAGGTACTCGGCCTCCTCGACAAAGGGTGCGCCCAGCCAGTCAGGGTGAGAATCAATCACGCCGGCGCAATAACCGTCTCACCTCTATCCATATCGTCCTTGCTCGAGCGTTCCAACCACTCCACGTTCAAACGACTCCACATGGTATGGATAGATTTGTACAAGTGGATAATCCAAAACCTATAACACCACGTCACAGAGTTGATAGCGAGCATTTGATGTAAGTCGAGCATGCCGACATTGCTCATTCGTGAGTTAGTGCTCATATTTGGTCCATGCTATATGTCGCAACACCTGCCACCCCACCTCCCACGCTGATAGCCTCCCACGCCACCGTCAGCTAGCCGCTGGGACGCAGCGCGCGCCAGTTGCGTACATTGTGCGCAACGAGGCGAGAAAGGAGAGGGAGATGGATCTCAACAGACTGACCCCGGAGCAGATCAAGAAGGCCAAGGCCTGCAAGACCCCCGAGGAGCTGCTTGCGCTCGCCAAGGAGGAGGGCTACACGCTCTCGGAGGAGGATCTCCAGAGCGTGAGCGGGGGCGGCTGGGGCGAGAGCCCGTTCTCGTGGGACTGCGACGACTACGTAGATACGTGCGTGACCGACAACTACTACAACTAGGCTGCGCGGTCACCCGCAGAGCATGAGCCAGCGAAGGCGCGGGACGTGGGCTCCCGAGCCTTCTGCGTGTTGCGGCATCTTCCGCGGCAGGCCAGCCGGAGATGCCCCGACGGCTGGCCCTCTCCCCCACCGCCGCGGCCGCACCGGTCGCCCAGCCCGGCGCCAGCCACCACCCAAAGGCCAGCCCGCAGCCCACGCCCGCGCGGTGGCAACGTCGTCGTGGACTCAAGACAAGGGGCCTCGTCACCACCGCCTTTCTGGTCGTGGTCGAGGCGATCAGCATAGCTGCCTACGTCCGCGAGCGCTGAGGAAGGCCCGCTGCACGTCGCGGCACCAGGCTTCCCTCACACAAGGCCAGCCGACGGGAAAGGCCGGCCACGCCCTCACCGCCTGCCGTGCGGCCGCCGCGGTGCGCACGCAACGCATGGCAGCACAGTGGCGTCCTAGCCCAGCTGTATCTCGTAACCGCAGTCGGGGCATTTCATAGTCCCCACGTACCACTCGTCCTCAGAGAGCAAGATGTTCCAGCCACACACGTTGCACCCAACGAAGTGGACCTCCTCGCCCCATCCGCCCGAGACCTGCTCGAGCTCTTCGTCGGAGAGCTCGTAGCCCTCCTGCTTCGCCAGTGCGAGGACCTCCTCGGGGGACTTGCAGGCGAGCGCCTTCTCACGCTGCTCCGGTGTCAGGTTCTCAAGCTTCATCATGGCTCCAATCTGTTGGTCGGCCCCTCACGAACACGCATCGAGTACGTGCGGGCGCCAGGCCTCGTCTCAGCTGTATGGACAAATTTCCGAGTGCGGCTTTGAGTGGGGCACTCTGGCTGGCAAACGCATATTGAGCAGGAATGCGCAGCTGTATAGGGGTTGGAACCGCGCAGCTTTTGCGTCATTGGCCACGCCCGTAGGGGCAGCACCCGTGGCTCGCCTTCGCCTGGAGGTCCGGGCCACATCAACCTGTCGCAGGGGCTACCCCTTCAGTCGAACCTTGGGGCTTATCGCATGGCCCTTGCAGGCTGTCGAGCCAAAAGAAAAACAGGTCAGACAACTTGTCTGACCTGCGAAGATTTGGTGGGCGTTACAAGATTTGAACTTGTGACCTCTTCCGTGTCAGGGAAGCGCTCTCCCCCTGAGCTAAACGCCCTTAGCTTTGGGTACCGCTCGCGCAGCAAGGAATAATATAGCCTAACCTCTCGCACAGTGCAACAACTATTTTTGAAGAATCTTGTGACCTTCCGCACGCTCGGCTCCGCGCGCTTCCCGCCGGCCCCGCGCATCCGCCCAATTGGCCACGGCACGCACGCTCCCCTTTTCCGCCTTAGGCCTCTTCCTCGTCCTCGCGAGGCCAGTCGCGACACACGTCCACCCACGCCACGGGCTCGGCAAGCTCCTCGAGCTCGTCGAGGGTCAGCTCGATGGCGCTGTTGCTGCTGCCCGCCGCGGGAAACACCGTCTCAAACCTGCGCAGCGACTCGTCGAGGTAGACCTCAACGCTGTCGTTCACACCAAACGGGCACACGCCGCCCACCGCATGGCCCACCAGCTCCTCGACCATGTCTCGCGAGAGCATCTTGGGCTTGGTATGAAACGCAATCTTGAAGCGGTGGTTGTCCACGCGCGCGTCGCCCGCGCACACTACCAGCACGGCGTGCCCGTCGATCAAGAACGACAGCGACTTGGCGATGCGCGCGGGTGTGGTGCCAGCCGCCTTTGCCGCAAGCTCCACCGTTGCGCTCGAAGTCTCAAACTCAATGATCCTCTCGGCATACCCCCGCTCGGCCAAATACGCACGCGCACGCTCTATCGACATGGCTCGCTCCTCAAAGGCTAGGTCGCATCTGCTCGCAAATTGCTGCGGCACATTCTACGACAACGCTGTTTCGTTATGGTTTACGCGACACGGCGGCCGCATGGGAGTTGCTCGCGCCTAGCGCCCTCGCTTGGCCAAGGCGATCGTTCCCGCATGTGCCTAGCTGGAGGCTCGCCCCAGCCCTATGCCCAGGACCCGTGCAGCACCTGCGAGAAGTACGCGTAGGCCTCGCCCCAGCGGTTGGCCGGCATGTGCTCAAAGAGCGACTGCGGCAGCACGACTACCCTGCCCTGCGCCGCCGCGCCAAGCTCCGCCCACTCCTGCTGCCCCCTGAGCGCGGCGAAGGTCTCCTCCGCCTTTGCGCCGTCTCCACCGTAGATTACAAAGATCCACTTGGGGTCGGCGCTTGCAAGGTCGCTTGCCGCAACCTCGCCGGCTGGCACGCTCTGGCTCTGAAGGCCAAGGTCGCCCAGCGTGGACAGAAGCCAGTCACCCTCGCCTGCCGCCCGCACGCTCTCGCCCTCTATCCGCAGCGCCACGAAGCTGTCTCCCTCACTGGCCTGCACGTGTTCAATGACGTCGTCCACCTTCTCGCGCACGGCGGTCACGTTGCTCTCGTAGAGGTCGTCGCGACCGGTGGCCTGCGTGAGCTGCTCCATTAGCTCGGCATACGCCTCAAAGGAGTCAACATGCACCTGCAGCACAGGCACGCCCTCGAGCGTCAGAGTGTCCAGGAAGTCTGGCAGGATCTCGTCCGAGCCGCTCGCAATCACGAGGTCGGGCTTGAGCTCGGTCAGCTGCAGAGGGTCGACCTCGGAGAGCGAGCCGAGGACCTCCACCTCTTCGGGCAGGCCGCCGATGCTCTCCGCATCTTCAACCACGCCGACCACCTTGCCGCCTGCAAGCAGCCACATGTTGGCGGCCTCCTGCGAGAGCGCCACCACGCGCGAGCTGGCGTTTATGTCCTGGAGCGGATCGCCGGTTTTGGAGCTCTCGACGGCGTCCGTTGCGGACGGGTCCGACGCGTCAGCCGGCTGACCTGCAGCGCATCCGCCGAGCGAGGCGGCCAACGCTGCCGCCAGGGTGAGTCGAACGATGAGTTGGGAGCGCATGGTTCCTCCTGTTGCACGGGGTTTGTTCAACCCTAGCACCAGAGGTGGTGGTTGCGGCGGCGGGCTGTCAACCAGGCCTGCGAGCGGTGCGGGCGGGGGCGAACCTGGGGGTGGGTGTGTCAAGGGGACGTATAATTAGACACACGCGCGGTGAGGGGGCCGGATCCCAAGTGCTTTTGCGCGGTGTGTCGAATTATACGTCCCCAGGACACACCCTGCGCAGAGGGTCGAGCGGGAGTCCGGAGGTGTCGGAGCGTCCCCTCGACACTTCTATTTGCTTACCAGGCCGCCGCCGACACAGACCACGTCGTCGTAGAGGACGGCGCTTTGACCGGGGGCTACTGCGGGCACATCTTGCGGAAACACGAGCTTCGCCGCACCGTCCGCATACCGCAGCTGCGCCTCGCGGAGCGGGCCGGTGTGGCGCGTGCGCACGAGATAGGTGCCCTCGGCAGGACGCTCGCCTGCAATCCAGCGCTCGTCCTCCAGCGTGAGCTCGCGCGTCTTGAGCGCCGAGCACTCCTGGTCGGCCGAGACATACACCACGTTGGCCTGCGTGTCGGTGCGCACCACATAGCGCGCCGGGCCGCCGCCAATGTTGAGCCCGCGCCGCTGCCCCACCGTGTAGAGGAAGGCGCCCTCGTGGCGTCCAAGCACCGCGCCTGTCTCCCACTCAACGATGTCGCCCGGCCTGCGGTCGAGCGTCTGCAGCAAAAACGTGCGCAGACCCACCGGACCAATAAAGCAGATGCCGTCGGAGTCGGGCTTGTTCTCGATGCCAAGGCCGCGCTCTGCACACGCGGCGCGCACCTCGGCCTTGTTCGCGTAGCCGCCAATGGGAAAGAGCGCGCGGTTGTAGACGCTGCCCGCGACGCGCCACATGAAGTAGGTCTGGTCCTTGTGCTCATCGCAGGAACGCAAAAGCCGTGCCGGCGCACCGCCCACTCCGTGCTCCACCCGCGCGTAGTGACCGGTTGCCACAAAGTCGGCGCCCTCGGCAAAGGCTCGCTCGGCAAAGGTCCCAAACTTGACCGTTTGGTTGCACATGACGTCTGGGTTGGGCGTGTAGCCGCGCGAGTAGGCGTCCACCAGGTAGTCCACCACCGTGGCGCGATACTCCGCCTCACAGTCCCAAACCTCGAGGTCAATGCCTAGAGTCACCGCCACGCGCTCGGCATCGGCAAGGTCGTCGGCCCAAGGACACTTAAAGCCCGGCAGGTCCTGCGACCAGTTGCGCATGTACACGCCCAGCACGTCGTGACCCTGCTCCACGAGCAGTGCCGCGGCCAGCGCCGAGTCGACGCCGCCGCTCATGCCCACATACACCTTGCTCACAGGCTCACCCCCACGCGCGCCGCCTCGCCGCGCACCACGCGCTCGATGGCCTCGGCGGCATAGTCGATCTCGTCGGTTGTTGTGGGGCGCCCCAGCGTCATGCGCAGGCTGCCGCGCGCCACCTCTTGCGGGACCCCCATGGCGGTGAGCACGTGGCTCACCTGCATCCGGCTGGCCGCGCAGGCGCTGCCGGTGCCCACGCTCACGCCAAGGCGCTCGAGCCCAATGACCAGCCGCATGGCGTCAAGGCCAGCAAACGAGACGTGGAGAAGCCCCGGAAGGCGCAGCTTGCTGCGCTTGGGACCAGAGACCACCATTGAGGGAAACGCGGCCTCAAGGCGGCTCTGAAGCCTGCTACGAAGCTCCTGCAGGCGGCGTGCCTCCTCCTTGCGGCCGGCACAGGCCAGCTCAAAGGCCCGCGCAAAGCCGATAACGCCGGCAACGTTCTCGGTTCCCGAGCGAACGCCGCCCTCTTGCCCACCGCCGCGCACGAGCGGCCGCAGGCGCACATCGTCCGACGCCCAGAGCAGGCCCACCTGCTTGGGGCCGTACACCTTGGCCGCCGAGAGCGTGAGCAGGTCCGCGCCCAACGAGCTCACGTTGATGGCATGGGTGAGCGCCGCCTGCGACGCGTCGGTGTGCAGGTAGATGGGGTTACGCTCCCCCGCCTCGAGCCGGCGCATGCGCTCGGCCGCCACTGCCTGCGCAATCTCGCGCACGGGCTGGATGGCGCCGACCTCGCCGTTGGCGAGCTCCACCGAGACGAGCTGGGTCTCGGGAGTGATAGCGCGGCGGAGCGCAGGCAGGTCGACTCGACCGTCTGGACCCACGCCCACCAGCGTGTGATCGTGGGACTTTGCGCAGGCGAGCACGCTCTCATGCTCGATGGCGCTCGTGACCACGTGCCCGTCCACCGCCGCAAAGGCGAGGTTGTTGGCCTCGGTGGCGCCTGCGGTAAGCGTGATGGACGCCGGGCGGGCGCCAATGAGCGAGGCGAGCGTGGTGCGCGCCTGCTCCAGGGCGTCGCGGGTCTGCCTGGCGAGCGCGTAGGGCGCCGAGGGGTTGTAGAACTCGCCCGTGAGGTAGGGCATCATTGCCTCGAGCACCTGCGGGTCGAGCGGGGTCGCCGCCCCGTAGTCGAGATATGCCTGAGTGGCTGGCATGGGCCGCCTTTCGGTTGGTTGCAAGCCTTGACGATACTACAAGTGGGTGTGCGGACGCGGTGTGGCCGGCGCACGCCAAGGGAACACCCAAATGGGCGTGTGTAGCGTGCCGCGCGCGCCGTGGGGACGCCGCCCACACGCCACTTCTGGCTTTGGGACGTTCATTTGGATTTCTGGGGTTTCATCTGCACTCTTTTGGGAACAAGACTCATATGGATGAGCGACCCAACATAGCATTGGTTCCCATTGAGGAAGACATCGACGTGACGACGGCAGGCGCGTTGCGCGTCACGCTCGACCGGCTCATCAACAACGGGTGCCGTCGCATCATCCTCAACATGTCGGGTGCGTCGTATGTGGACTCCGCCGGCATGGCCACGATTTTGGTTGAGATCCGCCGCATGCGCAAGCTGGGCGGACTCATTTCTCTTACGAACGTTTCCGACCAGGTGCTTGCCATCATGCGGCGCGCGCGGCTCGTGGACTTTGTCCCGGTATCGAGCGTAGGCTCCAATGACGCGCCCGATGCGTACGACCCGCAGGCACAGCCGCTCTGGCGCACCGTTGTGCCGGTTGACAGCAACAACCTTGCACATACGCGCGCGAGTGTGTCGCGGCTTTTGGCGCGGGTTCCCCTCTCCCCCGACGAGCGCTTTGACGCAAACCTTGCTGTGGGCGAGGCCGTGGGCAACGCGGTTGACCACACCAGCGGCGAGGGCGCCACGATCACGGTTGCCGGCTACGAGGACCGTGTTGTGGTTGAGGTGTCCGACCTGGGCGAGGGCTTTGACCCGAGCGCCGTGGACGAGCGAGAGGCCGGGTCATTTGAGGAGCGCGGACGTGGGATTAAGCTGATGCGCCTGCTTGCCGACTCCGTGAGCATTAGCCAGCGCCCATCAGGCACTGGCATGCTCGTAAGGATCGTGAAGGTAGCCCACGCCACAACCGACTGAGGGCAGCGGACTCTACTCGCGGCGTGCAAATCGTCACGCATCTCACAAGCCAATGAGACAGGCTGGGCAATTGGCTCTGTTTTTCGTGCTCGGAAGCGACACGTGAAGCCTTAGAGGCACACCGCTCGCACGGTATGTCAGCTACGCAAAGCAGAATCGAGGTTGCCAGAGTAGTCACAGGGATTTACGCAGGAAACGGGAAGCCGATACTCGGGGAGTACACGAATCTACTCCGCGTAGCTGACATACCGTGCGCGGGCCTGCGTCACAGGCGCCGTGTCCGCGGGAAAGAGGGCCGACACTCTCGTGCCGGCCCTTGCTCGCTTGGAGGCGACGTCCAGATTCGAACTGGAGATAAAGGCTTTGCAGGCCTCTGCCTTACCACTTGGCCACGTCGCCATCT
>CADCHF010000063.1 GCA_902801175.1 uncultured Coriobacteriaceae bacterium | reverse complement strand
GGCGCTCTGCGTGGGTCGCGCGCTCGCATCCGACGGCCCCCTGCCAGAGCGCCTGCGCTTCGACGTCGTGAGCGTGTGCGTCAACCTCGACGCCGGGCGTGTGCGCGTCCACCACGTGCGCGGGGCGTGGCAGTCGTAGCCATGACCGCACATAGCACGACACGGGAGCGCTCGCCACCAAGGCGGGCGCTTTCCTTTTGTGTTGAGTTTGTGCAGGTCAGACGCCATGAGGGCACGCGGCCAGGGCCGCGCCACGGCGGAGGCCAAGCCCCTCCGCCGCCCGTCCCGCACGCGCAGGCACCCCTAACGCTTGTGGGGACGGGACAGCCCCAGACACGTTGAGCGTCAGCCTTAAGCCACCTAGTCAGCCGTGTAGCGCTCAGAGAAATCTTCTGGTGCAAGGTGCAGGGCCGCATCGAGCTTCTGCTTCGTCTCCGCACCGCCCGGCATCATTGGCATCATCATGACCGTGTTCTTTACCTGCGCCCTGATGCCCGCAAGACAGCTCTTTGTCTTGATCCAGTTCTGCGGACTGAACACCCTATTGTTAGGCAGGGGCTCACTGGCCGCGGACTCAAGCGCAATATTGAGGCAGCCTCCCGCAAACTGAACGACGACGTCCAGCATCCCCGATTCCTTAAGCCTCTCGTATACGAGCGCGGGGTCCGGGACGTTCTCCACTGGCATGTTTGACAGCGTATTAGCGAACACGGAGATTGCATACAGGTGGTGGTACGGCGCATAAGCACGCATGGCGAGAAGGGAGTCATTGAGGCCAAGCGGATTGCCTGCGTCCTTCGCCCAGCATGCCTGGACGGTTCTCCATAGCGCGTTCAAGGCATATACGTTTTTAGCCGGGTAGTCCTTGCGGAAGATATTGTCGAAGTACTTGTCGAATACCCTCGTCTCGCTATAGGAGATGTTCGGCCGCTGAGAGTGCCACGCCATGAATACTTTGCCGAGGGTCGTGACATCAACAACAAGGGCGTCATCCCTATCGGCCGGAGCCTCTTCGCCGCGCTTTGTCACCATGTATCCGCTCGGGTATTGCTGCTCGTAGCTCTTCTTGAGGAGAAGGACCCTCTTGTCGTTGCTCCTAAGGTCTCTCGCCTTGACTGCGCTCTGGGAGTTCGTCGAGATGCTTATCTTGTCAGCCCTGTCGCGCTCTGGAATCTCGTAGAAGCGGATCATCACGTATCCGTCTTCTGCTGACTTGACCCTCTCGCTTGCCGAGTAGATCGTATTGAGTGACTGGCATCCGTTCACCACACTCAAGCCATGGAGTGTGAGCACGTTTCCCGACAGGCTCATGCTCGTGCAGATCGCCGTGATGCCGTTGTGGCAGAAGAAGAACTCGGAGGGCTCGTTGTAGATGGTCGACCGCATGCCCTTGTTGACCTTGTTGTTGCTCCCAAGGGAGTTTCGGACGTTCTTCCTGAAGAGGGTCTGGTCCTTAATGCCAGGGAATCGGAGGCAGTCCCTCAGACTAACCGCCGCGATGACCGCGCTCGTCTTGCCAAGAGACAGCGGAAGGAACTTCCCGTCCTCGAGTTGGAGGACGTGCGAAATGGAGGGATTATCCTTGCCGAGCGCAATCTCATAGCGCCTTGAAATCTCCTCCGAATCAACGAGGACCAGCGTGGCACTGAAGGAGTCGTCTTCGACGAGCTGCTTCTGGAATTCTCCGAGGTCATCCCTCGCCGCCGAAGTCAGCTCGCCCGTCGTCACCAACTCAAAGCAGACCTCATAATCGTCATCGAGGGCGGCGCCGAACTCGACCAGCTTCTGCTTGAGGCGGTGATTCGCACCGTCCTGGAGTGAGGCTGGGTTCTTCAGAAGAATCCAAGAGGAGAGGGTCTCCCGGAGCGGGGTTGAGTCTATCGATCCTTGGTAGAACTTGCCTTGGATCACGTACACCACGGAGTTTTCGTCGTCCACGTAGATGGCGTCTATCTGCTTGTCGTCGGCACCGTCCGTCACACAGTCGCGCGCCTGGATCTCGTCGAGGTTGTAGACGTTCCTCAGGTACCATGCGACGAAACGTTCCCCGTCGTTCTTGTATTTCTGCAGGTAGTATGCCTGTTTGATGTCTTCGGCTATGGTGTCGTACATCTGGGTCGCCCTCGATCTTCCTAGTTGTAGTTTCGCCCATGCTTCTTGTAGAGCTCGGTCGCGGACTCGTCGCCATCTATGACTACGGCCTGCACCGTCTTGTCGAGCAAATCCAGGTAGCGCGTGCCGTCGCCGTTCACCGACCAGATGCGGCAGAAGTCTCCTCCGAACTCCCTAGCGTACCTAGCGAGCCCGACAAGCTTCGCCTTGGCCTCGTCACCGGTCACCTCCCAATGCGGATCTACAATCGATGGCATCATCGTGTCGCCGTCCATCTGGAAGAACACGAAGTCGGGGTGCATATTACGGTGCCCGCCCTCAGGGTGTTGGTAGACAACCGTGAGCACGTGGCTGCCCGTGCCATTGGAGGGGTTACGGTAGAACGCCTTGCAACCTCGCTTTAGCTCGCGCGCCACGACATCACTCTCGACACTGTTGAGGTCAAGCCAGGCATCGCCACTCGTCGCCTCAGACAGCGCATGAAGCACGAACTTATCGTTCGCCCTGTCCTGGCGTCCAGTGCCAGGAACGCGCAGGTGCTCGACGCGGTGCACGCCATTTGCGGACAGCACTGAGTTAAAGGCATTGCGCGCCGGCTCTGAGAGTATTGCCACCTCAGGCCCGTAGAACGCCATGAGACGTTTGACTTCAAGCTCAGCTGTGTCCTTAACCCTTTCCTCGATTTGTGGGACGCGCGCCGCAGCGGCTACGGCCGTATTGATAGCGACATCGCTCGCAGGCAGCCCGTCGTGGGCCCTGCGCGAGCGCTCGCTTCGGAAGAACATGTTGGTCAGCGTCTCGGTGAAGGCGCGGTCCGCCACGCGTCGCGCATTCGCGAGACTGTAAGAATCGGCATCCTGCGTGAAGGTGCTCGACGTGTACGACGTCGAATCGAAGACCTTCATGTGATGCTCCGCGCTCGTGACCTTGGCAAGCCCCTTGCACGCCTCGTCATACTCGTCCTTGAAGATGGTGATAGAGTCTCGTAACGACTTTAGGAGCGCCTTCTTCACGTCTCTGAGCTCGCCCTTGGCATTAGGCACCTTGTACTGGGCAAGGAGCCCGGCATACTCGAAGGCTGCGAGGATGAAGTTCTCGGGATGGTGGGACTCGACGACCTTGTGGATTGACTCAAACGCTTCGTCCACGCCCAGCCCATGGTCCCAGACCACGTCGACGGGATCGGTATAGACGTTGCGACCGGACTCAGCGGAGATGCCCGCCCAGTCGGCGGATTCCTCAGAGGTGAGGTAGCCTACGACCTGCTTTACGCTTTTCTCATCGAATGTCGGCAGATAGCAACGCACGGCGTTGAGCGACTCGTCGTCGTCAATCCTCATCGCCAGCGGCGTCCTGACCATGCGACCCAGAAGCTGCGTGATGTAGGTCACATCCTTGTGGGGCCGCATCGAATAGATGACCTCAGCACGAGGGCAGTCCCAACCGGTCGAGACTGCCTCCTTAGCAAAGAGCACCTTCACCTCATGCGTTCTCTCCACGAGCTCTGGGGAGACATAGGGGATGGTGATGCCGCCAGCAGAGATGTTGTCGAAACCACTCATGACGTGGGCGAAAGCGTCGGGGCCGAGCTTAGGGCACGCGGATCGGATATCGCGGACGAGCTCACCAAGACGCTGCGTTGACACCTTGTCGGGCACCTGCACGACCATCAACGGCACTACTGTCGCAACGCCGTTCATGGCGCACCAGCCAGCCCAGTGGACCTCGGCATCGCGCAGCGCCTTGCAGGCGTCGAGCAGGTAGATGTGCTCGGCTGCCGTGCTCGTGACGGGAGCCTGCAAGATGATATCGTCCTTCAAGAGCCCCGATGCCTGCACGTCTGCTGGCTTCACAGTTACAGGAGCCTCGTTCGTGCGCCCCTGCCTGTTTGCCATCGCCTGCACGAAGCGCTTCGGCGTCGCCGAAATGCCTACAACGACGGGAATTGGACTATGTCCGTCCTCGCCATCGATTATCTGGCCATAGATGGTCTGGTCGGCAGCCTCTTGCGCGTTGTTGCGCTTCGCAGCCGAGCCGAGCCCGCGGTGCGCCTCGTCGAGGAAGAGATAGAGATGAGTTCCACTCGCAATGGTGTCCTTGAGCAGCTGCCAAAACGACAACGACTCGCCACCACCCGAAAGCTTCCTGCCCTTGCCAAGCAGCTGCCGATGCAGGAAGTAGATCTGCCCCGCCTCGAGCTGCGTATGGTTGGCACAGAATGTCGCGGTAATCGACTCGATGCGGGAGAGATCGAGGTCTGTCGCCTCGATGAGACGAAGACGAGTCTGATCGGCGAGCGAGGGCAGGTCTGTTACCCAAAGCACGCAGGCGTCTGCATCGGGTTTGACGCCCCAGGCATCGTTGCCCTCGAGCAGAGCCTCGATGACCGCCGCCGCTATGACCGTCTTGCCAGCACCAGTCGGAGCGGAAAGGCAGCATGAGCCGATCTTGTTCCGTCGCTCGTAGCCGTCCATCAGGTAGGTCATATCGTCGACGAGCTTGCGCGCCGCCTCCTCCTGGAAGTCCTTCAGTTCAAACTTCATCGGTCCTGTCCAATCTCGAAGGAGCGCAGGTAGGACTTGTAGAGCTGCCTCACGTCCTTGCCCCTGAACTCAGCACACATGTCGCGGTACTGGCGGTCTACGTCGGTCACGACGAAGACATGGTCAACATCGTGCTCACGACATTCCTCGATGAACTCCGGAGCCCAGGCATAGTCGAAAAGCACCCCATAGGCATTCGTGACCTCGTATGTCGCATCTTCGGGGTCCGTGTCACCGAGCGTGATAATGGGGCCGACCGAGCCAGCGCGCATCCACAAGAGCGGCGCAATCTCATCGAAGGCAAGGTTCGCTGTGATGACGGAGGGTTCAAGATACTTCAAGTCATAGAAGACCGCATTCTCCTGGAAACCGTCGGCCATAGGAAACTCATCAGTAAACTTATAGTCACCTTCCACGGGGATACCATCAGGCGTTATACCAGTCATAGCGGCTGTAATGCGAGGGATGGTGATATAACGAGCTATTCCAAAGGCTTCCCAATCATCGTCACCTTGACGTAGTCCCTGGGCAACGAACCGCTTAACCTCATCGAATCCAACTTCATTATTGGTAACTGATATAGAGCGGCGGCGACCCCCGTCACGATGATTGAGACGCATCGTCGCATGAGCGGTAGTTCCCGATCCCGAGAAGAAATCAACTATTAGCGCATCAGGATTTGCAGAAATGACAGAGCTGATAGTATCTTCAACTGCGTAAAGTGACTTCGGATAAGGAAATGCCCTTCCAGGAATGAATTGACTGTTTAGTTGGGTTCCATAGATGCCCGCATCGTGAGAGTCCCTATTCCAAACAGTCTTGTTCGACATGGTGGTGCGTTTTTCTAACTCGGATACAAGGCTGAGCTCGACAACATTGTTTTGGTCACGCGAGACAATCCTAATTTCGCCAAGCTCAATCCTGCGAAGCTGCGCTTTACTCAAATAGAGCAGTGACCAACGGTCGTTCGTCCTATCATATTGCCCCACTTTGGCAAAACCCTTACTCGCCAAGTCGCGGAAATAGCTCGGCTGACAACGCCAGCGTCCTTCAGAACCGTTGGTCCTTAATGGCCACACGGCCACTAAACCATCAGGCACATCAGTGTCATTCCTGTCAGCATCGATAGGCAGTGGATCTCCGACCGAAACTATGCGCTTTATAGAGGGGTCAATAAACACCGGGTAAAAGAGGTTCGGGTTCTTCCGTCGTGTAGCGTCACCACCTCCTCTAAGCAATCTCTCCCAACGAACGGTGCCAGGCGCTTCTTCCTCTTCGTCGCCCTCTTCTTCCGCTGTCATATCCGAAATTATCTTATTGATGTCTCTCGGCATTGTTAGAAAAGCGTCTTCAACGGGCAACGCCGCAGCATCACCGAGGTATACAAAGAATGCATACTCCTCAACACGGGCCATCTGGTGATTGCGCTCTTGCCCAAATGGATGGTTCACGATCGTGACCATCTGGATTCTGACCTGATTGTTTCCTGTTTCGCTTGGTGGAAAAATCTGCTCCAGCAGCAGACCTAGGCGCAGGTACTCCTTCTCGTCGATAGTTACGATGAGTACGGAATTCTTCGGATTCAGTAGTTTCTTGGCAAGGCGGAGGCGGTCCTCCATGAAGGTGAGCCACTTGCTGTGGCGGTAGGTGTCATCGACGCCCACATAGTTGTTGTTGTACTTCCAGTCCTTTGCACCCGTGTTATACGGCGGGTCAATGTAGATGCAATCTACTGACTGGAAGTAAGGAAACAGAAGCAACTCGAGTGCATGGAAGTTCTCGCCATTAATGATGGCATGATATGGCTTGTCGCCGCCAAGCTCAACACGACCCGTTTCGGTAAGCCCGCAGTAGATGGTCTGGTCGAAGCGAGCCACAGCCACTAGATCATCGTATGCAGCCTCACGCGTATCGGATCCCTCGACCGCGACTAGGTGTGCCACGCCGTCTGCCACCAAATCGACAATCCAGATTTCGTCAGCCTCGTCGTCACTCGACATATCCTCCATCGTGCCACGAGGCGGCAACACGTTCACCAGGTCTCCCTCGACTACTGGCTTACTCGTAAGGCGTACGTATTCGGGCTTCGACTCCTCGTAGACAAGTCCTAGACGCCTCTTATTGACGAATTTTCGAAGGTCGCGCGCGATGTCGGCGCCGCCATCAAGCCTCTCGACCCTGTCGATCAGGTCGTTAATCTGCATCTAGCGTCCCCTCTCGTCCCATGCAATACCTATCAATCCACTCCTGAACGAGCCCGGAAGCGGTGGTGTCGTTATCGAGCGCAAAGCGTTTTATGGCACGGTGCTGACCCTTAGTCATGGACACCGTTACGTGTACGACTTCAGCATCAGCCTTGTTTTCGGCCCGTGCAAAACGCCGTGCTTTCGCCTCACGACCACGCTCCACGCTCGTCACCTCCCAATCACCATTAACCGTCTCCGTGACCCCTTTAATTATACATAGATATACAGATATGTATCTTTACTACAGGCACTGTCTGCCATTTGTGCCATGAACTAGAGCGGCTCAAACACTATTTCCCGCCCTCCCCCGGGACCCCTCCCGGCCGCCCCGCACGGCGCCGGTCAAGGGCCCCACGGAACCTCGCACAAATCCAAGGGCGATTGGTGGAGGTTGCCATGGAGCACCATTGCCCTCCGCCTACCACGGGGCGGGAACCCTTGGCCTCCAAGGGTGGCAAGCACGCACGGGCGGTCCGTGCGGCACCGCCACCCGAGAGGAGACAAGGACATGGCAACAACCAAGAGCACCAAGCGTCACATGAGCAAGGCGGAGCGCCAGCAGGCGCGCGAGAGGGCGCAGGAGCACGCGCAGGCGGCGCTCGACCGCCTCGGCGAGGGCGTCCGCGCCGTATACGACTCCGAGCGCTGGGAGTCGTGGCTGCGGAGCCTGTCGAAGTTCTACGACTACAGCCTCGGCAACACCATCCTGATAGCGATGCAGATGCCCACCGCCACCCACGTGGCCAGCTTCAGGAGCTGGAAGCGCGACTTCAACCGCTACGTCAAGAAGGGTGAGCGCGGCATTGAGATCCTCGTGCCCATGCTGGTCAAAGACAAGGACGAGGACGCCGACGAGGAGCGCCGCCGCCTCGTGGGCTTCCGCGTGGGCCACGTCTTCGACGTCAGCCAGACCGACGGCGAGCCGCTGCCGACCCTCGTGGACGAGGTCGCGGGGGGCGTGGAGCGCTACGCCGCCGTGATGGAGGCCGTCCGCGCCGTCTCCGCCTACCCCGTCGAGTTCGTGGGCGACCTGCCCGAGGGCACCAAGGGCTTCTTCCGCCGCGGCGAGCTCATCGCCATCCGCGAGGGCATGGGCGAAGGTCAGACCGTCAAGACCGCGCTGCACGAGCTGGCGCACAGCCGCCTGCACGACGGCGATCCCATGGCCGAGGGCATGCCCGACCGCGCCATGCGCGAGGTTCAGGCCGAGAGCGTCGCCTACGCCGTGAGCGCGGCGCTGGGGCTCGACACCTCTGGCTACTCCTTCGGCTACGTCGCCAGCTGGGCCGTGGGCAAGACCGACGAGGAGATGCGCGCGTGCCTGCAGGTGGTGCGCGACGCCGCCAAGGCGATGGTGGAGGACCTGCAGGCGGCC
>CADCHF010000062.1 GCA_902801175.1 uncultured Coriobacteriaceae bacterium | reverse complement strand
GCCCAAATGCTCGTCACGCCACCGGCACATCATCTCGTTGGTGAGGCTCAGGTCGTCGGGTTGGCCCTTTACTTCTTCTGGCGAGGCCCACACCGCCCAGCCAAGCTCGGACTCGTCCCGGTGCAGCGTCGGGTCGCCCACCACGTCGCACCAGTAGCCGCTCAGGATGTCGCCCGCCACGCCCCACGGCTGTGACTTGTAATAGGTGATGTTGGTTACCTCAAGGCCAAGCTCCTCGCGCACCTCGCGACGAACGCAGTCCTCTATGGTCTCCCCTATCTCGACAAAGCCCGCAACCAGGGCGTCTATGGGCACGTAACGACCACGCGCATAGCGAGTGAGCACGATCTTGTTGCGCACTGGGTCGCGCACGCACACGATGACCGCGGGATTGAGCCTTGGGAAAACGACGTTTCCGCAGCTAGGACAGCGCATGGCTCTCAGGGTCTCGTGATGGACCATCTTGCTGCCGCACGCGCCGCAGTAGCGACTTGAGGCATACCAGCCCCCAAGGTGCACGGCCGTATAGGCAACGTACATGAGCTCCTTGGGGCCACGCTTCTCCATGCGTAGATCGCGGTTGTGCACGAACTCATAGCCGGCAGGAGGATCGGCCTTGCCAGCATCGGCTGCCAGCCAATAGGGTACGTCGTCTAGCGCGAAGAGGTAGGTGAGGTCGTTGGACAGCACATCGCTGCCAACACGAGGCAGCTCAAAGGTAAGCGAAGGCTCGTCAACGCGTCTGACCGCCAGCTCCTGTCCGCGCACGAACAGAACCGGATCACCCTCGTGTGGCAACAGGTCGCCCTGATACTCGTTGTGCATCGCATGCGGAGCAATGTCTTGAATCATGAGTCCCCCAACTCAGCCCAATCAACACGCACCATGCCTCGGTGGTCGTGTTTTGAATGCTCTTATGATACAGGTGAGCGCGGTGGTGGTGGGGGTTTGTTGAGGGATGATTCTGGGTGGCATGTGCGGGTCGAGGGAGCTCTCGAACCTGGGGGTGTGTCACTGGGGACGTACACTTAGACACACGCAGTCATGCCATAGGTCGCAGCCCAATCCGCGCGTGTCAAAGTGTACGTCCCCGATGACACACCCCCTGGTCCGCATCCTGTTCAACCTGTGGGTGTGTCAAATTATACGTCCCCTTGACACACCCCTACTTTTGGTGGAGCATGGGGCGGGTATTTAGGTCGGCTATGGTTACTGTTGAGAGGTTGTGTAGCGTGGCGGCTGTGGTGAGCGGGAGGATGCTTGCCACACCCAACACAATCAGCATCGTGTTGAATCCAACGATGAAGCGATACCGCTGGCCAATGCGACGGGTAAGGACCTGACTCAGCTCCCTCGCCATCACCAGGCGCTCGAGGGAGTTGTCTCTGATTGAGATGTCGGCCACAGAGCGCGCGATATCTGATGCGTCAGACATGGCTACCGACACCGAGGCGGCGGCAAGCGCTGGAGAGTCGTTGATGCCGTCGCCCACCATCACGCAGCGATGCCCCGACCTCTCAAGGCTCTGCACGTGTACCGCCTTGTCCTCGGGAAGCACCTGCGCGCGATACGCTGTCACTCCAGCCACACGAGCCACCTCGCGCGCGGCATGCTCGGAGTCTCCTGTGAGCATCACAATGCTGCCAAAGCCCAGCTCACGCAGCCGTCTGAGCGTTTGGGGAACGTTCTCGCGCAGCGGGTCCTCGATGCAAAGACCACCCAGCAGCTCGTCCCCGCGCGCCAGGTAGACGCGGCTCGAACCCGGCGCAACCTCTTCGATGTGCTTCAGGAACCCCTCTGGACAGGCAATCCCCTCGTCCTCAAAGACAAAGTGTGCGCTGCCGATGACCGTCTTCTTACCCGCCACGTTTGCGGCAATTCCGTGCGCCACCACATAGCGGACCTCGGTATGGAGCTCGACATCGTGCGAGAGACCCCTCTGCTTGGCCCCGTCCACAATCGCTCGCGCAACAGAGTGCGGGTAGTGCTCCTCTATGCAGGCCGCAAGACGCAGGATACCGTCCTCGCTCACACGTCCACACGACACAACCGCCTGGAGCCTTGGCGCCGCCTTCGTGAGCGTGCCCGTCTTGTCGAACACCACCGTATCGGCCTCAGCAAGGGCCTCAAGATACTTGCCACCCTTTATGACCACGTTGTTTGCCGCCGCCTCGCGCATCGCGCTCATGACCAGGATGGGCGTGGAGATGCGAATGGCGCACGAATAGTCCACCATCAGCACAGCAAGGGCCTTCTCGATGTTTCGCGTAACGGCCAGAATCGCAAAGAAGCTGGCAAAGGCCACAGGCACAAGGCCGTCGGCCAGCCGCTCCGCGCGGCCCTGGCTCGCAGCCTTGAGTTCGCTCGAGCGTCTGACCATCTGGGCTATCGCGTCGATACGTGCCTCACCAGGAGGCGAACTCACGCACACCACGAGCTCACCATCTTCGATGGCCGTACCCGAGTACACGCTCGACCCGGGCCCGCGATGAACAAGAGCAGCCTCCCCCGTCATCGACGACTCGTTGAGCTCGGCCTCACCGCTTTCGACCGTGCCATCGACCGGTAGCACCGACCCCGCGCGAAGCACGATGAGGTCTCCCTCAGAGATCTCATCGATGGACAGCTCGACCTCGCGACCGTCGCGAAGGGCCCACACACTGTTTGAGCGAGCCACCAGCCCTTGCTCCAGCGCCAGCTGCGTGCGCTTTGAGACATGTTCCTGCATGAGGTCGGATATGGCCAGCAGGAACATGATGGTGTCGGCCTCGCCAAACTCGCCACGCAAAATGGAGGCACCGATTGCGGTGGAATCGAGCACCTCAACCGTGAGGTCCCGCGCATAAGATGCCCGAGCCCCTTTGCAATGTGGCCAATTGCCTTAAAGACCGTCCACGCCGCCTGCAGCGGCGCGGGCAGGGCAAAGTGCCTGAGCAGCTTCCATGCCACCAGCTCTCCAGCGGCGCGCGCAAAGCGCTCGTCCTCAAGGCGAAGCGCCAGGCCCTCTTCGTCGGGCTGCACCTCATAGGTGGGCAAACGCAGCACGTCGATTGCGGCAACGCTTGCCAGCACCTCCTCGCGAGCCGTTGGGCAAAGCACACAAGGAGCGAGCCGTTGGCGGCATGCACTGCGACGCTGCGAACACCCGCAACGCCCTCAACAACACGCTCGATGCCACGGCTCTCCTGCTCACTGAGCGCTCCGGCAAAGAGCTTGAGGCGAATGCGCCCAGCTATTTCGTGACGGACGGCAAAACGCATGGGCCTATTCGTCTGCCCCTGCGCCAGCCTCGTCGATCTCGGCGCTCACCTCAGCGCGAATCTCCTGCTCAACAGCAGCGAGGCGCTCCTTGACCGCAGCATCGATGCGCGCCTGACGCTTGGCCTCGGCATTGATATCTGCGGCCTCGTCGGCAATGGTCTGCGTGGCGGCGCTCACGGCATCTGCGGCACGCATTCCTGCGGCTGCGACCTTGACGGCACCGTCGTGCAGCTTGCCGCTCTTCCCCAACAGGTTGACAGCTCCTGCGGCAACCGCGCCGGCGGCAACAAGGCAGATGTGCGGGATGGCCATGAGTAAAACCTCTTCCTATAGAAGCAAAAGTATGCTTAGGCTAACAAGTGCGTTCCCATTATAGGCGCACATGGCTCCACGCGCATGCAATTCATGCTCGCAGCGTATAAGAGGTCTTTTGCAGAAGAAACGAAGACGCCCCCTCGATTGCCATGCGGCCTGGGGGGCGTCCCTTAGCTCTCGTGTTTTCGGGCTGGCCTAGCTGGCCGCATCCATCCTCCGCCTGAACTCCCCTGCAGCTGCCACAGGATCGTTGGCGTCCAGGATAGCGCGCCCCACCAGCAGGATCCCAGGATGGGTCGCCAGCACGGCATCGAGGTTGTCGAGGGTGATGTTGTCGACCACCGCAATCTGCGCGTCCCCATGAAGCGCGCGGCTGACGTTGCGCACGAGCGCCAGTGGCATCCCACCCACGGCACGGGTGTTGCGCCTAAAGACGTCGTTGTCCACCAGCTCGTGTTCGTAGACCCTAAGGCCCGAGGGGATCATCATGTATCCCACGCCAAGCTCCTCCAGCTCAGCCGCGCGCTGCATGATGCCCGAGGCGCCGGCGAGGTCGGCCACCACCGTGCCGCCCCAGCTGTTGGCAACCTCGACCACGGTCTCCACCTCTTCGTCGGTCACGCCGGCAAGCACCGTCACCATGCTGGCCCCATGCGAGAACGCGGACTGCGCAATGCGGGCACCGTTGTGCCAAATCTTGGTGTCGGCCATGACCTCAACCTCTGGGAAGGCCTCCTTCACCTGCTCGACGGCAGAGATGCCCTCATCGAGCAGCAGGGGATTTCCCACCTCGATGACGTCAACGTTGCTCGCCACGGCACGCGCGCGAGAGATGCCCTCCTGTGCACTCATCGTGTCCAAGGTAATCTGAAGCTTCATGATCCACACCTCGATTCGCAGGGTTTTGAATCGCCCTTTCAATTCAAGATAAACGCGAGCGCACCACCAAGGCAAACTAATTAATGAGTGCGCTCCGCGGAAGGTTGAGGCTGTGGGCGGCAGCGGCAGTTAACCAGCTCGCAGAAGCAATTCGTTCATCACGCTGCCAATAGCTGGCTATCGGATTACCCGAACGCTCCCACCTGTAAAAGAAAGCCTCCCCGCTCTCGCAAGGAGAGCAGGGAGGCCCCAGTCGATCGATTCTGTTCGACGCGTGACGCTACATCAGGCTGCAGACGTTCTTGGCAAACTCCACAGGGTCGTCCACCGGCAGGCCCTCGACCAGCAGTGCCTGGTCGTAGAGCAGGCTCGAGTACAGGGCGAGCTTCTCCTCGTCGCCCGCCTGCTGGGCCTCGGCGAGCTTGCCAAACACAGGATGCTTGGCATTGAGCTCGAGCACGCGCTGGGCACGCGGAGCCATGCCGGCATCGGGACCCTGCATCATGACGCGCTCCATCTCGAGCGAGATGGGACCCTCGGTGGCAAGGGCCGCCGGGGCATCGGTCAGGTTGGCCGACACGCGCACCGAGGCAACCTTCTCGCCAAGGGCGGTCTTCATGGCTGCAAAGAGGCCCTCGTTGTCCTTGGTGGCCTGCTCTGCCTGTTCCTTCTCCTCGTCGGTAGCAAGGTCGAGGTCGGCGGTGGAGACGTTGGTCAGCTCAAGGTCGCGCGCGTCGGTGCCAGGGTTCTCGGCGTCGCCGGCAACCGCGTCCATGTGATAGCTGCGCATGGCCTGAATCATGAACTCGTCCACGTCGGCCGTGCAGAGCAGCACGTCGTAGCCACGCTTGACGGCACCCGTCACCGCGGGGAGCTTGGCCAGGCGCTCGCGGGAGTCACCCGCGGCGTACAGGATCTTGTCGAGGCCCTCGGGCATGGCCAGCACGTACTCGCGAAGCGAGACGTACTTCTCCTCCTTGGCGCTCCAGAACAGCAGCAGGTCGGCCAGGTCGGCGGCCTTCATGCCATAGCTGTTGTAGATGCCAAACTTGAGGCCGCGGCCAAAGTTCTCAAAGAAGCCCTCGTAGGCCTCGCGGTCGTCGGCCATCATCGTCTCGAGCTCGCTCTTTACCTTGCGCTCGACGCGCTTGGCAATAGCACGCAGCTGAGCATTCTGCTGCAGGGTCTCGCGGCTGATGTTGAGGTGCACGTCCGGCGAGTCCACGATGCCGCGCACAAAGTTGTAGTAGTCGGGCAGCAGGTCGGCGCACTTCTCCTGAATGAGCACGTTGGAGCTGTAGAGAGCCAGGCCCTTCTCGTAGTCCTTGCTGTAGAGGTCAAACGGCGCCTCGCCCGGGATGAACAGCAATGCGTCATAGCTGAGCGCACCTTCGGCATGGAAGGAGATGGTGCGCACAGGGTCGGTGTAGTCGTGGAAGGTGCTCTTGTAGAACTCGTTGTAGTCGTCCTGCTCCACCTCGCTCTGGCGCTTCTTCCAGATGGGGGTCATGGAGTTGACGGTCTCGAGCTCCTGATGTTCAATGTAGCGCGGCGCGTCGTCGGGCAGGTCCTCGGGGTTGGCCACCGGCTCGCTCTTGGTGACCATCATCTGGATGGGGTGACGCACGTAGTTGGAGTAGCGCTTGATGAGCTCGCGCAGGCCCCACTCGGAGAGGAAACGGTCGGTGTCCTCCTCGTCGGTGGAATCGCGCAGGTAAAGGACCACATCGGTGCCATGGTCGTTGGCGCCGTCGCGCTCCCCTGCCGCCGCCGGCTCAATGGTGTAGCCCTCGACGCCGTCGGACTCCCAGGCAAAGGCCTGGTCAGAACCGTAGGCACGGCTCACCACGCGCACGCGCTTGGCGACCATGAAGCTCGAGTAGAAGCCCACGCCAAACTGGCCAATGATGTCCATGGCGTCACCCTGGGCGTCACCGTGCTCGGCCTTGAAGGCCTCGGAACCGGAGTGCGCAATGGTGCCAAGGTTCTCCTCGAGCTCGGCCTCGGTCATGCCAATGCCGTTGTCGCTGATGGTTATGGTGCGCGCATCCTTGTCAAAGCTCACGCGGATGGCCAGGTCGTCCTGACTCACGTTCATGGAGCTGTCGGTCAGCGCAGCAAACGAGAGCTTGTCGATGGCGTCTGACGCGTTGGAGACAAGCTCTCGGAGGAAGATCTCACGGTTGGTGTAGATCGAGTTGATCATGAGGTCGAGGAGCTTCTTGCTCTCGGTCTTGAACTGCTTCATGGTATCGGTCGCTTCCCTTCGGACTATCTATGGCACATGCGTGCCGAATGAGACAGGGGTAGTTGTACCCCTGTCTGTAGCCACAATTTCAAACGAGGTGCAAAAAGCACTCGATTCGTTTGGAATTGCAAAGATGTCGCAGCCACGCATGTGCTCGCCTACCATAGGAATCCGTAGCAACGGGAGGTCATCCATGGAACACAACGAGCTCAGAAACCGTCTAGCACGCCTGGCGGCATATCGCGCGAGCGCGACGCCTGGAGCGGCTGTGCTCATCCCCATAGTCAGCGAAGCCGAGGGGCCCGCCGTCGTGCTCGAGGTCAGGGCCTTTGACCTTGACATTCAGCCAGGCGACGTGTGCCTTCCCGGCGGTCACGTTGAAGAGGGCGAGACACCGGCCCAGGCTGTGGTTCGCGAGACCTGCGAGGAGCTCTTGGTCGAGGAGTCTCAAATTGAGCTGCTGGCAGATTTGGGCAATATAGCGGGCCCTGGCGGAAGGCCGTTGCAGGTATTTGCTGGACTGCTACACGGCTACCAGGGCGACTTCTCTCCAGACGAGGTCGACCGCACCTTTAGCCTGCCCCTCTCGTGGCTGCTCACGCACAAGCCCGCCCTTTACGACGTGGAGCTTGTGCCGAGCTTCCCTGACGACTTCCCCTGGGAACGCATACGCGGTGGGCGTAACTACCCATGGCGCGGCCAGCACAACCTCGTGCCCTTCTACCTTGAGACGGACCCGCTCGTTTGGGGCGCCACGGCGCGCGTGCTCTGGCGTTTCTCACAGATGGTGGGCGAACTGCGACCCCTTACGTAAGGCACCTGACCGCGTTGATGGGAGACCTCCTCGCATCGTTGGGCCCGGTACCTTGCCGGTTGCCCACAATGTAAGGGCGACCTTGTCTCCTGGATGTGGAGGCTTGGGCATCACCTATTCCGCTGGGGAATCATCCCTGTTCAGAGATGGTTTTTAGGAAAAGCGAGACCAGTGGATTGGTATCGTCTTTTCGGCAGACGTAGCAGTAGGTCAGTCCGAGCATGGGCTCCTCAAACGGGATGGATGCGACGGTTCCGGAGAAGCGCCGTGCCGTAAGGTCGTCAATCAGGGCGAAGGCGTCTGGGTCCTCTGCGAGCATCATGGGGACCATGTCGATCTGTCCCGCGTCAACGGTACGCGTGCACCCAAATACATCTCGTGCAAGTGATGCGGTAAGGCCCTCGTCTGTCATGCAGACAAACGTCAGGTCGCGAAGTTGCTCCTTGGAGACAGAGCTACAACCCGCAAGTGGACTCTTTCTGCTGACAGCGCACCGCTCGAGCTGAGGGCAGACTGGTGTGTATGCAAGACGTCCGTCTCTTGAGAACTTCTCGCCTTCGTTCGAGAGGGAGGCGGCAGTGACTCCAACATCAATCTTTCCTGATTCGAGCCTTTCGATGACCTGGTAGTTCTGGCAGGGAACGTAGCGAACCCGCACGTTTGGACATATCTTCTTGAACTCGCGCACGAACGGCGAGGCAAGCTCCTCGACACCATGGTAGAGCACGCCTACGGACAGCTCTCCCCTACGCTCACGGTTGAGGACGGCAAGCGAGGTCTCGAGCAAATCGTAACGGGCGATGATGTCTTTGAATGCCTCATAGGCGAGCATGCCCTCTTCGGTCGGAGCAACCGACCTGGGGCCACGATCTATAAGCGTCGTGCCAAGCTCATCCTCGATACGCTTAAGGCGCTTCGAAACCGTCGATTGGCTGAGGTAGAACCGCTTGGCCACCGCTGTGAAGCTGCGCAGCTCTATACGAGGGCAATGTACTCGCGCATCTGCTGGATATCGTCCATGAGGAACCTCCCAGGCCTTACGGTAGCACCAAGTGTCGAGCTGCATACAACAGAAGCGATTGGACTGATATGTAGACAGACTTGTCAAGTGGCTAAGATGGGCCAGCCTCCGATTTCTCGGGGACCGGCCCATCTCTTCTATGGCCACCTCCCGCGCGGCGGCGCCCAGGGCGTGTCTGGTTCGACGCACGACTGCGAGTCTGATATCCGCGTGTTGGCTAACGCATTCCGACGCTTCGGCTGGGGAGCTCCGCTGGT
>CADCHF010000061.1 GCA_902801175.1 uncultured Coriobacteriaceae bacterium | reverse complement strand
CGTCTCTTGCATGTAGATGTAGGCCGCGCCACTCCAGATTTCGTAGACCTCACAGGTAGATGCCCCGCACGAAGGCGACACCGCATGTATGTGGCCTTGGGAACGCACGGGCTCGACTCCAAGCAGCCCCTTTGAGTAAGTGACCGCTCCATAGAGCAGATCGCGCTCGACCATGGAAGAGAGGTCCTGCCTGCGCCTCACGTCCATAGCGATGGCATAGACCACCTCGGGGCCTGCGCAGGTAGGGTCCATCAACGACGGACGAATCGCGTCGAGCGTGCGCAGCTCGGGCTCAGGACCAAAGGTGGCTGGCCCATATGAAAAGCCCAGTGGGTCGTAGGTTGGAGTGATGTCGAAACCAGGGTCAAACATCGCTGCGACCTCCTCAAATCTAACGCGCCACAACCGCCCGCAGGCTAGTTCAATATATCAATCGTCTGCTTATGTGCGGTGCCCAGCGCGTCAAGCATCGGGCAAGGAAATGGCTTCCTCTTGAACGGCTTGCCAACTGAGCAAGCGTCCCCCAGAAACTGCCTTGGACAGTACGGGGCAGTCGAGCCGCCGCAAGGGGCTCGCCCTTTTCAACATGCCCGGCTTTATGGTCTAGCTCGATTTTGCGGGAAAGGGCGTTCATCGCCGAGGAGTGGGGCTTTCCGAGTTTGCGCGCAAGGCGGGCAACCGCGAGCACGCGCAGCCCATACGGTGCCTCGGGACGTAGGGCGGCGGAGCTTGTTCGAACCGAGGTCGAGGCAAACAAAAGAACCGCCGGTCTCCCAGCGGTTCCTCAGATTCATGGTCGGGACGACTGGATTTGAACCAGCGGCCTCTCGGTCCCGAACCGAGCGCTCTACCAAGCTGAGCCACGTCCCGTTGCAAGGGATGATTCTAGCAGAACTGGAAGCCTTCGCCAACCGTCCTTGTGGCACAAGACCACCATTTTTTAGAATTTTCAGCATTTTTAGCCACCACGCACGCCGCTTCGTCGCTTTCGCAGATGGCAAAGATGCAACTGCCCGATCCCGTCATCTGTGCGGCAAGCACGCCGGGCTGAGCAGCCAGCCACTCGTGCACGTCCGCCGTCACAGGAGCCAGCCGATTGGCGGCGGGCTCGAGGTTGTTGTAGAGGTGTGCGGCCACGGCCGCCGCATCGCCCGCACGCAGCGCCTCACACATAGCCGCCGGGCTTGCCGGCTCCGTTGCGTAGGCGTCAAACTCGCGATACGCCTCCACCGTGGACACCCCCACGTTGGGACGCACGAGCGCCACTGGTACGTTGGCCATAAACGGGAACTGCTCGGCAAGCACGTCACCCGCACCCGTGAGCCACGCGGGCGCCATCGTGAGGAAGAAGGGGACGTCGGCCCCAATTGAACGGGCAACCTCGATCACACGCTCTTCCAGCGGATCAATGCCCCAGAGGGTACACAGCCCCAGCAGCACCGAAGCCGCATCGGACGAGGCGCCGCCCATCCCCGCCTGGGAGGGCACGTTCTTTTGGATGTGAATGGCGCAGCCGCTCGGCTTGTCGAGTGCGCTGCAAAGCCGTTGCGCGGCACGAAAAGCGGTGTTGCGCTCAGGTGCAACACCGCAATCTACGCTGGTTGTAAGCGACAGCTCATCCGACTCGCAAATATGCACGCGGTCAGCCAGCTGCAGGCCAATCATGATGGAGTCGGCCTTGTGATAGCCGCGGCTGTCCCTACCTGGGTAAATCCCCAAATGAAGGTTAAGCTTGGCAGGCGCCAAAAGCTCTATTTGCTGCAGTGCCATGGCACGCGGCGCAAAGGCGCCTACTCCTCAAAGGTAAAGTTGAGCATGCGCTCGCCGGTGTCGGTGTCATAGAGCTCGACCGAACCGGTGAGAACATCGACGTACTGGTACGACTGGCGCGCGGTGCGGCCGCGACGCTCCTCGACCTCAACGACAAACAGCTGCGGATGAACGGCAACGAGCGTGCCCGTACGCTCGACGATGCGCGAACGGCCCATGTTTGCGCGAACCTTAATGCGCGACCCTGCAATGGCGGTAAGCTCGTCGCGAATAGTGTCGACCCTGTTGACTGGCGGGATCTCGTTTTCCATCTGTCCTCCTGTGGGCGGCATGCAAACGCAGAATCCGCCCATAATGTAGTGTGCAGCTTTTCAGTTTACTACCTTTTACCGTCGATTTCTGCCATTCATGAAAGGCAAACACAACTCACGACCAATACCCCACGATTTACGCTAGCCAAGGCTCGTCGCGCTAACGGTCAGCCGAAAGGGAACGGCAAGTTAGTGGTGCGCTACACTTGCATGCGTAACCTCACGCAAGATTGGAGTCACCCATGAACGACCAGCGTGTTGAGCGCGTGCTTGCTCGCCTTGCCGACAAGGGCCTGAGCCAGGCGCTCATTTGCGACCCCCTGTCCATTTGGTACCTCACCGGCTATTACACCCAGCCCTTCGAGCGTTTCTTTGCGCTCTACCTCACCAGCCGCGAGGACCAGCCGCAGGCGACCATGTTCTGTAACCGCCTCTTTCCCAGCGCGGGCGACTGCTGCGAGAACATCGTGCTCTTCTCTGACACCGACAACCCCGTGCCCCTGGTGGCTGCGGCTTGCGACCCCAGCTCGGCGCTCGGCGTGGACAAGGACCTTGCCGCACGCTGGCTGCTTCCGCTCATGGACGCAGGGGCAGCAGCGGGCTTTGTGCTGGCCTCCGACGCTGCTGACGACACGCGCTCCATCAAGGACGACGCCGAGAAGGACCTCATGCGCGAGGCGAGCCGCATCAACGACGAGGCCATGAAGTGGCTTGCGGCGCAGGTGCGCGAGGGCGTGACCGAGGAAGAGATTGCCTCGGGCCTGCTTGGCGAGTACCGCCGCCTTGGGGCTCAGGACCACTCCTTCTCCCCCATTGTAAGCTTTGGCGCAAACGCCGCCGACCCGCACCACGAGCCCGACCAGACCGTGTTCCACAAGGGTGACATGGTGCTCTTTGACGTGGGTTGCAAGTACCAGTGGTACTGCTCGGACATGACCCGCACCTTCTTTACGGCCGAACCCACCGCCCACCAGCTTGAGGTGTACGAGACGGTGCGTCGCGCAAACGAGGCCGCCGAGGCCATCGTGAAGCCGGGCGTGACCTTTGCCGAGATTGACCTCACCGCACGCCGCATTATTGAGGAGGCGGGCTATGGAGAGTACTTCACGCACCGCCTAGGCCACCAGATTGGCCTTGTTGACCATGAGCCCGGCGATGTGAGCGCCACCCACGACGAGCCGGTGCAGGTGGGACAGATCTTCTCCATTGAGCCAGGAATCTACCTGCCCAACGACGTGGGCGTGCGCATTGAGGACCTGGTCATTGTGACCGAGGACGGCTGCGAGGTCCTGAACCACTACCCGCACGAGGTATGCGTGCTGGAGGTGTAGGGGCGAGCACACGTTGTCGTGTCTCCCGTCGGAGCGAGTGTGTCAGCGGGGACGTCCCCCATGACACACTCGCCTGCAGGCACGGCCCTGCGACACACTCCTGAAGGCCTATCCCAACTTCTTTACCAGGTCGTCCAGCGCGCGACGGCGGTGGCTGATGGCGTTCTTCTCCTCGGGCTCGAGCTCGGCCATGCGCTTGCCGGGAATGTCCGCAAGCTCAAACAGCGGGTCGTAGCCAAAGCCGTTGGTGCCGCGCAGGTCGCGGGCGATGGTGCCCTCGCAGTCGCCGTTTCCGGCCAGAATCTCCTCGCCATCCTCGTCGCGCGAGATGAAGACCACTGTGGAATGGAAGCGAGCCGTGCGCTCTCCATCGGGCACGTTTGCCATCTCGGCCAGCATCTTGTCGTTGTTGGCTGCATCGTTGCCATGCTCGCCGGCCCAGCGTGCTGAGTGAATTCCCGGGTCTCCGCCAAGCGCATCCACGCAAAGGCCGGAGTCATCGGCCACGGCCATCGAAAGGCCGGTCTCATCGAGCGCCGCCTGCGCCTTGATCAGCGCGTTGTCGTAGAAGGTCTCACCGTTCTCGTCTGGGTCTTCAAAGCTGCCAAGCTCGCCAAGGGCCACAAAACGGACCCCCTCGAGCGCCGGCGACTCACTCAGGATCGTCTGAATCTCGGTGAGCTTGTGAGCGTTGCCAGTTGCTACAACAACGGTGGCCTCGGGGTCGAGCGTTGCGATGTCTACGGTTGCCATGCCGTCTCCTTATTCTTGGGGTCTTGGCTCTACAGCATAGCAGCACCGTGTGGAGAGCCTGTCCTGCCCGCTCCAGGCATGAGGACGGAGGGCAAACATTGCCGAGATCCCGCCGACAGGGCCCTCCAAATGTGAGACGTCCGCCCTCCCGCGTTCTTGTCGGAAGGGCGGACGCGTTCAAAGGATGTGGGTTGTGGACCCTCTTCTTGGCGTGGCGCTACCTTGCCACGCCGTAGCCGGTGACTTCCTGTTGCAGGCGCACGAGCTGGGCAATGCCAGCCTGGCCAAGGTCAAGCAGGGCGTTCAGCTGGTCGCGGTCGAAGGTGGTCCTCTCGCCGGTGCCCTGAGCGTCCGTCCGCGGTTCCCACGAGGTTCATGTCAACCTGCGCGTTGCTGTCCTCGGGGTAGTCAAGGTCGAGCAGCAGCACGCCGCCCACCTCGCCCATCGAGATGGCAGCCACCTGTCCGGTGAGCGGCAAACGGTGGATGCGGTCACTCTCGACCCAGGCAGAGAGCGCCTGGTGCAGGGCCACCCAAGCGCCAGTGATGGAGGCGGTGCGCGTGCCACCGTCGGCCTGAATCACGTCGCAGTCGCAGGTAACGGTGAGCTCGCCCAGTTGGCGCATGTCCACCACGCTGCGGAGGCTACGGCCAATCAGGCGCTCGATCTCCATCGAGCGGCCCTTGCGTCCACGCTGCTCGCGCGGAGTGCGGCGGTTGGTGGACGCCGGCAGCATCGCGTACTCAGCCGTGACCCAGCCCGCATGCTGACCGCGGCGCCACATGGGAACGCCTTCCTCGATGGTGGCCGTGCAGAGCACCTTGGTGTCACCAAACTCAGCCAAGCACGAGCCGGTGGCGTTCTTCATAACGCCCGGGGTGAGCGTTACGGGACGCATCTCGTTTGCGGCGCGGCCAAAGGAGCGGGTTTTTAGGGCGTCGGACATGGGCTGCCTCCTGGGCTTTCATGATGCGACAGGCCGTTTTGGGGCCTGTCGCAGGTTACGTACGTATCGATTCTTGCGGTGGCGCGGTCGAGCTGAGTTGGAAGGGGCTACCGTGCTAGTTGCGCTCTCCCAAGACGCGGGCGACTTCGCGCTCAAAGATCACGCCGTCGGGCTCGCAGGGCACAAAGAGGTCGCCCTCGTGCTGGCGCGTCTCGTCACCCTTGGCAAGCAGGCACACCACGGCGCCTTCGGGGTACGAAAACGCCAGCTCGACCGAGCGTGCGATGGCCTCCGGACGGTCGCAGATAACCTCGTGGGGCTGACCCTCGGGCGTGTTGGCGGCCATCTCGGCGCAGATATCGGCCACGCTGTCGTGAGCCGGGTCCTCCTCAGTGTAGATGAGATAGTCGGACCACTTGGACGCCTCTTGCGGCAGCTCGCGACGACGCTCGTAGGCCTTGCCACCGGGGCAGCCAAAGAGAGCGATGATCTTCTTGCCCGCAAACTCCTTGCTCACCGAGGCAAAGAAGCGCTGGTAAGAGAGCTTGTTGTGGGCGTAGTCGACCAGCGCGCACACCTTGGGGTCGGCCGTCTCGAGCAGCTCCATGCGGCCGGGCACGCGCACGTGGGCCAGGCCCCAAGCAATCTGCTCGTCGTCCAGGCCCAGCAGCTCGCTCATAGCGATGGCCGCCAGCGCGTTGTCCACGTTGAACAGGCCGGGCATAGAGACGCGCATGGGGCGGGTGCCGCGCACGCTGTGGACCATAAAGGAGATGCTGCCGTGCTCCGAGACCACGTCGCTCGCCCACACGTCCGCGTTCTTACTCGCGGCGTCGTCGGCTGCCGACACGGTGAGCACCTGCTCGCAGCGACCCGCACGCTCCAGCACCTCGGCGGCGTGCTCCATGTCGAGGTTTACCACCGCCGTGCGCGCCTGGTCAAAGATGCGCAGCTTGCTGGCAAAGTAGTCGTCAAAGTCTGGATGCTCGACCGGCGAGATGTGGTCGCGGCCAATGTTGAGGAAGCAGGCGATGTCGATGCCAAGGTCGACCACGCGGTCGTACTTGAGGGCCTGGCTCGAGACCTCCATGACCATGCACGGCAGTCCAGAGCTGCTCGTGTTGGCCAGGTGGCGCCAGAGGTCGGGCGACTCGGGCGTGGTGTTGACGCTCTCAAAGCTCTCGACGCCGTCAAAGGTGTCGATGGAGCCCAGGACGCCCGTGCCAGAGCCGGTCTCGCTGCCATCGAGGATGCAGCGCATCATGTAGGCGACCGTCGACTTGCCCTTGGTGCCGGTGATGCCCACCACCTTTATGTTGCGGTCTGGGTGGCCCCACGCCTCGGCGGAGAGATGCGCCATGGCGAGGCGGAGGTTGCTTGCGACCAGTGCCGGCGTTGTGGGGCAGGTCTGGCGCATGGACTCGGCGAGCGACTCGTCGCAGAGGTAGGCCACCGCGCCGCGCTCAACAGCCGAAGCAAGGTATGCGGGCTTGAAGGCGTTGCCCTTGCAGACAAAGATGTGGCCCGGGGCGGCAACGCGCGAATCGCAGTCGCAGCCGGTGACCTCCACTTGGGCGGCGCCCTCGTCAATCAGCTCGGTGCGTGCGAGCAGCCCCAGCCGATTGAGGGTCTCGGAGATGGACAGAAGCGTGGTGTGTGCGGGCCTGGTGCCCGCAATGTCTGTAGTATTCATGCGACACAGTATAGGCAAAGCTTGGGGTTGAGGAGAATGCGAGACGGAAGACCACAGCTGTGATACACTCTCCTCTGCTCGGGCGATTGGCGCAGCTGGTAGCGCAGATCCCTTACAAGGATAAGGTCGGCGGTTCGAGTCCGTCATCGCCCACCATGTAGATGAGGGCCTCCAGAGATGGGGGCCTTTTGCGTTTGGCGCGAGCCCGGAGCGAGGCCGTGGCGATGACGGGCTCGAACCGTAAGGTCGCAACAGGCCAGTGGCCTGTTGCGGGCTGAGGCCGCAGGCCGAGGCCTGGGAGCGTTGCGCGGAGCGCGACGCGGGAGTCCGTCATCGCCCACCATGTAGATGAGGGCCTCCAAAGATGGGGGCCTTTTGCGTTTGGGCGCGAGCCCGGAGCGAGGCCGTGGCGATGACGGACTCGCCCGTAAGGTCAAAAAAAGAGACTCCATGCTTGCGCGTGGAGTCTCTCTAGTAGTGGTGGTTGTACGATCCGCTACAACTCGGCAGCTGTACCGCGAGTCGCATTTGCGGTTGGCACCACTTTGTTCATGCCGCCTCGAGCATGCGGACAACAATCGAGTCGTTCTTGTGGTTCTTAAGGTGCAGGTCGTACCAGCTCTTGATGTCACGGGCAAGCCAGCGACGGGAATCGGCACGGAACGTGCGACGATGACCATTGAACATGACCTCGTAAACACCGCTCATGTTCCAGCCATTGTACGCGGCGTCAAAGACCTTCTTCTCGACTGCGTCCATGTCACGATAGTCCTTATACATGTGTCTCAACCTCCCTTCGGTTGCTCGGTTCGTCTTTCGGCTGTGGAATATCACCCGTTTGCCGACGGTTTGCAACCATTCGCCGTTCCTTCACAATACTTAGTTGCGTAATTGTTTGTTTTGTACCTCAAACGCTCTTCATGAGATCCATTGCGTTACAGAGCTGGAAATAGTACCCATTGGCGTATGGAGAATTGGTTGTCCACAATGTGTTCAAGCTCTGAAAGACGGCATCAGAACACGATCCGCAGGCCCAAAGGCTCCGGGATTTGACTTCACGCTTGCGGGACTTGGCAACGCAAAGCGCTCAGAATCCAACAGTCCACCCATATATGAATCAAAGTGTTTTCTCTTGTTTGCTGAGCCACTAAACTATTGATACACGTACAAGAGGCTGCCTTAACCTGCGCGAGAGGAGGTGCCCTGTGGATGCTGAGAGTAGCAAACCTCACAAACCTCGAATAGCTTCTGTGTTTCCTGCCACGGGGCCCGCACGCGTCTTTTAGCTTCCGCCTCCCCAACTCGGACGGTCCCTTGAGAGACCCTCCTTGGTCCCGTGACCCACACGCAACGTACAAGGCTCTGCCTTGACATGCGAAAGGAGGGTTGCCATGAAGAGGACCCGGAACAACCGCGCTACAACCAATCCCACTGGCGTCATGGAGCAGACCTGGCTGGCCTATCTTGCCACGCTCGATGTTGCAGGCGTCTACGACGAGCTTCATACGCGCCGCAGCGGGCTCACGCCCGACGAGGTCGAGCGCTCTCGCGAGGAGAACGGCGAGAACCGCATGGCCCAGATGCAGCGCACCCCCGCGCCCATCAGGCTGCTCATGACCTTTACCGATCCCTTTGTGCTCATTCTTCTCGCACTTGGGGCGGTCTCGTTTGCCACCGACGTCATCTTTGCCGCGCCCGGCTCAAAGGACGCTGCCACACCCATACTCATTGGTGCCATGGTGCTCGTGTCGGTCCTGTTGCGCTTCGTGCAGGAGTCGCGCGGAACCGACGCCGCGGCGGCACTCGCCGAGACAATTGAGACCACCTGCTGCGTTGAGCGCACGGGAACGGGTCGTGCGGAAATCCCCCTCGATGAGGTCGTGGTGGGTGACATCGTGCATCTGGCCGCAGGTGACATCGTGCCCGCCGACCTGCGCATGGTGGCCGCGCGCGACCTGTTTGTGGGCCAGTCGGCCCTCACGGGCGAGTCGGAGGCAATCGAGAAGCTCCCCTCGCCCACCGATGGCCTGGTCCCACCGCTCGAGGCCCACAACCTCGCGTTCTTGGGAACCACGGTCATCTCGGGAACGGGTGTGGGCGTGGTCGCGCGCGTAGGTGAGAACACAGAGCTTGGCAACATAGCCTCGCGCCTTGAGGCCTCGGGCAAGAAGACCGCCTACGACCGCGGAATCGCCGAGGTGTCTCGCCTGCTTGTGCGCCTGATGGTAATCGTCGTTCCCATCGTCTTTGTGATAAACGTGCTCACCAAGGGCAGCTGGCTCGACGCGCTGCTCTTCTCGCTCTCGGTGGCAGTTGGCCTCACGCCCGAGATGCTCCCCATGATCGTGACCACCTGCCTCGCCAAGGGCGCGGTGGACCTCAGCCGGGGACGCGTGATTGTCAAGCGGCTCGACGCAATTCAAAACCTGGGCTCGATCGACGTGCTGTGCTGCGACAAGACCGGAACCCTCACCGAGGACCGCGTAGTGCTGGAGCGCCACCTCGACGTGCTTGGCAAAGAGGACTCTCGCGTGCTGCGCCATGCCTTCCTCAACAGCCACTTTGAGACCGGCATGCTCAACCTCATTGACACGGCCATTATCCGCTGTGCGCACGAGGAGACGGGTCTCGACGACAAGGCGCTGGTTGCCGACAACTTCCTCGTGGACGAGCTGCCCTTTGACTACGAACGCCGTCGCGTGAGCGTAGTTGTGGGCGACAACAAGGGCACGACCACCATGATCACAAAGGGCGCGCTCGAAGAGATCCTGGGCATCTGCTCGACGGTGGAGCTTGACGGACGCATCATTGAGCTGAACGACGAACTCGAGGATGAGGTGCTGGAGCGCGGACGCTCCCTGTCCGACGACGGCATGCGCGTTCTGGGAGTGGCTCGCAAGATGAATCCCGCAGGCGTTGGATCGCTCACCGCCCAGGACGAGAGCGACATGACCCTCATTGGCTACCTCGCTTTCCTTGACCCGCCAAAGGCGGATGCCGCGCAGGCAATTGAGGCCCTGGCAGCGCACGGTGTGACGACCAAAGTCCTCACCGGCGACTCCGCACGCGTTGCCTGCCACGTTTGCGGACAGATTGGCCTGGACGCAAGCACGGTGCTCGAGGGCTCTCAGATCGAGGCCATGAGCGAGGAGGCGCTGCGCGAGGAAGTGGAGCACACGACCGTGTTTGCCAAGCTCTCCCCCGATCAGAAGGTTCGTGTGGTGCATGCCCTCAAGGAGCAGGGCCACGCCGTTGGCTTCATGGGCGACGGCGTGAACGACGCGGCTGCCATGCGCGAGGCCGACTGCGGCGTGAGCGTTGACACCGGAGCCGACGTGGCCAAGGAGGCAGCCGACATCATCCTGCTTGAGAAGGACCTCGACGTGCTGGAGCGCGGCGTGGAGGGTGGCCGCAAGACCTTTGCCAACATGAACAAGTACGTGAAGATGACCGCCAGCTCAAACTTTGGCAACGTCTTTAGCGTGCTGGTGGCAAGCGCCTTCCTGCCGTTTCTGCCCATGACCGCCGTGCAGCTGCTGTTCCTCAACTTTGTGTACGACCTCACTTGCACCGCCATGCCATGGGACGACGTGGACGAAGAGGCGCTGCGTCTGCCACGCAACTGGAATGCCGGGTCGATCTCGACGTTCATGCGCTGGATGGGGCCAATCAGCTCCGTCTTTGACGTGGTGACCTTTGCGCTGCTCTTCCTCGTGGTGTGCCCGGCCGTGTGCGGCGGAGCTTGGGGGACGCTCGACGCAGCGGGCCGCGCTGTGTTTATGGGGACCTTCCAGGCAGGCTGGCTGCTCGAGAGCATGGTCACGCAGGTTCTGGCCGTGCACCTGCTGCGCACCGAGCGCATTCCGTTTGTGCAGAGCCGTCCCGCGTGGCAGATTTCGGTGTTGGGCGCACTGGGCGTGGCCGTTGCCGCATTCATGTGCCTCACGCCAGCGGGATACGTGCTCGACCTTGCGGTGCTGCCACTGCGCTTTGCGGGTGTCATCGTGCTCATTGCCCTTGGCTATGCAGGGTGCGTGCTGATTGTGCGCGAGGCATACATGAAGCGCTATGGATCGCTGCTATAGACGGGAACGACCGGTACCATGCGGGGCAACGCATCTGGGACCTAGAACAGGAAGCTGCCCGGGAGCTTAGCGTTCAAAACTCCCGGGCAGTTTTCTGTTCCTACGAGCGGACGTGAGGTCTGCATGTGACCCGCACTCCTCTTGGCTCATGCGCTACCATGGTGGCCTACCAACTAAACGGGAGGATCTACAGGTGGCATTTGACCCACATACCGAGGACTACCAGCGCTTAGGCCTGCGCTTTGCGCGCTCAATCGATGGGCAGGACCCTGTTGCGGCAACGCGAGCGTTTGCAAACTTTGGCCGTCGCTTTTCGCAGAGCCGCGACTCGCTTCCGCAGTCCGATGCCGACCGGGCCTTCCACTTGGTAGCAGAGGCCACCACCCTCATTGACTACGAGCTGCCCTTTGCCGACGATGCACGCGCCGAGGAGCTCATTGGTCAAGGCCACAAGCTTTTGGACGAGGCCATTGCCCTTGACCCGCACTGCTACGACGCTGTTCGCATGAAGTCGGCCGCCGAGTGCACCTCGTTTGAGAGCTACTACGAGTTTTTGAGCACCGAGGCCGAGGTCGTTCGCGCTAACTGCGAGGAGGCTCGGTTGCGCGTAAGCGACGAGTCGCCAGAGCGCGCATCGCTCGAGGCCGATATCGCCATGCGTCCCTACTACCGCTGGCTCGCCACGCAGGCGGGCAAGGCGGTGATTTGCGGACGTAACCGCGAGGCGCTGCGCATTGGCGAGAAGCTGCTGGAACTGGACCCGCACGACGAAGCCGACGTGCGCTTTACCTGCGCGCTCGCATACGCAAAGCTCGAGGACGAGGCAGGACTCGACCGCTTTGCCGCACGCACCCGCCCGCTTTTGCGAGGCGCAACCGACGACGCATGGATGCAGCTCTCGAGAGTTGCGCTCGCGCACAAGCGCCACGACATGGCCGAAGCGAGTCGCCTGTTGCGCAGACTCGTTGAGACGTATCCGCACGCCCCCGCGGCACTAACGGCCCAAAAGGAGCTCCCCGACGGCGTGTTCGCGCGGCTTGCCGTGGCGCCGTTCAGCGAGGACGAGCTCATCTTGGCCATCTCCGAGGGAACCGTCCTTTTGCAGGAGGGTCGCGACGACGCAGGACGAGGGGTGCTGGGCAGCTGGATTGTGCGCAACACCGGCCTCGCGCCGCAGGCAGGTGATGCGCGATGAACCTGCACGAGGAGCTGGTCGAGCGCTTGGCACGCAGGAGAAGCTCAAAGCTGGGCGGCCTCTCGCAGGCAGCCTACGCCGAGCTGGTGCTGGCAGTGCGAGAGCGACCCAACGACTACATCGACAATCCGTCCGACCAGGCATTTCTGCTGCTGGAGCAAGCCATCCGCCGTGTGATGGACTCGCGCAAGGACGATGAGCTGCGTGATGACCAGTCGTTTATGCAAGAGCGTTCTCGTCGTATGAAGCGTTTTGCCAGCGACTGCGCAAAGGCGCTCGAGGTGGCACCGACGAGCGTCGAAGCCCGCCTGTTGTCAGCTATTGCCGCAGACAACGAGCCCGACAACCTGCTCGATGCCCTGCTTGAGCTGGATCGCTCTCTGCAGGCAGAGCTGGGACCGATGGAGGTACCCGAGTCGGGCGACGCGTGGCACGACGTGTTTCTGCGCGGTCGACTGCGCCTGCAGGCGGCCCTTGCCCGCACATGCTTGGATTCCGCGCGCTACCGCATGGCCGACACGTATGGCCAGGCGCTCTTGTCGCTCTCCCCTGCCGACCCGCTCGGCGCCCGTCACACCTGTGCGCTCTGCCTGGCGCGCCTTGAGGACGAGGGGGGCTTTGAGGCGCTCGACGCGCGCTTTGGCCGTCGAGGCGACTCGTGGCAGCAGCTAGGCAGGGCGATCCTCTTCTACAAGCTGGGGCGAATGCCCGCAGCCCGACGAGCGCTCCACGGACTTGACAGTCTCTGCAGAGGCGGCGCCTACGCGCTGCTGCGCCCCATTATGGTGGACACCTACATTCCCGACCGTCCTGCCGCGGAGCCCTACTCCTTTGAAGAGGTCACGCTCGCCGTACACGAGGCCGACCCCATCATTTGCGACGTCCCCGACTTTTGCGCATGGGCCGAGAATCAGGGCGATTTTGGTGACCACGCAAGAATCTTTGCTGAGTCCAACGGCTTTGGCTGGTAGTTTCTGGTTGCGCGCCGCCAAGCTCTGCTATACTAGGTGGTCGCATATGTCCCCATCGTCTATCGGCTAGGACGTGACCCTTTCAAGGTCAAGAGGCGGGTTCGACTCCCGCTGGGGGCACCTCACGCGGCGTTGACGCTCCTGAGAGGAAGACGGACGCGCGCGCGGAGAAAGTGGGAGCCACGAGTCCAGGTTGCCGCGTGTGACCACGTGAGTCAACGCCACCTGCGAGGTGGCGTTTTTTGTTAGGTCAACCCCACATGGAGTCGAACCGTAAGGTCGCGACAGGCCAGTGGCCTGTCGCGGGCTGAGGCCAAAGGCCGAAGCCTATGAGCGTTGCGCAAAGCGCAACGCGGGACTCCCGCTCGTGGGAATCAAAGGGGGAGTCAAATGACCTGTCCCCTTGGCTCAAACACACGCTATGTCAGCTGCGCGGAGTAGATTTGCACGCAGCTGACATAGCAGCTCTCAGCTCTCAGCGACCTGCTGTTTTGTTCGTGACTACTTTGACAACCGCGATTCTGCTTTGCGCAGATGACATAGCGTGCACGTAACAGGCTCGAATGGCCTGCCTCCCGGCCCATATCTTGGGCAAACGCAGTCTACCCTTGGGCCCAGGGTACGGGGCAGGCGTTCTTCAGGTCGGAGAAGTCGGCTTCCTTCACCTCGCCCTGCACGCGTGTGCGCAGGTAGTCAATGATGTCGTCAGACTCGTACAGCGCCTTTCCGTCAATAATCAGGCAGGGGCACTGCTTCTTGCCACCGATTGCGATGAGGTCCTCGCGGTTGGTGCCCTCGGTGATCATGCGGCGCTCAACCTCGAGGTCGTTCTCCTTCAGGAAGCGGTCGACCTTTGCGCAGAAGGGGCAACCGGGCAGCTCGTAGAGAATGAGGTCGTCAAGCGTGGTCATCTGATGCCTCCAAACGTCGATATGGCAATGAGACTAGGATACCAAGACCTGGGCGTTTGCTGCGACAGGTGTCGCTAGGCGCACCATGGGGCAGATACGCTCGCACATCCCGTGCGAGACGCAGGCGCTGTTGGCCACAAACTTCTTCGTGGGAAGATGTCACCGTCGATGCGCGAAGCGGCAAGTCGCTGTCGTAAACTTGAGACGTACAATCAGAGACCGAGGGAGCACGATGGAGCTTAAGAGGCTAAGCCAGGATTTGACCGTTTGCAAGGTGGCATCGGTTGAGGACATCGATTTGCACAGCGAGCTCCTCTTTGTTGGCAAGACAGACGAGG
>CADCHF010000060.1 GCA_902801175.1 uncultured Coriobacteriaceae bacterium | reverse complement strand
GGGTGGACTGCGAAATGCACCCTCAAGCTACAACGCATCTACCTGCGCAAACGTAGCCGAAAAGCCTCAATCCCATGTGTTTGCAGACATACCTACAACCTGTCCATGCGCTTCAACTACATCAACTCGATGATGGCGCGCATGAACCGCGCGGTGGGCGACGCGGCGGAGATGACCAAGGTCCTCGACGAGCCGCGCCTGGTGGAGGACGCGCCGGGTGCGCCAGAGCTGGTCGTGACCGAGAGCGCGGTGGACTTCGAGGGGCTCCGCTTCCGCTACGAGGACGCGGCGGAGGGCGACTACGTCTTCGACGGGCTCACGCTCTCCGTGCCGGCCGGCCAGCGCGTGGGACTCGTGGGCCGCAGCGGCTCGGGCAAGACGACGCTCACCAAGCTGCTGCTCCGGCTCTCGGACGTGCAGGAGGGGCGCGTCCTCGTGGACGGGCAGGACATCAGCGCGTGCGCGCAGCAGTCCCTGCGCCGGCAGATCGCCTACGTGCCGCAGGAGGCGCTGCTCTTCCACCGCTCCATCCGGGAGAACATCGCCTACGGCAAGCCGGGCGCCAGCGACGAGGAGATTCGCGAGGCTGCCAGGCTCGCCAACGCGCTGGAATTCATAGACAGGCTGCCCCGCGGACTGGATACCATGGTCGGCGAGCGTGGCGTCAAGCTCTCAGGCGGACAGCGTCAGCGCGTGGCTATCGCCCGCGCCATCCTAGCGGACGCCCCCATCCTCGTGCTCGACGAGGCAACCTCAGCTCTCGACAGCGAGTCCGAGGCAGCCGTACAAGGCGCGCTCGAGAACCTCATGGCTGGTCGCACGTCCCTCGTCGTCGCACACCGTCTGAGCACCGTGGCATCGCTCGACCGCATCGTGGTGCTCGAGAACGGTGACATCGTTGAGGACGGCACGCACCAGGAGCTCAGTCAGGCGGGTGGCGTGTACGAGACGCTGTGGGACAGGCAGAGCGGTGCGTTCCTAGAGAGCGAAGACTAAGGCTACCAGCACACCTGGCTAGGCGGTCGGGATGGGAAGCTCGTGGGCTCGTGCCAGATCCGCATACGAGTCGCCGCGCCAATCGTAGGCGTCGGCACTCGCCATACCGCTTGCAAACCAAGCGACCATGCACGACTGCGAGATCCGGTGGCCATGAGCAGGAACGTCCTCGACATGTCCTGGCACGCCGCCAGGTCTGCCGCGGTCGGCTCCTTCTCCTGGAGACGCACACCCCTGACGACGGCATACCAGCCAGCCTCCTCATCCCAGGAGCACGCGACCATCGAATCGAGCCTCGCATCGGGGTTCCTCCGCACGAGAGCCAGCGCCTCAGCGCCGAACCGGTACGACTCGGCGATGAGCCCGCGTTGGACGAACTCCTCAACCTTCTCGAGGGGTATGTCCCTGTAGACGATCATCGGCTGGTCGCCGAGGTCGACGGACACGTCGTGGCCCTCGTAGTCGGGCAGGATCTGCAAAACATCGCGCTCTAATTCCTCGAAGCCCCACGCGCCGCCCGGACCCCACTTTATGAGCCTGTAGACGGTCTCGTTGCCGTCCTTGTCAACCAACCTCATGGGCAGGGGAGTCTCCCTTTTGGGGCAGGTCGCTAGTCGCAGCGCCCGTACAGCTGCGTGACACTTGCGATGCGCTGTGCCAACTCGTCCGTGAGCTGGCCCTCCTGCAGGCGCCACTGCCAGTTGCCCTCCTGCGTCCCCGGCGTATTAATGCGTGACTCCCCGCCAAGCCCCAGGTAGTCCTGCAGCTGCGCGAAGAACAGCGTGGCGATGCTCGACATCCCCTGCCGCATGACGCCCCATATCGGCCCCTCGTCCTCGGAGAGCCCCATGTAGCGCGTGGCAAGCCCGATGCATTCCGCGCTCTCCTCGGCAAACCATTGGCCGAGCGGGGCGTTGTCGTGCGTGCCGGTGTAGCACACGCAGTTCTGCGGAATCCCATGGGGCAAATGCTCGTTGTCCGGGCGCCCATCGAAGGCAAACTGCAGCACCTTCATGCCCGGCAGTCCCGATGCCAGCAGCAGCTCCATGACCTCGGGCGTTGGCTGGCCCAGGTCCTCTGCCACGAGCTCTACGTCTGGGTTGCCCTTCCTCAGCGCGTCTATGAGCTCGACGCCCGGCCCCCAGACCCAGCACCCGCCCTTTGCGGTCGCAGCTCCCGCCGGGACCGACCAATACCGGGCAAAGCCGCGGAAGTGGTCGATGCGTACCATGTCGTAGAGGCGTCCCGCCGCCTGCACGCGACGCTTCCACCAGGCGTAGCCGTCGTCCGCCATGCGTGCGTAGTCGTAGAGGGGGTTGCCCCACAGCTGTCCGTCCGCGCTGAAGTAGTCGGGCGGCACGCCCGCCACCCGTGCGGGATTGCTGCGCTCGTCCAGCTGGTAGTTCTCGGGGTGAGCCCACACGTCGGCAGAGTCGAGCGCCACATAGATGGGCATGTCGCCAAAGATGCCCACGCCACGCTCGTGAGCGTACGCGCGCAGGGCCTCCCACTGCCTAAAGAACAGATACTGCACATAGGTGAAGAGCCGCACGTCGTCGTCCAGCTCGCGCTCGTAGCGGCGGCATGCGTCGGCGTCATGCAAGCGGATGTCCTCGTCGGGCCACGTGTACCACGAAGCCATGCCAAAGTGGCGCTTCACGGCCATGAACAGCACGTAGTCGTCAAGCCAGTCGGCGTTGTCGCGCGCAAAGGCCGCCACGTCGTCCGCGTCGCGCTGCCACCCGCGCCCGCAGGCACGGCGCAGCAGGTCAAGACGGCTCTCGTACAGGGCTCCATAGTCCACGCGCGCCGGGTCGTCGCCCCAGTTGGGTGCCTCAATCTCGGCCTGCGTGAGCAGCCCATCGGCCACCAGAAGATCGAGGTCCACAAAGTAAGGATTGCCCGCGAACGCCGACGGGCTCTGGTAGGGAGAGTCGCCGTAGCTCGTCGGCCCCACCGGCAGAACCTGCCACCACGACTGCCTGGCATCGGCCAAGAAGTCCACGAAATCTCGGGCCGCCTTGCCCAAGGTGCCCACACCATAGGGCGACGGCAGCGAGAACACAGGAAGGATAATCCCACTTGCGCGCTTCATCGCTCATCCTTTCGTAATGAAACTGACTGACAGCACTGATGCGAGGCGCCCATGAGAGGCACCCATGAGAGGCACCCATGGAAGACGCCCAGGCCGGCGCTCCAAGGCGTCACTCACGCAAGTACGGCAAAGCTCTGCCCCGGCATGACCAGCCGCCCATCCCGCATGGCGGCCTCCCCTATCTGGTGGATGACACGCCTACCCCCAAGCACCGCCCCCTCGTAGCGCTTCTCCTGCGAGGAGGGGTTGAGTGCCAGGACCAGCGCACCCCTGCGGTACACAAAGGGCGCCGCCGTCTCGTCATCGTTGACCACGGCAAACGGCGCATCCGCCTGCAGGTCCTCCCAGTCGTGGCGCAGCACGCAAAGCCGCCGCACCTCCGCCAGCAGCGACCCCGCATCCGCCAGCTGCTCCTCCACGCAGGGCGCATCCTCCGACCCATCCACCGGCAGATAGAGCGCGTCGGCAGGCGCGGCCGAGAAGCCCGCGTTCTCCGCGCGGCTCCACTGCATGGGCGAGCGGCTTCCCGTCCTCTGGTAGCCGCCCTCCTTGGTGCGAAGGTCCAGATAGCGCATCCCGATCTCGTCCCCGTAGTAAATGAAAGGAACGCCCGGCATGGTGAGGATGAATGCGTAGGCAAGCTTCAGCTCGTCAGGCGTCAGCGTCCGTGCGGGACGCGGCGTGTCATGGTTGCACGTGATGAAGCTGATGTAGCCAGCCCCTCTGCTGCGCTCGTACTTGGACAGGTAGTCATTCAGGAAGCGCCGGATGCTGCCTCCCGCGTCGCAGCGGAAGTAGCTGTGGTCGCCGCCCTCGGTCTCCCAGTCGCGCAGCAGCGTGTTGTAGCCGTTGCCCTGATGGTCCAGGTAGAAGTCCATGTGAAAGCCTGCCTGGCAGAGAGCCAGGTCTGGGTTGGACCACTCGCTGACGAGCGCCGCGTCGGGGTATTCGGCGTCCATCATTGCACGGATGTCGCGCCAGATTGCACAGGTCGCGCTCTTGCGCTCGTCGTCGCCCTTCACCAGCGAATCGGCCATGTCTACGCGATACCCGTCGCAGCCCAGGTCCAGCCAGAAGCGCATCACGTCCTTGATAGCCTCGCGGGTGGCCAGCGCCTCTGGCGAGTCCGTGGCGCTCATCCAGTGCTTGTACGGGTCGCGCCAGCCATAGTTGAGCGCCGGCTGCGAGGCGAAGAAGTTGAGCATATACGCCCCGGCCCGCTCGGTCATTCCTGCAATGTAGGGCCGTCCCTCCATGCCCCAGAGCGCCTCGTCGGTCCAGATGTAGCGGGCGGAGTACTCGTTGGGGTCAGCCCGGGCAGACGCCTTGAACCACGGGTGCTGGTCTGAGGTGTGACCGGGCACCAGGTCAAGCAGCACGTGCATCCCGCGCGCACGCGCCTCATCAAACAGCCGCACGAGGTCCTCGTTGGTCCCGTAGCGAGGCGCGACCAGCTTGTAGTCGCGCACGTCATACCCCGCGTCCATGAAGGGCGAGTCAAAGCAGGGGTTGATCCACAGGGCGTTGCAGCCAAGCCCCGCCACGTAGTCCAAGCGATCGATGATGCCCGGGATGTCGCCTATGCCATCGTCGTTGCTGTCCTGGAACGACTGCGGATAAATCTCGTAGAAGATGGCATCTTTCAGCCATGTGGGTCCCATCATGCCCTCCCGTCCGTCGAGCTACTGCCCGGCATCAAGCGTCAGCACGGCAATGCAGTAAGCCGGAAGGCTCAGGTTGCCGTTCTCGTAGGTGATCTGCTCCTCGTTGGTGTTGAGCACCGCTGCCAGCTGCCATGCGGCACCCAGCGCCGACAGGTCCTTGGTCGCGGCCCGGTCGCGCAGGTTCATGACCAGAAGCACGTCCTGCTGCCCCTCGCAGCTGCGGACGAACGCCGCCACGCTCTCGTCGCTCACGCCCTCCACCGGCTCGGTCGTACCCCGCGCTATAGCCGGGAAGGCCCGCCGTACGCGGATGACCTCCTTGAACCAGCGCCACAGGGAGAGGTCGTCCTCCAGCTGCTCCTCGAGCGGAGGGAACTTCATCTGAAGCTCATCCATCCCCGCGGGCGCGGTGCACATGCCCAGTGCAGCGGGGTCGGCGCTCCAGTACATGGGGGCGCGCTTGTTCTCGTCCTTGCCGGAGCCCTTCATGCCCAGCTCCTCGCCGTAGTACATGAACGAGTCGCCCGGCATGAGCAGGCTCAGCGCATAGGCCATCTTGGTGACAGGCCCGTCGTCCTGGGCATAGTAGCCCGCGCTCCGGGCCGTGTCGTGGTTGGTGTAGAACGGGGCACCAACGTAGCCAGGGTACGCCGCGCCGTAGGCAGCCTCCTCGCTCACCAGGGCCTGCACGTAGTCCGAGGCCTTGTAGCTGCCGTTCATGACCTGCCGAATGACGCCCTCCGAGTCCGCAAAGGGAAAGTCAAAGAGCGAATCGATGCCACTGGCATAGAGGGCTGCGATGGACGGGCGGTCCGTCCAGGCCTCACCCACCAGATAGCAGTCCGGGTTTACGCCCCTGCCGGTCTCCGTCAGGAAGCGCAGGAACTCGACGTTTGCCTCCTCGTTGCCGGTCACGTAGGAGGTCACGGCATCCAGCCTGAACCCGTCCACGCCCTTGTCCAGCCAGAACTGCATGATGTCGCGGATCTCCTTGCGCACCGCCTCGTTGCTCAGGTTGAGGTCCGGCATCTCCGACCAGAACCGTGCCTCGTAGTACCAGTTCGTTCCCTCCAGCGGGGCGTACCCGTCCTGCTGGGTTCGGGAGAAGTTGTAGTACCCAAAGTACGGGCAGTACTCCTCGCTCGGCTCCCAGTCGGGCGGGAGCTCATGGAGGTAGTCGGATGCCGCCTGGAACCACGCATGCGTGTCGGACGTGTGGTTGAGCACGAGGTCCATGAGCACGCGGATTCCGCGCTCATGGCATTCTTGCAGCAGGGCCTCGTAGTCCTCCATCGTCCCAAACGCCGGATCGATGGCGCGGTAATCGTCCACGTCGTACTTGTGGTACGTGTCAGAGGGTTGTACCGGGGTCAACCAGATCTGGTCGAAACCCATGTCGCTGATATAGTCCAGCTTCGAGCGAATCCCGTTGAGGTCGCCGATGCCATCCCCGTTCGAGTCGCAGAACGAATAGACGAAGATCTCGTATGTCGTGCGGTAGTCGTCATCGCGCGCGGCGGGGGTCAGGTCCTTGTTGTAGTCGATCATCTGCACGGCGGCGGAGGTGCCCTCCTGGCCTGCCGTCTGGCCCGCATCGCCCGTCTGGCCTGCCTGGTTCGTCCGATTCGAAACGCAGCCCGAGAGGAACAGCAGCGCGCACAGGAGAGCGAGTATCGTTTGCTTCATACGTTTCATGTCGTGCCCACCCATAGTCCAAAAGCATCCGTTGGCTTCGAACCACTTCTGCTTAGAGCAACCATGCACTACCAAAAACGCGGGCAACCCGTCGAGCGCCTTCAAGCACCTGGCGGGTTGCCCGCGTACGTTCATCGCCCGAGGCTTTCGGGACATGCCGTATGGGCACAAACCCCAGTCGGTCTTCTGGCGAGACCTTCGATCATCCCTTGACCGCTCCAGACATGCCTTCCACGTAGAACTTCTGCATGTACAGGAACAGCGCGGCAATGGGGATGGAGATCAGCACCGCACCCGCTGCGAAGCAGGTGTACCACTGATAGATGTACTCCTTCTGCAGCATGTTCCACAGACCGATGGCCACCGTGAACTGGCTCGCGTTCGCGCGGCACAGGACCTTTGCGAAGATGAAGTCCACCCAAGGTGCCATGAATGCCGTCATGACGGTGTAGATGACGATCGGCTTGGAGAGCGGCAGGGTGATTCTCGTGAACACCTGCCACTGGGTGGCCCCGTCCATGATGGCGGCCTCGTCAATCGACTTGGGAATCGTGTCAAAGAAGCCCTTCGAGATCTGGAATCCCAGGCCGGTGCAGGCGGAATACACCACGATGAGGCCGATTCTGATGCCTGCTCCCTCCGTCAGGCCCATGGCCTTGAGGATGAAGTACTGGGCGACCATCGTCATGAAGCCAGGGAAGAGACCCAGAATCATGGCCAGGTTCATGTAGGGCTTGCGGAAGGCGAACCGCATGCGGCTCAGCGAGTAGGCCACCGACAGCACGAAGAACGTCGAGATCGTGCAGCTGAAGATGGAGATGATCAGCGTGTTCTTGAACATCCTGGGGAAGTTGAGGACGTTGCGGTCGGTCAGCAGCTTGACGTAGTTGTTGAGCGTGTAGCCCTGCGGCAGGAAGGTCTTGGTGTAGGCGCCCGGCTCGGCGCGGAAGCTGGTCAGGACGATCCACACGATGGGAAGGACCCAGATCAGCGCCAGCACGGCCAGAAGGGCGTGCACGAGCAGGTTGATGACCCTCCTGCGCGGGCTCAGCTTGTTCTTTGCCATCTGGTTATCCATCACATGAACGCCTCCTCGTTCTTATAGGAGCTGGAGTTCCTGTACGTGACCAGCGTGACGACCGTCAGGATGACGAAGGTCATGATGCCGATGACGGCGCCGAGGTTGTAGTACTGCTGGTCGATGGTCAGCTTGTAGAGCCACGTCACGAGCAGGTCCGTCTGGCCGGCCGTGTCGCCCACGCGGGTGGGGCCGCCGCCCGAGAGCAGGTAGATGACGTTGAAGTTGTTGATGTTGCCGACGAAGCTGGAGATGAGGTAGGGCGCGGTGACGAAGAGCATGTAGGGGAGCGTGATCTTGAAGAAGATCCTCATCGGCCCCGCGCCGTCCATTCTCGCCGCCTCGTAGAGCTCGGAGGGGATGTTCTGCAGGATGCCCGTGACCTGCAGCATGGTGTAGGGGATGCCGACCCACAGGTTGATGCCGATGATCGTGATTCTTGCAATCATGGCATTGGTCCAGAACGGGATGGGTTCGGAGATGAGCCCCAGGTTCTGGAGCAAGACGTTCACCGCGCCCGACGGCTGCAGCATGATGTTCATGATCATGAGCGTCACGAACTGCGGCACGGCGATGGAGAGCACGAAGCAGAAGCGCCAGAACGCCTTGCCCTTGGTGTCCTTGCGGTTGATGACCATGGCCAGCACCATGCCGAGGATGTAGTTGAGGAACGTCGCGAAGATGGCCCAGGTGATGGTCCATCCCAGCACGTGCCAGAACTGCCGGCCGATATTGCCGTTCATGTTGAGCACCCGCTGGAACTGATGGATGCCGTCCCAGTCGAACAGGATGAGGTGCTCGCCTTCCTTGGAATAGGTCGTGAACGCCATCGAGATCATGTAGACCAGCGGGACGACGTTGAAGACCAAGATGCCCAGGCAGGGTAACGACATCAGCTCGATTCTCTTCTGGAGGCTGAAGGACTGGCGCATCTGCAACACCCACAGCACCGCGATTGCGGCAATGGCAAAGCACGTGACCACACCGGCAAGCAGTATCTGCTGGGAGTTGTCACCGGTGGAGTACTCGTAGATCTGCTTGGCCTCGTTCCAGACCTTGCCCTGCGCCTCGGTGCCAAGGCTGGGCAGCTGGGCCAAGCTGTGGAAGCCCGACATGATCATGTACAGGCAGAATGCGACCTCGATCAGGAATACAAGGATGCCCTTCACCATCTGTCGATGCCCGAGCAGTCCTGCTCCCATGATGAGGGCAGAGAGTCTCGTGAACAGGTCGCCCTCTTTGAGGGCCCTGCCTATAGTGAAGGTATGGCAGGAGGGAGGGCGGCCAGGCCGGGGTCCGGCCGCCCTGGGGAGAGAGTGCCCCTACTGGACCGCGGAGGTGTTCATGGAGGTGTTCATGGCCTCCGTCTTCTCGGCGGCATTTTTGTGGGTGACGGTGCCAGCCACAAGCTCCTTGCCCATGGACTCGGCGGGAGTCCAGTAGTTGCCCATGTCGGCCTGCAGCGGCTGGACGATGGAGGCGTGGTCCATGGTGTCCATCTGGGCCTGCGCGAGGGCGTCGTCGACGGTGATGTTGACGTCGGTCGGGATGATGCTGCGCAGCTCGTAGTGGGCCTGCTGGGCGTCGGTGCCGCCGAGGTAGGCGGCCAGGGCCACGGCCACCTCGGGATGGGTGCCATACAGGGCACCCGCCGGGTTGACGCCGACGGCCTTGGAGCCCGCGAAGGCCTTCATCTGCTTGGGCTCGCCGTCGATGGTGATGGAGGGAGCCGGGGCGATGCCCAGGTTGTCGCCGTACGCGTCGACGGCCTTCTCGTAGTCCCAGGTGCCGGAGAAGAAGGCCTTGGCGTCGGCGTTGGTGCCCACGTCGCCGTTGGCGAAGTTCTTGTTGGCCACCAGGTCGACCAGGTAGTCGGTGACTGCTGCGGCCTTGTCGCCGCTGAAGTCGAAGCCTGCCTCGGCGTCGCCGCCGTCCTCGCCGAAGAGTGTGCAGCCGTTGGCCACGTAGAACGAGGCGATGTACCAGGAGTTGTCCAGCGGGAAGGCGACCTTGCCCTTCTCGAGCATGGCGTCGAGCGACTTGACGTCCTCGTCAGAGAAGACGGACTTGTCGTAGTACATGAACCAGGTGTTGCCGGTGAAGGGCACGCCGTACACGGCGCCCTCGTAGGTGACGGTGTTGACGGTGGTCTCGGAGTTGTTGGCCTTGATGGCGTCGAGCGTGGAGCCGCCGAGCTCGGCGATGCCGCCCGCCTTGAGCAGGTCGGGAATCTGGTCGTTGGCGTACATGTACACGTCGGCGCCGGCGCTGGGGTCGGTGCCGATGTTGGTCTTGGCGTCGCCCTCGGAGCACACGCCGTACTTGAAGGTTAGGGTCCAGTCGGGGTGCTCTGCCGCAAAGGCCTCGCACTCGGTCTGGAGCCAGTTGCCGTTGTCGTCGGACTGGTCCTCCTGCGGGCCCCACACGGTGACGGTGGCCTCGACGGCCTCGTCGGCGGCAGTTGCGCCTCCATCGCTGCTGCCACCACCGCAGGCGGCAAGCGCCAGGGATGCCGCGCCCGACACGCCAAGCGCGAGGGCCTGACGACGGTTGAGCATCATGTTCTCGAGCTTCTCCATTTCTCTCTCCTTCTTCCAAAGACTTCTCTGTATCAATCCGGACGTTGGGGCATGGCCCTAAGCCCGGTTCGTACCTAGGGTCACACCCACTCGAGGTTCCTCTCGGTCGTGGGATCAAACACGTGCACGGCATTTGGCGCAAAGGTGAACCGCACCGTCGCGCCGGCCGTCATCGTGCTCGCATCGAGGTCCAAAGTCGGAACGATGATGATGCAGTCCTTGCCCGCAACGTTCATGTGAAGGTGTACGAAGCTTCCCATCAGCTCGGGGACGTCAACCACGCCCTCGATCATGGCGCCATCCTTCTCGTCCAGCGTGATGTGCTCGGGCCTCACGCCGACGATGACCTTCTGTGGGGCAGTGTTTCTCTCGGCCAAATTCTTCTGCTTCTCCTCCGAGAGCACGACTTCTGCGCTGCCCACGCGCACGGCATACTTGCCGTCCTTCTGGATGAGCTCTCCGTCGAACAGGTTCATCTGGGGCATGCCGATGAATCCCGCCACGAAGAGGTTCCCGGGATGGTCGAAAACCTCCTGGGGCGTGCCGATCTGCTGCACGTCGCCGTCGCGCATGATGACGATGCGGTCGCCCAGCGTCATGGCCTCGGTCTGGTCGTGCGTGACGTAGATGAACGTGGCATTGAGGCGCTTGCGCAGCTTGATGATCTCGGCGCGCATCTGGTTGCGGAGCTTTGCGTCCAGGTTGGATAGGGGCTCGTCCATCAGCAGCACCTTGGGATCGCGCACGATGGCGCGGCCGATGGCCACGCGCTGGCGCTGGCCGCCCGAGAGGGCCTTGGGCCTGCGGTCCAAGTAGGGGGTGATGCCCAGGACCTCAGCAGCCCACGCGACCTTCTTGTCCATCTCGTCCTTGGGAACATGGCGCAGCTCGAGCGGGAACTCGAGGTTCTGCCGCACCGTCATGTGCGGGTAGAGGGCGTAGTTTTGGAAGACCATGGCCATGTCGCGGTCCTTGGGCTCCACGTCGTTCATCAGCTGGCCATCGACGCGAAGCTCTCCCCTGGTGATGTCCTCGAGGCCGGCGACCATGCGCATGGTGGTGGACTTGCCACAACCCGAGGGGCCGACGATGACGATGAACTCCTTGTCGGCAATCTCGAGGTTGAAGTCATCCACAGCGACGACGCCCTCATCGGTGATCTTGAGGTTGTAGGGCTTGGCTGGCTCTTCCTCTTCGCCCTTCTTCTTTCTCTTACTCTTCTTTTTCTCGGCCTTGTCCTCATCCCTCATGGGATAGATCTTCTGGACATGCCGTAGGCTCAATGTTGCCAACGCCCCACCTACCTTCCTCTATCTCGGCTGAGCGATACTCTCGCCGTTTACGAACCTGTAGGGAATCTTCTCGTGCACTGCCGGACCTTCGTAGCTGATCCTCATGAGCAGGTCATCGACACCCCTGCGGGCAAGCAGTTCGACGTCCTGCTCGATGGTGGCAAGCCTGGGTATCGTGTACCACGTGGCAACGACCCCGTCGAAGCCGACGAGCGATATGTCGCGCGGGATATGCAAGCCCATGTCGCTAAACGCCCGCATCGCGCCGATGGCAAGGGAGTCGCTGATGGCAAAGGCGGCGGTCAGGTCTGGAGTACGCGAGAGCAGCCGCTTTGCCGCCTGATAGCCCGCCTCCGCAGAGAAGGGGCACGGTTCGTAGTCCCTCGCAAAGTCAAACGAGACCCCGCTGCGTTCAAGTTCCTCGACGGCCCCACGGATGCGCAGCGACGGGCCGTTGCCCGACTGCTCTCCCCCGGCGTCTCCCGGGTATCCACCGAGGATGCCGATTCTTCGGTGCCCCTTCGAGACCAACGCCCTCACCGCGCAGCCACCTGCATCCCTGTCGTCGGTGGTGAAGCTTGACAGGTTGTCGAACCCGAGGCTTTCCGCATCGGCCGAGATGAGCACGCTCGGCACGGTGAATCCGGAGAACGTCTGCTGGAAGGTGTCGGTGTTGCCTCCCAAAAAGACCAGTCCTTTGGGCTTTATGTCCCGCATGATCTTTGCGGCTACGGCAACCTCGTCCTCTGCCTCTTTGATGAACTGCACGCCCGCGCTCTCGCCATGCTCGCAGATGCGGATCTGGGTCTTTTCGAGGAGCGACTGGAGGAAGGTGTTTGCGATGCCGCGCACGACGGACATGGACTGCCGAAGCGTGCGGGCGCTTGAGTTTGGCTGGAAGCCCTGCTCCCGAATGACCGCTTCGATTTTCTTCCTAGCCTTCTCGCTGACGCCTGCGCGGCTATTGATCACACGGGACACCGTCCCGATGCTGTAACCGGAGATCTGGGCTATGTCATGGATGGTTGCCATCGCGCGCTCCCATCACGGCTGTAAACGTTATCGTAAACGTTTCTAATCAAGTGACAGGTCCACTGTATGCACGCAATTCTTTTTCAAGCGGGAGCATGTCGGCGAGAGGACGTGTTTCCCCGCCAAAAGGAATGCAGCCTTTTTGCCCCAAAGGGGAGTCTCCCCTGCCCCTAAAGATGAGTCAAGGACGCACCGGAGCTGGTCGTGAGCGAGGGCGCCGTGGACTTCGAGGGCATCCGCTTCCGCTACGACGACGCGGCGGAGGGCGACTACGTCTTCGACGGGCTCACGCTGCACGTGCCCGCGGGGCAGCGCGTGGGCCTGGTGGGCCGCAGCGGCAGCGGCAAGACCACGCTCACCAAGCTGCTGCTGCGCCTCTCCGATGTGCAGGAGGGCCGGGTCCTCGTGGACGGACAGGACGTCTCCGCCCTGCGCGCAGCAGAGCCTGCGCCGGCAGGTCGCCTACGTGCCGCAGGAGGCGCTGCTCTTCCACCGGAGCATCCGGGAGAACATCGCCTACGGCAGGCCCGACGCCACCGAGGAGGAGATACGCGAGGCCGCGAGGCTCGCCAACGCGCTCGAGTTCGTGGACCGCCTGCCCGCCGGGCTCGACACCATGGTCGGCGAGCGCGGCGTCAAGCTCTCCGGCGGCCAGCGCCAGCGCGTCACCATCGCCCGCGCGATCCTGGCCGACTGCCCCATCCTCGTGCTCGACGAGGCGACCTCCGCGCTGGACTCCGAGTCCGAGGGCCTGGTCCAGGGCGCGCTCGAAAACCTCATGCGCGGCCGCACGAGCGTCGTGGTGGCCCACCGCCTCAGCACCGTGGCCGCCCTCGATCGCATCGTGGTCCTGGAGGACGGTGCCATCGTGGAGGACGGCACGCACGCCGAGCTCAGCCAGGCGGGCGGCGTCTACGAGTCCCTCTGGGACCGCCAGACCGGAGCCTTCCTGGAGGCGGAGTGAGCCCCTGCACCATCGGCGCTCATCTATCAGGCTATCTTTGCTTATCCAAGCGAAGACGCACGCCCTTAGCATGAAGCATAGAAGATACTTGTCCAAAACCATCTCTGGATAAGTGATTTGGTCAAGTATCTTGCGTATCAGTTTGAAGTCGCACTGCGATGGCACTATATTTGACCAATACAATTCAGAAGGTGCCTACCTCATGACGGCATCCGACGAGGAATCGATACGCAACAAGGTGGCGGCCTTCCGAGCGGAGACGAAGACCAGAAAGGCCGTCCACCCCGTGATGGTGACCCTTGCCGGCGCGAGACACAACGCCCACTACAACTCAATCATCCTGAACGAGATATGCGTCTCGGACTGGCTTGGGGAGGGACGGTAGCCCACTTGCTTGATCTTCGAGCCGTTATGCCACTGTATCCCATCACTCTTCCAGTGGAACGACACAGAAGATGGTCAAGACGCCAAACCCGTCGCAAGCAGAGTCAAGCACCTAATCAATCACCAGTCGTATCCCGGACCTTCGAGGATTGACGCCAGCGAGTGCTCCACGGTGTCGGTCACGTAACGAGCCCTCTGGATGATGCCCGGATCCGCGTGAGCAACGGCCACGGGACAGCCCACCAGCTCGAACACCTCACGGGATACAGGCATCGGCTTGATGAACGGTCGAGGGCATTCGTTCTGACGATGCTCTCGGCCTCCTTGCTATAGACGCGGACTATCTGGCGCAGGCCCTCTGCGAAATTCTTCGTTCTTGTATCGAGTGGCATCCTAACCTGGGTCGCGTATCGACGGTGACTTAGCAGAGGAGAGCGGTAGTGTCACACGGGTTCCCGGCTCTGACTGACAGCACGTGCCAACCTGCGGCACACATGCCAAGGCATCGCTCCACATCCTATAATGTTGCTATGGCCCGCATAATCACTGTACGAGAAGGGAGTTCCGCCATGATTCGCACCAACTGCGTCACCCTCACCACGCTACCAGCTGCCATTGCCTACCGACGCAAGGGGGCGTCTGGAGACGCCTCCCTCGTCATCGTGCGGGCGGACGAGCCCCAGCCCGGCATCGCCGCCATCAGCAAGACCTCGGGCGAGCCCATCATCGCAGCCAACACCCCAGCGGAGGCCTATCCCATCGAGGCCTTCCGCGAGGCGATCGAGCTGACCGCGGGCCTGCCGTACCGCAAGCAGGGGAAGCCTGGCGCACCAGACCTTGTCCCCACCGCTGCGGAGGAGCCCGCCATCGAGGACGAGCCGGCAGACGAGCAGACCGAAGCCGTGGTCACGAGCGAGGAATACCAGAGCGTGCTCGACGCGTACACCGCCAAGGACGGCAAGTTCTCCTACGACCTCATGAACAAGGAAATGATCCAGTTTGCCCACAAGAGCGAGATGGTCGGCCGGATGGTCGGCGCGGGCGAGGCGGAGGAGACCATCCTTACCTACATCATTGGCACGAAGTTCCGCAACATCACCGGTAACAAGGACCTCACCGACGAGCAGGTCGGCCTCATAGCGGCGCTTGTCGACGAGATCAGCCCCAAGGGCGCCTTCAAGGAGCTGAAGGCAAAGGTCCGCTCCATGCTCGGCGAGGCAAAGCGCGCATAGGGCCAAAACTCCTTAGACCAAGAGAAACCAAGGGACACGCTGCCCGCTGGCTCATGCGAGAGCCAGCGGGCTGTTTTTGTGCCTCGCGGCTTGGGCCCATAGGACCTTCCCGCCTCAGCCACAGCCTGTGCGCCGTACAATGCAGAGCAGCTCGGGGCCAACGGCAGGAGGCAGCGAGCCATGAAGCAGTACATCGTCGACGCGTTCACCGAGAAAGTCTTCCATGGAAACCAGGCGGCCGTCTGCGTTTTGGAGGAGTGGCCTGCGAAATCGCTCATGATGAGCATCACGCGCGAGAACAACTTCTCCGAGACGGCGTTCACCGTGAGGGAGGGCGACGGGTACCGCCTGCGCTGGTTCACGCCCGGTGGCGAGATTGACCTGTGCGGCCACGCAACCCTCGCAACCGCCTTCGTCCTCTTCAACTTCTATGAGAAGGAGTCGGAGCGCATCACCTTCCATACGATGAGCGGCGACCTGTTCATAAGCAGACACGGCGAGCACATTGCCATGGACTTCCCCGCGTACGAGTGCCAGGAGGTCCCCGTCACCGACCAGATGGCAGAGGCGCTTGGCGCACGGCCGCTGGAGGCATACCTCGACCGCGACCTGCTGCTCGTGTACGACGACGAGGCCATCGTGCGTGAGATGAGACCCGACTTTGAGAAGGTGGCGAAGATCGACGGTGCCAGCGTGGGCGTTGCCATCACGGCCCCCGGCGACAGGTACGACTGCGTCTCGCGCTTCTTTGCGCCTAACATCGCGATCGACGAAGACCCCGTGACGGGGTCGGTCCACTGCATGATCGCGCCCTACTGGGCCGCACGGCTGGGAAAAAGCACTATCAGCGCCAACCAAGCGTCGGCCCGCGGCGGAGAGATGGTCTGCGAGCTCAAGGGCGGCCGCGTCGTGATCCTGGGCAAGGCCGCGCTGTTCTCGGTGGCCGAGCTCATGCTCTAGGCGTGAAGCGGCATACCTTTGATCGTGTGCCCAGCGTCAGGTTATCTGCATTGAACTCGCCCTTACCGCTCTCGTTCCGACCGCCCTCAGACTGGTTGGCGCACGGATTCTGTCCTATCAATCTATAACATATGTTATAGTTTGTTCATCCAACCGGGAGGCAAGATGCCCAGAAGACCTGCGACAACCAAAGAGGCAATGATCGAAGCGGCCTTTCAGCTGGTGCGCAGGAACGGATTCGGCGCCCTGACGGCACGGAGCCTTGCGGTGGAGCTTGGTTGCTCGACCCAACCCATCATGTACCGATTCCCAGACCTCTCGGTACTCAAGGAGCTGGTCTATCAAAAGGCTGACGAGTACCACACCGCGTACCTCTCTGCAGGGGAAGACCTTTTGGGCATTGGGCTGCGCTACGTGCAGTTTGCGGCTGAAGAGACAAACCTGTTCCGTTTGCTCTTCCAGTCTGGCCACTTCGATGGCGCAAGTCTGGCTGAGATGGTGGCCGGTCCAGAGACTGTGGAACTCATACGTGCAACATCCTTTGAGCTCGGTCTTTCCAAGGAGGAGGCGCTTGCCACATTTGAGGCCCTATACGTTGCGGTGCACGGCTACGCATCGCTCATTGCAAACAACGCCATGAAGTACGACCCCCGAGCTATCGAAAAGACCCTCACGGACATCGCTGAGGGATTGATGAGGGAGAAGATCGAAAGATGATGAAGCTTTACCAGAAGAGCGAGCTCGCCTTTGCCATCGCGTGCATCGTGGGATACACAGTCGTCGCCGGGAACCTGCGCACCCTGGGAGACGATAGCCCGGCAATGGCCATTGGCCTGATCGCGATTGCGCTCGTCTTGCTTCGATTTGTGCGAAAGAACGGGCTCCAGGAAAAGTATGGACTTGACAGATGGGCAAAGAACTCCCGGCAGATGCTGTACTTTATCCCGTTGTGGATCGTCTCGTCCGGAAACCTGTGGGGCGGGGTCTTGCCGCGCTACCAAGGGCTTGGCCTCGCATGTGCAATTATCGCGTTTGCATTGGTTGGCATTGTCGAGGAGCTCATCTTCCGTGGGTTCCTGTTCAAGGCAATGTTGGCAGACGGCAAGACGGAGACAGCCATTGTCATCTCGTCAGTAACCTTTGGGATTGGCCACATCATAAACCTGCTCACCGGCCACGCGCTTGCCGAGACGCTTGTCCAGATAGTCTTTGCGGTCTCCATCGGCTTCATCTTCACGATGGTGTACTACAAGTGCGGCAGCCTGCTTCCGCTCATTGTGGCGCACAGCACCATCGACGTGCTCTCCGTCTTTGCCGTTGACAACGCAGCAGCACATTGGACCTACATCGGGGTAACCTTGGTGACAGCGGTGCTTTACAGCTGGTACCTCTCTCGTCTGGAGACACCAAAAGCTATGAGGTCATAAGGTCGACGGCCAATCGGACAGAGCACGCACGAGCACTTCTGAGTCATGGCCTCCGGATGATGCGAACTTGCTGCGCGCTCCAAGCCCTAGCCGTTTTGCCCGTTTGCGTGCACGAGATCTGCCAGCGTGACATGCGGGTTGGTCGGCGTACTCCTTGACCTCGACGACAGCGACAGCATGAGCAAAAGGGCAACTCCAATCGTGCGCCACGTGCGTTTCATATCTGGCTCCTTTTCACGCGAAGGCGACCGTGCTTCCTTACGAGTGGCGGCAGAGCCAACCCAGAACATTTCCTCACAATTGATGCGAATTGTGCAATTTGTTAATATTTGTCTACGCAAACGCCTTCCTTGTCATCCGCCTCATGATGCCCCTCAAAAAGCAGGGGCTTTCCATCCCCCAAGACATCATGGTGGTTGGGTTTGGTAGCTCGCCCTAAGCCATGGTCATTGAGCCCTCCCTCACAACCGCCATAATCCCCAGCACCAAGATCGGCACGCTCGCTGCTGGCATCCTGGCAAGGCGAATCCAAAAGGAAGACTTCCCCTTTGCCATAACCTATATGAAGACAATGCCTATCTTTGGCCACAGCACCAGATAGGCGGCTTGCGCTGCATGGGAGAGGCTGATGCTGCCGCAAAAGGGTCCCTCGGCCAATATCTATAGGCTTGCAATGGGCCTATGACGCCAAACGCGTGACGTCATAGGCCCTTATATGGCGACAGGTCATAGGACCCGTTTCGTTAGCAGTGCTTTCGTCTGGCTCGGGCTGGAGCTCCTACCCAACCAACACTTTCACGCAGGCCTTCTTGAGGGGTGCGGGATCACCAGTGGTGCAGGCGGGCTTGTGGGCGTCGGCAGGAGGAGTCACGCACAGCTCGCCCTCGCGCAGCAAGGCCCAAGTCACGCGCGCCGGGTCAGCTGGGTCGACGTGCAGGCTGAAGTCATCGGCCTGTACGTACTCCTGCGCTACGGGGCACTCCCCTACCGGCGCCACGCCAATCAGCTCCTCACCGGCAATCACGTAATGCACGTCAATATAGCGACGGTGCGCCTCAAACTGCTTCTCTGCAGGCAGCATCGGCGTCACCTCCATGACGTTGGCATAGATCTCGTCGCCCGCGATGTCGTGACGGCCGGGCTCGAGGGAGGCCATATCGGTCTGGCTGATCCAATCGAGCGCGCGTGCGAGACGTGCGGCAGTGGCTTCGTCAAACGAGGCAGTTGCAAGTGCGGAGACAATCATGGTGCATCCCATCCCTCTAGGTGTCGACAAAAGCTGTTGCATATTTGATGCTACGACCTCCCACGCTCCGGTGCAATGGGGTGTGTCAAGGGGACGTACAGTTGACACACTCAATCAAGTCGTCAGGATGGATGACCTCCGAGAGCGGCTAACATCGGAACGAACGAGTTTCCGAGTGTGTCAAACTGTACGTCCCCTTGACACACCCCTCCTGTCCCCCTTACACGCCCAGCAGCCGCACTCGCATCGTCTCGTTGGCCGCAAGCTCCTCGAAGTCGTCGAGTGGCTCAAGCTCACCAGATCCGTACCGTCGCTCAAGCGCACGGGCAAGCAACCAGTCGGCTACCCCGGGATTCTTGGGTAGGAGCGGCCCATGGACATAGGTGCCAATCACGTTGCGATAGAGGCACCCTTCCTGGCCACTCTTTCCATCGTTGCCATACCCAGAGAGCACGCGCCCCAGGGGCTCCACGTCCGCACCCAAGTGAGTCCTGCCGCCATGGTTCTCGTAGCCCACAATGGGCTGAGGGGAAACGCAGCTCTCAACCACAACGTTGCCAATGAGCCGAGGGCTTCCTCGGTCGGTGTAGAGGTCAACGAGCGAGAGCCCACGCACCTCCTCGTTGCCCATGATGTAGCTATGGCCCAAAAGCTGATAACCGCCGCACACCGCCAGCAGGACTCCCCCATCTCCCACAAACGAGGCCAGCTCCTGACGCTGGGCAAGCAGCTCTTCGCACACGATTCGCTGCTCGCGATCGGAGCCACCGCCAATAAAGACAAGGTCCGCATCCGCAGCTCGCACACGGTCGCCCATGTGAACCTCGCTCACCTCGCAGCAAAGACCACGCCACTCAAGACGCCGGCGCAGCACAAGAATGTTGCCAGAGTCCCCGTAGAGGTTGAGCAGCTCGGGATACAGATGCAGCACCCTAACCAAACGCCCGCTAGCCATCCTTGCGCTCCCTTCGCTCAAGCTCCGCCTTGGTAGGCCAGAGCGCAGAGTAATTGGTCAGCACATAGAGCACGCTTGCCGCCCGCTGCGCGCGTGCCTGCTCTAGGGCAGCGTCCACCTGCAATACAACCGGCGCCGCAATGCCCGCATACTTAAGACGCACCTGCAGGTCGTTGGCCCTATGCCCACCCGCAAGCACCATGCACACGTCTTGCCTGTCAACAAGGCGCTCAAAGTCGACATCCCACAGCCACGAGATGTCTCGACCGTCGTTGGGCTCGTCGTTGATGATGACGTAGACAGCCTTGGGACGTTCGTCGGAAAGCATGAGCGAGATGTTTTGGTTGAGGCCCGTTGGGTTCTTGGCCAAGTTGAGCACCACGGGGTAATCGTCAATCACAAAGCGCTGCAGACGCCCATTGCCCGGATCGTAGTCGTTGAGCACCTGCTGAAACGTAGAGGCACCCACGTTGGCAAGACGGGCGACCGAGGCTGCGGCAAGAAGGTTGTACACGAGATACACCCCGCCAAAGGGGGCCCGAACCGCCCAGGCATTCTCGCCGCCAAAGCCAGCCATAAACGCCACGCTCTCATGGCCGACCTGCACGCCCGTAGCCCGAAAGTCACGCTCGGGACGCGCAAACCCGCACGTGGGACAGCTAAAGGCACCCAACTGGGCATAGGTTCGGTAGGCATACGACAGCTCGGCGCCGCACCGCTGACAAAAGCGGGCCTCGGGCACACGATCGGGCGGAAGCCCCAGGTCCTCGTCCACGCCAAAGGTGAGCACCCGTGTTCCAGCTGCTCGGGCGCGCTCGGCAACCCCCATGCACAGCGGATCATCACCGCAGGTCAAGAGGGTCGTTTTAGGAGAAGCGGCCAGCGCCTGCACTATGACGTCCTGCACGTGGTCAATTTCGCCAGATCGGTCAAGCTGGTCGCGAAACAGGTTGAGCAAAACCAAGTAGCTTGGCTGCAGCTGAGGCAAGATATGGATGCAAGAGAGCTCGTCCGCCTCTATGACCGCCCAGTCGGCGGAGTGTCTTGGGAGCAAGGCCGAAGCAGCGCCGGGCAGCATGTTTGCCCCGTCGCGGTTGCAGAACACGCTCATTCCCGCAGCCTCAAGCGCCGTGGCAATCAGATTGGTGGTGGTCGTCTTTCCATTGGTGCCGCAGACCACCACCGACCCCGCCCTGACTTTGCTTCTCAGATGCGAAACGACCTGTGGGTCAATTGCCAGAGCCACGCGACCCGGGAGCTGGGAGGCATGACGATGCAGCACGCCATGCAACACCGCATGAACCGCTCGTCCAGCCGCCATGGCAGCCATGCTTCTGATGCCCATGTCAAACCCCTCACCTTGGGCTTGGCCGCTAGGCCATGCTACGCATGAACCAGCAGCCGCCCACCCCTCAGCGCAAGCGACAACGTTTGCCGGCGTGCATGCACGCTGCCCTGCAAAGCATGCGAGCCAAGATGCCCCTGCGTGCAAACCCCTCGGTTACCGTACTTATGACATGGTAAGAAGGGGCAGTGTCGGCACCGTAACCCCTCAGTGTCGGGTTGATTGAAACAGCGTGTCGATAAGTTTTCCGCTGTTAGGCCAGCTTAGACGTGGCCCGTTGTCCGTATAAAGCCTCCGTCTTTGACCTCAAGTTCCAACTGACCTACAGCTCAAAGGGGTGGAACGAGGGCATCATCTTGTTATAGGTGTAGAAGCCCTCAAACCCAAGACTGGCGAGATAGCGCTGGAAGTGGCGCAGATAGGCACCAAGGTGTTCTGGCGCATGGCTATCGGACCCGAGCAGCTCAAGGATCTCGCGCGAGGGCTGGGAGTCCTTAAGGCCATAGCGCACGCTCGAGGTGTTGAGCTCAATGCCCTTGCCCACCTTAATCACGTGCTCGAGCGTTGCTGCCACAAGGTCGCGATTGGCTGGGAAGTCCAAGATGCCCGCAGGGTCGTAACGCTTGATGAGGTCAAGGTGCGCAAGCACGCTCCAGTGCTCAAAGCTGGTCGTCACATCGTAGAGCTCCTGGTAATAGGCGCGGTTGTACTCCTCTTGGGTTCTCCCCTCTTGAAACTCGCCGGTCCAAAACTCGAGGTCACCCACCTGGTGAATGGAAAGCAGCGTAAAGTCAAGACGGTCTCCCCACTTCTCCCACAGGGCGTTGAACTGCGGAATCGTGTGGGTCTGCACGCCAAACTCAAGGCCGCACTTAATGGTGATGCGGTCCGCCCACTTGTCACGCAGCGCCTCGATGCAGGGGAAGTACGCGTCGTAGTCAACGTTGACCACACGTTGGCCCTCCATCACCTTAGCCGTGAGCGCCTGGTCCCAGTCGGGCTTGATGCCATAGTCAACGTGGTCGGTAAAGCAAATCTCGTCGAGGTTCTGCTTCCAGGCATCAGTCACGACCTTCTCGGGGATGTACCAGGAGTCATCGGAGAACATGCAGTGAACATGGTAATCAGCGAGCATGACGGGTCCCTTCCAGCCTGACTGAGTGAGTGGCAGATTGTGCACATCACCAACAATACTTCAAAAGCGCCATGCTCGCAGAGGGAGTTTGCAAGCATGGTGCACCGCACGGCACAAGCGGTAGGTCAAGCTGCAAATTGCGAAACACGGAACTGTGATCGTAAGTGTTGCTCAGCGTGACCTTGCAAATGCTCGTAAAACGAGCGCTTAAACAGGTGCTAAGATTTAATCGAACGTCCACCTTTTGGTAGCGACATAGTCGGAGGGTCCTTGGGGCTGGAGAAGACATGCCATCGTGCAGCATCTTCTCCAGCCCTTTTTGCAAGGAGGGGCATAGTGGAGATTCGTAAGCTCACCAATCCGCAAGAGTGGCTGGAAAGCGAGCGAGTGCTGGCAACGGCATTCTTGCATCCGTGGGACGAGGAAGAGACGGGGCGCAGGGTCCAGGAACAAGCCAAAGGCGCCGCACCACGAGTCGAGGAGTCATGGGGGCTCTTTTCTGATGGTGGAACCATGCTCACGAGCATCTCAACCCTCAGGCACACGCTCTCCTTTGGAGGTCGGGAGCTTCCTGCTGGCGAGATTCATATGGTTGGGTCTTTGCCCGAAAGCCGTGGTGGTGGCAGCGTGCGCGCACTTATGGGTGAGATTCTGCGTGACTTTAGGTCGCGTGGCGATGCGCTTGCCGTGCTCATTCCCTTCTCTTGCGCCTTTTATCGCAAGTTTGGCTTTGAGCTTGTTGGGCGGGTGTTGCGGCAGCGCCTTGCCATAGACCAGCTTGCGGGTTTTACCTGCGACCTTTCTGTGACACGCGTGTGGGAGGAGCAGGACCTCATGCCCGTGCGAGAGCTATGGGACTCTTTCGCGCTTTCTCACGACCTTGCAGAGGTCCGTGGAGATGAAGCTTGGCAGTGGCGGGGCAACGGTGACTTTGGCGAGCCCGACTTTATGCATCCGGAGCGTCAGCGCTACACCTACGTGTTCTGGGATGAGAGCAGGAGAGCCTGCGCCTACGTGCGGTTCTCTTTCTTCCATGAGCCTGACCTCCCCTTTGTGGGCGAGCTCAAGGTGAGCGACCTCGTGTGGGCCAACCCGCAGGCGCTACAGGCCGTGCTCGGCTTCCTCTACCACATGCGCGCCAAGGTGTCGCACGTCAACTTTGAGCTAGAGGGACTGGAGCTTGCGCCTCTTGTTCCCGAGGGCGATAGGGTCGAACAGCAGATAGACAGCCACGTGATGGCGCGCATGCTCGACGTTGAGCGCCTGCTGGGCCAG
>CADCHF010000059.1 GCA_902801175.1 uncultured Coriobacteriaceae bacterium | reverse complement strand
ACAAATCACAAATGGCGATGCCTTGCCATGCACCGTCCGAATGGTTGGCCGAGCGCCCGCGTGAGAGTGTCCAACTGCACCGGCACATCGTGCGAGGGTAGCCAGCTGCATCGGCACGTTATGATGCTGGTGACGCGCGGGGCATGGGGCCTTGTGGCAACGGCCATCCGAGGGATGTCTTTTTGGTCATTGTTCTGTAGGGAGCGCTAGGACCAAACACCTCGAGAGGGGCGCAGTCTGCCCTCGGTTTGCTGCGTTCCGAATCCCTCTCAACGTAACGACGGAGCAACCTGCTATTCGGCGAGCTCATGACCAAGCTGACGGGTCGCCACATGGAGTTCGAGCTATTTACGCTCTCGTTCGATGAGTACTTGGGGATGAAGGGATTTCTCGGCAAACCTGTGGGCGAGAGACGCGCGGAGTTCGAGGAGTATCTGCGTTACGGCGGCTTTCCCCGTGCGCTCACCTATGACGACCCTAAGGTGAAGGCTGCCTACATCGAGGAGGCCGTCTCGCAGATTGTCGAGAAGGACATCAGAGCGCGCAAGAAGGTGCGCAACGTCAGTACCTTCGATCGGGTCACGACCTACGTCATCAACAACTTCGGTGCGCCCACGAGCCTGACCAACCTCGTCGAACACTTCAACAACGTCGAGGGCGTGCCCGTCAAGAGGGAGACCATCGCGGGCTACCTCAGACTGCTCGAGTCGGCGAAGGTGCTCTACAAGTGCGAGCGGTTCGACCTCAAGTCCCGCAGGTCCCTGCGCGGGGAGAAGAAGTACTACCTGGACGACCTCGGCATCTACCACGCGCGAAACACGGACGCGCGCGTCAGCTATGGCCCCTCGCTCGAGAACGTGCTCTACGTCTACCTCCGCTCCCGCGGCTACCGCGTGTCGGTCGGTCGCATCGGCAAGCTTGAGTGCGACCTCATCTGCCGCAGGCGCGACGACTACTCGTACGTGCAGGTGGCGATGACCATAGCCGACCGCGCCGTGGAGGACCGCGAGTACCGGCCGTTCGCCTACATCCGCGACAACTACCCCCAGTACCTCTTCACGCTCGACCCGCTGCTGCAGAGGAGGGACGGCGTGAGGCACCTCAACCTGGCCGACTTCATGGCGAAGGAGGGCGAGCTCCTTACTCCATGAGCCTGAACCACTATCGCTACCAGTGCAAACGCGGTCGGGTGACGTCACGGGTGCGTAAGCGGTGCCCATGACGTCGCCTTGACGTCCGCAGGGAGGATAGCCAGGGCCACGACGGATAACGTGGACACGTGAGGGCGCTCCGAGCTACCGTGGGCCACCACAGCCATGCGTCTCTGATTGAGTGGGAGTAAGACCGCTACATAAACGTGCGATTCTCCAGGCGCTCCGGACTGGTTCCGGTGCGCCTTTTTGGTGCCTTTTGGGACTTGCGTGCCTGCCAGCCAAACACATGCAGCATGCATCGGCTGATACGAGCTAAGCCGTACTGCTCATCTGTATTAGCAGGAATGCGCAACGTGCCCCTCTATGCGGTCTCGTGCAGGGACCTCTGGGCGTAGGGGAGCCCGTCTCCTCGGCATCGACCGTCCGGCCGAGCCTACGCGCGGCAGCAGTCACCTCGGCCTTCAGCTGGAACAGCGGCTCCCTCCGCGAGCACGTTGAACAGCATGGCGAGCCTTCCCAAAGCCTCCGGCACGAGCGAATAGTGGCACCATTTGCCCTGCTTGCGGCATGTCACCAGCCCTGCGTCCTGAAGGACACGCATGTGGTGCGAGAGCGTGGGCTGCGTTATGGAGAGCTCGTCCAGCAGGTCGCACGCGCAGACCTCACCTCGCTCCGCGAGCAACTGCGCCACCCGGAGCCTGCTCGCTTCCGCCAGCGCCTTGAGCGCCGCGACCTCGTCAACCGCCATCCCATCCTCCAAATACATTGACATCTATCGATGTGATAGGTACTATCATGCGCGACATATCGATAATTGTCAATGTGTAATCGGGAGGGAGACGGCCATGGCTGAGGAGAGGCAGCAGGACTGGATCATAAATAAGCTCATTGAGAGCACGTCAACCGCTCCAGTCGAGCTTGCGGAGGAAGTGATGGCAGATCCGGGCTGCCCGGCATTCGGTCCCATCCACCACTTCATCGTGGGGGCGGTGCTGCTTGCGTGCCGGCGCAATGCCGAGGCTGCGGCCAACCGGGATGCGCTGCTCGCGGCCGACCTCGAGGAGATGCTCACGCGCTCGTCGAGCGTGCCTGGTGCCGCATGCGCGCGCTGGGGTGTGTGCGGTGCGGCGGCGTCGGCCGGTATGGCCTATGCCATCGCGCGCGGCAACGCGCCGCTTCGCGAGGAGGGCTGGCAGGAGGGCCAGCTCATGGTGAGCGATCTGCTCGCACAAATCGCACGGTCGGGCAGGCCCCGCTGCTGCAAGCGCGACTCCCGCGTCGCCATCGCGGCATCCGTGCCGTACTTCAACGCTCTCGGCGGTCCGCAGATGGTCGCGTCGGGCGCGGTGCCCACATGCGCGTCCTTCCCACAGAACAGCGTGTGCATGGGCCCTGACTGTCCATTCCATCCCGGGCGTGGGTAGCCAGGCAACGCCCTCACCTCAATCGCGCTTTACTAGCTGCCTGTTCCGCCGAGTATGCGACCAGACACGAGCTCGGCCATCTCCTGCGGGGTCTCCCTCCAGCCGCCGCGCGCCCATGTCACGAACAGCCCGTAGAGGCCGTAGGCGAGGAAGGCAGCCTCGTAGCCACCCTCGCGCCCGAGGTCGGCGTCGCTCACGATGGTCTCGAAGGCGGCGAGGATGGCGCCCGCGCACCCCTGTGCGATCATGAGGTCGTTCTCCTCGCGCAGGGACAGGCAGAACTCGAAGTATCGCCGCGCCCGCACGGGATGCGCGAGCGGGAGCTCCTTGAGGCGACTCGCCTTTTCGTACGCGCGCCAGCGCCGCACGAGGTACGAGGTAAGCAGCTCCTCCCTCGACGAGAAGTTGCGAAAGTAGGTGGCCCGGCCCACGCCGGCCCTCGCGGCCAGCTCGTCGGCCGTCACCTTGCGTATGTCCTTCTTGGCCATCAGCGCGAGCAGCGCAGGCCCCAGCGCATCGGTGGCATATGTGGACATGGTGCTCCTCCTGATACGAAACCGATGATGAGTATCATTCGCTTCGGCGCTACCGTGGCGGCTATCGGACGACTGATACGATAGTATCACCCAAAGCCAGACGAACGCGACTATCGGGAGGGCTGCGATGGAAAAGAGGAGGCTGGGGTGCCTGCGGGTGCTCGCTGCGGTCATCGGAGGGGCGTGCGCCATCATCGTCGCCCTCGCGCTGGTGTTGGCGACCCACACACAGGTCATCGTCGGCGCCATCCAGTCGCTTTCCGCCGACACGGTCAAGACGACCAATACCTATGAGCCCGAGGGCGAGCCCATCGACGCCGTGCGGGACAACGGGCAGCGCATCATCACCGAGATCGCCTACGCCGACGAGTACCCCAACAGTTTCCTCGACATCACCTATCCGGACTCCGACACGTCCGTGCGCAGGCCCACGCTGGTCTACTTCCACGGCGGAGGCTTCTTCGGTGGCAGCAAGAGCGTGGGCGATCCGCTGGCGTCGAGCGACGTCACGTCGCTGCTGGATGACCTTTGCGCAGCGGGGTACAACCTTGTGAACGTGGACTACGGTCTGGTGCCGGACTGTCGCTTCCCCGTCCCCGTCATCCAGGCCAACCAGGCGCTCGCCTGGTGCGTGACGCACGCGGAGGAGTACGGCCTCGACATGGCTGACGTCACCATCATGGGGTCCTCGGCTGGCGCTATCATCACGAGCCAGCTGGGCGCCGCCATCTCCAACCCGGAGTACGCCGCCGCGCTCGGAATCGAGCCCGCGTTGGGGCCAGGCCAGGTCCGTGCCCTCGTCATCGACGATGCCCCGCTCGTGTACGACGAGTTCTCTCTGGGCACGAAGGTGCTTGTCGGCAACTACGTGCGGGGCACGATCTTCCTCAGTGGGGAGGAAGTGCACCTCTACGACGCCACGCAGTGGGTCGCCCCCTCATATCCGCCGGCGGTGCTGCTGGGCAGCGAATATGTGAACGACATGCGCCACATGGACGCGGCGCTCACCGAGGCCGGTGTTGCCCACGAGCTCGTTGACCCGCTGGCTGAGAGGGGCCTGGAGATGCCGCACTGCTTCGTGGCATCTGAGCGCGTGGACGAGGTCGCGCGAGACGCGTTCGAGCGGACGCTGGCCTTCCTCGAAGAGCGGGCTGCGTAGTCTTCTTCGTATCGAATATGGGCTGGTGACGCCATGACGTCGCCCGACTTCGAGTGAGGCGACGTCACAGGTGCAAAATTGGTGCCCGTGACGTCGCTTTGACGTTCGCGGAAAGGATAGTCAAAGCCACGGTGGAGACAGGGGATACGACGGCGCATCTCGAGCCGATCCGAGCCATCATGGCGATGCTTTTCTGATCGAGTGGGAGTAAGACCGCTACATAAACGTGCGATTCTCCAGACGCTCCGGACGTGGCTCCGGGGCGCCTATTTCGTGCTTTGAGGGGGCTCTTGTAGCTGCTAACCAAACGCAGATTACGAACTAATGGTCACGGGCATCTGCTACAATCCCTCCCAACGCACAGCCAAATCACCTGTGGAAGGGCCATGGGGAACATTCGATAGAGCGAGGCGCGCCTTGGCATCTGCCAAGGCGCGCCTCTGTGCATGTCGAAAGGAGTTCCCATGAACCGTACCGAACGTTTTCGACCGACCCAATACCCGTGCTTGTGAGGAGGACATGCACGCCGCTCGCGCTTTCGATGCTGGCACAAGGCGTCGGCATCGTGGACGATGGCCCGTTCGTGGCACATTACGGTGAGCTGGCGTACCGCGCTTCAACGGTTGCCTATCCCGTGCAGGTGGCGGTGATGGCAGTCGCGGTGGGGACGAGCATTGGCGTCAACTCGGTGCTCTCCCGTGCGCTTGGAAGGCATGATGGGCGGGGCGCGCGCAGCGTGAAGGCCAATGCCCTCTTCCTGGCGCTCGCGGGGGCAGCCGTGTGATCTTCGGCGCCTTTGCAGCCGCCCAGGAAGGTCACCTCATAAGGACGGGGCAGAGCCGCGTATCCCCAACTTACAGGCGTGCTGCCTCCCAAGGTCGGCTTGTCCGCTCTTGGGAGGCAGTGTCCTTTGCTGTCCCAGGGTCGTGATGGGACGGAGGATCCCGTGGGAGCGGCTCCGTCCTTTCTGGGCGTGTAGCGTTAGCCGGCTGCTTTTATGAGGTCCGCCAGCGTCACGTGCGGATTGCGGTAGTGCACCTCGGGGTTGGGCTCCTGGTACTTGGTGAAGCGGATGGCAGCCTTGGGGCACGCGTGGACGCAGGCGTAGCAGCCCGCGCAGGTGGTGTAGTCCCAGCTGGGCCTGTTGTCCTCCATGGTGATCGAGCGCATGGGACACACGCGCGAGCACGTGCCGCACCCGATGCAGGCGTCGGTCAGGCGATAGAGGGGGTTGTCGAGGCGGGGGTGCAGGTCGAAGGCCGGATTCGCCATGTAGCCCTCGTAGAAGTCGACCTCCTCCTTGGTGGCCGGCTGGATGTAGTGCCTGCGAGCCGCGATGTCGGCGCGCACGGCCTCGAGGTGCTCGTCCACGTGCTTCTCGGGGTCGATGCGCATCTGCTCGGCCATGTCAAAGACCTGCAAGGCGTTGTCGACCATGATCACGGTGTTGTAGTAGTCCACGCGCCTGCCGGCAGCCTCGAGGCGCCTGCTCACGCGCTCGGCGATGCCGCCGCTGTGCATGCCATAGGTGCTGACGATGAAGAAGTAGTCGGTGTCGAACGTCGAGGTCGCGATGAACCTGTCCACCACGTCGGGCAGGTCAAACTCGAAGAGCGGCACGACGATGCCGATGGCGTCACCCTGGTAGTGGCGGTCGGTCTTGCGCAGCTCTTGCGCGATGCTGACAAGCTCGTCCCCGCCGCCGATTTGCCGCGCTGCATAGAGACTGTTGCCGGTCGCGGTGAAGTAGAAGATCATGATGGGCCCTCCCCAGATGCCTCGCTGCAACACGCTCCCCGTGTCGCATGTCACAAATCACAAATGGCGATGCCTTGCCATGCACCGTCCGAATGGTTGGCCGAGCGCCCGCGTGAGAGTGTCCAACTGCACCGGCACATCGTGCGAGGGTGGCCAGCTGCATCGGCACGTTATGACGCTGGTGACGCGCGGGGCATGGGGCCTTGTGGCAACGGCCATGCAGGAGCCTGCTCGGGGTCGACCCCGACCTGCTGCTCCTCGGCGTCCACTACGTCGCGATCGCAGCTGCGTATCTGGTCTTTGAGATGGTGCCAATAAACTACCGTCCGATCCCCGTCGACGGCGTCATGGAGGCGTCCTACCCGTCCTCAACGACGCTGCTGGTTCTGGGCGTCATGCCGACGCTGGCCTACCAGGCCGCGCGGAGGATGAAGGACGGCCTGGCCAAGGGTGCCGTCGTCGCATCCGTGGCACCGTCCTCGGCGCTCATGGTCGCTGGCAGGCTGGTGGCGGGCGTGCACTGGGCGACCGACATCGTCGGCTCGATCCTGCTGGCGAGCGGGCTGTTCATGCTGTACCGCTGCGCCGTCGAAGCGTGCGACGCGAGGCGCGCGTCAAGGATGGGAGGTTGACCATGGAGTTCAACGAGAAGCTGCAGGAGCTGAGGAAGGCCGCGTCGCTCACGCAGGAGGAGCTCGCCGAGCGGTATATGTGTCCCGTACCGCCGTGTCGAAGTGGGGGTCCGGCCGGGGATACCCGAGCATCGACGCGCTCAGGGTGACCTGAGCGCGTCCACGCGCGGCTTCCACCTCGGCCTCCCCGCCGCCTCGGCCACCTTGCGGGCGATGGCGCGCTTGGCGTCCTCGAGCCTCCTGACCTCGTCCTTGTAGTGCTCGAAGGCGGCCCGGGCGTCCGGCTCCGCGAAGGATATGGCCCGGCAGCACGACCACCACGCCCGGGTCCAGTTCCCCCTCCTCGCGCCGGTCGGTCTTACGCAGGCGGAGATCGAACGGGCGTGGACGTCGAGACCTATGGATGTGGCATACTGTTCCATCGTGAGCCCCTCTCACATCGCATTGTGGCGCGCGGCCACGGTTGGTGGTACGACCATTGTCGCCCGACCCACGGAGCTGCGACAGGTGAGGGGCTCACAATGCTCAGCTCATATCGTCTGTTGACGCCCACTATAACTAGGCACGTTGTACATTAAACGGTCCTTACTGGGCATTGTGTCTAGTTTTGATGCCGACGAGCAGGGAGAGGACCATGCCGCGGCCAGGGAAGTTGACCTACAACTTGCCGCCACTGCTAGGATAGAGGCTGCGTACTGGAGACTCCTTGAGGAGGTCGGCTACTCCGAGATAACCGTGAGGCGCGTCTCCCAGGTGGCTGGCACCAACCGAAACTCCTTTTACTACCACTACGAGAACCTTGAGGACCTGGTGCGCAAGTCGTTCCTGAGCAACGCCGAGGACGCCCGCCACCTCATCTCCTCGCTGGTCGTCGGATTTCAGCATGGGGGTCCACAGCCCATGCTCCCTAGCAACAGTGCGGTGGTGCATGCGAGACGTGTCATGCCCTGCGCGCGCAGCGAGTCGCCGTTCCTTAGGGGTATGGTGGGCGAGCTGCTCCGCGATACCTGGCTCAACGAGCTGGGCATAGATCGAAAGCTCCTCTCGGTAGAGGATCGCGTCCAAGTTGAGTTTATCTTTGCAGGGCTGGTGGCAGTGCTGGGCAGCGCGATGGCCGCCGAGTCACCCCTCGTCATTTCCCAGCTCGCGACAAGCCCCATGGGCAGGGTTGCGGTAGAGACCTTGCAGAAGATGGCTGCAGGTCAGCCTGAAGATGCTGCTCGATAACAGAGTCCGGAATGGCGGGACCCGTCGACCCTATCCCTTCTCGTTGTCTCGGAGGGTGCCATAGAGGAAGGTCTCGTTCTGCGCGCGCATCAGGGTGAGCTCCCAAACAATGGCCTCAGGCAGGTCGCGTTCCAAGAACTCGTTGATCAGCCTAATATTGGCACGGGCATCGCACACATCGCCAAGAATGTCTTGGTGGGCCGTCATGTCCTTTGCGATTTCTACGGCGTCTGTCCCCAAAACACCCACGTTGAACTCCGACACGTAGCGAGCACGCTTGGCGCGTTTCCGCACGTCATGTGTCTGTTCGGCATCCGATAGCCGTATGTGAGCAAGATCGGCGCTAACCGACTCTATGAGGGCGTCAAAGCGTGCCCTAACGACGCTCTCTGGGAGCCCATGCCTTAAGATGCGCTTCTTCCACGCGATGTTCTTGGCAGATTCCATCGATTGCTCGAAGGCCTTCGTGATGTGCTTCGACTTGAGGACCTGTAGGACCGTGGATCTTTCAGCGGCAGCCTCAGCTTTACAGAACGAGAGTAGCTCTGGCGAGGAGCCGGAGTTCGCGCGCGCCTGCTTCTCAAAGACGTCGAGCTCGCGGAGGCGTGAGGTGTGTCGGACGATGTCTCTCAGAATGCTTTGAGTCTCAGCGTTTTGTGCGGAGTTCTGCCACGGCTTGATAAAGGCCAAGAGACTGCGCAGAGTTCGGCTGTTCGTGCGAAAGCGGTGAATCGTTTCGATGTCGCTGGGGTTTTCGAAAAAGGCCTTGCGTCGCTCCTCGATGGTCTCGGCGGTCTTGGAAATCGTCTTTTGGAGCTGGACCATCGTTTCCCAGTGCGCTGCAGGTGGCCCTTGGACAAACCAAAGAAGCCGTGCGTTGTCCTGTGCTGGCGCGGCGCTTTGCTCGTCCACGACATGGTTGCGCACCTCGAGGCACGCCAAGGCGCCAGTGGAGAAGGTCGGTGACGAGCCTGCAAGCTCCTCCACAACCTCTTCGGCAAAGGGGATGTGCCCAACGGCAAAGACGACCTCGGCGTTGCCGGTGGACAGGCTGGCGAGAAACTCGTCCACATCCTGTTCCCATAGGCAGTCAAGCTTCTTCGTCTTCCCGTCAAGGATGACGCCCCTGTCTTTTAGTGCCCTCTCGAGCAGCTCGGCGGTCTGACATGCACGCTTTGCCGGACTCGCCCAGATTTGAGTGCGACGACCCTGAATCTCGAGGAGACGAAGCATGTGGGGCAATCGAGCTTTAAGCGCCATCGTACCGGCTTTGGTGAGGCTTCTGTCCATATCTTGCTGACTTGGTGCGCAAGGCATTGCCTTGCCATGCCGCATCACGATGAGTGTTTTCATCGTCGTCGCCTCCTGGTCCAAAGTCACGGAGTGCCTCTCCTACCTGTACTTTCATCATAGTGCCGCGGCAGACTGATGGATACTCCTATGAGGCCCGGAGAAGGTGGGCGGCGTTTTGGAGTGTGCCTTTGACCGTTCTGCTCGCGGTTTTGCCTGAACATGAAAAAGATTGGGACGATGCCGCAAAGATCGCGTATTAATACATGAGTGTCACAGGTCGGGCTTAACTAAAGAATTCGAGAGTTGAGTTCGTTCATCAGGGCATACTATTAGTAGTGTCGATCGGATTTATTTGAGGAGCAAGCTATGAGTAACCAAACGTTTGACGAGAACAAGCTTGAGCGTCTCAAGGAGTGCGCTACCCCTCAGGAAGCTCTGTCGGTTTTGTTAGAGGATGGCGCCGAACTCAGCGAGGAGCAGCTCGAGGCTGTTGTGGGTGGCGTGTCTTCCGACGTGTCGATCGAAAAGCTGATTGACTTGTTTAGTGATGCTTTCTCGAGTCTCTTTTCTGAGGAGTTTGACGCAAAAGACCTGATCTCCAGCCTCCCCTCATTCGCTGGCCACTAATTGGCATGCGCTCCTTCAGGGTGAGGGTTGAGAAGGTCCAGCAAACTGGGGCCTTATGAGCTGTCGTGTAAACACCTTACACTTTGGATACCTGTGCAAGAGGGATTTTGCAGGTAAGCACCCAAGTCTCTCTTTGACTAATGGGATCAAGGCCTTTTGGCCCTGGTGTGGAATGCAAGCTTGGCCTTTGATGACTAACTGGATAAGACGGCTGGTGGCGAGCTGGACACCGAGTGCAGCTACTCCTTCCTTGGTAGGGAGAATTACTGGTTTCTGACGGGTGTGACGGTACGTTTCTTTTACACACTGGATACCTGTGCAAGAGGGTTTTCTCGGGCAGGCACCCATGGCCATCTGTGCCTAGTAGGGCAGGGTTATCTGGCTCAGGTGTGGCGCGCTTCCGCGTTCCTTTACGGCTGAAGGGGAAAGAGCAAAAGTGCCGTATCGGCAAGGCGAGTGCGACTCACTGGTTGCGTCTAGATGCTGCCCAAAAGCGAACTGGAGCCAAGCTTTTCAACGAGGCGCCTCGGTTTAACCAGGGGCGCCTCTCGCGTAGGTCAAGGGAAGCTGCTAGGCGCAGGCAAAAATGGGTTATTGCATCCTGATTCAAAAGACGAATGGTGTGCGCCTACCCCAATCTGCGCAGTGTTTCGAATGGCACTCGCAAAATGCGAGTCGGATGCGGGGTTGTCCGCAGTGTTGAACTATTGAGGATGTGCTGCGCCAACGTCGCTTTTCCCAATACAAAGCAGAGCCCCGTCTAACTCCCATGTGCAGCCAGACAACCTCGTAGTTAACAAGGATATGCACTGCTCAACGTATCATCCAAAGCTGAGATTCTTTCCATGACAGAGGGGGGATGGCGCTGTGGATGGGTTGGGCAAGGATGCAAGACTGAAATCATTCAGTCTTGTTGCAGCCAGGCTCTACGAATCCATTCCACGACGACGCTGGTTGCGTCATCGCAAAAACCAACTCTGTGGCAGGGGATCGTATGGGTTGCAATGTGAGTGTCTGCCCATCTTTTTGAGACATATGAATTGCTGTCCAGCAGGTACTGGGGACTTTTAGTTGGGTTTGGAGTAACAGGTGATGTGCGTGTGGTGACAAGCTGCATAAGCAAAAGCCCTTTTGCGTTATGGAGCAAAGTGAGGCCTGTCCTCCGAAACAAGCTGCACGCGGAAACTGTCATAGAGGTTTGAAGTGAAGAAGAACAAGAAGGCCAAGAGCACGGGAGCAAAACAGGCGAAGGAAACGCCTACGAAGAAGGCTGATTGGCAGGCAAAGATGGCCACGTTACGGTTGTGGCTTAAAGAGGAAAAAAGCACCGTTGTCGTGCTGGCGATTGCTGCCCTAGCGTTCGTCCTTTCGTTTGCTCGGATTCATTCGGAGGATTTTTTGCACGGTGCTGGTGAGATCTTCAACGTCTATGGCGACGAAGAAGTTGAGTTCGATACGGCGACCGTTAATGAGGTGCTGAGAGAGGAAGCCGCGCCTGACGAGGTGGTAACCGACTCTTCTGTTGGAAGCCAGGAGCTCCTTGTTACCGTCACGAGCGGGCGCTATGTAGGTCAGCAAATGAAGGCGTACAACTATTTTGGAGCTCTTGGTGGCATCCCGGTCAGGGTGAAGGACAGTGTCACGCTGACCATCAAGACTCATGCTGATGGCGAGCTCTCAGCTACGGTGTACGAGTTTTTCAGGATTCCAGCGCTTACCTTCTTCCTTCTGGTTTTTATTGCTGCAACGTTTGCGATTGGGCGCCTAACCGGACTCAAGTCACTGTTTGGGCTGCTCTTCACCGGCGTCTGCCTGTTTACCATACTTGTGCCGCTGCTCATCAAAGGCGCGCCTGCTGTTCCAACGACATTTGCTGTGTGCTCGTATGTTGCGCTCGTATGCTTTGTGGTTCTTGGCGGAGTTCACCGCAAGAGCATGTGTGCGTTTTTGGGTACGGTTGCGGGTATGTCACTCTCGATGCTCTTTGGATTGGCGATGCAGTGGTTTGCAAGAATCGACGGACTGAGGCTCGATGACGCAGAGTCGCTGTACCAACTCGGCTACTACGAAGGAATAATGATAGATATCAGGGGCCTTCTGGTGGCGAGCATCATCATCTGTTCCCTTGGTGCCGTAATGGATGTTGCGATGAGCATCTCTTCAGCTCTCGAAGAGATCCATGTGGCAAATCCCGCCCTCACGCAGAGGGAGCTTTTCGAGTCGGGGATGAATCTTGGTCGCGACATGGCGGGAACGATGACAAACACGCTCATTCTTGCGTTTGCGGGCGGCGAGTTTAGTTTGATGGTCTACATCTATGCCCGTAACGATACGTTCTACCATTTCATCTCTACGGGCTTTATTGCTATCGAGGCAATAAGTGGGCTCTCTTCCAGCATTGGAATGATTCTGGCAATACCGCTGACCGCAATCATTTCTTCGACGCTCATAACCCGTGCTTGGCTTGACTAATAGTCTCAGGGCCGTAGGTTAACGGTGCTTTTTTTAAGCCAAACGGTGCTAACAATAATATGGGGGATAGTCAGGTAATGAGAATGTAAACCATCATTAAAAAATGAGTTATGTTTCTAAGGACGTGTCTCGCAAGCAAACGCACTTTGACAAAACGATTATCGATTCAGCATTAATGGTTGATCGAATCGGGATTACATCTGGTATCTGGCAGCTCCGCGGAAACGGGGGAAGAGCATGTTCGACGAGATGATGCGTGCTTTACGGCGAAGCAGGTTCTTGCTTGTGTTGTTACTATCCGTCGCGATGCTCCTAGGGTCTCAGGGCTTCCCGCTCGCGGCTCTAGCGTCGGATTCCAGCTCCACCTCCGATTTCGAGGAGGTGTCCGGTGCAGGCGATATGACCAAGGCGGACGATGGCCGGACCGTTCTTGCGTTCTCCTCTGACGTACATAACACGGGATCTAACTCATCTGCAGAGCGCACTGATCAGTGGCTCGACAAGATGGCGAAGATCTACGGAGACATTGATGCTATGGCCTTCGGTGGGGATATGGGACAAGCTGGTGCCAGCTCACCATCCAGTTTCTGGACCTATACCAACTCCGTTATGAACGCGGTCGAATCAAATAGTGTTGTGGGCGTCTATACCACTGGCAACCATGAATTCAGTGCGGGTGGAGACGCGAAATACAGCAACGGTGCAATCTCAAGCTCGTCAAACCAAGAAGTGGCTGCCAAATACAAGATAAACACGGAAGGCATGGTTGGGAATAACTATCGCATTTACTGCCTTGGCTCCGTTAGCAGCTCCTCGTCCTATAAAGATCAGGTTGCCTCTCTGCGAAGCTACTTGGAGTATGCGTACAAGCAGGACAAGGACAACCCTCGCGTCATCTTTATCATTACGCATTTCCCCTTGCATTACGTCAGTAACAGGATTACCTCAGAAGCAAAGTCTGTTATCGACGTGCTCAACGAGGCAGCAGTGACCTATGGGCAGAAGATCGTGTTCCTGTGGGGTCACAACCACACATTGGCTCCGAGCGAGACTCATTACGACGAGATCTTCGCACCTGGCGAGTCGATTCAGTATGCCTCTGGGAGTACAGCGACCCTCGAGTTCTATTATGGGGCAGCAGGCTGCATGAGCGATAGTGACTACGGTTCGGGAAGCGGCGCCGTCAAGGGCAAGGGCCTAATCGTTACCATCGACAGCAAGAATAAGCTCACACTTGCGTATCACGATGCGAACGGCACCAACGTAACCGAAGACGGTACTAACGGGCAAGGGAGTGCCTTTACCGAGACGGATCCAATAGCCGTCGAAACCGTATCCATCTCAGAGGCTACAACTACTGGTGACGATGGACAACCCATGGTCGAGGAGGCTCTTGAAGCTGGAAAGACTCTCCAGCTACATGCGGCAATCGAGCCTGCCGACGCGAACCGCTATACGGTGACTTGGAGCAGCAGCAATGAGTCAGTCGCCAAGGTCAACGCAAACAACGGCAAGGTGAGGGGTGTCGCCGAGGGCACTTGCATAATCACGGCGACGGTAACCGACAACGCAGCGCAAGGCACCAAGGCTGTGGTTGTGCATACGGCAAGCGCTACCGTTCACGTCACAGCTAGCACCTCACCCACTCCAAGCTACGTCATCGTCATTGGTGGTCAAGCGCTCAGTACCGAGATGTCACCAAACACGTATTCGTCTGGTAGCAGCTGGTATGGCGGCAACACCTACAGAGGCTTGTCTGGCGTGCCCTTCGAGGAGGGTGACGAGGCAGACGATAGTATCCGCTGGATCATCACGGAGACGGATGATGGAGCTGGCTATTACATCCAGGACCTCGAAGGCTATTATCTGAATGCCACTTACACGTCCTCTGGTGGCTCTTGGCCCAGCTCTGGCTCTGAAAGCGTTCTCAAGCTTGATGGGACTCCCGATGTCTGGAAGCTCGATGCGGGAGATCTTGGCGACTGGTTGCTCGACGGCACCATGCTGAGCAGCGCAAACGCCAATAACAGATATCTCACGTATGAAGAAGACGCATCAGCCCAGCTCTTCACGGTTCGCAGTTCTGGCGAAGAGGCCTCTCTCTATGAAGCAACCGATCCTACTCCAGTCACTGCCATCACGATTTTGGGCGAGTCTTCTGTCATGGCGCGAAAGACCATCCAGCTAACAGTGAACGTGGAGCCCGCAGCTGCTAGCAAGAAGGTCACTTGGTCTTCCAGCGACACGTCCATTGCTACCGTCGACAAGGACGGCAAGGTGAGGGGTGTCGCCGAGGGCACGGCTACCATTACAGCGACGGCAGCCTATGGTGGCGTGAGTGACACGCATGAGGTGAGTGTAACCGAGAATCCCAACACCGACCAGGCATACGTCATCGTTATTAACGGCTTCGCGCTGAGCAACGTCACGTCGCCAAACACCGCACAAGGCGGAAGTAGCAGCTATACATACACTGGTCTTGCGGGCATTACCTATGAGTCTGGTGCTATAGCCGACGATAGCATTCGCTGGACCATTACGCCAACCGAAGGAGGTTATTACATCACCGATTCTGATGGCAGGTATCTGAACGCCACCTACACGTCTGGCAATAGCAGTGGAGAGGGCAACCTCAAGGTTGATGAAACTCCCGATGTGTGGTCGTTGGCTGGTGGAGCCACGTTCGATGAGAGCGGCGAGGTTGATGGCGCAAAGCTCAAGAGCGCTAATGCCTCCGCCACTGCCAGCAGCGATAAGTTCCTCGGCTACGAAGAAAGCCCGGCAAACCTCTTTACGGTACGCTCGAATGATAATGCAGACGAAGTAACAGTCATTATGGCAGAGGTCTCTGAGGATCCCGTGGCTGTCACGGGTGTGTCCGTTGACCCGACAAGTGCAGCTATCGAGGTTGGAAAGACAGCTCAGCTGACGGCTACTGTAACACCTGAAAATGCGACCAACAGGAATGTGGACTGGTCCTCCAGCGACGAAACAGTTGCCACTGTTGACTCTAACGGCTTGGTTGCAGGTGTTGCCGAGGGTACAGCCACTATCACTGCTACGACTGTCGATGGCGGCAAGATCGCTACGGCTACCATCTCTGTTACCTCAAGCGCTTCTGGCGAGCCTGTCTACAAGCTCGTAGACGCACTGAGTGACGGTGGGGAATACCTAATTGTGAGCGTGAACACAGCAGGTGACGGTCGCGCCCTAACGAATCCAGGGGGAACATCTAGCGGTGAGAGCATGGGAAAGACTACCGTATCCGTCCTGAGTGGCGACGTCGACGGAGACGGGGAGACCGATCTCTATATCGAAACCGAAGTGCCGGGTGTCGTTTGGATTGCGACGGCGAACGGGGAGGGTTTCAATCTTACCAACGCCTCGGACTATCTCGAGGGTAAGAGCGGCAAGGTTAGTATTTTTAGCAGCCAACAGTATGCTGATCGCTATTGGACCTACTCCAACAATAAATTGCAGCACATAGGTGGTTCAAATACCTATACCGTCTCATACAGCAGTGGTTCGTTTTCTAGCTCTACCTCAGGCTCTGGGAGCATCTACATCTATGAGAAGGTCGAATCCGTGCCACCTGTTACGGAGACCTTCACTGTTTCCTTCGAGACCAACGGCGGAACAGTTCTTGAGTCACAGACTGTCGAGAGTGGATCTAAGGCGAAGCAGCCTGATAACCCAACCAGGGAAGGTTGCTACGCCTTCGTAGGTTGGTGCAGCGACGAGGACCTCGCCAATGAGTTTAGCTTTGATACTCCAATTACTAGCGATTTGAAGCTTTATGCAAAGTGGGACACCTCTCACAGCCTGGTGGCCCACGAAGCCGTTGCGGCAACCTGCGAGGGGGCGGGCGCAGGCGCCTACTGGACCTGCTCCGAGTGCGGCAAGTGCTTCTCCGACGAGGCAGGGGCGAACGAGGTCGACGAGGGCACCTGGGTGATCCCCGCCACCGGCCACGCCTGGGGCGAGCCCGCCTACGTCTGGGCCGCGGACAACTCCACCGTGACGGCCACGCGCACCTGCTCCAACGACGCCTCCCACGTCGAGACGGAGACCGTCGAGGTCGCGGCGAGCGTGACCGAGCCG
>CADCHF010000058.1 GCA_902801175.1 uncultured Coriobacteriaceae bacterium | reverse complement strand
CTGCACGGCAAGGCGTCCTGCAATCTGGCTCATGGGTGCGAGCAGCGGCAGGCTGCCGTCGGTCTCTTGCAGGGTCTCGTAGGCAACGGCCTTGACCTTGCCGGCAAGCAGTGCGTCCATCTGCTGCTGGTCGGCGGCCAGGTGCAGGTAGGTATAAAGAATGAGGCCGTCACGGAAGAGCGGGTACTCGCAGGGCAGTGGCTCCTTGACCTTGACCATCATGTCAACGAGCTGCCAGATCTCTTTGGGGTCCTCTAGTAGGCTCGCACCAGCGGCTACGTACTCCTCGTCGGTGAAGCCCGAGCCCTCGCCGGCACCCATCTCGATGTACACGTGGTGCCCAGCGGCAACGTAGCTCTTCACGTTGTCGGGCGTGAGGCCCACACGGAACTCGTTGTTCTTGATTTCCTTTACGCAGCCGATCTTCATGTTGCAATCCTCCAGAAGACTGTTGTGAGACGGAACTACGACATGGTAAACGGCAGCTGTTTCATATAGGTGACAGGACAGTGAGGCATGTGAAATTAGAGTTGTGGACGCAAATGGCCCCGTCCCTCACATGGTCACGAAGCAACTAAACGTTGACTACAAACCGTGGTGGGGACGGGGCCCATCTAGGCAGGAAGTGCTCTGTGCCGTCTGGCGGCGCTTACTCGCGCTCGCTCCTCTCGACGAACACATTGGCATAGTGGTCGTCAGAGATGTAGGGGGCCGGCTTGCCCTCCCAGATGACTGCGCCGTCAACGATGAGCTTCTCGAGGCCGTCGATCATCGAGCAGACAACGGGGATCGAGGGACGCGAGCCGTGCGGGTATTCGGAGGTGAAGGTGGCTGAGCAGATGCGGCGAATGGTGGGCTGCTCGTGCTCGGCGGAGTGGATGATGGGCACAAGGTCGATGCCGCACTGGAAGCGGCCCTCGATCTCTTCGTCCTCCTCGACGAAGGTCATCAGCTGAGCGTGGGCATACTGCTGATCGGGGTCGTAGATTGTGTCGAACGAGTCGATGAGGCCGTCGTTGTACAGAAGAATAACGCGCATGATTGCTCCTTAGACGATGGTGCGGCCCCCGGGGTAGTAATGGGGCGGATAGCAACACTTTGCCATGCGAGCGGTCAAATACGTGGCACAAACGACAAAATGCTGCCTAAATCGGGAAACGGCGGCAAGTGGTTACAAATCCCAAATCTGTGGAGCAGATCCGCAGGGCGTCTCTAGAGCATGTTGCGCAACACAAGCTCGGCCTGCACGGTGCGCAGCATCAAGAAGACGTCGTCGAGGCCAAGATGCCGCTCTTTTTCGTCTGGACGAAGCGTTCCGCGACGACGCGCCCAGTTCTCGAGCGTGTTGGGGAACGACTCACGCGGAAGCGACCTGCCGTCAACGTCGATGCGTCTGCAGATGTCGCGGGAGTCAATGATCGTGATCTTGCCCGCCTTGCGTGCCTCTGCATAGCCGTCAAGGTGCAGCATGAGCCATGAGTCCTCAAAGGCGGCGTTGTGGGCCATGTAGGGAATCTTGCAGAACGCCTTGAGCAGGGCCTTTTGCACGCGCTTGTCCTCGCGGAAGGGAGTCTTGCCGCTGAGGTCGTCCCAGGTGATATGGTGGATGTCAGAGAGCGGCACGCCCTGCTCGCGGTAGATCTCTGGGATGCCAAAATAGGCCGCGTGACCGTCGCGGGGGAGCGCTTCTGGTGTGAGCTCCATAAAGGCTAGGCCCAGGTTGATGATGTAGCCACGGTCGGGATAGCGGTCGGTCGTCTCGATGTCAAAGCCCATCACAGCACCCTTAAAGGGCGCCTCGGCCATGGCAATGCCAAGGTCCTTGATGTCGGCTCCTGCGGCGCGGGCAACCTGTGTGTCGCGGCGGCGCTGCATCTTTGCCACGCCGTGAATGAGGTCCTTGTCGGGAAGCTTGCGCTGGAGGTTTGAGCCCGTGGCGTCACGCAGACGGCTGGCGCCAAACGAGTCGCAGGTGCCACGGTTGCGGTCGGCAAGGGTGCGCACGAGGTCAAAGGAGAAGGGCTCCTTTCCGGCCGGCGCCTCAAACCAGGCGCTCATGAGCAGCCCAATAGCCTCCTCGTTGCGACGACGCTCCTCGGTGAGCGTGGCGTCATCGGAGAAGAACCCTGGGAGCGAGAACGCGGTGGCTACCTCGATGGCTTCGGAAAGGACCATTGCAATGAACTTTCGTGGTCGGTTGCAGAGGATAAAGCCTAGCACAAGCAGGAGCGCACATTGCCGTGAAGTCACTTCCCAGCCAAGCGGTGTGCGGACAGCTGCAGCAACAAGTTGGAATCGTGCGAGGTGCCTCAGCTTCGTACGTGGCGCAGACGGGCAGGCCTACTTGCCCTACTTGCCCTTCTTGCCAGAGCTCTCTGTGGGCAGGCCCAGCTCCTTGCGCGCCTGCTCGTAGGTCTCCTGCACGTCCTTTGGGTCCCCAAAGACGTGGCGGTAGTAGTCGCTGGTGAGCACGGCGTGGCAGTAGCTGATCTTGTTTGCCACCATGGTGTTGTGCGCCTCAACGTATCCTTCGGGCACATCGGCACCCTCCACTGGCTCAAACTGGCCAGACCCGCCCCAATAGGTGCCAAGGGACGTCCTCCAGTCGTAGTTGAGGTTAAAGGAGATGCCCTCGGTCGAAGGGTCAAGAACGTCACGACCGGGGAGCAGGCGAGAGTCCCACTCAAGCCCAAAGAGGTTGCAGAGCGTGGGCAAAAGGTCAATCGACATCGTGGGGTCGTCAACCACGATGGGCTCCTTGCGCTTGGCCAGAGAGCCGCTCCAAATGATGGGGCAGTTGTGGTCGCGCTGGAAGATGTTGTTCACGTCGTAGCCGTAGAGCTCCGAGAGGTAGGGGAGCTGCCCAACCGGACCATCGTCGTCGAGGCCGTAGGGGAAGTGGTCAGCAGCTATGACAACGACCGTGCGCTTGGCAATCCCGCGCTCCTCGAGCTTGTCAAGGAGGTATTCCATGGCCCGGTCAAGCTCGATGTTCGCAGCCAGATAGCCCTTCACGCGATCCGAGTACTCGAGGTCGGCGACCTCGTCCCAGTTCTTTTGGGCCATCATGTTGTCACCAGGATCGTAGTTGCTGTGTCCGCTCACTGACATGTAGTACACGTTGAAGGGGTGCTTCTTGTCTCCCAGCTCACCATAGAGGTAGTCAAAGGTGCCGGCAACCATCTGCAGGTCGCTTTCGGGCCAGGTCCAATCGACCCACTCCTCCATGCCGTTGCCATACCCCATGTAACCATGGTTGTAGCCAAGGTTGTTGTGCGTGGCGTCCCTGCCATAGTAGGTGTAGGTGTTGTTGTGGAAGGCCCAGCCGTCGTAGCCCCGACGGTTGAGAAGGTTGCCCAGCGTGAGGTAGTTGTTGTAGGTGGAGGTCAGCTTGACCGAGCTGCCGCCTTCGGTTGCGAGCAGGCCAAACAGGTTGGCACATTCGCCGCCAGTGGTTCCCGCAGTGTCAAACTGGTAGTAGTCGGTTAGCTGGATGCCCTCGTCCCACATGCGCTGGAGCGTTGGAGTGGTGTCTGGACGGATGGCCTCGGCGCTAAAGGCCTCGGCAGAGATGAAGATGAGGTTGTATCCCTCAAAGAGGCCCGTGTATTCGTTGGTGTTGCTTGGAGTGAGACTGGATACGTAGTGGTCGAGGTCCGCCCAGGTTTGGTTGTCGGTCGAGGACGCCAGCTCGTCAAAGTCTATGTCCATGACCGCAGGGTCGCTCTTTGCCTCTGGTTCCTCTTCTTGTGGCTGCTCATGCGTCTCGACCTCAAAGCTGGCACCCTGCTGCCCAAAGGCGGAGAGCATCTCCTGTTTTAGGGCGGTGATGAGGCCAAATGCCTGTGTTGAGCCCTCAAAGCTGCGCCTGGTTGTGTAGAGCGCCGATGAGACGTCGTTGGAGACGACGAGGCAGAGCGCAAGCACATGGGTCGCAAAAAGAGCGATGCCTGCCTGTACGAGCCTGCGACGGCCGTGTCCGCCCGAGAAGTCGTGGTCTAGCGCAATGCCATAGGTCGCATAGGCTGCGGCGGGCAGAAAGAACAGGGCGATGTGGGCCATTCCCGTTGCAGAGAACACCAGATGCGCTGCCTCGGAGCCAAACTGGCTCGCAACGCCTCCGGCACCCGAGAGCACCGTAACGGGGTCGTAGTAGAGCTTGAACTGCCTAAAGACAAAGTACTCAACAGAAAACACCGCTGCAAAGACGCAAAGCGTTGCCATGCGGGTCGCGCGGCGAGCCTGCAGGGAGGTGGGCAGCGAGCACAGAAGGGCAAACAGGATTCCAGCGGACAGGGCAAAGAGCAGCAGCGTCACTCCAGTCTGCCCAAAGCTGCCAGTTGTGGAGAGCTTGAAGGAGAGTTCGAGAAAGAGAGGTGTTGCCGCGACCATAGCGTCGCCAAAAACACGTTCCAGGCGCGTCGGCATATGCTCGGCCATGTGCATGCCCGTTTGACCCATAGACCCCACTTCCCGTAAAAAGCACAGGTAGCTATGCTAGCACCCTTTGTGAGGAGTTATACCTTCAATGTGTCCAAACCTGTTACAAACACCGCGCTTACATCAAGCTCAAGGCTGAGTGTCGAGTAGTCTATCTGTGGTTTTGTGTGATACGTGGCTGTGCGCTAGTATCATAGCTGCGTATAACAAAAAAAGGAGCAAAACGTCTCTATGTGGCTTGGGCAACCATGTGAACCTGATTGTTGAGAGGTGCTTTCATGGCCGTTCGCATTATTACAGACTCTGGCTCGGACATCCTGCCGGGCGAGATGGAAGACCTTATTGTTCTACCGTTGACCATCGCCTTTGGCAACGATGTCTATCACGATGGCGTCGACCTCTCGCACGAGCGCTTCTTTGACCTGTTGGCCGAGAGCAGTGAGAACCCCACAACTGGCCAGGTGCCGCCGTTCCGCTACAGCCAGGCTTTCAAGGAGGTCGTCGAGGCAGGCGACGAGGCCGTGGTCATCACCATCTCGTCGCAGGTGAGTGGCACGTGGCAGAGCGCCTGCACTGCTGCCGCCGACTTTGGCGACAAGATCTTGGTCGTTGACAGTCTTCACGTGAGCGTGGGCATCCGTCTGCTGGTTGAGATTGCCCTCAAGATGGTAGCCGAAGGGGCCAGCTCACAAGAGATCGTAAGTGCCCTCGAGAAAACCAGGGGAGAGATTCACTTCTTGGCGCTGCTCGACACCCTCGAGTACCTGCGTCGAGGCGGGCGCATCTCAAACGTGAGCGCCGTGCTGGGCACCATTCTTTCCATCAAGCCGGTTGTCACCTGCACCGATGGCAAGATTGTGGTCATGGACAAGGCGCGCGGCCTTAAGAACGGGCGCGCGACAATTGCCAATCTCATCCGCGAGGACGGCGGCTTTGACTTTGACAGGCCACTCAGCATTGGGTACACCGGCAACTCCGACAAGCCTGTGCGCTCCTTCCTCAACAGCTGCACCGACCTTTGGGAGGGGAAGGGCGAGGTTCCGGTGTCGTCCATTGGCGCCACCATTGGAACGCACGCTGGCCCTGGAGGATTCCTCTTGGCATACTTTGGCAAGAAGGCCTAGCGGCTCATATAAGGGGATTGCACAGCGGCTGCTCGTTACACGGGCGGCCGCTTTTGCAAAAGGAGGGGTGCAATGAGGCTCTTTGTGGCGGCGGAACTTCCGGGCAAGCTTCTTGATGCGCTGGCCGAGACCTCTGCTGTGCTGCGCGAGCAGATCTGCGGCCGCTACGTGGCGCCAGACAGCTTTCATGTGACCTTGGCCTTCTTGGGCGAGGTTCCAGGATCTAGGGTCGCCAGCGCCGTTGCGGCAATCGAGGAGGCCTGCCTTGGCCAGGGGCCCATCGCCCTCACCCTGGGCCCGCTTGGCTCGTTTGGCCGAGGTCAGCGCTCAACGCTTTGGCAGGGCTTCTCTCGTGGTGTGGACGAGCTCTCGTCGCTTGCTGGGGACGTGCGTGAGTGTCTTGGCGATGCTGGCTTTGCCTATGACTCAGCCCTGTTTGTGCCTCATGTGACGCTCATGCGTGCGGCAGACCTTAAAGGGCTGCAGCTTCCCTCACCCCTAATTGAGTCGGGTCTCGTGAGGAGCATCGCCCTTCTTTCGTCTGACCTGTCTGGAGAGAGGCCTCGCTACGAGGTTCTGCATCGCGTCGCACTTGAGGGGAACGGTATGGAGGAGCTCGAGGGATCGCCGGTCCAAGCGGAAGATGTGCCGACAGTCGACTATGCCCTTTTGGCCGAGCAGCTGAGGGCCATAGGGGAGGGCGAGAGCCTGCTGCAGCCCGTGCTGGCCAACGCGTCGGCACTCATAAACGAGGCCATGCCCGACGTGAGTTGGGTGGGCTTCTATGTGCTCGACGTGTCGGGCGAGCTTGTGCTCGGGCCGTTTCAGGGCAAGGTCGCGTGCATGCGCATTGCCTGGGGCAGGGGCGTCTGTGGCACGGCCGCAAAGACCGACGAGACTCAGCTCGTCCCCAATGTGCACGAGTTTCCCGGCCACATTGCCTGCGACTCGGCATCCAACAGCGAGGTGGTGGTGCCCATCCATAGCCGCGGCTCGGTTTGGGGCGTCCTCGACATCGACAGCACCTCGCTCGCGCGCTTTACGCCCGCGGATGCCTACGGGCTCGAACTCGTCGTTGCCGCGCTTGAGGAGCTGCTGGTGGTCTTGAGGTAGCCCTGTGCTGTGGGCGATGCAGGTGCGGGCTTGTTACTGCCAGGGACGATCGAGCCAAAGGTAGTCAAGATAGCGCCCGTTTTGGGCTTCCCAGCAGGCCTCGTTGTGCTCACCGTTTGGTTGGAAGTAGAGATAGGTGCTCACGCCACGGCTCTCTAGCCTCCTGACCAGGTCGAGTTCGGCCTTGGCCTCGGGGCTTGCGGTGGCGGGGTCCGCTCCCTTGCGAGTCCTGCCGCCCTCGTGCTCTCCCCACGAAAGATAGATGCGCGTGTCTGCCGAGAGCTCCGCTCGGGCCAGGTCGCGCCTCACCTCACGCTCAATGAAGCGAACGCCCGTCGAGACGCACGCGGCCTTTGAGAAGACGTCGTTGTGCGCAATGACACCGTAAAGGCTCATGGTGCCGCCCATGCTCGAGCCGCCAATGCCTGTGGCCTCGCGGTGCGGCCAGGTTCTTAGGTGCTCGTCGGTCCATGCCTTAACGTCATTGATGAGCCATTGGAAGGTCTGCTCTCCCATGCCCACTATCTCGTGCCCAAACATGTGCCTATCGTAGGGGCTGTACTCAAAGAGACGACGGTCTCCCTCGTGGCTGCACTCCATGCCAACTACAATCATGGGCTTTTCCCAGTTGTCGAGGAAGCTCTTGAGGCCCCAGCTCTTGCCATAGGTTGCACACTCGTCAAAGAAGAGGTTGTGTCCGTCCCACATGTACATGACGGGGTAGCGTTCGTCGCTCTGGTCGTAGCCATCGGGTAGGTATATGTGCAGGGTGCGGTTCTGCTCTGCCGGCCAATACCACATGTCATGTGTGAAGACGTGTCCCATGATGCTCCTCCTGCTGCGGCATCATATGCCTGGCTATGCTTGCGTCCGCATGAGACACCCTGCCATTTGGAGCCAGCCGCATGGGCGTGTCCGCTGGACACGCGACCTGCGTCCAAAGCCAACTGGCATCTGTGATATCTGATGGGCTGCGAGGCAAGCCAAGCCTGGTGTGCCGCGAACGGTAACGTTCTGTGCCGCACCACTGTAGCGTTTCTTGCGTCGGCTGCAGAGCTCGCGGCGGGAAGCCGTACAATGCAATCAATGGACGGTACAACGAAAGGAACTGCCATGCCCTTTGTAGATGCACGAATCACCGCAACGCTTACCGACGCCCAGAAGGATGCCGTCAAGTCGGAGCTTGGCCAGGCCGTCTCGGTCTTTGGCAAGGGCGAGAGCTTTTTGATGGTTGGCATTCTGGATGGCTACGACCTGTGGTTTGGCGGAACGAAGCTCGAGCAGGGCGCTTACGTCTCGTTCTCGATGATTGGTGACACCCCCGATAGCGCGTGTGCCACCTTCTCTGCAAAGATCTGCGAGATTCTTGAGCGCAACGCGCAGATTCCCTGCGATAAGGTCTATGTGACCTTCCATCCAATGGATCGCAAGCGCTGGGGCTGGAACGGGTCCACGTTCTAAGGCTAGCTTGACGGGTTGCAAAAGTGGGACCGCTCGCGTGCTACCAAGGCTCGCGAGCGGTCCTTTCGTGTGCTTTGAGGAGCTGTGCTGCCCTTTGCGGCGAGAGTGGCGGCTCTAGCTGCTCAGATGTGCCCTGATGAGGGCCTCGAGCATGTCAAGGGCAACGCTCTGGTCGCTTTCGGTGCCCGACGGCACAACAATGTCCGCGTAGCGCTTGGACGGCTCAACAAACTGCTCGTGCATGGGCTTGACCGTCGCCAGGTACTGGTTGATGACGCTCTGGAGGCTGCGGCCGCGCTCCGTGGCGTCGCGCAGCACGCGCCTAAGGATGCGCACGTCGGCGTCTGCATCGACAAACACCTTGATGTCCATCTGGTCGCGCAGCGCCTCGTCGGCAAGGATCATGATGCCCTCGACAATCACGACCGGCGTCGGCTCTACCGTTGTGGTTTTGTCGGACCGGTCGTAGGTGGGGTAGTCATAGACGGGCACCTCAACGCTACGTCCTTGCCTGAGCGCGCCAAGGTGCTCAACGAGCAGCTCGGTCTCGTAGATGTCGGGGTGATCGTAATTGAGCTTGGTGCGCTCCTCGAAGGTGAGCTCGTGGTAGGCACGGTAGTAGCTGTCGTGCTCGATGATGGTGAGCTCTCCAGAGAAGCGCTCCGCAAGCGAGCGGGTGAGGGTGGTCTTTCCACTTGCCGTACCGCCTGCAATGCCAATGACGAGCATGTCGTTCATGGAATTCTCCTTGCCATGAGCCAAACGGGGACAAAAAGAGAGGCACGCTCGCAAGGAACGCGCCTCCATTGTCGCACTATGGGAGCCCAAGCGGCCAATTACTTCTTGGGCTTCTCCTTCTTGGGAACGAGAATCGGGTTGACGGCACCCTCGACGCCCTCGTCGCCAAACGAGATGCCCATGAGCTTGGCCTGCTGCACGAGCTGGCTGTCGGGCGAGACGGTCTTGAGGCGGCCGGCTACGATGCTGAGCGGGACGCGCACGATCTCGCGGTTCTTGTCAGCGACCATGAAGCCATACTCGCCGGCGAGAATGCCGCGAGCGGCCTCGACGCCAACCTGAGAGGCAAACACGCGGTCGTAAGCGCACGGAGTGCCGCCACGCTGAGTGTGACCAGGAACTGCCACGCGAACCTCGTAGTTGGTGCGGTTGATGATCTCGGCTGCGATGTCGTATGCGACGGAGGGGGAGGTGCGCTCGGCGATGCGCTGCTTGTAGTGCTTCTTTTTGAGGCTTGCCTCCTCAACGGAGATGGCGCCCTCGGCGGCGGCGATGATCGTGAAGCGGCTGCCGCTCTCGTTGCGCTTGTCGATGGTCTTGATGACGTTGTTGATGTCATAGGGGATCTCGGGGAGCAGGATGACGTCTGCGCCACCGGCAACGCCGGCGTACAGAGGAATCCAGCCGACCTTGTGGCCCATGATCTCAATGACGAAGACGCGGCCATGGGAGCTGGCGGTGGTGTGGATGTCGTCGATGCACTTGGTGGCAATCTCGATGGCGGAGTGGAAGCCTGCAGGCGGTTGGCCGTCTTGGTGGAGCCGTTGCCGCCGCCCATGACCAGGCAGTCGAGCTTGAGCTTCTTGTAGTTGGCCTTCATGGCCTCGACCTTGTTGATGCCCTCGGGCGTGGGCTCGTCAAGAAGCTTGAACGGGGTGCGGCTGGTGCCGAGCATGGTGCCGCCACGGGTGAGAATGCCGGAGAAGTCCTTTCCGGTGAGCTGGCGATAGTTGCCATAGATCATTCCCTGGTAGCCGTTCTCGAAGCCGTAGAACTCAACTGGCTCGCTGCTGCTGTGAATGAGCGTCTTGACGACGCCGCGCAGGGCAGCGTTGAGTGCCTGGCAGTCTCCGCCACTGGTAAGCATTCCAACCCTAAGCATATAGGTCCCCTCTCAATCTGGACGCACAGTGATAACACAGTTTGCCACACCTCACCTGCATAAGTTTGTTTCTATTTAAATACGGGGCGAATGTCTTCGATGTGCGGTACCGCCGCTTGGGTGGCGGGTGAGACAGGGTTTTGACAATTGGCCTGCAGCTTGCCCCTTAAAGACGTGTCGATGCGAGCTGTCTGGTATCTTTCTGGTGAGCGGGCCCACAGGAGGCATTGGGCACCTCGCCAGATGGCGTTCTTTACGTTGGGAGACTCTCATGGCAAGCGATCTCGTACGGTTTTCGGTGGCTATCCCCGAGACCTTGCTCGACGCCTTTGACGAGCGAACCTCTCGTCGAGGCCTGCATGCAAACCGCTCTGAGGCCATTAGGGACCTCATGCGCGAGCAGCTTGCCGAGCAGGACATGGATGACCCAGATGCCGAGGTGGTTGGCTCGATCACTATGGTCTACGACCATCACGTGGTGGGCCTTTCGGGGGCGCTCGACCAGATTCAGCACGATCACATGACGCAAATCGTCTCGACCATGCATGTGCACCTTGACCATCACAGCTGTCTTGAGGTGCTGGCGGTCAGGGGCGCGGGCCGTAGCGTGCGCGAGCTCGCCGACTTGCTGCTGGGCACCAAGGGGGTCCGCTACGGGTGCCTTGCTGCCGTTGCCTCGACCTCAGCCATCGAGGCGGGCCATTAGAGCTGGCATTTCTTGGGCGCCTGCACCGCTTTGGCCGCTCGGGACCACTGTCAGACAAATGTGTCGAGTATGAAGGTCTTTGCAGCTGCCAACATTGCGTTGCGTTTGCCGCGATACTATCCCTAGGCCCAAAAGCGGTGCCACGACAGACGCGTGGCGCTTGCTTGTGATACGGGCTTACTCGGTAGCAACCGAGTGATTGTTGGTGCGACTGTCTTGCTAGGGAGGTGCTGGATGGGCTTGCTCAACAAGCTGCGTTCGCTCCTCTTTTGGTCTGAGGTCGAGCCGGCGAACCCTATAGTGGAGGCACGCATCCTCGACGTCCCCTCTGGCACCAACTACCGTGACCTCGGGGGCTATGACACGCCCCATGGCAAGACCTGCTATCGGCGCTTTGTGAGGTCGGCAACGACCGCCTATCTTACCGAGACCGACCTGATTCGCCTCGAGCGCTATGGGGTCTGCCGAGTGCTCGATTTGCGGAGTTCTCTTGAGTCTCCCAAGACGAGCGATCGGTTTGTTGGGAGGACGGGCATAAAGTGGCTGAACGTTCCGCTCTTTGACTACGACCTCTCTGACCCAAAGCTCTCGGGCGTTCCCATTCCGAGCGGCAACTACCTCATAGACGGCTATATCAGCATGCTCTCGAACCGCGAGGCAGTGAGGGAGATCTTTGAGTTCTTTGCGGGGACCCCAAAGGGAGGCGCGGTACTCTTCCATTGTGCGGCCGGCATGGACCGCACGGGCATGTGTGCTATGTTGCTCTTGGGTCTGGCCGAGGTGCCTCGCAAGCAGATTGTGGCTGACTACCTCTACTCCTTTGCCTCGATTCGCGAGGTAGACCGCATCGTGTTTGAGGACAGAGACTTTGTGGAGCGCCCGGGCAAATGGGACCCGCTGCCATCGCGACTACAGGCCATTGAGTTCATGCTCGACAGGCTTGAGGAGGGCTATGGCAACGCCCGCAACTATCTGCGGGCCTGTGGCATCTCAGAGGGCGACCTCGATGCCGTGTTTGAAATGTTGACGGTCGCACCATGTGTGACCGATGGGAGTGATAACTGATGGCAAACGAACAAATAAACGGAACAATGCTTCAGGGCTTCTCCTGGAATCTCCCCGCCGATGGCCAGCATTGGCGCAGGCTGGGACAGATGGCACCTCGACTGCTGTCCGATGGCATCACGTCGGTGTGGATGCCGCCCGCCTACAAGGGGCAGGCCGGCATCAATGATGTGGGCTATGGCGTCTACGACACGTGGGACCTGGGGGAGTTTGACCAAAAGGGGACCGTGCCGACCAAGTATGGCACGAGGCGCGAGTACGCCGCGGCAGTGATAGCGCTGCGCGAGGCTGGCATCGACGTGCTGGGCGATATCGTCCTCAACCACCGCATGGGCGCCGACGAATGCGAAGATCTGATGGCTCGCCAGGTTGCCTCGGACAACCGTCTGAGTGACGTTGGCGACCTTGAACCAATTAGCGCGTGGACGAAGTTCACCTTCCCTGGCCGCAACGGTGAGCTCGACGACTTCACCTGGGACTGGCACGACTTCAAGGGCGTTGACTATGACGCAAAGGGCGAGCGTGGCGGCGTTTGGCTCTTTGAAGGCAAGAGTTGGGACTCGGACGTGAGCCAGGAGCAGGGAAACTTTGACTACCTCATGGGCGTCGATGTTGACCTGCACGACCCAGAGGTCTACGACCAGCTGGTCAAGTGGGGCAAGTGGTACCTCGACGTCACTGGCGTTGATGGCTTCAGGCTCGACGCCGTCAAGCACATGAGCCGCGAGTTCTACCTCAGGTGGCTCGCTGACATGCGTGAGCATGCCTCCGAGGAGCTGTTCTGCGTGGGCGAGTACTGGTCGCCCAGTGCCGAGGAGCTCAAGGCCTATCTGGGCGAGGAACAGGCGATGAGCCTGTTTGACGTCCCACTGCACTTTGCCTTCTACCAGGCATCGGTCGACCGCGAGCACATTGACTTCTCCCATATGCTCGACGGCGCCTTTGTGACGGCCGACCCCGTGCATGCCGTGACCTTTGTCGAGAACCACGACACCCAGCCAAACCAAGCGCTTGAATCGACGGTGCAGCCGTGGTTTAAGCCGGTTGCTTATTCGATCGTGCTGCTGCGCGAGGCGGGCTACCCCTGTGTGTTCTTTGCCGACCTCTTTGGCCTGCCCAACGACGCGATTCCCGCCGTGGCGGAGCTTCCGCTGCTCATGGAGGTGCGCCGTCGCTTTGCCTACGGCACGCAGCACGACTATCTTGACGAGCCTGACCTTGCTGGCTGGACTCGCGAGGGCGGCACTTCGCACGGATCCACTGGCGTGGCGGTTGTGCTCAACAACAGGGCGATTCCCGAGGACGACCCTACCGAGATGATTGACGCCCAGGCCGAGGATGGTGCGCAGGAGGAGCCCGTGGAGGCCCCGCAGGCTCAGCCTTGGCCCACCAAGCGCATGTACGTTGGGGCGGCCCATGCGGGTGAGACTTGGCGCTGCGTGCTTGGCGATGTGGTCGACGTGACGATTGGCGAGGACGGCAACGGAGACTTTCCCGCTGCCGCGAGCTCGATGGTCGCGGTGTATCTGCCGGAGGAGGCAGCGGCAAAGCTGGACCACATCCCCATCGTGATGACCTCCTAGGTGCAGGCGCGCTCGAGTCGGGCTCCTTTTACAGCGACGAAGACTGCGGGGAGGGGACGGGAGTCTCCTCCCTGTTTCTGTCTGCTAATTGCCTTGTTACGCTCGCAATTAAGCGAGTGTGCGCATACTGTGTACAGAATCGCCTCGTAGAGCGCTGAGCGAGCGACCTTTGCACCGCTTGCAGATTGAGCGCAAGCCAACGGTTGGGTTGGGGTAGAATACCCCTCGTGGCAAAAACGCCACTCGTATCGCGCGTAAGCGCAGCTCCATGCCCACTGCGGGCAAGAAAGAAAGGCACGTCATGGCACAGGGTACTGTTAAGTGGTTCAACCCCGACAAGGGCTACGGGTTCATCTCTCGTGAGGGTGGCGACGACCTGTTCGTTCATTACTCCGAGATTCAGATGGACGGCTTCAAGACCCTCGACGAGGGCCAGGCCGTCGAGTTTGAGATCACCACGGGCCAGAACGGCAAGCTCCAGGCTTCCGCCGTCCGCAAGATCTAAAGTAGCCTATCCCATAGGATACGAGGAAGGGGCCGCCACGTGCGGCCCCTTTTGCTTTTGCGCGGGCCTGACTCTGGGCGGAATGTGCCCCGAGGCATCCGAGCCTACGTGGCACAGTCTCAATGGATAGAATGGTCTCGTTTGCAAACTATGGCACCGGTGGGTGCCGGCTGGAGGTTATGGCATGGTAGACGAGGAACTCAAAGCCAAGGTCGACGCATACGTTGACGAGATTTGGGAGGATGTCGTCGAGGACATCCGCACACTGGTCAAGATTGATTCCGTTGAGGACCTTGAGCACGCAGAGCCCGGCAAGCCCTGGGGTCCGGCGTCCTATGACGCGCTCTGCGCCGGTCTTGCGATTACCGAGCGTCTTGGCCTGGAGCCGCACAACTGCGAGGGATACATTGGCTATGCCGACCTTGCCGGCGAGAGTGACGTGCAGATTGCCACGATCGCCCACACCGACATCGTTCCCACCGGCATTGGTTGGACCGTTCCCGCCCTTGACGTCACTCGTCGTGATGGGTACCTCCTGGGGCGTGGCGTGCTCGATGACAAGGGTCCCTTTGTGCTCTCGGCTTATGCTGCTCACTTCTTTGCCCGCGAGGTGGAGCGCACCGGCAAGCGCCTGCCCTACACGCTCCGCTGCATTGTGGGCAACTGCGAGGAGACCTCCATGGCCGACGTGGAGTGGTACCTCGAGCACTACGAGGCCCCGGCGTTCCTCTTTACTCCCGATGCCGACTTCCCGCTGATCTGTGGTGAGAAGGGCATCTTCCACGGCATCTATCGCAGCGTGGATCCTGTTGCCGTGGACGGTCTGGTTGCCATTGACGGCGGCACGGTCCCCAATGCGATCCCGGGACTGGCAAATGCGCAGGTTAAGGGCGACTCTGCCAACTTCCTGCTCTCGCGCTGCACGCAGGGCATCGAGTCTGAGGCGGCAGAGGACGGCACCGTTCACGTGACGGCACACGGTATTGGTGGACACGCCGCCTTCCCCGAGGGCACCGACAACGCCATTGGCAAGCTTGTGCGACTCATGCTCTCCCAGGGCTCGTCGTGGAGCGACCAGACAAAGTCGTTCCTCGAGCTGGTCGAGGTCCTCACACGCACCAGCGACGGCAGCGCCATTGGCATCGACTGCTCGGACGATGTCTTTGGGGCACTCACGCTCAATGCTGGCGTGGTCAGGACCGATGAGGACGGTCGCATGTCCATAACGGTGGACGTGCGCTATCCCCGCAGCATCACGTCGGAGCGCTTCATCCAGGTCTTTGATGCGCTTGCCAAGGCCCATGGCTGCACCTTTGAAGCAGGCATGGCGCAGGATCCCTTCTACATGGACCCGCAGCTGCCGGCAATCCAGACGCTTCTCGCCACTTACAACGAGTACATGGGCACCAACGAGGAGGCCTTTGTGATTGGCGGAGGAACTTATGCACGCCACTTCCCCAAGGCGTGCGCCTTTGGTCCCCACGACCCCAAGGTGACCGATCCCGACTGGGTTGGTATCGAGCACGGTCCCGACGAGGGCGTGTCGGAGGAAGTGCTGCGCCGCGCGCTCAAGATCTACATCATGTCGATCGCGCGCCTCATGGAGCTTGATCTGGCGTAGCGCGCAATTGCGTGCATTCTCGTGGAGGCCACCAGGAACTGCCCCTGGTGGCCTCCTTATTTGCGAGGTTTTAGCCCCTGTACCCATGGCACACCCGCTACCTACACGGATCAGTTGCGAAATTCTTCGTTGTTGTACCGTGCAGCGTGTTTTGCCGCAATGCACGACAACGAAGAATTTCGCAGTGACTCGGCGTGGCAATCAAAACAGATACTGCATCAGAGGCGGTCAGGCGGCTGTCATCGCACTGCCTGGCGCGGCTCAGCCAAGCTTGATGTCGGTCCACTCGTGCAGGTAGAGCTCGGCGGCGTCGCGCACCTCGTCAAAGAGCTGGCTTGGGTCCTCCGAGCGCAAGGCGCAGGTGAGAAAGCCTGCGGAGCGCGCCGCACGGAGCCCAGGGGCAATGTCCTCAAAGACAATGCAGCGCTCGGGGGCTACGCCCATCCTGCGGGCAGCCTCAAGGTAGATGTCGGGCCTGTCCTTGGGCACTCCCACCTCACAGCCATGGACGCGCACGTCAAAGAGGGCGTTTACGTTAACGCGCTCCATCGCGTCGAGGACCTCGGGTTCGTTGGTCGTGGCCAGAGCCAACCGCACCCCACGACTCCTGAGCGCCTCTATGTAGGCCTCGGCGCCGTCCCGCAGGCAGACGTTGGTGCGGTAGAGCGCCCGTCCCATGCGGTTCCACTCCTCGCAGATGTCTTCTGGGCTGTCATCGAGGCCAAAGGTCTCTATGGTGTACTGCGCGCCTCCCTCAAAGCCGAGCAGGGTGAGCATGCGCGAATACGACTCGGGAACGGGGGAGATGCCCCTCATACCAAGGAAGGCCTCGTCGACCTCGTGCCAGATCGAGGCCGTGTCGGCAATGGTCCCGTCAAAGTCAAAGATGGCGGCGTCAAAGGCAGGGGGCCAAAGCTCTCCCGGTACGTGATACATGCGGTTCCTCTCAACGGTCAACCCTCAAAGTCTAGCATGCTCGGGTGAGCACGTTCGAGGTGGTCTTGTGGCGCCCTTGACCGGGAATACTGGGACCTACGAGTTGATGTGTACGTGTGGACGGTCCTCGTAGCCGTGCGAGTCGCCCATGTAGACAAAGTAGTCGGCCACCTCGTCGGCAAGCGACTGGTCGTGCGTGGCAATGACGAGTGTTTTACCTGCACCTTTGAGCTGCTTGAGAAAGCCGAGCAGCCATGCGCGAGTCTTTGCGTCAAGCCCCGCGAGCGGCTCGTCAAAGCAAAAGACGTCGGGATTCATTGAGAGGATGCAGGCTATGGCAACCCGCTTCTTCTCGCCACCAGACAGAGTGTAGGGCGCTCTCGTGCGAAGGCCCTCTATGTCCAAAAGCCTTGAGGTGTCGTCAACGCGGCGAAGGACCTCCTCTTCGGGGAGCCCCATTTGCCTCGGCCCAAAGGCAATCTCGTCCTCGACGCTCGGGCAAAACAGCTGCGAGTCGCTGTCCTGAAAGATAAAGCCCACTCGCTGGTGCAGCCTTTTGGCAAAGGACCCCCGCATCGTGCGCTCGCTAACCTCCTCGCCGCAAAAGCGGTAGCTCCCGCGTTGGGCAAAGGCAAGACCGCTGAGCGCCTTGAGTAGGGTGGACTTGCCCGAGCCGTTGTCGCCCATGAGCACCACGCTGTCTCCGGCGTTGATGGTGAGGGTGATGTGGCGCAGTACGGGGTTTTGCTCGTAGGCAAAGCAGAAGTCCTCAAGCTCGATCAAGGGGACCGAGGAGGCGCTCTGCTGTCTGTGGAGGCTTGCCTTGTGGGACATGTCAAACCAGACCTTGTGTATACGTGAACAGTGCTACAAGGGCAACAATGAGCCCAATCCAAGCGAGGTCGGCAATGCCGAGCCTCCATCGCCTGTTGCCACTATGGTACTCCCCGTCAAAGCCACGGCAGCGCATGGCGTCAAAGGTGTCGTTGGCGGTGCGGCTCGCCTTGAGCAGCACCACGCCGCCAATGCCACCCATAGAAGCCTGCTTGTGGCGATTGGTGCCAACGCTGCGCAGCATGAGGGCATCGAGCACCTCGAGGCAGGTCTGTCCAAGGCGAACGATTGCGGATAGCGCAAGCTCTATCGTGAGGATCGCCACTGCTGGCAGGCCAAGCGCTCGCAGACCACCCGTAAGCTCTCCCATGGGTGTCGTGAGGGCTGCGGTCATGGTGAGTCCAACGCTGACGAGCGACTTTGCTGCCAGCGTGAGCGCCGACTGGGGCTGGCCCAAAAGCGCTGCAGGGAGCATGAGCAAGAAGGTGAGCGTGGCCGTTGCGAGCGAGGTGGCACACACGCGGGCAAGCGCCTTCCTCTCAAGAAGCGTCATCCTCAGCACCAACAGGGCCAGGACTGCGAGCACAAAGAAGAAGTTGCGCGATAGCGACACGAGGACAACCACGACGAGTGTCCCCAGCAGCTTGAGGGGAGCTTGGGGAGAGAGCGCCCAGGACTTGCCGTCATCGAGCCTAAAGCGTGCAAGCACTCCCGAGACCGAGAGAATGCTTTTGGTGACAAAGCGATCGCTTTTGCCTGTTGGCGTGTAGTCCTGCGGGGTCTTGAGCCACTCGGGGACGTCGTTGCCACCGGTCGTCACGCTAGTCGCCAAATTCCATTGTGGGCTTTGCAAGGCCGGACGCCAGGCGAAACACGATCACCAGCAGCGCCGCACCAATGATGGCGCTCAGGATGTAGCCCGCCCATTCGGGCATACCGCCCACCGTGTAGTCGGGCATGAGCGAGCTCCACTCCCAGCCGTTGCCAAGACCGGCTGGCGTATAGCCAACCATCTGGGCGAGGTCCTCGACGCCCCACTCGCCCCAGGCGTCTCCTGTGGCAATAAGGCCAAGCGGTGTGGCGGCAACGAGGGCTATGACAAGAGCGATCACAGGCGAGATGCTTTTGGCCGAGGCTTTGCTCTCAATGCCAAAGGTGGGCGCAGCGTTGGATAGGAAAGCGAGGATTGCGCAGGTGAAGCCCGCCTCGGCAAGACCCGCCACCGTAAGGTGGCCAATCATCATGGCCGGGACGGCGACCGAGATGGGGTAGGGGCAATACAGGGCGTTGCCGGCAGCGTCGGTAAAGAGCAGCGGCTGGATGCCAAACTCAAGGGCGGTAAGAAGAGCGGCTGCGTTGAGGCCAACATAGGAGCTTATGGCGGCTGCCACGAGATTGCCTCGCTCGCCAGGCATCTTCGACTCAATGAGTTTATAGAGGTGGTATCCAACATGGGGGAGCACGAATGCCATGTTGAAGCAGTTGGCGCCAAGCGACAGAATGCCACCGTCCCCAAAGAGGACCGCCTGGATGGCAAGAGCAATGCTCACGGCAAGTGTTGCCGACCACGGACCAAACAAGATGGCAATGAGCGTGCCGCATACCGCATGTCCAGTGGTGCCACCGGGCAGGGGGATGTTGAACATCATGGCAAGAAAGCTAAAGGCGGCCGCTATGCCAATGAGGGGCATCTTCTCTTGAGGAACCTCCTCGCGAACATGCTTAACGGCTTGGTGCCAGATGGGGACCATTGCCACGGCAGCGACGGCACAGGTCGAAGGGGAGAGATAGTTCTCAGGGATATGCATTAGGACCTCCTCGGTAAAAGAAGTAACACTAATTATAAAAAGATGTTACGCCACGAGTGAGCATACACCTATATCGGGAGGTTCGCGAGCGTCGAGCTGTGGCAAAAACGATTGTTAGAATGCGATTCGCGCTAATAGCTCTGTAGGTGCGGCAAGAGGGAGTCGTTGCCAGCAGAAACGGTTCAATCATGCTTGTCGGCCAGCAAGATAGTTCTGAGTTTCCCAAATTGGCACACAGATCACGTCACATTATTTGGCGAGGTATCACTGTATAAAACTGTGACCAAAAAGGGCGAGTTACAAAAAACATTTGACTCAAAGCGAAAAAAAGCCGCCGATTCCCCTTTGCATCTTTAGAAAAAAAGTGTAGATTATTTGAACAGCGCATCACGGAGACGAAAAGGCAGTCTCCAAAAAGCCAAAGCACTCTTGGGTAACGAGGGAAAGGAACCCGCAAATGCTCACCATCCGTCTGTTCTGCGCCGCCGGCATGTCCACCAGCCTCCTGGTCCGCAAGATGATCGAGGCGGCCAAGGCCGCCGGCGTCCCCTGCGACGTCATCCCCATGGCCGACTACGGCATGGTCAACGGCAAGAACGTCCTGGCCTTCGCCAAGAAGCTCATCGGCTAGTTTTTCTTTCAGCAAAGCGCAGCCGCCTGCGGGCGGAGGCTTGCAAGGGCGTCAGAAGACGCCACAGGGAAGGGTAAGGGAAAGTTTTAACTCCAAAGGAAGGAAGGTGTTACCACAATGGGAGATTGGTTCCAAGCTAATGTACTGCCCAAGGTAATGTGGTTCGTTAACACCAAGGCCATCCGCGCCATTAAGGACGGTATGGTTTACTCGATGCCGCTGATCATCGTCGGCGCCGTGTTCCTGCTTCTGTTCCAGCTGCCCGTTGAGGCACTGGCAAACGCAGTCAACGCTTCCGGCATGGTTCCGTATCTGGCTCATGGCTACACCTCGACGTTCCAGATCACGGCTCTCATCGCCGCTCTGGGCATCGCTTATCAGTGGGCCAAGAACGAGGGCCTCGAGCCCATCTCTTGCGGCATCATCTCGATCGCCGTGTTCCTGATTCTCATCCCCGACTACGTCGGCGTTACTGGCTCCTTCGAAGAGGGCCTGGGTACCGTTGACACCGCCACGGCTGCTATCGCCGCTGGTGGCGCCACCGTCTCCGGCCTCAACAAGACCTGGCTGGCTGGCCAGGGCATGATCGGCGCCATGATCGCCGGCCTGCTCACCGGTCTTATCTACAGCTGGTTCATCAAGCGCGACATCCGCATCAAGATGCCGGACGGCGTGCCTGATGGTGTTGCTGCTGCATTCACCGGCCTCATTCCTGCAACCGTTATGTTCGTGGGCGCTACGGTCGTCTACGCCATCTGCGACAAGCTCGCTGGTGTGACCCCCATCGAGCTCATCTACCGCTTCCTGCAGACCCCGCTCCAGGGCTTCGGTGACTCTCTCGTTGGCGTTATCGTCTTCGAGACCCTCATCCCGCTGCTGTGGTGGTTCGGCGTTCACGGCGCCACCGTCGTTGGTTCCGTGTCCTCCGCTATTGCTACGACCAACAACCTCGAGAACGCTGACATCTTCCAGAAGCTCATCTCTTCCGGCATGAGCCGTCCCGAGGCCGTTGCCGCTATGGCTGACAACGGTGGTCACATCTTCACCGACGCTTTCGTCAACTGCTTCCAGGCCATCACCGGCTCCGGCGTCACCATGGGTCTCGTTATCTTCATGGTCTTCTTCGCCAAGTCCGCTCAGATGCGTCAGGTTGGTAAGCTTGGCCTCGGCTCCGGTATCTTCAACATCAACGAGCCGATCCTCTTCGGTACCCCGATCGTCATGAACCCGGAGCTGTTCATCCCGTTCGTCCTCGCCCCGGTCATTGGCAACACCCTTGCCTACCTCGGCACCGCCATCGGCTTCATCCCCTACACCACCGGCGTCACCGTTCCTTGGACCACGCCTCCTATCCTGTCTGGCCTCCTTTGCATCGGTTGGCAGGGCGCTCTCATGCAGATCATCGAGCTCGTGATCTCGTTCTTCCTGTACTTCCCGTTCGCCAAGGCCGTCGACAACGAGCTGTATGCGAACGAGCAGGCTGCCGAGCAGGCGTAAAGACCTAGCATTACTTATCGATCACCTTCCCTGATTGAGAGGGGCCGGCGCTTGAGCGTCGGCCCCTTCCTTTTACAGAGGTTAAAGTCGCACGTCAGAGGGCAATTTGTAACGTCGTTTTAGGTCTTCTTGCATCCATGCTATGGCATAATAATGAGGTTTCTCTATGTATGGACTTGGAGGGCTAAATGAAGGTTGCTATCCGATACTTCTCGCGCGGCGGCAACGTGCGCACGATGGCCGAGGCGCTTGGCCGTGGAACGGGTGTCGAGCCAATCTCAATCGAGGACCCAGACTCCGAGATCAAGGAGCATGTGGACCTGCTCTTTATTGGCAGTGCGCTTTATAACTTCCAGCTTGATAAGCGCTTTAAGGACTACCTGCGCGAGATAGACGCTGACCTGGTTGACGAGGTCATTTGCTTTGGTTCTTCCATGCTCACTCGTCGTCCTATCTACCTGATGCAAGAGTTCTTCAAGGAGAAGGGCATCAAGATCAACAAGCAGGCAATCTACTCTCGCAACAGGCCAAACGACGACCTGATTGGCGTCATTGAGTACTTTGCCAAGAACGAGATGACCCGCGACCGCTCCCTTGATGGCCTGCCGCCATATCTCGTTTTCAAGCGCTCGCAAGAACTCAAGGAGCAGCGCGAAAAGGCCGAGGCAGAGGGAAGGGACTTTGGCCTCGAGATGGAGCAGGAAAAGGCTCGCGCTGCTGCCGATGCCGCTAAGGCTGAGGCCGAGGAGGCCATGCGGGCTGCAAAGGAAGCAGAGGAGGCTGCTGCGGCAGCTGCTGAGCGTGCTGCCAACGCCGCAAGAGTTGCTGCCGAGAAGGCCGAGGCGGCAGCCAAGGCCGCGCTTGTCATCGATGGTTCCAACGAGCAGGATCAAGACGAGTAGCCACTAATACGTGTGCTCTGTTGGCACCCGCTCAAGGTAAAGGAGTTGCTGTATAAATGTTTGGCTTGGGTCTCTATAACGCATATGCAGGGCAGATCGACGTGCTCGGTGGTACCGAAGTCGCTTTTCTCGTTGCTCTCTTTACGAGGTTGTTCGTAGGCATTGGTTGGTACTTCCTCTTTAAGAAGGCAGACAAGAATCCTGTCTTGGCTTTCGTGCCACTGCTTGGGCCCTACATTGCCTTCAGGCTTGTTTGGGATGACTTCTCTATGTCCTGCATATTTGCTGGCTCCACGCTCCTTGCCTTTATTGATGCCGTAGGTGTCCAACAGCCGGTCATTCATGCCTTTGCAATCGTCAACTTTGTCCTTTGGTGGTTCATGGCACTTCTTACCTGCCATTGCTATCAGACAAACATGATCGTTGGCTTCCTCTATGGTGGCATCTCCTGGTTTGGTTCAATACTTATGGGCCTCTGGCCTGCCTACAACTACAAGGGGCCGTGGTCTACCGACCCCGAGGCCGACCAAAACCTCTCTGCCAAGGAGCGCAAGAAGCGCCGTAAGAAGGATAAGGCTAAGAAGAAGTAGCCGCGGGTTTTGTAACCTTAAACGCCTTTAGAATGACTGGCTCTGTTCTCAAATGTTAAACAGAGCCAGTCATTCTCTTTTGACATAGGGCATTTGCTGTTTGCCTTAGCACAATTCTGGAAGGCTGGGGTGGAGGAAATATCCTTTATCCTTTTATCGACCATTCTGCCCGCCTGTCCGTCGTTTTTTTGCTGTAAGCATGGCGTCGGATAGAATCAAAAAGAATTCCTGCGTGCGGATAACGCATAGGCACACAGGTAGGTAACGAGGGAAAGGAACCCGCAAATGCTCACCATCCGTCTGTTCTGCGCCGCCGGCATGTCCACCAGCCTCCTGGTCCGCAAGATGATCGAGGCCGC
>CADCHF010000057.1 GCA_902801175.1 uncultured Coriobacteriaceae bacterium | reverse complement strand
GAAGACCGACGAGCGGGACGCCGAGGTGATCGCGCGCACGGCCATGGGCGTGCCGCAGGCGCTAAGGCCGGTGCCCGAGGAGGGGGCGCTCGAGGGCGCGCGCAGGCTCGAGGCGCAGCGCTGCGACCTGCTGCGCGACCGCACGCGCTGCGTCAACAGGCTCAGGGCGCTGCTGCTCGAGTCGAACCCGGCCTTCGAGCGCGAGCTGGACTGCGAGGCGGCGTGGGCTCTCTCGCTCATGTCGCGCGTCGGCGGCCCGTGGCAGCTCCTGGACGCCGGGAGGAGGCGCTGGGCGGCGCTCACGAGGGACGCGCCGAGGGGCGCGGCCGACAGGCTCTGGGCGGCGCTCGCGTCCGCGACCAGGCCCACGGAGCCGCAGGTCAGGGCCGAGGCGACCCTCGTCAGGGTGCTCGCCTCGAGGATCGCGGAGGACACCGCCCTCATCGCCGAGCTCGCGGCCCTCGTGGAGGCCGAGGTGGGCGCCGACGAGACGTACCGGTGCCTGCTCACGGTGCCCGGCGTCGGCCCCAGGACCGCCGCGCAGCTCGTCCTCTCCGTCGACATCTCCGACTTCGAGGACCACGACCACCTGGCCAGCTACTGCGGCCTCGTGCCCAGGAACCGCCAGTCGGGCACCTCGCTCAACTCGGTGTCGTCCTCGAGGCGGGGCAACAAGCAGCTCAAGAACCTGCTCACATTCAGCTGCTCGTGCCTGGCGCGCGGCTCGGGCTACTACCGGGAGTACTACGAGCGCTGCCGCGACAGGGGCATGCCCTACAAGGCCGCGCAGGGGCATGCCCGACAAGGCCGCGATGAAGGCCGTGGCGCGCAAGCGCCTCAAGGTGATATACGCGGTCATGCGGGACGTCAGGCCCTACGTCGCCTGACGCAAGCCCAAGGGGCGGCGGAGAGAAGGCCCTCCGGGGGAGGGCCCGTTTCGGCATGTCCAGGCATCATGCAACCCGTTGCGTGTTGAGGGGTTGACAAAACTATAGGAACACCCCCTCAGGAGCGGGTTTATCACATCGCGTTAGGGGTGCAGACGCCACGGCAAACGATTTTGAGCCGCATCGTAGAGGGACAGCCTCCAGGCTAAGATTTGCCTAGATACCATACTTCCGGTCTTCACGCTCGCATTGTGGCCTGTCGGGAAGCACCGCAATGTCGGGATGAGCGGCGTGGTGCGCGTCGAACGACACACGCCCCACCCGCTTTAAGCACATGCATCCGTTGCGGAAGTAGTTGCAGCAGCTAGGGCCAGATGCGGTCATGCTCGGCTTGGTGCATACCGCCATAGCGCGACAGTCGCCATTGCATTTGGCGATCCATGGGCACACGCGCGGCACTCGTCGTTACCGTCGCGCACCATACCGGCGGTCGTGGCACAGCGATCAATACAAGTCGCCTAAAACTCGCATTCAGCCACGCAAAATGCAGGAAGACAAGCGAGAAAAGTCGAGTTTTAGGCGACCCGTGCCGACATAGGTCAGGCAACCGCCCGCCGCAAACGGCTGGAAGTCGAATTTGCGGGCGGGCCGGAGCCTTAACTTACGCTGCGCTCGCAACCTGAGTCGTGTAAGGCAACAGGTCCCGATTGACGATCAAAAACGCTCGTGCAAGGCTGAGCCTGGGTGTGCGCTACTTTCCCGGTCGCCTAAAACTCGCATCCAACCGCGCAGAATGCAGGGAAACAGACGATAAAAACTCGAGTTTTAGGCGACTCGTGCGGACATGCGAGAGGCACCGTCTGCCGCAAACGGTCGCAAGTTGATTGTGGGGGCGGGCCAGACCCCAAAAGACCAAATGACAAGAGTGGCCGCATACAAAGGAAGGGCCCCTTTGGGGCCCTTCCCTATTCATTGCATCTGTTCCGACTAAGACTGCGAGACGATCCTAGTACCAGGTGTCACCGTCAAGCTCAACCCAGTGGCTGGACACGCCAGCCGGGCCAAGCTTGCCCTCGGCCGTGCTCTCCTGATCGCTGTAGATGACCTGGACCTGCTGACCATTCTTCAGGGCGTAGAAGACCCAACCGCCACCAGCAGGAGCAGTCTGAGCAAAGATCTGGGTACCGTTGTAGGTGATGAAGGTAGCTACCCACGTCTCGTCGACCTGATGCCACTCAGCATAGATGTTGCTGTAGATGGTGACAGGCTCGCCCTCATAGTGCTCGCCGGGCTTGGTATCGGCCTTGGGGGTCTGCTGCTGAGCAGCCTCCTTCTTCTCAATAAGGTGGACGCCGTTGTTGTCGACGTAGTAGGCATAGGTGTTGCCCTTGGCGTCGCGCGCGGTGGCGTACCAGCAGTCGCCATACTGCTTGGTGCTCACGCGGTCGATGGCGGTGCAGGTGCCGCCACAGTCCTTCTCCACGAGAGCATCGGCCTCAGCCGCCGAGATGAGGGTGTCCTTGGCCTGCTGCTTCTGCTGTTCCTCGGCCTCCTCCTTCTTCTCGGTAGCATCAGTGTCACCGTTGTGCTCATTGATGCCCCTGACCAGAACGGCCAGCTCGTCGGCGTCCATGGACATCTCGTCGCCACCCAGGCCCTGGAAGGTCAGGCCGTAGCTCGTGTTGCCGTCAGACCAAGTGGCGACGGTCACAGCGCCCTTAGCCACGCCGTAGCAGGTGATGTTGGTGCCCTCAATGACCTTGAACCAGCGCGAGGCAAACTCGTCGAGGTTGCGGTCGGAGAGTGGGGTGCTGTAGGAGCCCTCGCCCTTGCGCACATAGATCATGGTTGCAGGCGTCTCATAGGTGGCCTGAGCCACACCGCCGGCGTAGGCGAACTTCGGATCCTTGAACTCAAGGTCGCCGATCTTGAAACTATCGATGACGCCAAACTTCTCGAAGCCAGCACCCTTGGCGGCCTCGTCGGCGGAGGCAACCTCGGTCCACTCGATCTCGGGTTCCTCGGCAACTTGCTCCTCGACAACCTCGGTGGTCTCCTCGCTGACTTCCTGGGCAGCGGGTTCCTCGGCTGGCTTCTCCGTCGCCTGCTGCCCACAGCCAGCAAGTGCGAGTACCAGGGCGGCAACAATAGGCAGTGCTCTTCTCATGGTTAGCAACCCCTTCTCTCAAACTGATACGTTGCCTGCATTATATGCACGCTACATATGATGCCTCTGACTGATGATTAAGGCATCTCAAAGAACCGCGAGTTGCTCAACCAAATCGGGCAACTCATATTTGAGGCACGCCGCGTCAGCGGCCATGCTCCGCAGAGCAGAGAGATGTGCAATCCATCGCCTTCCAACCCAAGCCAAGACCATGGCCTTATGTCGCGAGCACCACCCATCGCCACGTAAGGAGGGGCGCATTGCTCAGGGGTAACTTGTCTGCTGCCACGCGAGCGTAGAACGCCATGGGAGTCTCGTCAGCCCCGCGCTCGGCCGCCTTGATCGCCTCCCCCAAATCGGTGCAAGGCTGGAACTCCTTCAGAAAGCGCCTTGCCTCATCTACTGCCATGATGTCTGTCCCTCTCTCTTTATGATGGCTGTCACACCATCTGCTCTAACTAGATTTTTTGATACGTCGACACCAAGCACCTCGTCCCAGCCTCTTTCGCAGAAGACGGCAACAGCGCCCCTGGAAAGCCAGCTCGTCATCGACCGGGCTCGAACCCCATCCGCCTTGTTGATACGGAACTTAGTGCGTGCGATACGTACCCGCATGCGGACAGCTCGCGAGCTGCCAACTCGGAGCACGTGTTGGTGAGGAGAGCCTGCGGCGAGCCAGATCCAATGCTTGCAACAAGCTTGCCCGCCTGCCGAGAGACACTCGACAGACGGGCATCGTAAGCATCTATCACGCTGAGGCAGCGCCTACCTGCGGCCGGACGCCGGGTCATACAGGGTGGCCTACCATTTCTGCCTAAAGTACTCGACCATCTCGTTGATCTTCTCGGGCTTTGCCTCAGCAATCCAGCTCCAGAAGCCCTTGAGGTCGGCCGTATCAGTTCTCGCATTGAGGTTCTTCACGAAGGAGATGAGTTCGTCCAGGGTCTCGCCACGGTCCTTGGTCGAGCTGATCAGACGATCCATAAAGATCTCCTCGGTCACCGCGAACTCACCGCCCGAAACGCCCTCAAGCATGTCCTCGGTCAGCTCGAAGTCCTCGGTAGACATGCGGGTCTCGTCGGTTGCGCTCATGGTGTACCCCTTCCTACTCCAGCCACCGCGATGGCGGCTCGTCTTTTCTGACGCCCTCTAGTACGCCCGTTTTGCACAAACTGCCTCAGTCTGTCTCAAACAGTTGAATCTTTTCAACCCAAGAAGCCTTGCCCTCTCGCTTGCAGCCTCGCGCAAAAGGGACCAGGGCCGCCAACAGGCGCCCATAGCTTGATTAGTGCATTAGCGCAGGTCAAGAACAATGGTCATCCCACTTCCGTCCTTGCTTGACCTCGCACATAGGAGCAGGTCAGAGGTGGTGAGGCGCTCAGGCTCAGTAAATGCGATCGGCAACCGTCTCCAAGAAGCGATGGACCCCTCGGTGCGCCGTTGACACGTCCTCGAGGTTGGTGTCACCGAGTCGCACAAGCTTGTTACTCCCGTGGTAGTCGCTGCCTGCGGTCACAAACAGATCGTACTTGTCGGCATACCCCAAAAGCTCGTCCTGCATCTTCTTTGAGAATCCAGAGTAGTATGCCTCGACGCCCCTAATGCCAAAGTCCATGAGATGCCTCAGGCGCTCCTCCATCTCGGGCCCCATGATCAGGTCGTTGCCGTCACCATAGATGGGGTGCGCGAGTATCGGTACGCCGCCGCTGGCCAGTATCCCCTCGATTGCCTGCTCAGGCCGGATGTGGGGCGAGGGCACCCTCAGCCTATCAATGTAGTTCGTGATTGCGTCTTCCTTTGACTCGGCGTAGCCAAGCTTGACCATGAGGTTGCCAATGTGGGGCTTGCCGGGGCGGTCGTTGGCAAGGAGAGCCTCGATTTCGTCTGGCGGGAACACAAACCCATACTCGCGCTCGAGGGCCTCGAGGCGAACACTGACCTTCTTCATGCGTATGCCCTGGGCCGCATCTACGACGTCATTGATGGGACCGGCGCTCACCTTGTAGCCATAGCCAAGGATGTGGTACTTCCCACCCTCGTCCGTGCAAGAAAACTCAACGCCTGTCAAGAAATGCGGGTCGTCGTCGGATCGGGCGGAGACGACCAGTTTGCTGCCATGAATTGCGTCGTGATCCGTCAGCGCAAAGAGCCCTATGCCAGCTTCCCCCACGCGCACGAGCAACTCCTCGGGGGTGTCGGTTCCGTCTGAGACCCTGGAGTGCATATGAAGGTCAATTTGCGTGCGGCCATCAATGTTCATAGAGCTCTTCCCAATCCAAGACCGTCTCCTTGTACCACATTACGATAGACCAAGGAAGCCCCCGTTCCACTGACACCCCGCCTGCGGCGCTCCATATGGCCCCGCATCACGAGAACTGCAATGTGACACAAGCGTGACCGGGGCGAGAGGGTGGCGGACAATCGGGCGTCGCGCCAGCCTACCGTCGCGGGGAGCGTGGCGGCATATCGGCCGAAACGCTCTTGGTTTTACTGGTCGTCAGGGGCGCCAAAGACACCGCTCTGCTATGCTTTCTGGTCGTACCACGTTAGAAGGAGTGCAAGACGTCACCCATCCTTGCAAAACGGAGAAGACCCTCTTCGTCCCAAATCGTCATCTTGGGGTTCGCGGGCCTGATTGCCCTGGGAACGGCATTCCTTATGCTGCCAATCTCATCGCGGAGCGGCACTGGCACCTCGTTTGGGACTGCCCTGTTCACCGCAACTTCCGCCACGTGCGTAACGGGCCTCATCGTGCAGGACACGGCAACCCACTGGTCAACCTTTGGCCAGGTGGTCATACTTGCCCTCATTCAGACGGGCGGGTTTGGCATCATCATGGCCGCAGCTGGCTTCTCTCTGCTCGCCGGCAGAAAGATCTCGCTCAAGGAGCGCAGCATGATGCGCGACACCTTTGCCACCAACCGCATGGGTGGCATTGTGCGCCTCGCCAACTTCGTCTTTGGCGTGACCTTTGCCGTGGAGCTTCTTGGAACGGCCCTCATGACTCCGCCGCTGTACGCGGAATATGGCCTCCGAGGCATTTGGATAGCGTTCTTTCTCTCGATCTCGGCCTTCTGCAACGCGGGCTTTGACATTTTGGGGAAGAGCGACGCCCTCTTCCCCTCGCTCTCCGAATTTGCCACCAATCCCATCATCTGCCTTACCATATGCCTGCTCATCATTGTCGGTGGCATCGGCTTTGCCACATGGAGCGACATCAGCAACAAAAAGCTGCATTTCAGGCGCTACTCGCTTCAGACCAAGATCATCCTGGTAAGCTCGTTGCTCCTCATCACCATCCCCGCCCTGTTCTTCTTTCTCTTCGAGTATCCCCGTCTCCCATTGACCGAGCGCCTCCTCGCCTCGGTCTTTCAGTCGGTCACCCCTCGCACAGCAGGCTTCAACGTCGAGGACATGTCGGTCATGACCGAGCCCGGTCAGGCCCTTACCATCATCCTCATGCTCATAGGCGGCTCTCCTGGTTCGACTGCAGGTGGCATCAAAAACACGACGCTCGTCGTGCTGTTGGCCAACTTTGCGGCCATCGCCTCTCGCCGGAGCGAGGCCGACATCTTTGGTCGTCGCATCGAGGACGACATCATCAAGCAGGCCGGCGCCATTCTAACCATCTATGTGTCGCTGTCGTTGCTTGGGGCAACGGCGCTCTGCCTCATAGAGGGGCTTCCCTACCTTGCCTGTCTCTTTGAATGCGTGTCCGCCATCGGCACAGTTGGCATGACGGTCGGAATCACACCTCAGTTGCACACTGCCTCGCGTATCATCCTGATTGCCTACATGTTTATTGGCCGCGTGGGTGGCCTCACGCTCATCTATGCGGCAATTGAGAACCCCAAGAGAAACCCCGCAAAACTCCCGCGCGAAGACGTGGTCGTAGGATAGGACAAATCAATGAAGTCTGTTTTGCTGATTGGACTGGGACGCTTTGGCACCAACGTCGCACTCAAGCTGAACGAGCTGGGCCACGAGGTCATGGCCGTCGATCGCAACGAGGACCGCGTGGACAACATCCTGCCCATCGTCACCAATGCGCAGATTGGGGACAGCACCAACGAGGACTTCCTCGAGACCCTCGGCATCAAGAACTACGACGTCTGCTTTGTTGCCATAGCGCACAACTTCCAGAGCTCGCTGGAGACCACGTCGCTGCTCAAGGAGATGGGTGCCAGGTTTGTCGTCTCGCGTGCCGAGACCAACATCCAGAAGAAGTTTCTGCTGCGCAACGGCGCCGACGAGGTGGTCTTTCCCGAGGCACAGATGGCCAGGTGGGCAGCCATGCGCTACTCCGCAGATCACATCCTCGACTACATCGAGCTCGACGAGAGCCATTCGATCGTTGAGGTCTCAATACCACGCAGTTGGGTGGGCAAGACCCTGGGGCAGCTCGACATCCGGCGCAAGCACGGCGTAAACATCTTAGCGATCAAGCGCAATGGGGAGATGACGATGAACCTGCAGGCAGAGACGGTCTTTACCGCTGACTGCACCCTGCTCGTACTGGGCGAGACGCGCGCCCTGCGACGTACCTTTGACATCTAACGGGCCCAGCAAGGAAACGACTCTCCAGGCCACAGCAAGCTAACCGCCTTTTTCGCCTTTGCTATCATGCCCTTACGGCAAGTGCGTGGAAGGCGGGCTCATGGAAGCATTTGGACACTTCTACCTCGATAAGGAGAAGGACCTCGTCGTCGACCTCTTTCGCGAGGGCGACGAGCTGCACTACGTGCTCAGGACGCCAAACCACGGCACGGGCAATCTCATCACCAACCTTGCCTCGCTGTGCAACCTTGAGCTCCAAACCGACGAGGACGGCCTCAGGGTGATCCGGGGTACGCTCCCCTGCTACATCGACGGCGACAACTGCACGCTCTACGTCTTCCGCCTGCTCGACACGAAGGTCGCAAACATCTACCCGGACGGCAGGATCGAGCGAAAAGCGTCCATCCCCGCCATCGCAAAGACCCTGATGAGCCAGACCAAGGACTATCGCCAGGACTTTCGTAAGACCCTCGTGAAGACCTACATCTTCCGCGAGTGCAAGTTTAGGTGCGACCTGCACACCCATATGAACGCCAACCTCGACCCGGACATCCTCATCGCGCTTGGCATCCACCACCAGATTCGCTACCCGCTCTACTACATCCGCAAGCTGGGTCTGCGTATCTCGCCCGAGCAGGAGCGGCTCTGTGCGCTACGACGCGCCAAGACAGCAGAGCGACTCTGCGACTCCCCGCTAAAGGGCAAGTTCCTGCAGCGCAGAATCGACGACGAGACATATCTGAACTTTGCCTCCCTCATACTGGAGAACTTGGAAAACGCAGAGTGGAACATCCCAAAGATCCGCGCGTCGCTTGCCATCATGAAGGACGGGCAGGCCGTCTTCACCAACCTCGAGAAGGTGTACCTATACCGCTACGTCTTCTGCAAGGGCGTGCCCGCCGACGACCCCATCGAGGCCAACGGCATCGAACGCATCCCCGACCGCGAGGTCATCCAGGCGCTCGGCACGATGGCAAGCGATCGCATGAACCCCTCGTTCTCCGCCAACAACCTCTTCCAGGACAAGCTGCTGTGGATCGCGCGCAGCTATGCCAAGCGCGGCATCGACTACGTGGAGATATCTGACACGACCCTGGCAAAGCCTGAGGACGCACCGCACATGTTAGCCCAGGTCCATGCGGTGATGCCGGCCATCAGGAAAGAGACCGGAGTCGCGTTGCGCTTCTTGGCGGCAATCCGCAGGACACCGCTCACGCTGGTCAAAGACAGAATCACCTCGGACGACGCCGTTCGCAAGAACCTGCAGGCCATACGTGCCGTGGCAGGTGACCCCTACGTGGCAGGCAGCGACATCGTTGGCGAGGAGATCAACGACATTCGCGACCTCGCTCCCGTGCTGGCCGAGCTCGACCAGATAGCAGCAGACCACCCCAGCTTCACGATACGCATCCATGCTGGGGAGAACGACGGCCTGCGCGACAACGTTGCCAACGCCATCAAGTGCGTTCGCGAGGGGCTTGCCCCCGGTCAGTCGATGCCTCTGGTCCGCATTGGCCACGGACTCTATACCAGAAACCTCACCTCGGCCAAGGGGCAGCGATTACTGGCAGAGCTACGCGACAGCGGCGCTGTGCTGGAGTTCCAGATCACCTCAAACGTCCGGCTCAACAACCTGAGCCAGCTGGAACGCCATCCACTGCGCCAATACCTTGCCGCAGGCGTGCCGTGCGTGCAAGGAACAGACGGTGGCGCCATCTACGGGACGGACTCCATCGACGAGCAGCTTGCGCTCGAGAAGATGCTCAACCTCACGAAGGAGGAGCTCATCTCCATGCGCCGCGCGGAGGACGGGGTCCGAAGCCTTGGCCTTGCCGCCCTCGACCAAAAGATGTGCGTCTTCGCCAAAGAGATCGGCTCCACCGGCGTAGAGGCCTTCTATGTTGCGCGTATGCAAGCGCAGCAGCCACCGGAAGAGACGCTCTTGGACCTCCCGAACACCCTGGACAGCACCAAGGCCTTTTCTGGCCTGATCGAGGAGCTGCCAGTCGATCGGGTGCCAGTGATCCTCATTGGCGGATCCTTCAACAACGACCGCCACGTGACGAGGCGCCGCCGAGACGTGTGTGCGCAGCTGGACAAGGTTCTTGCCGAGGGGGACCCCAGCAAGATGTTCTTGGTCATAGGCCACAGCCTGTCTGGCTATGAGCAGTACCTGGCAAAGCGCAACCATGGGAAGTTTGACCTCTTTGCCTTCGTACCAGCGCGGATCTCACCAGATGAGGCAAGAGCCCTGAAGCAGTCAGGGGCACGCATACGGGTCTCGATAGAGCCCAGCCCCATGGGCATCTACAAGAGCGTCGCCTACGAGGTCTTCAAGCGCAGGCCATCGGTCCTCGTCGCTCTCGACGGCAACTCCTCTGGTGCAAACATGATCCAGGACGCCAAGAACGGCAAGCGCAAGTGCCGCATGTTCGTCCTCGACCGAAGGGGCATGCTGCGCGAGAAGGCCAAGGGCCTCGAGGGATACGTGTCCCTGTTCAAGCCAGACGACGACTTGGCGGGCATGGTCACAAGCGCCGTGGAGGCCTGCTACCCTGAGCGATGGCTCAGACAGGAATAAGAACGCCCTGTCGTGACATCGACAGGGCGTTCTGCGATGAGCACGCTTTTGAGAGACGCATATCCCGTCACAGCGTGGACTGCGAAGTGTGACAATGAATAGGGCCGGAAATCTACCTGCGGACGTCCTTCTTGTAGGGGGCCTCGGCAATGGTAGCGCGAATCAGCATCTTGCGCTTTCCCTCGCTGCCCCAGAGCACGAAGACCTCGCGTCCGACCTCGGCAACGCGCGTGTCGAGATAGGTGATGGAGATGCAGCGGCGGAACTGGTAGCTGTAGCCACGGTTGGTTGCCAGGCCCACGAACTACTGGTTCTCGTCGAAGACCGGGAGCGCCGTGGGGCCGGGCTCGCCGGACTCGGAAGTGTTGACGGGCATGGGCATCTGCTCGAAGGGCTCGCGACCATCGACGTCGGCCAGATTGACGCTACTCCCATGGCCGTGGCAAACAGAGCCGTAGGCCTTGTGTCGGCAAACATGCGCGACACCTGCCCCAGCCTCGTGGCAGTAGGCATCGCCGACGAGACTATGCGCGTGAGCCTTGGCTATGCGTATCGCCGGTGCGGCCGGTGGTGGAGGCAAAGTAGACATCGGTGTCCTCG
>CADCHF010000056.1 GCA_902801175.1 uncultured Coriobacteriaceae bacterium | reverse complement strand
TATTTGCTGGTGTTACCTCGACCCCGTCTCCATGAGGAGGCGGGGTGCTGCTTTTTTCGACCCGTGCCCTTTCTCGTTGGCTTGATTTGGCCTTCGTCCCAAGACTGATCTATCGACACTCACTAACAGGGGTTCGTGCAATCTCAATCATGCGCAAAACCCCTTTGAGTGTGTGTCACTTACGCGAAAGACACTCACCTAAAGGGTGTACATGCAAGCTCGACCTTGCACATAACCGATTTATGTGTGTGCTAGTGAAACGCTTTGGCATACCTGTGAGTCTCGAGATCCCTTCCAAAGGAGTTCTTTATTGCTGGACGAGTGTTTGCAAGGGGTTCAATCCAGGATGACATACGTTAACCAAGGACACCTCTTGTGAATGAGTGAGTGCGGAAGTCTCGCCTGAGCAGCGGAGAGCGTTTCGTTAAAATGAGCACTTTGTTTTGAACAACTCGGAAGGTTGCTACGTGCCTAATGCCCAGAACACGGTGCGTCTTACGGACCGCCCTTGGTTCAACAAGCTGCTTCTGCTGTCTGTTGCCCTCATGTGGGGGCTGTCCTTCACCAGCATGAAGGGTCTCGTCTTTGAGCTGCCGGTTTTCTACCTGCTTGCGGTGCGAAACGGGATTGCCACGGTGGCTATGCTTCTTGTTGTGCGCGAAAACATGCTCAGGCATTCCGACCGTCAGACTATAGGGCTTGGAATCATCCTTGGGCTCACCTGTTTTGGCGCCTACGCTCCGCAGACCATCGGCCTTTCAATGACAACACCTGGCAAGAACGCCTTCCTGACCGCGTGCTACTGCGTTATGGTGCCCTTCTTCTCGTGGTGGTTTGGCAGGGAGCGGCCAGCTCTGCGTCACGTACTTGCGGCAATCGTGTGCGTCTGCGGGATTGGGCTCGTTGCGCTCGACAGCGGCCTTCCGCTCAATACCGGCGACCTGCTCTCGCTTTTGTGCGGAGTGTCCTATGCGCTGCAGATTGTGGCTCTGGACAAGTGGGGGAGCGGCAAGGACATGATGGTTGCCACGACCTGGCAGATGATTGTGATGACGGTGCTTTCGACGGTGACATCGTTGATCGCTGACCCGGGATATGTGCCTCCAGTGCCCACGGCGAGCGATATTGCCAACCTGCTCTTCCTTGGGCTCGTGTGCTCTTGCTTTTGCTATGGGGGATTCAACCATGCCATGGCGCGCGTGGACCCCACCGCCGGGGCGATTCTCTCGGCCATGGAGGCGCCCTTTGGCGTGCTTGCCAGCGTGCTGCTGTACCACGAGCAGGTGACCGTCAAGCTGTTGGTGGGCTTTGCGCTTATCTTTGTGTCGGTTGTGGCAAGCGAGGTTGACCTTTCGTCGCACAAACCGCTCAAGCGCCAGGAAACGTAACACAAAGACCACTTCTGAGAAAAACTCAGCGGAGCGCCGATGCGACCTCCTGTCCGTATCGCCCGTTTGGCACACTGTGCGTTTATGCTTTCAGCTTTACCTGATAGACTTAGCGCGCAAAGCAATTGTCTAAAAAGGAGGGCACTTATGGCAATTCACGCAGCAACCCCTGGATCAAATGGCAACGTCTACGTTCCTATGGCAGAGCGCGACGGCGACCAGTCGGTGGTCTACTTCACTCGCGACATCTCTCCCGAGGGCCTGCGCAAGGCCGTTGCCAAGGTCTCTGGCGCCCTTGAGGGCAAGGTCGCCATCAAGTTGCACACGGGCGAGCAGCATGGTCCCAACATCATCCCGTCCGCATGGGTCAAGGAGCTCATCGAGGCAGACCTGCCCGACGCTACCATCATCGAGACCAACACCTATTACGAGGGCGATCGCGACACCACGAGCAAGCATCTCGAGACGCTCAAGGTGAATGGCTGGACCTTCTGCCCAGTGGACATCACCGACGACGAGGGCTACGTGGAGTTCCCCGTTGAGGGCGGCAAGTGGTTTGACACCATGGCAGTGGGCTCGCACCTGCCCAACTACGACTCCATGCTCACCCTTACGCACTTCAAGGGCCATATGATGGGCGGCTTTGGCGGCTCCAACAAGAACATTGGCATCGGCTGCGCCAGCGGCAAGGAGGGCAAGAAGTGGATTCATACCCAGACCTCCAACAACGGTGAGACTTGGGGCGGCCAGTGGTCCGTTGCCCAGGAAGAGCTGATGGAGAAGATTACCGAGTCCACCAAGGCGACCATCGATCACTTTGGTGAGCATGTGGTCTACGTCAACGTCATGCGCAACATGAGCGTGAGCTGCGACTGCGAGGGTACCGCTGCCCAGCCCGTGGTGACTCCCAACGTGGGCATTCTTGCCTCCACCGACATCTGCGCCATTGACTCCGCCTGCGTTGACCTCGTGTGGGCCATGACCGACGCCGGCCTGGTGCACAACCATGACCTCGTGGAGCGCATCACGTCGCGCCATGGTCTGCGTCAGCTCTCCTACATGCACGAGATGGGCATGGGCAACTGGCGCTACCAGCTGCTCGACATGGACAACGGCGAGCAGCCGCTTGCGGCGATCGATGCCGTGCAGCACGTGGTCCCGTTCGAGGGCTAGGCTCTGCCAGCCGATAGCTTTGACCTGCCTATGGGGCGGTGCCGCTTCGGTGCCGCCCCATTTATGTTGGGACTCGGTTGAGAAAAGCCTCCCCTTGCGCACCACTGCATGGTACGCTGGAAGCGATGCGGGCATCATACGTTTGGGGGTTGGCGCATGGGCGATACGGGACGCACCTTCCGCGATTGGGTTGTGGCACGTGAGGTGCCCGGATGCACGACGACAGTGCAGGACGACGACCACATCGTCATCAAGCACGACTGTATGACCGGCCAGGTCAACTTCTACCGCTTCGACGACATGCCTGAGGTCGTTGAGCTGGCGGTGACGGAGGACGCCAGCGGTGAGAACCGCTTCTTCCTGCACTTCGAGCTTGAGGATCTCGACCGTGCCAAGCAGCTGTTCGGCGAGATGGATGAGGTGCTCCAGGAGCCGTGTGATGCGGACGGAACCCGCGTGCTCTTGTGTTGTACCGTGGGCATGACCACCACGATGTTTGCCGGAAAGCTGAGCCAGGTGGCCGAGACCCTCTCGCTCGACTACAGCTTCGAGGCCAAGGCGCTCGAGGACGCCAAGCGCGAGGGCGGCAGCTACGATGCCGTCATGCTTGCCCCGCAGGTGGGCTTCCGTCGTCGGGAGGTCGCCCAGGCCTTCCCCGAGGCGGTCGTCTTCGAGATCCCAGCGCGCATCTTTGCCCGCTACGACGGTGCGGGTGCCCTGCGCATGCTGATGGGGCTTCTGGGAGACGACTCGCTGGCGGCGCCTGACCCCAGCGACCTGCGGATGATGCGCAGCTCTCGCAAGGACTTGCCCAACAAGGAGGTTCTGATCATCTCGGTCATCCACCATCCGGGTGGCGCGACCATTGCCTGGCGTCTCTTCGATAACTTCAAGCTGATTGCATCCGATGAGGTGTATAAGCCCAAGGTCGAGTTCCGTGACCTCGAGGACGTCATCGCCACGATGCGCTTCCGCGGCATCGACCTCGCCGACATCGACGCGGTGGGCGTTGCGGTGCCGGGGGCTGTGGACTTTGGCACCGTGACCTTCTCGGGCTATGACCTGGGCGGCGTCAACATCGAGAAGGGCCTCACCGACAAGTTTGGCCTCAGGGTGTTTGTGGACAACAACGCCAATGCTGGGGCTGTGGGCTGCTATGTGAGTCAGGACACGTATGACAGCGTGACCCTACATACCCAGCAGGTCGGAACGATGATCGGTGGGCAGGGCACCGTGTGCAACGGTCACCTGCTGCGTGGCCATCGTGGCATGGCGGGTGAGCTGAGCGGCCTCAACTGGCAGGTGTTCCTGCATGCCGAGCAGTTTGCGGACGTCGAGTTGGACGTTGACTCGCACAAAGAGCTGCTCGCCTACTACGAGGAGCAGGCCTCGTGGAGCGGCGAGGCGATGCTGCCGATACTGGCAACGATGCTCCAGGCTGCCATCGCGGTTGCGGCACCCGATGCCATCTACATCAGCTACGACCTCGTGGACGACATGGAGGCCCTGCGCAAGGAGCTGGCCAAGAGCCTGCCCGAGGACCTCATCCCCGACCTCATCCATATCACCGACTATCGCGAGAAGATCTTCCTGGGCGAGATGGCGCTCGTGCTGCAGCGTCTCAGCACCAGCGCGACGTAGCCAAGCCAGGCTACGCCCTCGCCGGTGAGGATGTCGTGCTGGTTGCGTACGAATCACGCGATGCTGATGACGTTGAACACCATGAGGACGAGGCCAGCCAAGACCATCCCCTGAGATATCGGCCCAAGCAATGTGGCGCGTCTCCTCAAAGACTTCCCAGCAATGATATATCTGCCTCCGGCGACGGGCGGCTAGGACCACTTCGATGGGAAGCGCTTCCTGCTCGGTGATTCCCTAGATGCGAGGTTTGCGAGTATAGGCGGTTGTCGGATTCTGCCCTCAAACGGATGACGGGCTTTCCGTCTGTCGGAAACGTTTCCAACGACGGCCAAAAGTGCTATAAAGGAATCGATGGCACAGCTGTGTCTCCATAGGGCAGCACAGATCTCTCCCTGGGCCATGTCCATGAACGTGTCCGTAACCCGTCCTTTCGACGCAGGTTTATCCATGGCCCCATCTCGCGATGACGAGTGGGGCATGGGCCTCGACTCAGGCACAATGAGAGATTGAAGGCGTTCAGTATGACCAAGAGACAAGACCTCGCCTGGTGGCAGAAGACCATCGCCTATGAGATCTACCCCAAGAGCTTCTATGACACGGCAGCCCAGGGGAGCGGAACCATCGCCGGCATCACCGCCAAGCTCGACTATCTGGCCTCGCTGGGGGTCGGTGCCATCTGGATCACCCCCTGCTACAAGAGCCCCATGGTGGACAATGGCTACGACGTGCAGGACTACCGCCAGATCGACCCCTCCTTCGGCACCATGGCAGACATGGACGAGCTGATTGCCAAGGGCAACGAGAAGGGCGTGCGCGTGGTGATGGACCTCGTGTTCAACCACACGTCCGAGCAGTGCGCCTGGTTCCAGGAGTCGCGCAAGAGCCGTGATAACGACTATGCCGACTGGTACATCTGGCGCGACGCCCGCCCGGACGGCAGCGCCCCCACCAACTGGCGCTCCATCTTCGGCGGCAGCGCCTGGGCGTGGTGCGAGGAGCGCCAGCAGTACTACCTGCACACCTTTGCCCCGCAGCAGCCCGACCTCAACTGGGAGAACCCCGATGTCCGCCGCGCCCTCATCGGCATAGCCAACTTCTGGGCCGACAAGGGCGTGGGCGGCTTCCGCATCGACGCGATCACCTACATCAAGAAGCCGGCTGAGTTCGTGGACGGACCCGCCGATGGCGAGGATGGCATGTATGCCGTGCATGCCGCCACGGCAAACACCCCCGGAATCCTCGACTTCCTGCACGAGTTCAAGGCAGCCGTGCGAGACGGCCGCGACATCTTCCTTGTGGGCGAGGCCAACGGTGTGGCCGCCGACGAGCTGGGCGACTGGGTCGGCGAGCGTGGCGTCTTTGACATGCTCTTCGAGTTCAGCCACACCAAGGCCGTGTCGTGCGAGGACGAGGTCTGGTGCCGGCCGATACAGTGGAAGCTCACCGACCTCAAGCGCGTGCTTGCCGAGAGTCAGGCAAACACCGCAGACAACGGCTGGTACCCCATCTTCTTCGAGAATCACGACCAGCCTCGCTCGACCGTCAACTTCTTCCGCTGCGAGGGGAGTACCGCCGACAAGGCCAAGGCCTTGGGCACCGTACTGCTTACGCTGCGCGGCACCCCGTTTGTCATGCAGGGCCAGGAGCTTGGCTATGCCAACCGCGTGTGGAAGTCCCTCGACGAGTTCGACGACCTGCAGACGCGCTCGCAGTACGAGTTTGCGCTGACCGAAGGCTGCACCGAGGCCGAGGCGCTTGCTGGCTGCAACCGCTTCAGCCGCGACAATGCCCGCACGCCCATGCAGTGGAACGATGGCAAGAACGCGGGCTTCTCGGAGGCAGACGCCACCTGGATGCCCATACATGACAACTACGCTCAGATCAATGTGGAGGCGGAGTCTGCCGACCCCAACTCCCCGCTCTCCTGGTACCGCAGGCTGGCGGCGCTGCGTGCGGAGCGCGACGAGCTTGTTGCCGGAAGCTTCGAGGAGCTGATGGCCGAAGACGAGCAGGTCTATGCCTTCCGTCGCCAAGGGGAGGGGAGTGCGGCCGTCGTGCTGGCAAACCTCTCGGACGAGCCCGCAGCGTATGATGCGGCGCTGGTTGCTGGCATGAAGCTGCTTGTTGGCACGCACGGAGAGGCTGAGGCGGGCTCGCTGCGCCCGCTCGAAGCCGTGGTGTACGGGAGCTAAGGCAAAAGCACGCCCTAGGATAGACGCAGTCTGATTGCGAGGCGCTTGGGCTGGGCCCGGGCGCCTCGCATCATGAGTAGCCCCGGTCAAGCATGCGCGATATGACAGCCGATGGCCGAGCCTGCTGCCGTTCGCTCGGGAAAAGGCCTCGCTCGCCGACGCATTTCTGGAAACGTTTCCAGATTGTCAGCGCCATCGCCTGCGACAGGTGATATAACAGTATTGGAAACGTTACCAGAAACGTTTCCAACAAGGGAAACCAAACGAGCTGCGAGGGGAGGACGCATGACCATCAAGGACGTTGCCGCCTACTGCGGCGTTGCGGTGAGCACAGTGTCTCGAGTGCTCAACAACCATCCCGACGTGAGCCCCGAGACGCGTACCCGCGTGCTTGAGGCGGTGGACAAGCTGCACTACATCCCCAACAACAGCGCGCGCGATCTTGTCATGGCACCTGCGGACACCATCGGACTGGTCGTTCGTGGCGCAGAGAACCCCTTCTTTACCCCCATCATCCGTACCATCGAAGAGCGGTGCGAGAAGGCGGGCTACACCATGGTCCTGCACCAGATACCCGTGGGGGCGGACGAGATCTCCGCTGGCGCGACCCTCGTGCGCTCAAAGCGCCTGAAGGGCCTCATCTTCCTTGGCGGCCGTTTCGACTACAGCCGTGCCGAGGGGGACGCCATCGGCATCCCCTTCGTGTGCTGCACCAACACCAATCAGTTCGGAGACCTTGACAAGAGCGTCTACTCGTCTGTCTCCATCGATGACTATGCCGAGGGCTATAAGGCCACCAAGCTGCTCATAGACCATGGGCATACCAAGATTGCGGTGCTGTTGGACAGCGTGCGCGACCACTCGATCAGCGAGCTGCGCTATGCCGGTTACCGTCAGGCGCTTGTCGATGCGGGCGTACCCCTTGACGAGGACCTCGTGCTCGAGACCGTGGACTTCACCATGAGTGCCGCCTACGCGCGCACCTTGGCTGCGCTCGAGGCGCGTCCCGATATCACTGCCATTTTTGCCGTAGCGGATTCCATGGCCATTGCCGCCATGAAGGCCTTGCATAACGTGGGGTTCAGTGTGCCGGGGGCGTGCTCGGTCATCGCCATCGACGGCATCGAGATCTCGCAGTACACGATACCCACGCTCACCACGCTGGTACAACCGCAGGAGACATTGGGAGAGGAGGCATTCAAGACCCTGCTGGATGTCATCGAAGGCACGGCGCCCAACCGGCATGTGCGGTTGGAGACAAGCCTCAGGGAAGGAGAGACCTTGGGGAAGGCGAGGAGCTAGGTCAAGCGTCCGAAAAGGGGCGCGTACGAGGCTGCTGCAACAGCCCCGGACGCGCCAAGACAGCCACAAGTAAGTTCATGTGTTGGGCAACACAGGATAGGAGAACTCTCATGGCAAGCAACAATATTACCCGTCGTTCGTTCCTTGGTGCGGCCGGAATCGCGGTCTCCACTCTTGCAGCATGCGGTGGCGCAGGCGAGGGTGGCGGTGACACCGCAGCCGGCAAGGTGTACTGGCTCAACTTCAAGCCAGAGCTCGACGAGACCCTCCAGACCATCAAGGACATGTACAAGGAGGCCAAGGGCATCGAGCCCAAGATCGTGACCGCTGCGTCGGGAACCTATAGCCAGACCCTCACCTCTGAGATGGACAAGACCGACGCGCCGACCATGTTCGTTATCGGCAATGCCGCCGGCGTCAAGGAGTGGGGCGACTTCGCACTGGACCTCAAGGGCACAGCCATCGAGTCGGAGCTCAACACCGATGCCTACAACCTGTATGACGAGAGCGGCAAGCTCGTCTCCATGGGCTACTGCTACGAGTGCTACGGCATCGTCGCCAACGCCGACCTCATCGCAAAGGCCGGCCACGACATCGCCGACATCAAGGACTTCGCAAGCCTCGAGGCCGTGGCTACCGACATTCACAGCCGCGCCAGCGAGCTGGGCTTTGATGCCTTTGTTGCCACCGACATGGACGACTCGTCCAGCTGGCGCGTGACCGGACACCTTGCCAACCTCGACTACTTCTACGAGGAGCGCGATGACGGCGGTTGGGACGAGTGCCCCGCCACCATCAAGGGCACCTATGTCGAGAACTACAAGAAGCTGTACGACCTGGCCATCAACAACTCCACGGTGGAGCCCAAGACGCTGGCCACCGGTGGCCATGACCCCGCGCAGCAGTTCAAGGATGGCAAGGCCTGCTTCTTCTTCACGGGCTCCTGGGACTACGCCGACCTCGCGGCAGCTCAGCCGAACATCCATATGCTCCCGTACTACTGCGGCGTGGACGGCGAGGAGAAGGCCGGCCTGAACTGCGGCACCGAGAACTGCTGGGCCGTGAACGCCAACGCCTCCGAGGCCGATCAGCAGGCCACCATCGACTTCATGGTCTGGCTGGTGACCGACCCCGACGCGTCCGCGCTGCTCGTCGAGCAGCTGGGCATCATGCCCTACAACAACGCCGCCGAGTCCACCAACGGTTTCCTCAACGACGCCGCCGACTACACCTCCAACGGCTGCTACGTGATGGACTGGGCCACCAACTACCAGCCCAACGTGGACGATTACCGTGCTGCCCTCGTGAGCGCCCTTAACGCCTACAACGCCAATCCGTCTGACAAGACCTGGGCAGACGTCCGGACCGCTTTCGTCGATGGCTGGGCCACCCAGTACAAGAAGGCCAACGCCTAAGGTCGTGCCTTCGCATCTTCGGGCCGGGGTTGCATGAGACCACCCCGGCCCAGATCGGTTCGCATACACACGTGGCTAGGCTCCCGCGCATGGTACGCCATGGCGGGGGGCTCGACCACATGCGTCCTTGCGTCCCTATGGCACCGGAACATTCCCACAGAAAGGAGGAACGGGCATGAGCAAGAAGATCGGCCGAGGCAACTCGCAGACGCAGGCCACCAGACGTTGGGCGTGGCTCTTTTTGGGACCGGTGGTGGCTGCCTTCACAATCGGGTTCGTCTGGCCTTTCATCCAGGGTATCTACCTTTCGTTCTGCAAGTTCCGCATCACCTCTGACGCCACCTTCGTCGGGATCTCCAACTACCAGGCGGCACTGGCCGACCCAAGCTTCCAGCACTCGTTCTGGTACACCGCAGCCACCGCCGTGGTGAGCCTCGTGCTCATCAACGTCTTTGCCTTTGCGGTGGCCTATGCCCTCACGCAGGGTATCCGCGGGTCCAACCTGTACCGTACGGTCTTCTTCATGCCCAACCTCATCGGTGGCATTGTGCTGGGCTACATCTGGTCGATGATCTTTGACGGCATCCTCTCGCACTATGACACCTCGATCCTGCTAGAAACCAAGTACGGCTTCTGGGGCCTGATCATCCTGATGTGCTGGCAGCAGATCGGCTACATGATGATCATCTACATCGCCGGACTCCAGGCGGTGCCCGAGGACATGATCGAGGCGGCCAAGATCGACGGGGCCACCAAGTGGCAGACGCTCTTCAAGGTGATCATTCCCAATGTCATGCCTTCGATCACCATCTGCACCTTCCTGTCGCTCACCAATGGCTTCAAGCTGTTCGACCAGAACCTGGCGCTGACGGGAGGCCTGCCCTATCTCATCCAGCCGGACGGGTCCACCATCAACACGACCGAGATGCTGGCCCTCAACATCTA
>CADCHF010000055.1 GCA_902801175.1 uncultured Coriobacteriaceae bacterium | reverse complement strand
GACATCAACGGCTACACCGTGAGCGTTGACGGCGACATCGTTACGGTCGACGGCATGAGGCTCGAGGGCGACGGCGACCAGCTGCTCCTTGACGGCAAGCCGATCACCGTGAGCGAGGACGGCGAGGGCTTTACCTGGAACGACACGACCTACGTGATGGACACCGACGAGGTGACCATCAACGACACCCCCGTTGACATGAACGAGGTCCGCTTCATCGCTCCGCTCATTGCTCTGGTTGTTAGCGGCGTGTTCCTGGCAGTGCTTGGCATTGGCCTTGCGATCGACGCCTTCCTGCTCAACCCGCTCGAGGTCGGCTGCCGTCGCTTCTTTGCGCTCAACCTCAACCAGCAGGCAAGTGTCAACAACATTGGCTACGTGTTTGACCATGGCTACATCCAGGCAGTGAAGACCCTCTTCATCCGCGACATCAAGCTCATTGGCTGGGGCCTGCTCTTCATCATCCCGGGCATCGTCAAGAGCTACGAGTACCAGATGATCCCGTACCTGCTGGCCGAGGATCCCACGATGGACACCAAGGAGGCCTTTGCCAAGAGCCGCGAGATGATGAACGGCAACAAGTGGAAGTCCTTCGTGCTCGACCTCTCCTTCATTGGCTGGGAGCTCCTGAGCGTGATCACCCTGGGCCTCGTGGGAGTGTTCTACGCCAACCCCTACATGCAGCAGACCCACGCCGCACTGTACGAGACCCTGCGCTATGGCAACGGCACTCCCAACTTTGATGCCCTGCCCGGCTCCGAGCAGCCCTCCAGCACCTACAATATGCAGTAGTCGGAACGACCAAAACGCAGCAACTACGGCCGCCCGCACCAACGGGCGGCCTTTCTTTTCCAAGGAGCACCCATGGCCGACCAGCCGAGCACAACCATCCTCATAGCCGATGACGATGCGGACATTCGCGAGGTCTTGCGGCTGTATCTAGAGAACGCCGGGTATCGTGTGGTCGAGGCGGCCGACGGCGAGCAGGCGCTTGCGCTCGTGGAGTCCGAAGACGTTGCGCTCTGCCTGCTCGACATCATGATGCCAAAGATGGATGGCTACCAGGTCTTGCGGCAGCTCCGGCAGACGAGCCACGTTCCGGTGATTGTGATCTCGGCCAAGGGACAGGATCCCGAGAAGATTCTGGGCCTCAACTTGGGAGCAGACGACTACCTCGTGAAGCCCTTCAACCCGCTGGAGGCCGTTGCCCGGGTGGGTGCCCTGCTGCGACGGCTTTCGTTTGACCGGCAGGGGGTGGAGGCAACCGCCGCCCCCGTTGCGGCCGAGGCGACGAGTGCCGAGCCGCCCCTTGTGGTTGGCGACCTGCGCCTCGACCGCGAGGGCTGCACGCTGGAGCGTGCCGGCGAGCCCATTGCCCTCACCTCGGTGGAGTACCGGATCATGGAGCTCTTGATGGAGCATCCAGGTCGGGTCTTTACCAAGGCGCAGATCTACGAGGCGGGCTGGGGAGAGGAGTACCTCGCCGCAGAGAACAACGTAATGGTGTCGATCAGCAAGCTGCGGTCCAAGCTGGACAGCGACCCGCAGGCCTATATCGCCACCATTCGAGGGCTGGGCTATCGCCTGAAGCGGGAGGGCTGAGGCATGGCAAGGCGGGATGGCGATCGTGCCTTTGGGACCATGGATGTTGAGCACGTGGCGGTCGACGACGCCCTGCGCTCAAAGCTGGCTCGGCACCTCGCGCTGTGGATCGTTGCGCTCATGGCGGTCGAATCGCTTGTGGGCCTGCTGGAGCGCCACGTCTTTGCGCCGCTTTTGGCAGTGGTGCTGCAGCAGGAGCTCACGCGCCGCCCTCAGGGGCTGGTCGAGGCCCTTGGCTGGGCAGCGCAGCTGGTGTGGCGGCGTCTGCTCGGCGGCGGCTCCAATGGGGTGAGCCTGCTGGCGGGCTCGGGAGCCGTCGCGCTCTGGGTCTTTATGTTTCTGCTGGCGGCAGCTCCTGTGGTGCTTGTGGCAAAGGGCTTTGCGCGGCAGGCCGGCAACCTTGTTGCCGCCGAGCTCCGCGCGCGCGACGAGGAGCTCCGCCGGACCTACGAGCGAAGAAACCTCATGATCTCGGACATGGCCCACGACCTGCGTACGCCGGTCATGTCGATTGCGGGCTTTGCGCAGGCGCTCGACGACGGAGTTGTGCGCAACGAGCAGGACCGCGCCCGCTACCTGCACTCCATACGCACGAAGTCCGATCAGATGGCGCGCCTCGTGACGGTGCTCTTCGACTTTGTGAAGCTCGAGAGTGCGGGCTTTGAGCTCACGCGCGAGCGCGTTGACCTCCCGCAGCTGCTGCTTGCCGAGGCGGCCGTGGCGTATGACGACATCGAGGCGGCAGGGATGGAGCTTTCGGTGCATGTTCCCGAGGACCCATGCGTGATTTGGGCCGACCGGGCGCAGCTCTCGCGCGCGGTCTCCAACCTCATAACCAACGCGGTGCGCCATAATCCCGCAGGGACGACCGTCGAGCTTGCGCTCGGCAGGCGCGCTGGCGTGGCCGACATTGTGGTGGCCGACTCTGGCGTGACGATTGACCAGCCGGTGGAGGAGCTCTTTGCGCCGTTTGCGCGCGGTGACGCGTCGCGTTCGGGCGAGGGGAGCGGGCTCGGCCTCTCGATTGTGGCCAACATCGTGCGCCTGCACGGATACCAGATTGAGCTGCGCCAGCCGTATGGGCCTTACACCAAGGCGTTCGTTATCACCTGTGGTCTTGAGGACGACGGTGAGGACTGCGAGGTGCTCGGCCAAGCTCGCGGCTAGCGTGTGGAGCAGGAGGGCGCGTTGGCGCCGATTTGGCGGGGGCGAAGGGCTAAAGCGCTCCGCGCGGTACAAGAACGAAGAATTTCGCAGTGAGGGGCGTGCGGGTTTCACCAAACAGTACGCAGAACGTGCGATTTCCAGTGGACTGTAGGCAAGTTGAACGAAAAACATCGCGTTCTTGCTCGTTTTTTCGTCACCCGTGCGTACAGTCGGCCCAAAATCGCACATCCTGCGTACAGTCCCGCCGTTTGGCCGCCCCCACCCCGTCGTTCGCTCTCACACAAAAGAGGGGCCGCCACCAGGCGACCCCTCCCAGTCACACAATCGAACCCGCCTACTACTCTTCCATCTCGATCTTTGCGTCCACGGCGTTCTTGCGCACGCTCTCAATGCCGTTGAGGCAGCTGCTGAGCTTGGTGTACCCCTCGCCATGGCAAATGTTCTGGCCGTTCTTGGCAAGCAGCCTAAAGCGGAACTCGCCCGCGCGGTCAACGTACACCTGGAACTTGGGGCACTTGGTCTTCTCAAAGCCCTCGACGGTCTGGTCCTCAACCGAGGCCACCGGCGCGCAGGCCATCACGCTGGCAATGCCGCCCTTGCAGCCAGATACCCTCTTGTAGGTCTGGGAGGTCGCAATGACCTGCCCGTTTGTGGCCACAAGGTTAAACCTGCTGCCCTTTTCCGTAGCCCTAATAACAAACTTGCCCATGGTGACCTCCTCAAGTGTTGCCCTGGACGAATACCTGTGCCGCTCTCTTATGCTTGATTCTATTGCCTGCGACTTGTGACGTGTTCATGGTGAGGCTCGTGGTTTGGCAGACGTGCCCCAGCAAACGGCAGGAGGAAGCGTTTTTACGCATTTGCCAAGGTAGAAAGCCTGTTTTTGCCGCGCCAAAGGCCTTCGCCAAGGGTCTCAAAACACCGTAACCAAGACGTAACCGCAGCTAAGCACCGCTGTAAAGGGGAGTACGCTATCCTGTACTCCATCACGCTAAAGTGAACGGGCTAGGCGTTGCCCAAGGCGGCGCCCCAACAGGAGGTTTTTCATGCTTAACATGAACCGTCGTCAGTTCCTCTCCGCAAGTGTGCTCTTTGCGGCCCCTACTATGCTCGGGCTCGCAGGCTGCGGCAACAGCGGCTCCAGTTCTGCCGACTCTGGTAGCGCCTATGGCGAGGGCTATGTCTTCAAGCACGGCTTTGACCTCGACTATCCTCCCTATTCCTACATCGACGACAACGGCAACAACGGTGGCTTTGACGTTGAGATGGCCCAGGCCGTGTGCGCCTACTACAAGTGGGAGTACCAGGCCGTGCCCTTCAACTGGGACGCCAAGGACGCCGAGCTCAACGCCGGCAGCTGCGACTGCATCTGGTCCGGCTTCACCATGAACGGCCGCGAGGACGACTACCTGTGGAGCAAGCCGTACTCCGACAACACCCAGATGATCATGGTCAAGAAGGACTCCGGCATTGCCACCCTCGCTGACCTGGCCGGCAAGAAGGTTGGCGTTCAGACGGCCACCTCTGCCTACGACCTGCTGCAGGACGAGGAGGGCCAGGCCGAGCTCGCCGGCACCTTTGACAAGCTCGAGGTCTACGAGACCTACACCATCGCCTTCAACGACCTCAAGGCCGGTGCCATCGACGCCATCGCCATCGACGTCACCAGCGGCAACTTCCTCATGAGCGGCGAGACCGACTACCAGTTCCTCGAGGAGATGCTCGGCAGCGAGCAGTACGCCATTGGCTTCCGCAAGGACGACACCGAGCTCTGCGACCTGGTCAACGCCGCACTTGACGCGCTCGTTGAGGATGGCACCTACGACTCCATCGGCCAGAAGTACCCCGAGATCTACGACTATCTCTGCCTGGGCAAGTAATTGCTCCCAACTTTTGGGCCGCGGCCCAAAGGATAGCCGTTATGGACGGCCGACACGCCAAGCTGTGTGCAGAGGCGTCCGGCCGTCCTCGCTTGCAACTGAGTGTGAGGAACTTTCGCCATGACGTTTTCCACCATGTTTTCCACGATGGCCATAGGCATGCTGAGGTCCTTTGGCGTCTTTGCGCTGACGCTTTTGGGCTCGATGCCGCTCGGTATGATCGTGGCGCTGCTCAAGAAGTCGCGCTTTGCGCTCGTTCGCGTCGTTGTGAGCGCGTACATCTCGCTCATCCGCGGAACGCCGCTCATGCTCCAGCTGCTCGTCTGGTACTTTGGCCCGTTCTACCTGTTTGGCATGAACATTGGTAGCTGGCGTTTCCCAGCGCTCATCCTGGGCTTTGTCCTCAACTACGCCGCCTACTTTGCCGAGATCTATCGCGGCGGCATCGAGTCGATTCCGGTGGGACAGTACGAGGCCGCCGAGGTGCTTGGCTACAACCGCACGCAAACGTTCATGCGCATCATCCTCCCGCAGGTCATTAAGCGCATCATGCCCTCTGTCACCAACGAGGTCATCACGCTGGTCAAGGACACCTCGCTCGCCTTTACCCTGGCCTACCAGGAGGTCTTCTCGCTGGCCAAGCAGATCTCGGCCTCGCAGACCTCGTTCATGCCGTTCTTGATTGCCGGCGTGTTCTACTTTGTGGCCAACTATCTGGTCGAGTTTGTCATGGGTCGTATCGAGAAGGCGCTCGACTACTACAAGTAGCCGCGCCGCGCGAGCCATTCCTGCCAGAGCACCCACCAAGGGAGTGAGAACCCCATGATTCTAGAGATGAAGAACATCAAGAAGCACTTTGGCGACCACGAGGTGCTAAAGGACATTAGCTTCAACGTCGACAAGGGTGAGGTCGTGAGCATCATTGGGCCTTCGGGCTCGGGCAAGTCCACGCTCCTTCGCTGCGCGACCTTCCTCGAGACCATCGACGGCGGCGAGATCGTGTACATGGGCAAGCACGCGGCGCGCACCAACGCGCAGGGCCAGGCCGTCTATGTTGACCACAAGGAGCTGCGCGAGTTTCGCGGCTACTGTGGGCTGGTGTTTCAGCAGTTCAACCTATTTCCGCACTACGACATCCTGAAGAACCTCATTGACGCGCCCATTCACGTGCAGGGTCGCAGCAAGGAGGAGGCAACCGCAACTGCTATGGACTTGCTGGGCAAGATGGGCATTGCCGACAGGGCAAACGCCTATCCCTACCAGCTTTCGGGCGGCCAGCAGCAGCGTGTGGCCATTGCGCGTGCCCTGGCCATGAAGCCGCAGATCCTCTTCTTTGACGAGCCGACCTCGGCGCTGGACCCCGAGCTCACTGGCGAGGTGCTCAAAGTCATTCGCCAGCTTGCCGACGAGCATATGACCATGGTGGTCGTCACCCACGAGATGCCGTTTGCAAAGGCCGTGAGCAACCGCGTGCTGTTCATGGACGGCGGCGTTGTGGTTGAGCAGGGTGACCCGCATGACGTGTTTGACAATCCGCAGGAGGAGCGCACAAAGCAGTTCCTGCGTGTGTTTGAGCGGTAGGCAACGATGGACGGCGCAACGGCGTGCGACACAGCTAGCGATGGCGCGGCCAGTAGCGAGATGACCCTCGACGGCCTGCGGTACTGCATCCTTGACCCAACGGGGAACATAACCGCGCTGGTAGAGGACCCTGTTGCAGAGGGCGAGCAGCCAGCTGTGGCTGTTGCGATCATGGAGCGTCACCCTGCCGTGGAGCAGGTGGGCTTTGTGCGGGAGTTTACCGAGAACAGCCCCGTGCAGTCGGCGTTGCGCATGGCGGGTGGCGAGTTTTGCGGCAACGCCACGATGAGCGCCGCGGCGCTCCATCTGTTGCGGGCAGAGGAAGCGCAGGGCGGAGCGTCCGAGGAGACTGCGTGCGTGCGCGTTTTGGTCTCGGGGGCAGCCGAGCCGGTTGAAGTGCAGCTTTTGGCAACGGGTGAGGCTGCCTTTGATGCACGCGTGCGGATGCCTCGGGCGCGTGCCATTGAGCAGGTGGAGCTTGCCTTTGGGCAGCTAGCGGGGTCTTTGCCGGTCGTGCACATGGAGGGCATCTCGCATGCGGTGATCGATGAGGACTCGCCTTTCTTTGAGCTTCTTGCCGACCAGCAGGCAGCGGAGCAGGCGGTGTGCGCCTGGTGCAAGGAGCTTGGGGCCGATGGCCTTGGTCTGATGTTTGTGCAAGGTTCCGGCAACACGCGAACGCTGACTCCCTTGGTGTACGTTCCGGGCGGTGATACCGTCTTTTGGGAGAATTCCTGTGCCAGCGGCAGCTCCGCCGTGGGGATGTATGCTGCTGCACAAGAGGGTGCGCCCGTGCAGCTTGCCCTCTGCGAGCCAGGCGGGACCCTGCGGGTTCTGAGCGACCCCACGGTGGGCGAGACCTGGCTTGCCGGAAAGGTCCAACTCGTGGAGGAGCGTCCGTGAGCATAGAAGTGCTGCCGCCAAGTGCCAACGACCCAAAGTTGGCTCGCATCCGTACCCTTTTGGAAGATGATGCAAAGCTCGTGGAGCAGGTCGAGACCGTGGAGCCCAAGTGGGCGTGCCCGATTTTTAAGGCCGAAAAGTGGGAGGTCATGCAACCCAATGGCGAGCCGGGGGAGCGCGACATTGTGCTTCACAACGGTGGTGCGGGCGTGTGCGTGGTGCGCGGCGGAAAGATGTGCCTCGTGAGGCAGTATCGCGTGGCGCTGGGTCGCATGACGCTCGAGATTCCCGCAGGCAAGATTGACCCAAACGAGGATCCGGCCGTTTGCGCAGCTCGCGAGCTTACCGAGGAGACGGGCCTTGTGGCCCAGAGCCTGGTGCCCATTGCCATCTCGCGGAGTGCGCCCGGCTTTACCAACGAGGCAACGCGCGTGTTCTACGCGCAGGGAGTGTCGCAGCATCCGGCAAGCCCGGACCCCGACGAGTTTGTGGATGTGGTCTGGGTCGACGTGGACGAGGTGCTCGCGGCCGTGCGCGCCGGGATCATCCAAGACGCCAAGACGGTGATATCTGCGCTGTTTGTTGCCTCTTTGGGGTAGTCGCTGGTTTGGTTGCGGGGCACCTTACGCTGAGGAGTCTGCGAGCTTAGGGGTGTGCTCCCTATTTGGTAGTATGCGTGCTAGAATGGCTTTCGCGGCTTCATGCGCCATTAGCTCAGTTGGATAGAGCAGGGGACTTCTAATCCCAAGGTCAGCGGTTCGAATCCGTTATGGCGCACCATACATGTGCAGGCGGGGCAAGCTTTGCTTGCCCCGCTTTTTTTGGTGTGTCACGAGGGCGTGTCAAGGGGACGCACGAGGGTTCTATACGGGGACGCATCCGTCACTTGCGAGGGCGTGTCAAGGGGACGTATAATTTGACACACTCGGAAACCCGTTCGTCCTGATGTCGGCCGCTCTCAAAGGCTCAACTTGCTTTTGCGGCTTGACTGAGTGTGTCAAATTATACGTCCCCTTGACACGCCGACTCCCAAGTGAATCATCACCTCGACCCGATGGGTGTGCCTGGGGGACGTACACTTTGACACACGCGGAGAAACGTTCGTCCTGAGTGCGTGGCGCGCTCGAAGCCGCCCTCGTTCTGGAAGCTGACTGAGTGTGTCAAAGTGTACGTCCCCGATGACACACCCTCTCCCAGGTTGACCACCCTCTCGCTAGCGACTCCCACACCCCGCTGTAAAAAGTCTGTGACCACATCGGCGCTCAAGCTCACAGCCCGTCCCAACATCGCTTTACTACATACAGTTCCAAATAGAAGCAAAATGCTAGGAAATAGGACGACGCATGACCCTCCAACAGCTGCGATACCTCATTGCCATAGCCGAGCGCGGCTCCATCAACGCCGCGTCACGCGACCTGTACGTGAGCCAGTCGAGCCTTTCGGTGGCGGTGCGCGAGCTCGAGACCGAGTTTGGTGTCAGCATCTTCAATCGCAGCAGCAAGGGCATCACGCTGACAAGCGCCGGCGTAGAGCTCTTGGGCTACGCGCGTCAGGTGGTCGAGCAGGCCGACCTCATGTTGGGCCGCTACGACAAGAAGACCTCGGCTCTCCACGGCAGGCTCGCCATCTCGTCGCAGCACTACGCCTTTGTGGTGAGGGCGTTCATCGAGTTTGCCAACAGGCGCGAGGAGCAGGGCTACGAGTTTGTGCTGCGCGAGACGCGCACGGCCGAGGTGATTGAGGACGTGCGCACCTTTAGGAGCGACCTTGGCGTGCTCTACCTCAGCACCTACAACGAGCGCGTGGTGGGCAAGCGCCTCGAGGACGAGGGTCTCAAGTTCTCAAGCCTCTTTAAGGCTAAGCCTCATGCATTCGTGCGCGAGGGGCATCCGCTCTCTGGTCGCGCCATAATCGCAATGAGCGAGCTCGCCGAGTTCCCGCGGTTCACCTTTGAGCAAGGTGCGCGCAGCTCACTCTATTACTCCGAGGAGCCTCTGGCGTCGCTGCCGCACGCGCGTCGCATCGTTGCGAGCGATCGCGCCACCATGACGGGGCTTCTGCGGCACACCGACGGCTTCTTGGTCTCGTCTGGCGTGCGGTCCGACGAGATGTTCGACGGTATCGTCTCGGTCCCCATCGACTGCGACGAGGTCATGAACGTGGGAATCGTGACGCACGGCGAGCGCAGGTTGAGCGTGCTGGCCACCGAGTACATTGAGCTGCTCTATCGCCAGATCCTGAGTTTTGACGGCGAGCTGAGCATCTCACGCAGCGTCCTTTCGCACAGCTAGGGGACTGTAGCCACGGTCCAGTCAGAGCTCCTCGCCCAATCTGCTGGCCAATGATATCCACTGCACCACAGATGGGTACGATGTCCTCAAGGGCTAGGGGTGGGGGTGCAATGCAAAGGACCAAATCGAGATTTGCGCGGCTGATGCGCAGCATGCTGCTGCTTTCCTGCGTCCTTGCGATTGGCTTTGCCGGCGGAAACTATGTTGCTCACAACGTGGAATGGCCGAGCGTCACGCAGGGGAGCCAGGCGCGACCCAGCTCAGACGCGGACCCTGGTGCTGAGGCATCTACGCAAACCGATTCTCAGTACCCGGCCTTTGAGGAATGGACCCAGGACTCCGCCCCCAACTACTATCAGGTGCTTGGTGCGGCACAAGTGGAGGAGGCTCCGCAACCTGGTGAGGTGCGCTACGGCGAGCCTGATGGCCTTGGGAGGACAACCGGCGTTGTGGCAGGCGTGACCTTTGACCTCATGGAGGAGGGTTTGTCGCGCGAGCGCGGCGACCTCTCGAGCGTGTATCCCACAGGTTGGGGACACAACCGCGAGGTGGACATGGCCATGCCAGATGGCACCATCTACCACGGCTCTCTCTTCAATCGATCGCATCTGCTCGCAAAGTCGCTTGGTGGTGATGACGAGCTGCACAACCTCATAACGGGAACGCGCGCGCAAAACGTTGGAGCTAATATCAACGGCGTGGAAGGCGGTATGGCCTACTGCGAGGGGCTTGCCCGCGACTGGCTGTGGGCGCATCGCAGAGGTACGGTCACCTACCGGGCGGTTCCCATCTACAAGGACAGCGACCTCGTGGCGCGCTGCGTGGTGGTCGATCTGCTCTCAAACGACGGGTCTCTCAACCAGCGCGTTGTGGTGCACAACGCAGCGCGGGGCTTTGCCATCAATTACGCGACCGGCGAGTTTGAGGCAACCGAGTCTGCCGAGGACGTGGCGGCCGACATTCGCCGGGGCCTCCAGACGCGCGAGGTGAGCGTGCCCGCCGAGCAAGAGGCAGACGATACGCAGGTCGTGCCGCAGGGCTCTCCAGAGTCTGAGAACGGCGAGCGCATGGTCATTGTGACGGGCTCGGGCGAGGCCTACCACCACGACGAGACCTGTGGCGGCCTAACCCACGCCAAGTCGATGCGCTGGGTGAGCGTAAGCGAAGCCGAAGAGATGGGCCGCCACCCCTGCGGCATCTGCGGCGGCTAGCCGCGGGCGGTGTGTCGCGGGGGCACGCGCTTCGGTCAAGGTGAGCCGCTAGGTGGGCGTGTCATGGGGACGTATAATTAGACACACTCGGAAACTCGTCCGACCTGGTATCGGCCGCTCTCGAAGGTCCATCTATCTTTGCGACTTGATTGAGTGTGTCAAAT
>CADCHF010000054.1 GCA_902801175.1 uncultured Coriobacteriaceae bacterium | reverse complement strand
GTTTCCTGGAAGGCTTCGCCGGGGCATGAGCGGCGGGGGGCGGGGCTTGCCGGGGCGGGGTTGGGGAAAGTCGGGGAGCGGGGCGGCAGGGGCGGAAACGAATGAAAAGCGGGTCTTTATGTTTTTTTTAGGAAGAAAGTTTGGCGATTCGGCTTTTTCTCTGTAATTTTGCAGGCAATAAGAGTTGACCCTAAAATAGACATGAAGTACATCGCGCTGCCTGAGCACAAAGAGAGACGCTTGTCGTTCTATTTGGCCATGGAGGAATACGTCGCCCGCCACGTCGAAGGGGACGACCTCTTCTTCATGTGGCAGGTGCAGCCGAGCGTCATCTTCGGGCGCAATCAGGTGATTGAGGCCGAGGTGAATCTGGACTACTGCCGCCGTCATGGCATCGGGATGTATCGTCGCAAGAGCGGCGGCGGTTGCGTCTATGCGGACATGAAGAACGTGATGTTCTCCTACGTGACGCGTAGCGACGACGTCAACCTGACGTACAACCGCTATATAAATATGGTGGTGCTGGTGCTGCGGCGCCTAGGCGTCGACGCGCACTCGACGGGTCGCAACGACGTGATGATCGGCGACCGCAAGGTGTCGGGCAATGCGTTCTATCACCTGCCGGGGCGCAGCATCGTCCACGGCACGATGCTCTACGACACGGACATGCAGAACATGGTGGGGGCGATCACGCCCTCTGACGAGAAGCTCGTCGCGAAGGGCGTCAAGAGCGTGCGCCAGCGCATCGCGCTGCTGAAGGACTATACGTCGCTGTCGATCGACGAGTTCAAGTCGTTCGTGCGCGAGCAACTGTGCGACGGCGAGGTGCTGCTGACGCCTGACGACGTCAGGGGCATCGAGGCGCTGGAGGAGGAATACCTGTCGGCCGACTTCATCATGGGCAACAACCCGCGCTACAGCGTGGTCCGACGTGCGCGCATCGAGGGGGTAGGGGAGCTGGAGGCCCGCATCGAGGTGCGCGGCGGACGGATCAAGAGCCTGAACCTCGTGGGCGACTACTTCCTGACGGGCGAGCTCGACGCGCTGCTGGCCCGGCTCCGGGGGGTGCCGCTGGAGCGCGAGGCCCTCGCGGCCGCACTGCCAGAGAGGATCGACAACGTCATACGTAATCTTAACCGCGAAGAATTTATCAACCTGTTATTGCAATAATTAAACTAAAGTATGGAAAACAAAAGGACTTGTCTCTACGACAAACACGTAGCCCTCGGCGCCCTGATGTCGCCCTTCGCCGGCTACGACATGCCTATTCAGTACTCAAACATCACTGACGAGCACATGGCCGTGCGCACGGCCTGCGGCGTGTTCGACGTGAGCCACATGGGCGAGGTCAGCGTCAAGGGCGCTGACGCCGAGCGCTACGTGCAGCATATCTTCACCAACGACGTGCGCGGCGCGGCCGACGGCCAGGTGTTCTATGGCATGATGTGCTATGAGAACGGCGGCACCGTCGACGACCTGCTCGTCTATCGCATGGGCGAGAACGACTTCTTCCTCGTCATCAATGCTGCCAATATCGATAAGGACTGGGCGTGGATGCTCGACCAGGCCAAGGGCTTCGACATCGACCTAAAGAACCTCAGCGAGCATTATGGCCAGCTGGCCGTCCAGGGCCCGGAGGCCGAGAAGGTGGTCGAGGAGGTGCTGGGCCTCGAGTGCAAGGAGCTCACGTTCTATACCGTGAAGACTATCGGCGACGTGATCGTCAGCCGCACGGGCTACACGGGCGAGTTTGGCTACGAGCTCTACTGCGCTCCGGGCGATGCCGTGGCGCTCTGGCGGGCGCTCCGCGAGGCGGGCGGGGAGTTTGGCCTCGTTCCGTGCGGACTTGGCGCGCGCGACACGCTGCGCCTTGAGGCCTCGATGCCGCTCTACGGTCACGAGATGGACGAGGATACCACGCCTCTTGTGGCAGGTCTGCAGCTGGGCGTGCGCATGGAGAAGTCGGAATTCATCGGCCGTGAGGCCATCTTGGCGGCGGGCGAACCCACGCAGGTTCGTGTGGGGCTCAAGGCAACGGGCCGCGGGATCATGCGCGAGCATATGGACGTCTACGCTGGTGACCAGCTGGTTGGCCATACCACCTCGGGCACCTTTGCCCCGCACCTCAAGTGCGCCATCGCCATGGCGCGCGTCGACTTGGCCGCTGCCGCCGTGGGCACGCCGCTCGAGGTCGACGTGCGCGGTCGCAGGGTGGCCGCCGAGGTCGTTCCCATGCCTTTCTACAAGCACGCATAAGCCGGACGTCGGCTTTATCTGGCAATCGTTACCTACGTTGAGAGAGGAAGCACCATGTCTACCATTCCCGCAGAGCTCAGCTACACCACCTCCCACGAATGGGTGAGCGTCGAAGACGACGTCTACACCATCGGTCTCACCGACTTTGCCCAGGACGCCCTTGGTGACCTGGTCTTTGTCAACCTCCCGCAGGAGGGCGACGAGGTCGTGGCCGGCGAGGCCTTTGCCGACGTCGAGTCGGTCAAGGCGGTCTCCGACGTGTTCAGCCCTGTGACCGGCGTGGTCGTCGAAGTCAACGAGGACCTGCTCGACGCGCCTGAGTCCATCAACGAGGACCCCTACGACGCATGGTTCGTGCGCGTGGGCGACGTCAGCGAGGTCGGCGAGCTCCTTGACGCCGATGCCTACGAGGCGCATTGCGAGCAGGAGGCATAGGACACTATGGGCAGCTACATCCCCGAGACCCGCGAGGGTCGCGCGGACATGCTCCGAGCGTTGGGCCTCGCAAGCCCAGAGGACCTCTACACGGTTGTGCCCGAGGAGGTCCACTGCGGCGAGCTTGACCTGCCGCATGGCCTCTCCGAGATGGAGGTCGTCGCACGCATGGAGGGCCTCGCGAGCGAGAACGTCCGCTTTGGCACGGTGCTGCGCGGTGCCGGCGCCTATCGTCACCATATTCCGTCAATCGTGAAATCGGTCACCTCCAAGGAGGAGTTTGTGACCGCCTACACGCCCTATCAGGCCGAGATCAGCCAGGGCGTGCTGCAGTCCATCTTTGAGTACCAGACGCAGATCTGCGAGCTCACGGGCATGGACGTCTCCAACGCAAGCGTCTACGACGGCGCGACCGCGGCGGCCGAGGCCGTGCTGATGCTGCGCGACCGCAAGCGTGGCGAGGTCGTGGTTGCCGAGACCGTGAATCCCGACGTCATGTGTGTCATCAAGACCTACTGCGCGAGCCGCGAGGTGCCGGTCGTGACTGTGCCGGCGGCCGACGACCTGGGCGTTGACCTCGAGGCGCTGCGCGCGGCGGTTNNGCCGTCTATGTGCAGAGCCCCAACTACCTGGGCGTCATCGAGGACATGGATGCCGTCGTCGAGACAGCGCATGCGGCAGGCGCCAAGGTCGTCATGGGCTTCAACCCCATCTCGCTCGGCATCCTGCGCACCCCTGGCGAGTATGGCGCCGACGTGGCGGTGGCCGAGGGCCAGCCGCTCGGGCTGCCGCTGGGCTTTGGTGGCCCGTACCTGGGCATCATGGCCACCACCAAGGCGCTCATGCGCAAGCTCCCCGGCCGCATCGTGGGCGAGACCACCGATGCCGAGGGACGTCGTGCCTTCGTGCTCACCCTGCAGGCCCGCGAGCAGCACATCCGTCGCGAGAAGGCCTCGTCAAATATCTGCTCCAACGAGGCGCTCTGCGCCATGACGGCTTCGGTGTACCTGGCTGCCGTGGGTCCCGAGGGCCTGGCACAGGCGGCACGCCTTTCCGCAGGACATGCGCACTACCTGGCCGAGCGGCTCGCAGAGCTGGGCTTTGTCCTCGAGAGCGACCGGCCCTTCTTCAACGAGTTCCTCACCACCTGCCCCGTGGATGCGGACGAGCTGGTGGACGGCCTTGCCAAGAAGGACATCCTCGCGGGCCTTCCCACCCATGGCGGCATCCTGTGGTGCGCCACCGAGCTCAACACGCGCGCAGACATCGACCGTGCTGTTAGCTATATCAAGGAGGTGTGTGACCGATGAAACTTCTCTTTGAGCGCAGCGTTGCCGGTCGCAAGCAGACCCTCTTCCCCGAGCTGGACGTGCCCGAGGTGAAGTATGACGAGGCGCTTTTGCGTCGCGAGGCGCCGCGCCTGCCCCAGATGGCAGAGGTCGATCTGGGTCGTCACTACACCGAGCTGGCAAAGCAGACCCATGGTGTGAATGACGGCTTCTACCCGCTTGGCTCCTGCACGATGAAGTACAACCCGCGCGTGAACGAGCAAGTAGCAGCCCTGCCTGGCTTCACCGACATCCATCCGCTGCAACCGACAGCAACCGTGCAGGGTTGCCTGCGTGCGATGCGCGAGCTGGAGGGCATGCTGCAGGAGATTTGCGGCATGGACGCCATGACGCTGCAGCCGGCGGCCGGCGCCCACGGCGAGTACACGGGCCTGCTGCTGATTCGAGCGCATCACCTTGCGCATGGCGACACCGCGCGCACCAAGATCATCGTGCCCGACTCCGCGCATGGCACCAACCCCGCGAGTGCGGTCATGGCGGGCTTCACGGTGGTGGCGGTGCCGAGCAATGCCGAGGGTGGCGTGGACCTGGACGCGCTGCGTGCGGCCGTTGGCCCCGACACCGCGGGCCTCATGCTCACCAACCCCAACACGCTGGGACTCTTTGACCCCAACATCGTCGAGATCTGCCAGATTGTGCACGAGGCGGGCGGCCTCTGCTACTACGACGGCGCCAACCTCAACGCCGTGATGGGGCACGCGCGCCCAGGCGACATGGGCTTTGACTGCGTGCACGTGAACCTGCACAAGACCTTCTCCACGCCGCACGGCGGTGGTGGCCCGGGCTCGGGCCCCGTGGGCTGCAAGGCTTTCCTGGCACCGTATTTGCCTGGCCCGCAGGTCGTGGAGGGCGAGGACGGAACCCTCGCATTTGCTTACAGCGACCAGAGCGTGGGCAAGGTCCGCAGCTTCTACGGCAACTTCCTCGTGGCGGTGCGCGCGCTTGCCTACATCCTCACGCTTGGTCGCGAGGGGATTCCCGAGGCTTCCACCGGCGCGGTGCTCAATGCCAACTACCTTGCGCACCGGCTGGCCGAGGTGGGTTACACGCTGCCGTACGGCGAGCGTTGCATGCACGAGTTTGTCATCGACTGTGGTCCGCTCAAGGCAGAGACGGGCGCCTCGGCAATGGACGTGGCCAAGCGCCTGCTCGACTTTGGCATCCATCCGCCCACCATGTACTTCCCGCTCATCGTGCACGAGGCGCTGATGGTTGAGCCTACCGAGACCGAGAGCCGCGAGACGCTGGACGAGTTCGTCGACATGATGGCGCGCATCTTTGCCGAGGCGCACGAGGACGGCGAGCGGCTGCATGGCGCTCCGTTCGACTGCCCCATCGGCAGGCCCGACGAGGTCACGGCTGCGCGCAAGCCGCATCTGCGCTACGAGTTTGAGTAGGGGTGACGATGCCCCTGGCCCCGCGCTGCATAGAGAGCCGCTCGCACGACCCGTACACCAACCTCGCCATTGAGGCCTGTCTCATGCGTTCTGCCAGAGAGGGGGAGCCCGTCCTCTATCTCTGGCAGAACGAACGGACCGTGGTTATCGGGCGTAACCAGTGCGCCTCGGCCGAGTGCGACGTGGAACGTCTCGAGCGCGACGGAGGGCATCTGGCGCGGCGGCGCTCGGGCGGCGGGGCCGTCTACCACGACCTGGGCAACCTGTGCTTCACGTTTGTGTGCGTGCCGGAGGAGTACGACCAGGCTGCGCAGACCAACGTGATTCTGGATGCCGTCCGCTCGCTGGGGATCGCCGCGGAGCGCACCGGTCGCAATGACCTCGTGGTTGAGGGCGGCCGTAAGTTCTCGGGCCACGCCTACCAGCATACGGGTGCGGCGAGCTGCCACCACGGCACCATCATGGTTGCGGTCGACGTAGATGCGCTCGGCCGCTACCTCACGGTGAGTCCCCTCAAGCTGCAGGCCAAGGGAGTGCGCTCGGTACGCTCGCGCGTGACCAACCTGCAGGCCATCGATTCCGGCATCACGGTCGATGCGCTCAAGGGCGCCCTGCGGGAGGCTTTTGCTGCCTCTGTGGGATACCGGGTCAAAGACGAGGACGAGGGCGCCCTCGATCAGCGGGAGATTGCGCTCGAACGCGAGCGCTTTGCCTCCCGCACATGGCTGTACAAAGGGGAGCGAAGGTTTGGCGAGAGCCGCCAGGCACGCTTTGACTGGGGAAGCTTTCGCGTTGACCTCACACGGAAGGCCGGTGCGATTTGCGACCTGGTGGTCTTCTCTGATGGGCTCGACGCCGAGCGCATCGAGAGGATTCCTGAGCTGCTTGTGGGTGCGCCGGCTGACGCTGGCGAAACTGAGATGCGGCTGCGGGCTGGTGGCTTCGCCAACGATATGGCCGCCGACATTGCGCGACTCATTCAGGATTGAGAGGACAAGACCATGACCTATGACATCGCCATCGTGGGCGGAGGCCCGGGAGGCTACACCGCAGCCGAGGAGGCGGCGGCCCGTGGATGTTCGGTCGTGCTGTTTGAGCGCGATCTCGTTGGTGGCACCTGCCTCAATCGCGGGTGCATTCCCACCAAGGCGCTTCTTCACGACTCGGCTCCCGGCGCTGACTTTGCCGCGATTCACACCCGCAAGCAGGCGGTGGTCACGCAGTTGCGCACGGGCATAGAGAAGCTGCTCAAGCAGCGCAAGGTGTCGGTTGTGCGAGGCGCGGCGACCATTGCCGCACCAGGTGTCGTGGAGTGCGACGGCCAGGCGTACGAGGTCCGCGACATCGTTATTGCCACTGGGTCGGCGGCGGCCACCATCCCTGTGCCGGGCATTGACCTGCCGGGCGTGTATACCTCAAACGATCTGCTGGAAGGGGAGGGCGTTGCGCTCTCGTCGCTCGTCATCGTTGGTGGTGGCGTCATAGGCGTGGAGTTTGCCACCATGTATGCGCAGCTCGGGGCACGTGTGACCGTGCTCGAGGCTACCCAGCGCATCCTGCCGCCCTTGGACCGCGAGATTGCGCAGCGCGTGACCATGCATCTCAAGAAGCGTGGCGTGGTGGTTGAGGCATCGGCGCGTGTGACGGGCATCGAGGGCGAGCCGGGCAGCATGCTGGTGCGCTATGTGGATAAGCGTGGCAACGAGAAGATGGTGGAGGCCGAAGGCGTGTTGGTGGCTTGTGGCAGGCGCGCCAACACCGATGGTCTCTTCTCGCCCGAGGTGACGCCCGAGCGCTCGCGTGGTGCTCTGGTGTGCGATGAGGCTGGTCGTACGAGCGTGGAGCACCTCTGGGCCATTGGCGACGTGGTAGCCGGCAATATCCAGCTGGCCCACGTGGCAGAGGCGCAGGCGCGAAACGTCGTCGCTACGATTTGTGGCGAAGAGCCACCCATGGACATGCGCATCGTTCCCTCCTGTGTGTACACCTCGCCCGAGGTTGCCTCCGTTGGCCTGACCGAGGATGGGGCGAAGGCCGAGGGCATTGCGGTAAGAACGGCCAAGGCGCTCACCGGCGCAAACGGAAAGTGCCTGGTGGAGGGGTCCGAGAGTGGCTACGTCAAGCTTGTTGCCGACACAGAGACCGGCGCCATCGTTGGTGCCCAGCTGGTGTGCCCGCGCGCAACCGATCTTGTGGCAGAGCTCGCGCTGGCCATTTCGCTCGGCTGCACGGCTGCCCAGCTCGCGCGTGTCATCCATCCGCACCCCACGGTGAGCGAGCTGGTGTCGTCGGCGGCACGAGCGCTCGTCTGACATGCGCGCGTGCCACGGGAACGTCCCCGTGGCACCTACATGAACTGACGGCCTGGGCACATGGGTGCACGTGGGGTGTCGTTCCGCCTACCACCGGGGTGGATGAGGGAACGACACACATCCTGGAGGCATCATGGACCTAGCCGAGCTATTGCCAGGGGCGTCAGCGCTTCTGCCGCGCGAGTGCGGTGACCGCCCATACCACGAGGGCGCCAAAGACCGTGGAGACCAGACGGAAGAGCGCATACCACAGGCGTGCGCTTCCGCTCAGGGTGCCGGCGACCAGTAGGTACGAGATGGCCCCGATGCGCGCGTTGAAGGCCAGTGCTCCGGCCAGACGGCAGAGACAGAGCGTGGGCACAAGACCTGCGGCCATGAGCGGGGCGAGCAGCCAAGGGTTGGAGCCCAGTGCGAGGTCCGCTGCCACCACGGCCATGCCGCAGACGCCGCCAACTGCCGTCACGAGCACGCGCATCCCGCCGGCCTTGCGGCTGTCTTCGACGCCGTCTTGGCAGCAGAGCAGGCACGAGATGCAGGCGGTCATCTTCTGGATGACGTCCAGGCGCATCTCGCCCACAGGGAACTTCAGGTCAAGTGCCGTGAGGACCGTTGACACGAGGCAGCAGACGAGCACGCACACAGCGATGCGCAGATCAAGACCGTTGGGCCGCCAGGACGTCTTATTGTTCTGTTGCTGCATGCGATGCCCCTTGCGACCGCGCTAGCGACCCAGCAGCTGGCTTGCCTGGATCATCTTGCCCACCAGAATCTCGGGGTCGCCCTTGGGGACCATCGACTTCTGCGTCTCGAACGAGAGGCCGTACTCCTCCTCGGGCAGCCAGTACTCCAGGTAGCCATTGGTGTAGCCAAAGACCAAGCCCTCAACTGGGCAGGCCTCGCGCATCTGGATGCCAAACTTCCCGCCAAACTCGCAGGGCGAGACGAAAAGATGCAGGCCGCCCAGGCTGATGACCTCGCAGAGTGCCACCTCGTGGCCCTTCTCGTTGTGCACGATGTGGTGCACAGTCTGCACGCGGATGCCGTCGAGCGGCACCTCGGTCTCAACGGGAATCTGGGCGATGAGCGGGGTGATGCCGGAGGAAATGCGCTCGGCCTCCTCGACGCCGGTGCCCTGACGCAGGTTGCGGTTGGAGCAGTCGCCAGCGGCGCCCACGACCATCGCGGGGAAGAACCCAAGACTCGGCTCGAGCTTCTTGCTCGTCATGCCGGCGAACTCGGAGTTCATGCGGGTCTCGTCCTTGCCGCAGGTGGCGCTGTGAGAAGCCCAGTTCACCAGGCCGGCAAACGCCTCGCCTGCCTCGTTGAGGAACTTGACGACGGTGACCTCCTGGTCGGCAGGCTCGTTGGTGATGCGGTTGTTGTAGAAGCCCTCGATCCAGCCGCGGCCAAGCTTGCAGGTGGCGGGCTGGGCGTTCTCGCGGCACTCCTCAAAGGCGCTGCAGATGGTCTCCATGAACCAGTCGAAGTAGGCCTGCTCAAACTTGCCCGTCCACCAGGTGCGATGATAGGCCACGACCGAGGTGTGGTTGTGCGTGGCGCACAGCAGCACGTTGTCGCGGCTGATGCCGTAGCGGTCGTGCAGGAGCGTCTTGGCGTCCTCGGCGGTGTCCTCGTCGATCTCCATGAAGTCGCAGGAGAGCACGAAGAGCTCCTGACCGCCGTCCTCAAAGTAGAGCGCGTTGCCAAAGACGTCGTCGTAGATGCCGGTGGCGGGGTGCAGGCGGTTCTCGAGGTTACGGTAGCCGATGAGGTAGACCTCCTCGGTCTGGGGCGTGAGGCAGCGGCGGGCGTGTCCGATGTTCATATGAGGTCCTTTCGGAAGAAGCGGGGGAATGGATGCGGCGCTAGAGGAGGCCAAGGATCGCGTTGGCAAGCACGTCGCTGGCGCCACGCGCAAACGACGAGTTCATGGCCTCGTAGGTGATGCGGTCGTAGGCTTGGCTGCAGGGGAGGTACTTCTGCGCGCCGTTGACCATGGTGAGCACCTCGAGCGTACCTTCGCCCTTGGTGCGCAGCTCGGCGCCGAGGGCACTGTCGATCTCGGGCTCGATGCCCACCACGGTGAGCGATCCGAGCCGAGCGACCGAGAGGGTGGTCCCGATGCTTCCCTCGGGCACAAACTCGTAGCTGCGGGTTGGTGCGAGACTCGCGAAGTCCGCCCTGCGCTGCGCTGGGCAGGAGACGGCCACACGCTCGAGCTCAATGCTTGCTGCCTCGAGGCGCTCGGCATCGGTGAGGGCCGCCTCGACCTCGCTGGCGAGGATGCGTCCCAGCTCGGGAAGGGCACCTGCACCCTTGACCCGCGGCGTCTGGTCGCCCGCGGCTCCCACGAGGAAGATGGCCACGCCTCCAAGGTGGTCCTCGAGCAGTCGGGACGCCTCGCCGGCGAGGTCGGCGCTCACTAGCGCCTTGCCCTGAGCGTCGCGTAGGCCCTGAACCACGGAAGATTGCACGTCAACGGTGTAAAGGGTCGCTACCGTGCGGTCGCTGGAAAGCATGCGCAGAACGCGGAGCGAGCGGTCCGAGAACCCGGACGGATCAATTCCCAGCCACCAGCCCTCAGGCGTCTCAACGTCGCGGTTTGCATTGACCGAGCAGCTACCGCGGGAGGTCTCCATGCTCACCGGGGCGAGGTCCGCCACGGCGGCAGCGCAGGCATCGTGCACAGCGGCTGCGAGACGCTCGGCGAGCAGCACGTTTCTCGCTCGCTCGTCGTCGCTGGCCAGGTGGCTAGCGGTGCGCACGTGCGGCACGCTGAAGGTGTGCGTGACTGTGACCCACACCTGCTCAGGACTGCAATTGACGACCTGTGAGGCGGCGGAGCGCAGGGCGGAGTCGTCGCGCATCGAGGTGGCGTCGACCGAAAGCAGGCACGCGCGCGAGCCATCGGGGTTCTCAAAGACGACGCTGCGAACGTGGATGGGGTCACGTACGAGGTCAAACCCGTCGAAGGGCAACACGCCCTCGAGGTTGATGGGTGCTTTCCCGGCTCCAGCAAGCATGGTGGTCCTTTCCTTGCCGCGTGTGCTAGTTGATGTTATAGAGCGAACGGGCGCTGCCGCCGAGCACGAGTTCCTCGTCGGCGGTCGAAAGGTGCAGGTCGCGCACGAAGGCCGGCCCGTCGAGCAGCCACTCGCGACGCACGGGGTAGCTCGTGCCAAAGATCACGTGGTCTGCGCCAAGCACCTCGATGGCGCACTTGAGCTGTGCAGCTCCCCATGGCTGTGCGTGGCTCATCTCGAAAAAGATGTGGTCGTGCAGGCGCTTGGCGAGGGTGCCGTCGTCGGTCTTGAAGCGCTGCACGGCGTCGGTGCGCTTGGAGGGCTTGGGCAGGAGCATCTCGCTCACGGCAAAGAATCCGCCGCCAAGCATGGAGTGCACCATGCGGATGCGTGGGTAACGCTCAAAGAAGTCGCTGAAGAGCTCGCGGCCCACGGCGGTCACCTGGTCCTGGCAGCGTCCGTAGCTGCGACGCAGGTTGTTGTAGTCAACGATGGAGGAGCAGTCGACGGGCACGGGCACGTGGTGCACATAGACGGTGGCCGAGTGTGCGTCAAGGCACTCGAAGAGCGGGGCAAAGGCCGGGTCGTCGAGGTACTTGTCGCCATAATGGCTGCAGAGCTGCACGCCGGCAAAGCCGAGCTCGCTCATGCAACGGTCGATCTCGGCGGCGCACTCGGGCGTGAAGTCGAGGGCCGGAATCACGGCGAGCGGGATCATGCGGCCGTTTGAGCGCCGCGCGTAGTCGGCCATGCCGTCGTTGAAGAACTTGCAGGTCTCGAGGCTCATCCACTCGTTGGCGCCAGGCACCTTCAACACGGCGACGTCGACGCCCGCCTCGTCCATGTCGGCAAGCATGTGCTCGAGCACATAGTCGCCCTGGGCGTAGTTGAGCGCCTCAAAGCCCGCGGGCTTCTCGACGATGACCTGGCGCACGCCGTCGGCGTCGCGCAGGTAGACCTTGGTGTGCTCGTCCTGCGGGGCTTCGCCCACAAAGCGGGCGAGCACCTCCTCATTGGTAAACAGGCTCTCGGGAACCCAGTACATGTTTGCGTCGATGGTCATAGGTGCCTCCTTGTGATGGGTTATTGAACTCCATGGTAGGGAGGTATATATTCCAGAACAATTCAACTTAGACTGAGTTTTATTCCATATAGGAACCAAGAGACCTTATGGCATGGCCAGAGAGAGGTAATTCAGAAACGCCATTGCCTCGGAGGATGGCTCCTGGTCGCGCAGGCGATAGAGCATGATCTTTGTGACTATGGGCTGCTCTAGGTCGACGATCGAGACTGCGTTGCGCGTGAGATACGCTGCTGGCGTTTTCATGAGCAGCGAGACACCCATCCCGCGGGCCACCAGGTCGATGATGTTCTCGGCTCGAGTGCCCCGGTAGCGGACCTCGGGGACAAAGCCCTCCGCGGCGCAGGCGTCGGTGATGAGCGCGTTCATGACCGTGCCCTGCGGAAGCAGTAAGAACTCTTCGTTGGCCAGCTCGGAGAGGCGCAGCGCGGATCTTGATGCCAGATGATGCCCGGCAGGAAGGACCGCAGCCAGACGGTCTGTGGCGTACTCGATGGTCGCAAACTCGCTGTCGTCGCTATCGAGTGCCACGTCACCGTCCCATTCGCGGATAAAGGCCAGGTCAAGCGTGTGCTTGCGGAGCTGGTCGCGTAGCACGTCGGCCTCTCCCTCGCTAATATGCAAGCGCACGTTGGGATGCTCGCGCTCAAAGTCGCGCAGGAGCTTGGTGATTCCGTAGGGGACCATCACGGGAATCGACCCAATCTCCAGCACGCGACGCTCGTTGTCCCGGGCGTTGTCGAGGGCGACCATTGCCTCGTGCCCCGCAGAGGCAATCCTGCGCGCAAAGGGGAGAAAGACGCGTCCGTGCTCGGTGAGCTGCACCTTTCGCGTGGTCCGGTTGAACAGCTCGACTCCCAGCTCGCGCTCGAGCGCCTTGATGTGCTTGGAAAGCGAGGACTGCGAGATAAAGAGCTGGTCAGATGCCTGCAGGTAGTTGCAGGTCTGGGCGAGCACAACAAACTCGTGGCAACGTTCGGTATCCATGGCACCCTCCCCGTAAGGCAAGACTACAGCCACTATGGCATAAAAGCGTGTGCCTAGCTCCTAAAACGGAATAGTTTGCGCTCAATGATGAGAGACGTCTGATGCGCACGAGGCACGTGGACTTGCAAACCCAATTGTGGAGAATCGGGTGGGCTATACCAGCGACTGTGATAGAGTCCCCTGTGGCGTGTAGCCCCCGTCCGCGCGATCATGAGCGCGGAGAGGACTGAAAGATTAAGAGCGAAACGCGCGGTCCTGTGTGACGGGGCCGCGCGTTTTTTGTTGCGAAGGAGTGCAGGATGAACGAGGAGAAGCGCGGACCGCAGATGACCACCCCAAAGACCAAGGTGCAGGGCCTGTTCTACGGCCTGTTCATGTGTGTCTTCATGAGCCTTGGGATGGAGCTCTACAACAATGCGGTCAAGATGGGAATCAACTTGCAGCCTGGTGGGTTCTCGGGGATGACGTGGGAAGTCGTGCCGGCGGCGCTCTCGGAGCTGTGGTTTATCATTCCGGTGGTCTTTGTGCTCTCAAACTCCTATGGCAACAGGATCGGCGCAAAGCTGGCTGCGGGGCTCATCGACCCCGAACGAGACAGCTCGTTCTTTCGCAGCTGCGTGGTCATTGCCTGCACAACCTTGGTCATGTGCCCGTCGATGAGCCTCTTTGCGAGCATCCTCTTCAACGTGGTGCTGGCAGGTCGTCCAGTTGTTGACCTGCCTATCATTTGGATCGGCACGGTGCTCAAGAACTTTCCGATGGCACTGCTCTGGAACCTCTTTGCCGCCAGCCCCATGAGCAGGCTCTGCCTCAGGCAGGGGATTGCTGCCACCGAGAAGCTACGGTTTGCCCTGCAGCGCTCGAGCGCCGAGGCCAACGCCGCATAAAAGGTTGGACGCAACAGGCGAGCGAGTGCACATTTATGGGGCGCAGTGCTCCTCGATCCTTTCGTACACCAGCAGGTCGGTGTCGTAGGAGAACTTATGGCCATCTGAGCGCGTGTAGCAAACGATGGCGCCCTCTGCCTGCGTTCCGTCTGGCTCGTCGATTGTCGTCGGGAAGAGCTGCAGCGTGCTGCCGTCGCCAAATGAGAAGGCAAAGGACTCGCCCTCTGGTAGCTCGCTCAGCGGGGACCCCATGCCCGCTCTCTCGATTCGCTTGTAGAGCCACTCGGCATCGTCTATATATGCTGGGCTTGTCTCGTTGTCGACGGTGATCTCGAGCGTGTCGTTCGTGCGCGCGTACAGCAGGCTGTCGCCAAGATCTTGGATATACCGGTGATAGCCGCCCATGACTGACACGGCATAGCCAATGGACAGCGCGACGGCCACGAGAACCGCCACCGCTCCCGTTACGGCAGCTATCAGCAGCTTGTCGCGTTGGTGACGCTTGGGCGTGTCCGCTTCTTCACTCATAAATCCATTATAGGCACTGTTGGAGGGAGCTATGCCCTTTCGTTTTGCATAAAGAAATAATGAGCGTTGCCCCAGAACATGCGGTCTGCAAGCTCCTGGCCAAACCTGCCAGCGATCTGCTCGTAGAACGCAGCAACCTTCTCGCAGGCGTCCAGCCACTCAGGGGTATCCGAGCCATCAAAGTCGCTGCCCAGGGCTATGGCGTTCTCGCCGCCAAGGTCGAGGAAGTGCTCCACATGGGCTGCCAGCTCGTCAAAGGTGACCTCGCCATCTGTTGGCGCGCTTCCGTTCGAGCGGCCCGAGATGAAGGCCCGGTAGTAGTTGATGCC
>CADCHF010000053.1:878-12482 GCA_902801175.1 uncultured Coriobacteriaceae bacterium | reverse complement strand
AGGTCAAAGTCGCCGTCCGCATGACCGCCCAGCCACGCCCAGGTGTCGTATATGCGGTGGTACGCCATGAGAACGCGCGTGCGATTTGCATCGACCACCCACGCGGACGCCGTCAGGTGCGCCACGTCATTTTCGCGCGTGCTGACGTCGGGGCAGTCGCGGCGCTCGAGCCAGCGCAGAAACAGCTCCTGATCCTTCTCCTCCTGCTCGCACGTGGGCGAGAAGTGCCTCACGTCTGCCACGAGGCGCTGCCTCTCGTGCGCCCGCGCATCTACCGAGTCGCGCGCGACGCCCTTTTCACCATCCTGCTCGAACGTCATCAGTCCACCCTTCAAACGCGCCGTTGGTACGATGTTAAGGGTAACAGCTCACTCGCCGATCTCGCGCACCAGCCTCTGCCCGATCTGGTAGGCGTTCTCCAGGTCTCTCGGGTAGTTCTTCTCGCGCGAGAGCTTCTTCTTTTCCTCGTCGAAGCTCGCCATGTTGTACTTGGAGTAATCGGCCACCTGCAGCGTGTCGTGACACGGGTACAGGCAGACCTCGCCGTTAAGCATCTTGAGCTCCCGCGCGTATCCCTCGAACGTGTCTTTGTACTGCTCGTCGTAGAAATCCTTCGTGCGTTCATGCTCACAAACAGGCCCACGTTTACCTTTCCGGTGAAGTAGTTGCTGTAGTCGTCATAGAAAAGCGAGCAGAAGTGCAGCCGCTCCAGAACCTCGAAGTACCGGCTTGTCGGTCGTCCAAGGTAAATCGCCGTGCCCAATAGAAGCGCATCCGCCTTGAACACCTTGTCAATAACGGGCGACAGGTCGTCCTTCCAATAGCAGCGGCACTTCTCCGCACCCTTCCTCTTGCACAGCATGCAGCTCCTGCACCCCGTGAAGCTCAAGTCGTAAAGGTCGATGTATTCGACGTCGGATCCGGCGGCCTTGGCGCCTTCGGCTGCCGACTTCAGCAATTTGGCAGTGCTCCACGCCTTCCTAGGACTTGCGTTGAGCGCCAGCGTTTTCACTTGTCTCTCCCCTCCACACCAACTGTCGTCATTACATTCTCTACGAGAAGCGGCGTCAGCTGTCATTAGGAGTTCCAACAAAATGCGAATGTGTCGGGAAACGCTGCCCAAGACAGGTCGCGCAACCGGGTCCCGCCCTAGAACCTAAAGCGACATCACTGCGCCGGCAGGTACAGTCCGTGGAGAAGGACGAGCCGCCACGGGCTGGAGGAAAGATGCCTGGCACCCAGGAGATACGGACCCCGCGCCTGTTGCTCCGCCGCCACGTGGCGGCGGAACGATCATCGAGCGCCCAGTCCCCTGGCAGCTCTCGAATGACTTGCCCAGCGCAGAATCGCGTCCGCATGATTAGTTTGCTCGTCTCAGTACGAACGGGGGCCTTCCAGGGAGTCGATGACGCGTGCTAGGTCGGCAGTCATGGCCATGCCCCGCTGGCCAAGCTGCTGTGGCGCGCTGGCTTCTGCGCGGTTTACGCAGACGTAGAACGCATTGTCGTATCGCTCGGTCATGCTCCAGAACGGAAGCTTTATGATCGCAGGCGTCATAGAGCTGACGCCCAGCTCGAGGAAGAGCACCCGGTGCCCGGCGGCAAGGTGGTTTCCCACGAACTTCTCGTACGCGTCTTTCTGCTCCCTCCACAGGCGCCCCTCTGCAAAGTTTACGTCACGGACCCAGGGGGCCATAAGATGGTTGCACTCGGGGCATCGCGACAGCCTGTCCGTAGGGATGCGCGGCACCCCGTCCTCCCCCACGCTCATGCTCGCAAGAAGCCCCATCGTGACCGAGACGTCATGCACCACCTCGTCGTTGCAGGGCTGGCTGCACTGCAGGAATCGCATGTCGCCCTGGAACAGCCAGTACGACCCCTTTGCGAAGGCCCTGGGGACCTGCCCATCGACGTTCGTGGTCAGGACGAAGTGCTCCTTTCCGGATAGAAGCATGGCGAGCTTCCTGTAGGGAGCGCCCACGGGAAGGCATTCGGCAAAGTCAGAAACCGCCGCGTTGAACGCCCACTGCTCCTCGTTCGTCGAGAACATGTGGTACATGCCGTCAAACAACGTGTCGAACCCATGCGCGCGACGGAACGAATCGAAGGCAAAGTCGAAGAGGTCGCTCTGGTGATAGAAGTCATAGCCAGCGGAGGTGGACATGCCGGACCCAATTCCCACCACAACGGCGTCGGCATCGTTGATGAGACTAGCGAGCTGCTCGACCTTCCTCATGTAGAGCGCGGGGTCCTCGGTGTCTTGCGGAGGCAGCGGCTGTCCGAGCGTCTGGACGTAGAGCCTGTTGATAGGCGCACCTTCCGACGCGCCAGACCCGGATGTGCCATCCTCCCGTCTCTCATAGGAGGAGAAGGGCAGAGCGTCGAGAAGCTCCCATGCAAACTGGATGCGCTCCCTCGAAAACGAGTGTCTTAGCAAGGCGGCATCGGGCGAGCTCCCAAGCCGCACTCGGTCGAGGGAGTCGGCCCCCTCTGGCCATGTCCCACATCGAACAGCGGGTTCTTGCGCCGCGTGTCATGGAATATGGCTGCGACGCACAGCGCGTCGAGATCGTCTGAGGATAGGCCCATGTGCGAGCCAAGGGACAGCGCATGGATGAGAACGCGTGCCCAATGGCCGTGCATGTGGACATCGCCGGCTGCCTGCCAGCAGCCGACATGGGAAATCATGAAGCGCAGCCAGGTGCGCCCCTTATCTTGCAGCTTCCTATCGTCGAGAAGAGCGAGCGCCCTCTCGAGGTCCAACATGCTCGGACGTCTGCCTGCCATGGTCTTCTCCGCTTCCTCTTCCCGTGAATCCCGTTGCCTAGAGTGGCTTAGGTTAGAGCAGCTCTTGAAACGCCTCTGCCATGTCGCCGCCGATCCCGATGCAGCGATCCTCGAACCCGGCTGGAAACACCACGTCGCTATAGTTGAATACAACATAGGTGACGTTGCGCCGTCCTGCCACAGCTTTTGCCAGGAGCTGCTTTACAGTCCCGTTGTACCTGCCCACTCCCAGCTCCAGAACAACGATGCTTCTGCCTTTGTGCCTGTCGCAGAGCTGACGGAGGGTGTCGAGTCGACGCAGGGCTTCGGCATCGGGATGCAGCATGCGGGCCTCGTCCAACGCCAGCTCAAGCGGAGCGCCGCAGTGCGGGCATACGGGGATGAGAGATGCGTCGACACGTCCAGCGGCAATCGATGCGTCAAGCGTGCGTACGGCCCCTTCCGACGGATATCTCTCCTCGCGGCAATGCGACGAGCACACCATCTCGGAAACGGATCCCTCGGTCTCCAGCACATGTTCGCTCGAAAAGCCGGCACTCTTGAGCCTGGAGTCAATGTTGCTGGTTATCGCGAACGCGTCCTTCTCGCCCAAAAGCGTGCGCAGCGGTTCCATGACGGGACCCGACTCGTAGCCGAGCCATTCGAGGCGAGCGAAGCGGGCACCCCAAGCCCAAGACCGCAACGGATCCTTCGTCGCACTAGCAAGGCCTTCCAAAATGCAGCGGGCGCCGCTCACCTTGGCAAGGTCGCCGTACGACTGTAGGTAATGCGCGTCGGGAGCAAAGATGTTAAGTCCCTCGGCCATATCTAGGCCGTTGCTCGCACCTATCAGAACGAGCGAGGCCTCGCGTATTGCCTTGCGAACCGCCTCAAGCTCTTCTCGCTTCATGCTCTACCTTCCCATATCGGATCGAACGTCCGCAAGCGCCTTTGCGATATCCTTGCGGATGGCGATGCCCCTGTCCTCAATGGCCTCGGGAAGGAACTGCGTGACGTTGTTGACGGAGATATAGTGTGCATGAGGGAGCTGCGCGGTCAGCATCCAGAAGGGCTCCTGTATGAACGCAGGCGTTATGCGACCGACGCCAAGCTCGAAGAAGAGTACCTTTCTCTCCCTGTGGGCCTCAATCCACTCCGAGACCTTCCGGTACTGCTCCTCGTAGAGCTCCCCCTGCAGAAAGTTGCCGTATCCCCGCACCCAGGGGAATGCTTCCCTCCCACAGTGCGGGCAACGGGGCACAAGGTCGCTCGGCACCTCAAGACCATCTCCCATTGCCCCGATCATTTCGCCAACGGGCCCGACCGAGTCCCACACCTCGTCGGTGCAGCAGTTGCCGCACTGGAAGAAACGATGGTCTCCCTGTATCTCCGCGACCTTGTCCCACGGGTAGATCTTTAGGAACTGAGTGTCCTGGTTTGTCGTCAAAACGAAAAAGTCCTTGTCGCTTATAAGCGCATCGAGGTCCTTGTACGGCTGGCGCAGCGGAGCGTTAATGGTGGTGTCCAAAAACGTGGCGAGGTAGCCCCAGCGCGACTCGGGGGTTGGCCAGGGATAGAAAGAGCCTGCGAAGGCGCCCTTGAAGCCGGACTTCTCTGCGAACTTTCCAAAGTGGGCTCGGTAGGAAGCGTTGTCGCTGTAGTAGAAGTCTCCGCCTCCGGCGGCGGAGAGCCCGGAGCCACCCCCAACAAGGATGCAGTCCGCATCCTCGATCATGCCGGCGGCACGTTTCACGAGGTCCCGATACGGGAGAGGCTTCTTTGTCGTCATCCTGTAGGGCGTCCCGCCGTTCTGGTAGGCCTCGCCGTGCATGAAGGAGCGATAGGTAAGCTCGGACACAAGCTCTTCGTATGGTTGCATCGGATTCACTTCTCTCTGTTATGATTGACACATGTTCATTAACAGTATTCGTGTCGATTTTCCAGAAGGCAATCATCAGATTTCGCACTGTGTCGATTAACTGACGGATGCGCGATATTGCCTATGGAGCATGGAGGTGAGAGGTGAAGGACGAGAAAAGAGCCGACCGTCGCACGAGATACACGCTCAGCGTGATTCGCGAGGCGTTCTTCCAGCTACTGAAGGAGATCGGGTTCTCGAAGATGACGGTCGCCGACATCTGCCGACGGGCGGATATCAACCGTGAAACCTTTTACCTTCACTACGAGGACAAATACGCACTTCTTGACGCCATCATCGACGAGGCGCTGGCAGCGGCCCCGCCGCTTGAGGGCAACGCACAGGCAAGCATCTGCCAGCGGGCACCGGCTAACGCTGAGTACCACCTGCTTTATTCTGACGAGGAGGTGTTTTCGCGCATCGTCAGGCATGTCATTGAGGCTGGGGCAGGCAGTGCGGTGCCGTCTATTGTCGAAAAGACTGGTCTGTCCGAAGACGAGGCGTATTTGTTGTTCGTTCACAACGCATATGGGAACCTTGCAGTAAACCGGCCCTTGGGCTGGAAGCGCGGGCCCGAGTTCGACCGGATCCAGACGCTTTTGAACGCCTACTCGGACGGCGGTTTCGAGGCGCTGCGGCGACTGACCGCTCGGTGAAGGATCGGTGGAGCGTAGGTTAACTTTACGAGATGGAGGAATCTGATTGACGTTTGCGGAATCCTTTTTCCCACTCCGCTACGTTCGCTTGCGCAGGAACTCTGCGCAAGCGACCCCGCTGCTCGTCAGGCCACGTCACGACTGTTGTATCGTATCCACACATGAGATTCGCAATCTGCATGACGACGCGGCCAGACTCCTCAATCAAGTTCGTCATGGAGGAGTCATCTTCAAGGCTTCATGATAGACGGGGCGGCTTGTTGTTGTACGAAGCACTTTCAGAGCCTTCTGAAGGACGCACCGTGCAATAGGTCCTCGGGGACGCGGGTCACGGAGAGGTCGCGCGAGAGCAGCTCCTCCACGTCGGCGTCCAGGTCCCTGGCTATCGCGCCCGCCTGGTCCTTGGACAGTCGGTCGATGCCCATCTTCCGGGCCAACCTCCGGACCTTACGATCTCGGATTCTAGGACGATGGCCGCTCTTTCTGGACCGATGGTCAAGCCTGACGGTTGCCCCGCTTACACCAACATTTCCGGCGCGATCGGACCCGCCCTAGAACCCAAAGCAACATCACTGCGCCGGCAGGCACAATCCGTGGAGAAGAACGAGCCGCCACAGGTTGGAGGAAAGATGCCTGGCACCCAGGAGATACGGACCCCGCGCCCGTTGCTCCGCCGCCACATGGCGGCGGACGCCCGCGCGCTGTGCGAGGGCTTTGGGAGGGACCCGGCGATGTTCGCGTACACGGGGTGGAACCCGTACGCCACGCCCCAGATGGCCGAGGTCGCCGTGCGCGAGTACATCGAAGCGTACGCGGACCCGCGCTTCTATGGCTGGGCCATCGAGAGCGCGGGCAGGCTCGTTGGCACCATCGGCGCGTACGACTATGATGCCCAAAAAACTCCGTCGAGGTGGGTATGAGCATCGAGCGGGCATCGTGGGGCAGGGGCTTCGCCACCGAGGCGCTTTCGGCTGTGCTAAGCTACCTTGCTGGCGAAGAGGGCATCGCCACCGTCACCGCGTGGAGCGCCGCGGGCAACATCGGCTCTCGGCGCGCGATGGAGAAGTCCGGCATGGTCGAGACTCGCGTTGAGAAGAACGCGCTTGTCGTAGGGGACTCCACGTACGACAAGGTCTGGTACGAGTTCCGCCGAGGAGACGAGGACACGGGAGTGCCGCGAGGGCAGTAGCTGCTCTTCTGACATGCGCCCTCTTGACATGCGCCCTTTTGGCATTTTCGTGCAGGCGCCTTAGAGTTCCAACGCTTTGACCCACGCGGCGACTTCACTCTGGGACGGCGACCCGTTGAGCATGCGCCCGTCGAGAACGCGCGCCTCTGGGTGCAGCATCCTGATGCGCTCCGTCGCGCGCGAGATGCCGCTTCCCCCGCTCGTGGCGAACGGCACGACGATCTTTCCCGCGAGGTCCACGGAGTCGAGGAAGCTGTCCACGATGCGGGGCTCCACGTACCGCCAGATGGGAAAGCCCACGAATACCACGTCGTAGCTGGTGAGGTCTGGGCAGCTGCCCTGAAGTTCTGGCCGCGCGGAATCGTCGCAGCATTCCATCGAAGTCCTGCTCGACGAGTCGTTCCAGTTTAGGTCGCGCCTCGTGTATGGCTCTGCCGGCGCGATCTTAAAGAGGTCAGCCCCCGCGGTCTTGGCGAGCACCTTGGCCGCCCGCTCCGTCGTCCCGGTAGCGCTGAAGTACGAAACCATCGTTCTTCTCATCATGAGAATCCCCTTCCATTTGAGTCGGGCAACAAGGTGTGGTACGCCCGAACGTTGCTATCGTTAAGCGATTCTCAAACCTAAACCTAGGTTTAGGTCAATATCCTTCTTTGAAGTATGGAAGCGGCTTCACATGGTGTGCCTATCAAAGATCTATGCCGACGAAGATCGGCATCGTATGGCTAGCCTGCGAAATCATGACAGGCGCTTGGAGAGCCGTAAGGCAGCTACTCAACGGTCGAGAGTTAAGATGATTTGCCACAGCTCATTCGCGGAACGAACTGTACCGGAATCTTCTCCGTCGCGGAATAACTTCTATCCGCTTTCATCCGCTCCAGGTACTCCACGGCCTTTTGAGCACGCATATTCACGTCCTGGCGAACGGACGATAGCTGCGGTATGACATTTCTGCAGAGCTCCACGTCATCAAACCCCACAACCCATACGTCCTCGGGGACGCGGGTCTCCGCGTTGATCAAATAGTTCATGACTTCGGCTGCATAATAATCCGAGGCGGCAAACACCGAATCAAGGTTTTGATTCTTTGGCAGGGCATTCCGATAAAACGCCTGCCTTTCTCCCTTGCTCATGGGAACTTCTAGGAAATCCGTCCTCCTGCCATACCCATAGCAAAGACCCTCATATCTGTCAAAGTCAGGCCTCAATTGATTGTCCGCAATAAACAGCACACTCTTCCTGGCGTGTTCCCTGAAATACGTTCCGACCTGTCTTCCGCCGTCGAAATCGTCGAGTGTGAGGTTGCAGATGTTTCTGTCGTTCTGGAAAATACCGTCATAGACAACGAACGGGATTCTGATGCGGTCCCGGAGTTTCTGATACTCATCCTCGCAGAAGCCCATGATGACCATTCCGTCCATATTCCACATCGACGCAAACGGAATGATGTCCATGATCTCGCTGGTCTTCTTAAGCATAAGGAAGTACCCGTGGCTTTCCAATGCGTCGGACAGCGCGTTGACGGCGCTGCTGATGAACGGGTCTTCCAGAACGCGCCCCTCGTACTTTGGATGATTGTTGACGACCACCCCGACAATTCTCGAATTGTTCTGTGCGAGGAGCGTTGCGGCCATATTCGGGATATATCCTCGCTCAACAAGCTTCTCTTGCACTCGTTTGTATGTCGCGTCAGATATCTTGTTCGTCTTACCATGAATCACGTTGGAAACGGTGGCCGTGCTGACACCCAGCTCATCCGCGACGTCTTTAATGCGAATCTTCTTCTCGTCCCACATCGCTATCCCCACTCATTGGAGAGTATGCATCCACTTTCTGCTTCTAAACATAAGTATAGATATGATAAGACGAGCAACCTCTTCTTGCGACAAGATGAAGTAGACCCAGACGACTGGCAGCCTGAAATACAATCCAGTAAGGAGTGCCAGCGGAACGCCTATCAGCCAGGTCCCCATCATGTCTATAAGCATTACGTACTTGGTTTTTCCTCCGCTCCTGATGATTCCGCCACCTAAGATCATATTCTGGACCTTCACGGGCATCAGAATGGCGAAGGCCACAAGTATGTCCGCACCTATCTCCCGCACGTCATCCACCACATTGAACAACTGAACATATGGCTCTCTCGTCAAAACCAGCAGTAGAGAAAAGAGAATCGACCCCGTAAGCCCAAGAGCACACAGTTTTACAGACTCCCGATACGCTTCGTCATACTCGTTGCTACCGAGTCTCTTGCCTATCAGAATTCCAGCGGCCTGAGACAAGCCACCCAATGCCCCCATGGTCAATCCTTGGACGGCCCCCGTTAAAGACATCCCTACCAGTTCATTCGTTCCCAAGTGTCCATAGACGTAAGTATTAACGCTCTGCCCAACGGACCAGAGGAATTCATTTGCCACAATGGGCAATAGCATCATAAAGTACTGCGAATACCCCGCCTTCCCGAGTTTGATGGAAAAATGGATGCGCCCGTACGCTCTGAAAAAGCATAGGACAGATATTAAAGCGGCAACCACCTGGGAGATTACGCTCGCATATGCGGCGCCTGCAACGCCAAGACGGGGAGCTCCAAAGTTGCCGAATATAAGGCAGTAATTCAGGACCGTATTAAGTTGCGCAGAAAGAATGCCGATGTACAGGGGCCAAGTCGGTTTATCACTGCAGCGAAGAGCGGTTCCGAGAATGTTGCAGATGCCCAGTGGAATGAATGTCCAGCAGATTATTCCAAGATACTTGCCTCCCTCCTCTACTACCTGCTTGTCTGTCGTGAACGTCCCGGCAAATTGATTTCGACAGATAGTGAAAGTGAAGAGAAAAAGGAGGGCGGTCGCACTCATTGCGACGAAATTGACGCAGACGCTCTTCTCCTCTGCATCTCTGTTTCGATTGCCGATGTACTGCGAAATCATAATTCCTGTGATTGTGCTGATTGCGCCTATGATAAACGAGTAGATAAATCCAGGCCTACCAGCGATTTCTACTGCCGCGACGCTCTTCTCACCCAACTGACCGACCATGATTTGATCGACCATTGAGAAAGAAGATTGCAGCATAGATTGCAATGCCACCGGTATTGAAATAGACAAAACCTTCTGAATAAAGCTCTTATCTGACATAGCATTTCTCCTTTTTGAGGTTGTAAGAAAATGCTATGTGAACGTGCTTCCATATGCGAAAGTTAATCGCATAACCTCTTAGTTAATCGTATAACCAGCTCTTGGACTACATATAGAAATATAAAATATCTTAGTCTGCCATCTCGTAGAGGTGTTGCGCTACGGCTGGCGCTCGCTCCTTTGTATTCCCGCATGCTTACGCTCAAAAAGCACCACACTCTCGGCATCATAAGTGAAGCGTTTGCCAAAGTTGACTGCATGCAAACTTTGGCAAGGCTGCTGTCCCTGGAAGATCGTGAGACTCAGGGACGTCGAGCTCGACGAGATGCTAGACGCCACCGAGCTGAAGATGAATCATTCAAATAGAGCTTCGCTGCATCCTTGGCCGCGTCGCGCAGGTTCTTGGGGATCCTCATGGTGACCGGGACGTTCTCCGAGCCCACGAGTAACGCCTGAATCTCCGTGGGGGTGGCACCGGAGTCGACGAGCTCTGAGCGCTTCATGAGGCTCTCCTCGAATGCTGCGTCAGTACAAGTGCGGTCCATTCTAGCAAAGGCCTTGCAGGCTTCTAGCAGATGCCGGTCAATGGACCACCGTCGCGAGCATCGTTGGAATGTTCTTCTCAACAGAAATTGTTGCTACGTCCGCGCATCCCATGCAACTCGGGCCGGACCTTTCGCAACTCGGTAGGTTGCAAGGCTCCCTGCCCCCCATCTCGTGTACCTTCATGTCAGCGGAGGAAGGAGCTCTAGATGAGGGTGAGGGTCATTCAACGCGAGGGCCAGCACGGCATCGAGGTAACGGTGCTGTGCGCCCCCGGCGACCAGCGGGCGGAGCGCCTTGCCGATAGGCTAAGGACCGCCGGCGGCAGGCTCACCGCATACGTTAGCCAAACGGGCACAGAGCGCCGCGTGGTGCCTCTGGCCAGCGTTTCGAGCATCCGGTCCGACGCCGACCACGCGCTCGTTCGCATGGTGGACGGGTCCATGCTGCACAGCGCCTCGCGGCTGTTCGAGCTCGAGGCGGCGCTACAGCAGACGGAATTCGCGCGCGTTTCTCGGCAGGAGATTGTGAACTTGGACAACGTCCAGACCATCCGGCCGGAGTTTGGTAGCAGGCTGGTGCTGGGACTTAAGGGCGGCCGCGAGGCGGTTGTTTCGCGCAACTACGCCTCGCAGGTGAAGTCGAGGATCGGAATTGCTGGGTAATTGATCGGCAGACGAGAGGAGCCACGATGAGCAGTCAGGAAAAGGGCCTTACGTACGGCGTCTTTGATGGCGATGAGCACGAAAGCGCGGGGCGCGCGGTGACCATGGGCTTGTTCGTGGGGAGCGCGTGGGCGGTGGCTGCAATCCTCGCTTGGGTCGTGGCGCAGGCTGCCGCATCCGGCGGGCTGGACGAGTCCACGAGCGGCGCGGCGAGCTGGGTTCTTGCCTGCCTGGCAGGCGGCGTGCTGCAGCAACTCTGGTTCAACTTCACGCCCACGTCACGCCTGGGGTACGGCGGGCGCGTCGGCGGATTTGGCGTAACGTACTTCGTGGCGCTTACGGGGTGCGCGGTGCTGGGACAGTGGCTGCCGGTGGACCAGCCGCTGGCTTGGGCGAGGTTCGCGGGCATCTACCTTGCGATCCTCGCGGTCCTCACAGTGGTCTTCACGATGGCGTTTCGCAGGAAGCGCGCAGAGTACCAGGAGGTGCTAGACCGCTTCCACCACGACCGCAGGTAAGCGCGGTGAAGCAGAGGCCCTAACGTGCACGCTCGAGTAATCGCCAGGGTACAGATTTCGATTGGAACAGCACCGCTCTTTTTGACGCGACCAGCACGGTCGCCGTCCCCGGCCTTACTGTGAAGTGGACCCTTGATTCCGCACAACCCTTAGGCGACGAGCTTGGCAGCGTATTCCATGGGGGTGAGCCAGTCTAAGCGGGCCTGGCCCCTCTCGTTG
>CADCHF010000053.1:407-863 GCA_902801175.1 uncultured Coriobacteriaceae bacterium | reverse complement strand
GCAACATGCCTTTCTCGACATTGACTGGCTTATCCCAAGCTCCTCGAGCTTGTCCCGGTAGGCACGGGCGGTATAGTGGACGCCCTGGTCACTGCACGCCCAGATGCCGTCTGGCAGCTCGATTTCCTTCAGCTGGTCATAGGTATCGAGCACGAGCTGCTCCTCCATGGAGTTCGAGGTCACGTGGGCCAGTACGATGTCGGTTTCGCAGTCGATTACTCCAGAGAGATAGCTGAACCCATCGCGTCCTGGCAGATAGGTTATATCGGTCGAGATGACCTTGAGTGGCCGCCCTCGGCGGAATTGCCTGTTCACGACGTTGGCGGCCACCTTGGGCAGCCCGTCTGTGCCGATGGGGTGGCAGGGATTCTTCCTCTTGCGCTTGGGCGCGAGATCGTACTTGCGGGCAATGCGCTGCGCCTTCTTGCGGCTCATTACGACGCCCTGTCTGCGGCG
>CADCHF010000053.1:0-363 GCA_902801175.1 uncultured Coriobacteriaceae bacterium | reverse complement strand
AATAGCCGCGTCTGGAGACCTCGAGCGCCTCGCAGGCCGCGCTCACGTTGAATGCGGGGTCATCGGTCCTGAGCCGGAAGATCACCTCGAACCTCCCCTCCATCTCGGCGACCCTCCTGTCCCTGGACGCCCTGATGGCAGCGCATCTCTCGGATGCACGTCCGCGCTCCCGGGCACGTATGTCGTCACGGGTCGGATTCTTGTCATCGGTCAAGCATGGCGCGTCTTTCGTCTCGGCCTCGCGCCAGTGCGCGCAAGCGCGCTCGATGCGCTTGTAGCCGATCAGCTCGGCCTTAAGGCCGGCAGACTCGAATATGGCCCTTGGCCTCTCTCCCTCATGGTGGCGACGCATGAATTCGCGCT
>CADCHF010000052.1 GCA_902801175.1 uncultured Coriobacteriaceae bacterium | reverse complement strand
TCGTCGGCATCCACGGCATAGAAGTACACTGGGCGCACGGTCCCATCGGGAAGCACGCGGAAGCTCGGGGTCATGTTGCCTGTTGCGATGGTGTGCAGCATGGTTGCCAGGCAAATCACGCACGTGGCGTCGCGCAGCAGCTCCCGCATGGCCGACTGGCCCTCGTATGCGTCTCCCACGACCTCTGGCAGGGGACCGTCGTCGCGTATGGAGCCTGTGAGCACGTAGGGCACGCCTTCCTTCTCGAGGGCATACATGATGCCGTCAGAGATGTTGTGGTCCTCGATGTAGTTTGCGATCGATCCCGAGGCGCGAACCTCGTTGAGCACGTCGAGATGGTGATAGTGCCCGCCGGCAACGCTGGTCTGGGTATAGATGTCCTGGCCAAGCGCCGTGTGGAAGCGCGCTCCCTCAAGGTCGTGTGTGGCCAGGGCGTTTCCTGCCAGCACGCCGTCCACGTAGCCTGCCTCAATGATGAGCTGCATGGCGTGGCGAGCGTCGCGGTCAAACGAGAAGGCGGGACCCATTACCCACACGATCTTTCCGTGCTCGCGCTCGTGGCGGAGCAGCCCGTAGAGGGTGTCGTAGTCACGCGCATAGGCAGTCTCGCGGGAGCGGCCCGCGCGGAAGGCAAACTTCTCGGTGGCGCCAGAAGAGGGCTGCTCAAAGCCGTGGGCATGTACGTAGATGCCCTCGCTGCCGTCCTCGGTGCGGCCAAGCACCACAATGTCCCCTGCGCGCAGGTTGCGGTTCTCTACCGTGTCGAGCGTGCCGTTGGGGCGAATAACAATGCTAGCGTCCATGCGGCTCTCGGGGACGAGCCTCCACTCGCCGTCAATCCGCACGTACTCGGGAAACATCGACGTGGAGTGATAGCCCTGCGGTGCCACGCCATCTTTTGGCGCTGTTGCCACATCTGCGTTTGGCGCTGAGTCCAAACCCAGCGCAGCAAAGTCTGGCGGCAGATAGGTTGGAAGCGAGAACGGCATGGGAGCACCTCTCTGGCACAAAAGGTCTTAAACACAGGCCTTACGATGGTAGCGTACTTGCATCCCGCTCGTAGAAGCTTGAGCCATTTTGCAACAAAGGAGGCTGCGCATGGCCTGCGCCGGGGTGGCTGCGGTAAAAGCCTAGGCGTCGCGCCCCTTGGCCTCGTCAAGACGCTGACGTGCCACAAGCTCCGCAAAGCTGCCATTGGCCTCGATCAGTTCGTCGTAGGTGCCGTCCTCGATGATCTTGCCCTTGTCCAGCACAATGATCCGGTCGCACTGCCTAATGGTTGACAGGCGGTGGGCAATGACGATGCGCGTGCAGTTCATGCTGTCCAAAGCCTCGGCGACCCGCTTTTGCGTGATGTTGTCGAGTGCGGAGGTTGCCTCGTCAAAGATGAGGATCTTGGGCTTGGGGGCAATGGCGCGGGCAATGAGAATGCGCTGGCGCTGACCGCCCGAGACGCCGCCCTGGCCCTCGGAGATAATGGTGTGCATCCCCATGGGCATGGCGCGGATGTCGTCGGCAAGACTGGCTATCTCGGCAGCCTCCCAGGCGTCGTCAACGGTGAGCCACGGCGCAACAATGGTGATGTTTGAGTAGATGTTGCCCGTAAAGAGCTTGCCGTTTTGCATGACGGTGCCAATGCGCCGCCGCAGCGACTTGAGGTCAATGTTGCTCAGGTCGCGGCCGTCGTAAAAGACGGCACCCCTCTGCGGCGTCTCAAAGCCCAGCATGATGCGAATGAGCGTGGACTTTCCGCAGCCGGTCTTTCCCACAATGGCCACGTACTCGCCCGGGTCAATCTTGAGGGAGATGTCGTCGAGCACCAGTGGCATGTCATCGGTGTAGCGGAAGGTCACGTTGCTGAGCTCCACGGTGCCAGACAGGCGCGTGAGGACCTCTTTGTCTTTGGTTATCTCGGGCACGGTCTCAAAGAGGGGCTTGACCATCTCGAGCGTGGGCCTGATCTGTGCCACCGAGAGAGCAACGCCCGCTGCCGACATGAAGGCGCCGCTTACCATGCCGTAGGCGGCGTTGAAGGCGTAGTACTCGGCCACCGACACATGGCTCTGTATGGCGGCGTAGTAGATGACCATTGTGCCAATGAGAGAGACGGCCTGCGACAGCACCGAGCTTATCTTGAGGAACGGCGGCGGGTTGTAGGCAAGCTCGGCCTGCTTGGCGTACGCCTTGCCCCAGCGGCCAAAGGCCCGCTTCTCGGCACCGGCAAGGCGGATCTTTTGCACGCCCGAAATGAGCGAGTAGCTAATGCCGCTCTCCTTTGAGGAGAGGAGCATCTGCTGACGCGACACTTCGGTTTGCATGAGCACTGAGACGACCGTTATGCCAATGGTGGCGAGTGTGACGACCAGTGCTGGAATCAGCAGCGCTGGGGTGTACTGGATGATCTGTGCAACGTAGGCCAGGGAGAACATCGAGGTGAGGCCCGTTGAGAGCACCATGTCGACCAGCTGGTTTGCGAGCGAGCTCACATATCCCAGTCGGCTCGAGAGCTCACCGGCGCTGTAGTTCTTAAAGAACGATGCGGGCATCGAGAGCATTCGCATCATGGCCGCGGCCTCAATGTTGACGCTGAGCTTTGTGTTGATGCGGCTGCTGGCCATCGAGTGCACAACCTCAAAAATGAGCGAGCTTACGGTGGTGCACGCAAGGTAGATACCCGCGCCAAGCAGCATCAAGAAGCTGCCCGATGCGATGACGTCCGAGAAGAGCAGGGCGTTCAGACGAGGGATCAACAGCCCCACGGCAGTGGTAACAACCATGGTCAAAAGGAGCATTGCGAGGTCAGATGGCGCAATCTGCTCAACGATATATCGCATGAGGCTCGGGATGCCCATCCTCTTGAGGGGGAAGGGCTTGTAGAAGGCAAGGGCCTCAGACTCGATCATGCCCTCGGTCTTGCGGTTGAGGCGTACGTACTTTCCGGCCGTGCGGTCGTAAAAGCGATATCCGGAAAGACCCCAGGGCAAAAGCGCGACTACGCTGCCGTCGTCTTTCCGTGTCCCGAGCATGGCTCCCACCGCGTCACGGTACCATCCCTTGTCGAGCCTGACCGTGCGCCGCATGATTCCATAGGGGCGCATGAGGTACTCGAGCACCTCGTTCATGTCCTCGATGCTGTCGGGAACCTCTTGGGGCTTCACGTGGTAGTACCTAAGAATCTCGCCAATGGCGTCGGCCGCCACCTCACGCTTGTTGTTGAGCGCGTTCGAGATCCTGCGGCCCATGACCGCCTCGGCGATGTATTGGAAGGAGTCGGCAAAGGCCTCCTCGTCCGCACGTTTGCGTTGATGTATCTGCTCGTCAAACCAGCCCATGACCTCTGCCTCCTCTCACTCGCTGCTCACAAGCGCCTTGTAGGTTCCGTCAAGGGCCATCAGCTCGTCGTGCGTGCCGCGCTCTACGACCTTGCCATGGTCGAGCACCACAATCTCGTCGCAGTCGCGAATGGTGCTCAGCCGGTGAGCGATGACCACACAGGTGATGCCACGGTTTTGGATGGCGTTCATTACGTCAAACTCTGTGTGGGCGTCGAGCGCCGAGGTCGCTTCGTCCATGATGAGTATGGTGGGGTCCTGGGCGAGCGCGCGAGCAATCTCGAGACGCTGCCGCTGCCCGCCCGAGAAGTCCGTGCCGCCCTCGGCGATCCCGTGCTGGTATCCGCCCGGGCGACGCACGATGTCGTCGTGAATGCTGGCATCGTGGGCGGCCAGAATCATCTCAAAGTCCTCGATGGAGTTGTCCCACATCTTGATGTTGCCGGCGATGCTGTCCTCAAACAGGATGATGTCCTGGTCAACGACGGCAACCGATCCGGTAAAGACGCTGCGGTCAATCTGCGAGATGGGCTTTCCGTCAAAGAGAATCTCGCCGCTCCAGGGCTGGTAAAGCCCCGAGATGAGCTTGGCGAGCGTGGACTTGCCGCAGCCCGAGGAGCCCACAAACGCCACACGCTGGCCAGGCTTTAGGTCAAGGTTAAAGTCCTCGATGAGCGGCTTTGCCAGGCGAGAGTAGCCAAAGCTCACATGGCGCATCGTAAGGGCGCCGGTGAGCTTTCCGTACTCGTCGGTCTGTACCGTCTGGTTGAACACGGGGTCTTCGGGATACTCCATCACGTCCTCGACGCGCTCCATGCTCGTCCGCATCTCTTGGATCGTCTCGCCAGCCGAGACAAGCTCTCCTGCCGGCGCCAAGAACGAGCTCATGAAACCCTGGAAGGCAAGGATCATGCCTACGGTAAAGCGCCCCTGCATGGTGAGCCAAACGCCCAGTACGAGCACGAGGGTGTTGATCAGGGCATGTACCGTGCCAGGGATAAGGCCAATGAGCTGGTTCTCTCTTTGGTAGCGAACGTTTTGGGTGCTTACCGAGGCCTGGTAGCCGGCCCACTTCTCAAAGTAGCCGTCCTCGGCGCCACTGGCCTTGATGGTCTCGATCATGTCTGCGGCGGCCACCGTTGCCGAGGCAAGCTTTCCCTGGTCGCGCATCATGACACGCGTGAGGTTGACGCGCCGTTGTGAGACAAACTGCGTAAGCAGGGCATCGACCGCAACTGAGATCAGGCCCACGCAGGTGAGCAGGACCGAGTAGCGCAGCATTACCACCAGGTAAAAGAGCATCATGATGGTGTTGAGGGCCAGCGGCGCAACGGTGTTTACCACGGTGCTGGCAATGGAGGCGTTGAGCGCCTGGCGGCCTTGGATGTCGCCTGCCATACGCTGCGAGAAAAACTCCATGGGGAGGCGCAGGACCTTCCACATGTAGGTGGCACTGCCCACGGCGTCCATCTTGCCGTTGATACGCAGGGCATATACTGCCTGGATCCAGGCAGCCGAGATCTGCAGCACGGTAAGCAGGCCCAAGCCCACAAAGTAGGGGACCAGCCAATTCTGGTTTCTGCCAAAGAGGAGCTGGTCGAGAAACACGCGCGAGAAGCCCGCATCCAAGATGCCCGAGATTGAGGTGATGATGGTGGTGATGATGACGAAGGCAACGGCCACTCCCGTGCCTTTGAGGCACCGCATGGCAAAGGACAGTATGCTCTTTGGCTTGCCACTGGGTTCAAAGTCGTCGCCTGGCTCCATCATGAGCACGATGCCCGTGAAGCCCTCGTCAAAGCGCTCGCGGCTTATGGCGTAGCTGCCGCGCGCAGGGTCATTGAGGTAGACCTTGTCGCCTCTAAAGCCATCACAGACCACAAAGTGATTGAGCTCCCAGTGAATGATGCAGGGGAACTGCCCGTCTTTCTGCAGCTCGTCGGGCTCAAAGCGATAGCCGTCTGCCTTGAGACCATAGCTGCGGGCCGCCTTTAGCATGTTCCGGGCATTTGATCCATCCCGGCTCACACCGCAGTCGGCCCGCACCTGTTCAAGCGGAATCCATTTGTTGTAGTAAGCGAGAACCATGCAGAGAGAGGCGGCGCCGCATTCCAGCGCCTCCATCTGCATCACCACGGGAACCTTTGCCACCCCGTGTGTGATGGGCTGCCTGACCTTACCTTCTGTCACAACCTACGCTCTCTGGTTCTGCTTTTCAGCCAATGAAGCTACTTGACGTTGTTGGGGTTGACGTAACCGTACTTGTTCTTCTTGCTGTTGTACGCGAAGTACCAGCCATCCTCCTTGTAGGTCTTGTGGACCAGGATGGTGTCACCGTTCTGCCAGCCCACGCCCTGGATGATCTCACCTGCGGGGGTCTTGCGGAGGGTCAGGCATGCGGTCTCGTCGTACATGATCACGTTGCAGACCGTGCGCTTCACAAAGTTCTTGAGGTCGTGGATGGCGTCGGGAGCCGATGCACCGCCGGCAACCTGCTCAAGCTCGTTCTCGTTCAGGGGGGTCTTCTCAGCCATGATCGTTCCTTTCTCCTTTAGTCTTTCCGGCTGTCGTATCACGGGCAAACATGGAGCCTGTCGCGAGTCCCGGTTGTGGCGGGTGACGCTTTCCTCATTGAGGATGTCTGCCATGCTCTCTGTGAACAACCCTTATACGCTCAGAAGGTCGTATCGTCTCAGCAATTTGAAAAAAAGCTCCCGCTAGGCACATTAGCGTACAAAGGCGCAGGTAAAAGCCTTAGTTAGTTACAAAGAAAATGGGATGAACTTCTCGCGTGCTTCCATCTGCGTTCTCGACGGTCACTGTCCCCAAGACGCTCCATGCAAGCATGCCTGCCAAAAGGATCGTGGTAGCCATCAGCACCAGCCAGACCGAAGGCGTGGCAACGCGAATGTAGTCGCTGAGTTCCTCTGGGGAGTTGATTCGCTCTACGCTCTTCTTGCGAAACAGATCGCTCATGTCACGTCCCCTTTGCCAGAGTTCCGTCATTTCATGACTGTCGAGGTGCGGCTGATGCCCAACGCGCATGTTGCCTCAGTGGAAAGACCGCACGTGGCCATGGTACTCCTCCTCGGGTTGCCTTTGGTCCAGCAAATCACAAAGCAGTAGTTTGTTGGTCGCGTCGGTCACGGAGGATGGGGTTGCTCGAGTCGCGGTAGACCTCGTAGGCGCGGGTAGCCTTTACGCGCGTGATGACGTTCTGGTCGTAGTCCAACGCAAGCACGCACGAGTAGATGACGTCGAGCAACAACACCGTCGAGATGCTCATGCCATAGCAGCCAACCTTCTCAACGAGCTTCTCTCGGGTGGACACGTGCAGGGTCACGTCGGCAATCGACGAGAGCGAGTTTCGCCCAAACGAGGTGAGGGCGATGACGGTCCCTCCCGCCGCTTTTACCTGACGTGCAACGCGCAGTGCACCAGAGGTCTCGCCCGAGTACGAGAGCGCAATGAAGACCTCGTCTGGCTGGGCGTTGGTAGAGAAGAAGTACGAGGTGTCGTCCTTGTGGGTAACAATGACTCGTCTTCCAATCCGCGCCATCTTGTCTACAAAGTCCTCGGCAAGGTACGACTGGGGTCCTGCCGAGTAGACAAAGACGTTGCGCGCGCTGGCCACGAGGTCAATGGCGCGCTCCAGGGCGTCACCATCGTTGAGCTGAAGGGTGTCGTCGACGGTCTCACGATAGAGGGCGCCAATCTTGGCCGTGATGGTACGGACGTCATCATTTTTGCGGAAGGGCTGGTTGGCGTCGATGTCGGTGAATGCGGACGAAAGGTAGCGCAGCTCGTCGAGGTAATCGTCGCGAAAGTCGTTGTAGCCAGCATATCCAAGATGCTTACACAGGCGCGAGACCGTGGACGGCGCCGTGTAGAGCTTGGACGCAATCGAACGCGCGCTCTGCTCGCGAAGGCCTTCGCCCGCCTCGAGGAAGTAGTTGGCAATCGACTGCTCGATGGGGGAGAAGCCCTTTTGCTCGCGGAGCTGTTGGACGATCATCGGTGCCTCCCGAAGGCTGTTGACAGGTTAGGCAAAGCGTAACATGCCCGCCAACGGAATCGTTATACGAGATGCGCGGTTGGCTTCTACAGCTCGCGGCCGTTGCTTGCCACCACGCGCTGCATCCAGGCGTAGCTCTCCTTGGGCGTACGCTTGCCCGAGCCGTGGCCGTAGTCGTCCTGGTCCACGTGGATGAAGCCGTAGCGCTTGCTCATCTCGCACGAGCTGGCTGATACGATGTCCATGGCGCCCCAGGCAAAGAACCCGCGCAGGTCCACGCCGTCGGCGATGGCCTCGCGCGCTGCGGTGATGTGATCGCGGAAGAACTGCACACGGTACGGGTCGTGCACGACGCCGTCGTCGCCCGGTTCCTCAAGGTAGCCGCAGCCGTTCTCCACGATGTAGAGCGGCTTGTGGTAGCGGTCCTGGTACACGTTGAGCGTCCAGCGCAGGCCCGTGGGGTCAATGGCCCAGCCCCAGGGGTTGGCCTCGAGCAGCGGGTTCTGGAAAGTGTCGCCGTTGCCCTGTTCGCCAGCTGCTACGCTCGCGGCCGAGCAGAGCTGCGTGAGGTAGTAGGAGAAGCAGACGAAGTCGGCCGTGTGGGCAGCAAGCGCCTCGAGGTCGCCGGGTTCTGCGATGACTGTGATGTCGCGCTCCTCAAAGAACCGAAGCGCATAGCCTGGGTAGGCTCCCTGCGCGAGCACGTCGGCGGGCAGCTGCTCCATCTGGTTGCGACGGTACGTCGCGAGCACGTCTTCCGGCGCCGTGGTCGCCGGGTAGGCGAGGTTGGCGTACTCCATCACGCCAATTTCGAGGCCAGGGTGATACTCATGGGCGTAGGCAGCGGCCAGCGCGCAGGCCACCATCTCGTTGTGGAGCGCCTGGTAGCGGGCGGAGAACGGGTCGTCGGTCTCGTCGGTGGGCACGCCCAGGTGGTTGAATCCCTCGTGCGCGACCATGTTGATCTGGTTCACCAGGATCCAGTGGGTCACGCGATCGCCCAACCGGTCAAAGAGCACCTGGCAGAGGCGCACGAAGCGTCCGATGGTCGCGCGGTCGTGCCAGCCGCCGTGCTCCATGGCAAGGGCGAGCGGCATCTCGTAGTGGGAGACGGTGAGGAAGGGCTCCATGCCCTGCGCGAGCATCGCGTCCACGAGTCGGTCGTAGAAGGCCAGACCCTCCTCGCTCGGCTCTTCCTCGTCGCCGCGTGGGAAGATGCGCGCCCAGTTGACGGAGGTGCGGATGGCATTCAGGCCCAGACCGTCGCGCCCCAGCAGCGCGAGGTCTTCCTCGTAGGTGTGGTAGAAGTCGATGCCCCAGCGCTTGGGGAAGACCCATTCGCCCTCGTGGGAGAGCATCTCGCGCACCTGGTCGCGGCTGAGGTCGCCCTGCATGCGCAGCTCGATGGGCACGTCCTTGCGCAGCGCGCTGATGTCGGTGACGGACATCCCCTTGCCGCCCTCGTCCCAGGCGCCCTCCATCTGGTGCGCGGCAAAGGCGCCGCCCCAGAGGAAGCCTTCCGGGAAGCTGTGATGTGCGGGCAAAAGCTGCTGTGACATGAGGTCTCCTCTCGTGGGTTAACACCATCGTAGGGGAGGAGAGCTGCAGACACAGGGTCGGGTCTGCTGTCTGGTCCGGCTGTTCCGTCCATTGGGGACGGTTCCTTTTGGACGGCCTGTGGCCCGCAGCTGCGCGGCACGCTTGCGGGTCTCTCGGTTCCCGCGGTCGGCCGTGAATACTTTTACGACCGCCACTAATCGTGGTGACCAAAAGCGTTTCCTCAGGGTTCCAAAAAGTTGAGCGCGATAAGTGGCGCCACCAAAAGTAGCTGGAGGTATCAACTCAGATTATCCAGAGCATAACCGAGAAGGCCTGCTGGTGCGCCGCATCCATCTGCTGATGCGGACGCGGAGCGGGAAGGAACAGTCACGGACATGGCTCGTGCCTTGCTGAGCAGCTAGCGTATCGTAAGGTCAACGACTCTGCGGCAAGGAGGCTCCCATGCAACACACAGGTTGGTACAAGGATGCGGTCTTCTATCAGATCTGGCCGCGTAGCTTCTGCGATGGCAACGGAGATGGCATCGGTGACCTGTGGGGCGTGCTCGAGAAGCTGGATTACATTGCCAGCCTGGGCGTGACGGGCATCTGGTTTAGCCCGCTCTATCCCAGCCCGCAGGCCGACTTTGGCTATGACATTGCCAACTACTACGACATCAACCCCGAGTACGGCACGCTCGACGTATTCAAGCAGGTGCTTGACGGGGCCCACGAGCGAGGCCTCCGCGTGATTATGGACTTGGTGGTCAACCACAGCTCGGACGAGTGCGAATGGTTTGTCCAGAGCCGCTCGTCTCGCGAGAACCTCTATGCCGACTGGTACATCTGGCGCGATGGCAAGACGCCTGGCGCGCCAGAGGACGGCGGCACTCCGCCCAACAATTGGGACAGCCTCTTTGAGGGCGATGCATGGGAGTACGAGCCCGCGCGTGACCAGTGGTACCTGCACATCTTTGCCAAGAAGCAGCCTGACCTCAATATGAGCAACCCCGAGGTGCGCGCCGAGGTGGAGCGCATCATGCGCTTTTGGCTCGAGCTGGGCGTGGACGGCTTCCGTGAGGATGTCATTACCTACATCAGCAAAGTGGAGGGCCTGCCCGACGACATTCCGCTCAAGCCAGCCGCACGCGGCATGAGCTTCTACGATCACGGCCCCCACGTGCACGAGTACCTCCAGCAGTTCTGTCACAACGTGCTCGACGACTTTGACTGCATGACGGTGGGGGAGGCGCCGATGGTCTCGCCCGAGAAGGCGCTCGAGTACTGCAAAGAGGGACCGGATCAAGAGCTGGACATGATGTTCACCTTTGAGCACATGGGTGCCGACTGCCTATTTACCGACTGGATTCCGCGTCCCTTTGACCTGCGGTCATACAAGAAGGCGCTCGGTCGCTGGCAGACGGGCCTTGCGGCGCACGCGTGGAACGCGCTCTATATTGAGAACCACGACCACCCGCGCATCATTAACCGTTATGGAAACGAGGCGTACAGGGTCGAGAGCGGCAAGTCGCTGGCTTGCACCTACCTCTTCTTGCGCGGGACGCCCTTTGTGTACCAGGGGCAAGAGATTGGCATGACCAATACGCACCTTGAAAGTGTGGAGGACTCGGCGGACGTGTCCACGTTCAACCAGGTGCGACGCCTGCGCGAGATGGGGCTGCCCGAGAGCGCCTGTCTGCGTCTGGCCAACCGAGCCACGCGCGACCATGCGCGCACGCCAGTGCAGTGGAGCGCAGCGCCGCATGCGGGCTTTGTGGGCGGCGATGGAACGGCCGAGCCGTGGTATCCGGTCAATCCCAACTATGTGGGCATCAATGTGGAGGCAGCCGAGGCTGACCCCAACTCGGTGCTGGCCTTTTATCGCAAGGCCATTGCGCTGCGCCGGCGCCTGCCGGTGGTGCGCGACGGGTCGTATCGCGAGCTCAAGCGTGCGAGCCGGGATCTGTATGCGTACGTGCGCGAGGGGTGCGGGCAAAGGCTGTTGGTGGTGTGCTCGCTCTCGTCGCAGCTGGCGTACTTCTCGGCGCCCAAGGACCTGCAGCTCGAGGGTGCGGAGCTTTGCCTGTGTGGCTACGGTGACGCGCCGACGGAGGGCAACTCCTTCTTCCTGCGTCCTTACGAGTGCCGCGTGTACCTCTGGGAGTAGCCTGGCATCAGTGCTTTTCGTCCAAAAGGAACCGTCCCCAATGGATGCCGCTGTCCGGCCGTCAATTGGGGACGGTTCTTTTGGACGGATTTCTATTGCTTTGCCTGCGTTGACTGCAGTGTGACCAGGATGATCGTGGCCACCATGAGCACAAGGCCCGCCCAGTCGGCCCAAGAGAAAGCTGTGTGCAGCATGACGGCGGTGAGCACGGTGGCGCTTACGGGCTCTGCCGTGCCAAGCATGTTGCCGCGCACTGGCCCCACGATGGATATGCCATGCAAAAAGAGGCCATAGGCGCCAAAGGTGCCCACAAAGGCGACTATTCCCAGTACAGCCCAGCAGTCGAGCCCAAGCGCAGGAAAGCCCGTGTGTATGCCGCGGGTTATGGCCCAAAAGGCTAGGCCGCTCACACCGGCGACTGCCATGCCAATGCCAGTTGTTGCCAGGCTGCCCCAGCGCTCAAAGAGCGGCTTGGGATAGCTGGTGTAAAAGACGGATGCGGCGGCGGTTCCTATGCCAAAGAGCAGGCCCAGCAACGGCAGGTGCAGCGTGCCAGGGTCTCCTCCCGTTGCAATGAGGAAGGTGGCCAGCGCGGCGCAGATGAGGGCCGCAATCTCGAGCCGTCGTGGCGCGCGCCCGTCAATGAGGCAGGTGAGTGCCAGCACCATGGGCACGTTCAGGCTCTGGAGAACCGTTGCCGTGCCTGCATTGGTGTAGCTGATGGTGGTGGCGTAGAGCGTGGAGTTGAGGAAGAGGCCGGCGGTGCCAAAGATGAGCAGGTGGCGGCAGGTGTCGGAGTCGGCGGCCATCTCCCGTAGCTGCGGCCTGTGACCCGCGAGGAGAACAGTCAAAAACATGATGCCCGCTCCCAGCTGGCGCAGGGCGGTGAGCA
>CADCHF010000051.1 GCA_902801175.1 uncultured Coriobacteriaceae bacterium | reverse complement strand
CTCTGCCGAGGGCACGGCTCTTGCAGCGGTGGTGGTGTTTCTCCATCCTCTGGCACGCGTGTTCCAAAAGCGCTTTGGGGAGCGTTCGGCAAAGGCCGTGGCCTTGAGCTTCTTGGTCAACATGCTCGTTTGCACGAGCATCGACTTCATAACCGGCATCACCTGCAATCGCGACTACCAGCTGTGGGACTACCGCAGGATGCCCTTCAACTTCATGGGGCAGGTCTGCCTACAGAACTCTCTGGTCTATACGATTGCAGCCACGCTGATCGTTTGGGTGGTGTATCCAATCATGGACCGGCAGATTCGCAGAAGCCCTCGCGATGTGGCCGACGGGGTGTTCTGGGGCATGGTTGGGGCCTATGGATTTTTGGCCTTGCTGCACTTTGTTGATCCATCGGTGCTTTAGGGAGCGGCAAGCGAAGCATCTTGGGCTTATACGGGATGGAATTGGGTTAGCTGCATTCGTGCAGAGTTGGAGGTGCGTTTATGAGAATCGACGAGATTAAGCGTGTCAAGGCCGACCAGGCCCAAAACCTGCAGACCGCGGAGCAAATGCGAGCCTTTCTCGAGGACAACAAGGTCGAGCTGACCGACGAGCAGCTCGAGTGCATCGTTGGCGGCGGCAACTTCGTGCAGGCGTTCAAGACCTTCCTTGGCCCCTACCTCTATCCTCCCTGCCCGTGTGGCGGCAACCATAAGTTTGAGGACTTTACCGATCCTTTGGGCCAGGTCTTTGACAAGGTGCGTTGCGTCAAGTGCGGTACGGTGTACTAGGCAAAGGGAAGCGTCGCGCATGGCCTACGGTGTGTGGGAGTACCTATGATTCTGGTTGTTGAGTGTGTCGCCGCCGTCGCTCTGTTCACGGCAATTGTCGTTCCCAACACACTCAGGGATCCGCTTGCCATGATTGGCGACTATCCTGCCGCCATCCGCAAGCGCTGCGAGGAGCTTGGCCTTGTGGGGCCTGTCGAGAGGCGGTTCACAAAGGCCGAGCTCATACGAAAGATCGTGGCGGTCGCCGTTCTCCTTGCGGGTCTCGTGCTGCTGCTGACAAGGGTCAACGGATGCACCACGTTTTGGCAGGGCTTCCGCGACTCATTTATTGTTTGGCTTGCAGTCACCTGGTGGGATGCCCTTGTGATCGACTGTGGCTGGTTCTGCCATTCTCCACGCACGCGCATACCTGGCACCGAGGACATGCCCGACTATCATGACTACCTTTTTCATGTGAGGCAATCCTGCATTGGCACCGCCATAGGGTTGCCTGTGTGCCTGCTCGTGGGCGTTTTGGTGCAGGTGCTCTAGCCAACTCGGCCTATGCTTCCTGTTCTTCCTCGTCCCCGCTGGCCTTGTCTTCGGCTATGCGGGCATGGAGCGCGAGCACGTAAGCCTCTGCGTCATTCTTGTAGGGCACGCATGCGCGGCCGCTAAATAGACGCTTGTAGGGGCAGCCGCCCACGCAGAGCGGCAGCCACTTGCATTCGCGGCACTCATCATCGGGAACGGGGCTTGCCGTGTTGAGAAACATGGTCAGATTGTCGACGTTTGCTGCCGTGGTCAACGGGTTCTTGGGATCCCAGTCGTGCGCGGTACCAAAGCTGAGCTGTGGCTTGTCTACTGCCTCCCAGCACTTTTGCAGGTTGCCCTTGTCGTCGACGGCCACAACCCAGAAATCCTGCGCTCCACAATAGGCGCCGCGCGCAGCGGTGAAGCGTTTTGCGTCCTGTTTGATGCCGACCTCCGCATCTGTCCCGCCACAGAGCAGGTCAACCTGCTTGCCGCGCTCGCTGGCAACCTCAGATGCGCTCACAGGTGCCGGGTAGTAGTGGATTTCGTTGCCCGACTCCTCTGCCAGCTCCTTCGCAAACGCCTTGAGAGCATCCATCTGGTCGCGGTTGCCGGCGTGAACGTTGTGGCGAAGGTTCACCGAGAAGGGTAGGGGCGCGCGGAGGTTCTCCACGATGCGGTCAAACGTGGGTCCGCCGCCAGCAAGATGGCGCGTGGCATCGTGGGCCTTGCGCATCCCGTCGATGGTCACCTGTGCCGTTGTTACCCCATACTCTCCGAGCATACGCGCGTTCTCCTGCGTGAGCAGGTATCCGTTTGTGATGATGCCCGCCCGATACCTTGCGCCGCGCTCCTCGGCGAGCGCCATGAGTCGCTTTGAGAGCGACTCGATCACATCGGGTGCAAGCAACGGCTCGCCGCCATACCAGGTGATGGAGAGTCTCTTCGCGCTAGCGGCATCTATCATGCTCTCCGCGAGTTTCACCACATCATCCTGCACATCCGCAGACATCTTGCCCGCGCGGTGATTCTCGAAGCAGTATGGGCAGTCAAAGTTGCATCCTACGGTCGGGCAGATGACGAGCGACACGCCTCCCACCCCCAAGCAGGAGGCGCGCCCCATCGCCTCAAGAGCCGCCCGCTCGTCAAAGTTGACGATGACGCCCCGCTTGGCGAGGCGGTCCACGATGGGATGGTCCTCGGCAATATCATCGAGCACGCTCATGAGGTACAGCTCGATCGGATTGTATTCGGCGCAGGTGCCCTTGTACAGATTTGCTATGGCCATGACATTCTTACCGGGTACTGGGGCGCTCAGGTTGTAGCGTGACACGTGCCAGCCAGCTTCCGCCGCCGTACGCTTCGTGCCGTTGTGCTGCTTCTTGGAATCCATGCCGCATCCTCTTGTCATCATGCTGTCACGAACATGGTACGCACCCTGATCGGAATCTATCTCAATGTATGGCATCCTGCTTGCGAAAACGGTTTTTATGACGCTCTCCCACGATTGGCCTGGGCTATGAGGTAGGCCTTCGCATCGGGGGAGTATCCCTCGCGCCAGCGCAGCTTGATGAAAGCCGGGAGGCACGAGATCGTGACCGCCTCGCCCGCCCGTTGTGCGCGCTTGGCAAACACCGTCTGTGGGAGCAGCTCGCAGCGATCGTCGGCAAGGCCGCGTGCCTGCACCCATCCAAGCAGACGCAAGAGCACGTCTCGGCGCGAGAGGTTGAGCAGGTCGCGAGGCTGAAAGCGCACGCTTGCCGAGAGTGCGGGCAAGGCTGTGCCGTCGGGTCTCACGTTGAACTGGAGCTCAAGGGGGAAGGGGAGTTTGGCGAGCTCCTGCACGCCGACAACAAGGTCGCTGCCCATGTTGTGCATCCCGATGCTCGCCAAATGCTTGGCCAGCGCCGAGATGTCGTTCGCGTACGCCTGCTGGCACTGGTCACCCACGATGCACTCCACGCGCACCCAAGGGTCGGTACCTGCGGCGTCCCTTCCCGGGAACACGCCTGTGTAGCAGGCATACCATTGCGCTGGCATGGCCCGAACGAACGATTTGTATGCAGCCTGCAGTTCTGCGCGGTGGGCGGCGGCCAAAAAGTTTTGGGGCACGGTTGGGTCGGGACCGTTTACGAGCAGCTGCACGGCGGGGCTCCCCACATCCCCGGCATGCGTGTCGTAGCTGAGTGCGAGCTGACGTACCTTGCCCGGCGCCTGTCCTGCAAACCACGCGAGCGCATCGTTGTAGACGCCACTGAGTCCGGCAAAGGTTGCCTGCTTGCCCGCGACGTCCCTATATGACGTGAGCGCGTGCAGGTCGAGCCAGGGCTCGCCCAGAAGCGGCAGCTCAAACCACAGCTCGGGGAATGCGTCTGCCACCAGGCTTCGCTCGAATGCCTCGTGCGCGATGGGGCCGCACGCGCCGAAGAGCGCCGCCTCCCGCCCGTTCTGCGCGACAAGGGCATAGAGCAAGTCGTAGATAAATGTGCGATCCATATGCGGTACTTCCTCGGTCGATACATCTAAGTGTAAGCAATCCTTTGGGGACAGGGGTAGCTGCGAGTGGGCTTTTGAATGTGACTGCCACGGCATCTGATGTCCACGTAAGGACGTTTCCCCGTGTGCCTGCGCACAATGATGGTAGGGAGGGAGAGGCGCACGCATGGTGCCATGACGGTCGTGCCGAAGGCTTGAGGGTAGCTGGTGCAGATGAGGGAGCCGACATTCGAGCAGGCGTATCAGGTGCTCCTGCTGCAGGCCGCAGGCGAGGGGCGCGGTCCCCTGCTGTTTGGTGACAGCCTCGAGCGGGCAGGGGAGGCCGTGCTCCCGTTTTTGGTCGGCGAGAGCTTTCCCGACGTCTATTTGGAGCATCCGCTTTTGGGAGACCCGTTCCTAGATGTCACGGTCCTGTTTGGCCCGGTTGAGCCGGGCACGCGTATCGAGTCGCCTGCGGCGGGGGACCACGCGGCGATGCTCGACTGGTATGCCCGAGCGCGGGGCCTGAATGATGCGATCTCGTTTGGGTTCGAGGTCGACACCAAGGAAGAGAGGCTTCCCGTGTCGGCTGTGCACTTTCAGCCTCGCGTGTACACCGAGCTGGTGCGTCCCTTCTGCGAAGCGGCGGGCGAGCCGCAGGCGGCGGAGCTCTATCTGGCTCTGGCAGAGCGGATGCCCAAGAGCTGGCCGCTTTCGTTCTTTGGCATGTTCCGGGGGCGGCCTTGTGCACCGTTGCGTGTGTGTGGCTACCTTGCACCTCGAGAAAGAGAAGAGTGTGCGGTCGACCCGGACCACCTTGCGGCCGCCTTCGATACCGTGGGCTTCTCGGCGTACAATGACGCGATGCTCTCTCGGGTCAGTGCGCTCATGGCCGCAGCACCTGGGTGCGTTGACTTTCAGTTTGACGTGTATCCAGATGGAAGCATTGGCCACACATTTGCAATCGACGTGCAGTTTGGCGTCGAGCAGCCCAAGGCAGTATGGGCAAGCTTTGAGTATGGACCAGGCTGGGGCGTCATGAACCTCCTTGAGCAATGGGGTGCTGCCGACAGCCGTTGGAAGGCGAGCGTGCGGGCAGCCTTCGCGCGTGCGCTTCCCATTGAGACCGCTGTTGGTGAGAGGGGGCTCTATGCCTTCTCGATCATGCCGCAATGGGTAAAGGCCCGGTGGATTAACGGCCTCCTGCAGCCAGCCAAGCTCTACCACCTTGCCCACGGCGGTCTTCTTGACAGGTAGCTGTCTGGACCTCTTTAACTGTTAGCATATGGGCAACTTTTGCGTCCCACTCACTTCGAGCGATTCTGTATGCTGCCGCACCGTAATACACCTACAGGGCGAATGAGCATGCGGGTTCTGGGAACTCGGCTCGATATCTAGTGAGGGGCACCAATGAAATTTGAAGACCTGACACCCGCGATGATGGAGAAGGCTCGTGCGTGCCAGACCTCCGAGGAGGTCCTGGCCTTGGCCAGGGAGTCTGGCTACGAGCTTTCCGACGAGGAGCTGGGCGGCATTGCAGGGGGCGACACCGACTGGGGTTGCATGACGAACGAATTTTGTGGCAAGGGTCGCAGGTTTGTGAAGGATGGTCGCACCTACAAGCTCGAGGGCAGAATCCAAAGCGAGCAGGCGCGCAAGTCTGGACTCAGCTACGAGGGCAAACCCAGTGAGTGGCACCTGACAGACGGCTGGGGGCTGCCCATACCCACGGACCAGCTGTACCAGCCCTACTTTGGCGAGCGTTGCAAAACCTGTGGCATGCAGCCAATCTGTAACGGCTGCAGCAGATGCGTAAGGTGCTCCTAGCAGGCAATGTGCCTGAGTCCATGACGTTCTTGCGTGGGGCTTGCGCATCGTTGATGGCCGCATTTTTGGTGAGTCTTTGTTGGACGAGCGCATGTTCACTCGTTGAGTTTCATACCTGCCTTCTTGTAGCTCGGGCCACGACACTGATGTCCGCGTTAGGGAGCGGAGGCACAGGTTGATCTGCCTCGGCAGGAGGCCAGAGCCACCGTGCGGTCAAACGATTCGGAGATCCCGATGCGTTGGGGGGCAAAGAATCTGGCGAGCCGTTCGTACCGGTGCTCGCATACCGATGAGACAAGTCGCGCTGTCCGTGTACACTACAAATCACGCGTTAAGAGCTTTTCTCGCGGGATACTTGGGAAGGAGATTCAACATGCAGAACATCGTTACCGTCATTTTCAATGTCAAGAGTGAGGCCTATCAGGCTTTTTCCGAGATTCGCCACAGGCCTTTTGGCGAGGACTATATGACTGCAGAAGCTGCGCTGATCAAGCGCGAGGGCGAAGCCGTTAAGGTTGAGGAAGCATTCGAAAACATTGTCACCGCTCCGGATCATGCGGGCATGGGCATGGCGACTGGCGCGATCCTTGGCATGCTTGGTGGTCCGCTCGGCGTGCTGCTTGGCGCCTATACCGGCGGCATCACCGGTGCCGCGTTTGACACTGCCGACACCGTTGACAGCCTCGCACTGCTCGAGACCACCGCAGCCAAGCTGATTGATGGCGATGTCGCCATCATCGCGCTGGTTGAGGAAGAGGAGCCCGCATTCGACGCTGCCTTCAAGGGCTTTGACACGCGCATCGTTCGCCACTTTGCCGTCGATGTCATGGATGAGGTCGACCGTGCTATCGACGCAGCAGCCGAGGAAGACAACCTCGCCAGGCTGGAGGAGCGCGCTGCGCGCAAGGCTGAGGTGAAGTCGTACTTCGACGAGATCAAGCAGCAGTACGAGGAGAGTAAGGCCATTCGTGACGCCGAGACCGCTGCTGAGCGCAAGGCCTTCAATGAGGCTGTGGAGGAGGCTAAGGCCGCTTACATCTCTGAGACCCAGGAGGTTTACGGCGAATAGGCCTGCTTCCAAGCAGTGCTGATGGCGCGCGCGGCTTAACGGCCGTGCGCGCTTTTTGTCCAGGGCGTCAACCCTGCGCCGAGCGCCGCTTGGCTCCGTAAACTCTCAGGCTCGAAACAGCATGATCTGGCTGCGCAAGCACCAGGGATCGGACACATATTCTGTCCACCCACAAGTTGGGATGAAGCAACCGTGAGAGGCTTGTTTCCGCGGGCAGATCAGATACGTCTATACAGGGACAAGCGGACACACACCTAGACGATATGTAGAGTGATCGGGACCTCACTCTATGAAGCAGTGGCCATCGGGTGGCATCGTGGGTTAGGCTCGGTCGTAGGTATCGTCCGGCTTACCACATTCATAGGAGGTCCCGACCATGACCCATCGTACCAGCGTTGGCCTTGACGTGCACGCCCGCTCGATCGCCGCCGCGGCGCTCGACCACCTGACCGGGGAGGTGTCGCAGAGGTCGTTCGCGTACGACCCGGCGGCCGTCGCCGCGTGGGTCCTGTCCCTGGAGGGGCCGGCGAGGTGCGTCTACGAGTCCGGCCCGACCGGCTTCGACCTGCAGAGGTCGCTCTCCGCGGCGGGCGTCGAGTGCGTCGTCGGAGCGGTGAGCAAGATGCTCAGGCCCTCGGGCGACCGGGTGAAGACCGACAAGCGCGACGCCGTCTTCCTGGCCCGCATGCTCGCCGTGGGCAACGTCGTTGAGGTTGCCGTGCCGACGCCGGCCATGGAGGCGGCGAGGGACCTCGCGCGCGCCCGCGAGGACTGCAGGGAGGACCTCATGCGCGCACGCAACCTCGTCTCGAAGCTGCTGCTCAGGAAGGGCGTCGTGTACGGCGACGGGAGGGCGTGGACCAAGAGGCACCGCGAGTGGCTCTCCCGCATCGAGCTCCCCGACCCCTGCGAGCGGCTCGTGCTCGAGGAGTACCTCGAGGGAGTGAGGTCGCTCGAGCTCAGGCGCGGGCGGCTCGACGCGGCGATCGCCGAGAGGGCCAAGGGGCCGGACCTGGCGCCCGTGGTGTCCGCGCTCTCCTGCCTGAGGGGGATATCCACCGTCACCGCCTTCTCCATAGCCGTCGAGGTCGGCGACTTCACCCGATTCCCGACCGCGCGCGCCTTCATGTCCTACCTCGGGCTGGTTCCCTCCGAGTCGTCGAGCGGCGAGTCGGCCTCGAGGGGCAAGATCACCAGGACCGGCAACGGGCACGTGCGGACCCTCCTCGTCGAGTCGGCGTGGCACCACGCCCGCAGGCTCGGCCCCATGTCGGCGACCTCCCTCGCCGACGCGCGCGGCGTGCCCGTCGCGGTGGCCGAGGCCGCCGAGCGGGCGAACCGCCGGCTCGCGAGCCGCAGCGCGCACCTCAGGGGACGTGGCCGCCCTGCAAACGTGGTGAACACGGCGGTCGCTCGCGAGCTCGCCGGCTTCGTCTGGGCCATCGCGACGGCGGCCTCGTAGACAGACCCACCCCTCCCCGCAACGCGGAGATGGCGCGTGGGGGACCCGCGATCGGACTATGCGCAGCCTTTCTGCCACGCGCGATACTAGACGGGCGGGCAACCCCAGCCGGAGCATCGGAATGCGTTATCCAACACGCGAATATCAGACTTGCAGTCGTGCGTCGAAACGGACACGCCCACGGGCGGAGCGGGGCGGGGCGAGCCATATGGAAGCGGTCCCAGCCCGAGGAGATCTTGGGATGGGACCGCTTTGCCTCTTGACAGGCAAATCTACATATCAGTCCTATATCCCTGAAGGGGGCTTTCTTCTTGTCGAGCTCTTTGCTATCACGCCCGAAGCCGACCTAACCCCAACAACAAAAGAGTCCCTGACTTTTCGCAGGTCAGGGACTTTATTTACCAGATTGCGCACATTCCCTTCGGGCTGCGCCTCCAAAAGGGACGCTTTTAATCCGTGAAAGGCAAAGGAGGCCAACCATCGGTCAAGCAGTCCCACTGGGTGCCGCCGCTCACAGCCTGCAGCTCCTCGTCGGAAATCCGGTAGCCCTCCTCTTTGGCTAGCGCAAGAATCTCTTCGGTGGATGTGCAGGCCTTTACCTTCTCCTGCATCTCGGGAGTCAGATCCTCGAATTTCACAGCGCACCTCCTCTGGCTAGATATGCGTCAATGCGCATTCTGCATCCAAAGAGAGCGGCTACAAATTGACTCTCAGGACCCTTTGAGCTTGCCTGTCTTCTGCTACTATTCACGGCCTAGCAAGTGACGTCCCCATCAGGCTCCCTTTGGTCAGTTTTCCTGTCCCTTTTCATCGGACAAGCCCTAGCCTCGGATTCCCTCAAACGTCACCAAACCCGTCGGCAGCTCGACGGTGCCCCTAATCGAATCGCCGTCGCGCGTGCCCTTGATGCGCGCCTCGGCCTTTCGGAAAGCCACCTTCACGAGCGCGGTTGCCTCGAACCCATCCGCTGTTACAATGCCCCATTGTACGGGCTGCTTCTTGCGGAGGATCTCCATGTGCCCGCCGAGCGTGGTGCCGTCCACTTCAAGCACAAGCTTCATGTTCGATTTGCCCATCGGCCCCTCGAACGTGCAATCCCACGAGCCGGCCAAGCCCGGGTCGGGCTCCCCTCCCTCGTCGATATCGGAGGCTGCGGGGCCTGTCGTGGCAACGGGCGCTTCGAACCACTCGGGTTGCGGCACGAGCGGAAGCTTCGCCGCCGAGTCGCGTTCGGTCACGTGGTCTGCCGGGTCGACGATGAATTCCCGATACTGCGAGGACAGCTCGTAGTGCATCTCGCCCTCCACCACGAGGGGATCTTCGCCCGGGTGCTCGATCGTGAGCTTTCCGATGGCGGCGTGGCGCGAGATGGAGGGCGCCGCGCCCACGCTTCGAAACGCCGCTTGGATGGCGGCGGGCGCCATGGCGTACTGGTCGTTGCCCACGAGGAAGCGAAGCTCGGTCAGCTCGTAGCGCACCTTCACCCCATCGCGCTCGAAGCGGTACACCATGTGGGACGGCAGGGTCTTGCCGGTCTGCTCTAGCACGAACTCGCCATCCATTCGGATGTCAACGCCCGGGCCCATCTCCACGTTGTCGAACACGACGTTGCCCTGCGCGTCCTGGACGCAGAACCAGGGGAAGCGCACGTTGCCCGTGGCGTCATTGGACACGCTGTCGAACACGAGGATGGTGTAGCCGTCCGATTGCTGACGGCCCCAAAGCCAACGGTTCCAGAAGTTCAGCAAAAGGCCAGTGGCCCACTGGTGGTCGTGATATCCGCGCCCGCGCACCTGCCGCGTCTGCCCGTCGCGCACGAGCGTGCCGGAAACATCGCCGCGCGGCACGGCGCACAACCACGTGAAGTAGCTCTCATAGTCCTCGCCGAAGTCGACATAGGCAGTGCCAGGGCGCCAAGAAGTGGCGGTCTTCTTCAGCACCAGGTCCAGCGAGATGCCTTTCACGTCCTCGACGTGCACCTGATAGGTCTCCAGGTCCCCCCTGAACGTGTGCGGGCCGATCTTCACGTCGCAACGCTCCTCGGAAAACGAGCAGTCGGCCTCGTCGAGGAACGCGAAATCGTTGATCTCGTGCCCATCGGGGAACTGAACGTTGGCGTAGAAGAACGGGTGCAAACCCTCCTCGGGGCTCCCGATTACGGGGTTGGTGGCAAAGTTCAGGTTTATCTTCGTGCCGTCGTCGAGGTCCGCGTCGAAGTACCACCACTCGATGCAGCCGACAGCGTCGCCGTTGCGGCGCCCGTCCTCCCAGGGGGCCACGACCTTCGGGTCCACGCCCATGCGCTCGAAGTCCTCTGCCTTGTTCCTCATCCTCGCGTTCGCCATGACGCCTTCCTTTCGTTGGAGCTTCTCCATGTCTCCAAAGTAGCTGTGCTCAGCCATATTTGTCGACCGATAAAACCCAACGAGCCGTACAGATAGGAAACACACTGTTTATAATAGTTCCGATAAGTGAACGTCATAACGAAGTTGTCACGGGGGCTGACGCCCCGTTCGTGTTCATTTGGAGAGGAGGGCTCATGGGCGAGGACCTGCGCGTGGTGAAAACGAAACGCGCCGTCGAAGGCGCGATGGAAAAACTGCTCGCCGAGCGGTCGTTCGATGCGATCACCGTGCAGGCGATACTCGACGAGGCCCTGGTGAACCGCAAGACCTTCTACAGCCACTACCGCGACAAATACGACCTGGTGCGCAAGATGGCCGACGGCTTCTTTGCCGACATCGCCGCGCTCGTGGAGGCTCGCGAGCGTTATGACGCGGTGCCTGATGGCCCGTTCGGCGCGATGGACGCGCTCTACGGGTCGCTTCTGGCCAAGCGGAGGCTCGCGCTCGCGCTCTGGGACGTGAAGTGCGAGGGCCTCGATTTCTCGGGGGAGCTCGCCTCGATTGTCGAGGGCGCGTACCTGTCTCATTTCGGGAAGGCCGGAGCTGGCGACCCAGTTCTGCAAGCGAAGCTCGCGTCGGCGATGGTGGTTGCAATGCTGCATTACAGGCTGGAGGCCGGCGAGCCCTTCACCGCCGCCGATATCCACGCTGAGCTCGACGTTCTGCACCGCCGGGTCTCGGGCTCTCGTTGAGCTTTCACGAACCCGAAGCCGCAGGATGAACACGGGTTGTCGTAAACACGGGTGCCCAGGGACGCTCTCCACGTCTCGCCCTCGTTGTTCCCCAAACGCGGAGCCATCGAGAAAGTATTCTGGATGTCCCCTCGACGCTCATGGTCCCGAGAAAAGAAAGCAGGCCAGCTGCCTGAAAAAAGCTAGCTGACCTGCTGTAACGTTTGGTCGCGGGGGCAGGATTTGAACCTACGACCTCCGGGTTATGAGTTGCCCCCACGCCAGTTAGCAGCCTTGAGCAATTATACGCAAGTGTTGACTCCATTGGTGGGTTTACCTGCGCAAATGCATACCCCTGACACATTGTCACCTGCTAGACAGGTGAGGCCCTTCTTGGCATCATTCGTCCAAAATTCGTCCACGCGACAGCTCCTCGTGGGCGAGAGGCGCAAATCGACGAATGCAAGGAGAGCAGGGTTTGTCAGGAGGAAGAGATGCCCAAGGTCATCGGAGAGGGAACCATCGAGGAGAAGGTTCGCGGCAAGATCTACTACATCAGGCATTGCATAGGTAAAGACCCGATTACCAAGAAGTACGTCAAGTCTCCCAGGAGGACGGTCTACGGCAACAAGGCGGAGGCCAGGCGACAGCTCGAGCTCTATCGCATCGAGCTCGAGCAGGGGTTCGCGAACCTTGAGAAGGTGACGCTCGCGGAGTACGCGGACAAGTGGCTCGAACGCCGGCAGAAGGCCGACACCCTCTCGCCGCTCACCGTGAAGCGGGACGGCCAGCACGTCAGGAAGATCAAGGAGCTCCTCGGATCCTACCTCATCAATGAGGTCACGACCGCGACGGTGAACGCGGCCTACGACATACTCCGCAAGGAGGGACGCACGGCCTCGTACATCCACAACATAAACGGCGCCCTCTCACTGGTCATGAAGTCAGCGGTGAGGGAGGGCCTCATTCCCTACAACCCCTGCGACAACGTCGACGCGCCTAGGCAGAAGCGCAGGGAGCGCCATGCGCTTTCACTCGAGCAAGCAGTGAGGCTCGCCTCCGACCTGCGTTCGGAGAAGAGGACTGGCCACATCGTGGCGGTCTGGCTCGCGCTGGCCACCGGCGTCCGCCGCGGCGAGGCTCTCGGTCTCATGTGGAAGGACGTCGACTTCAGGCGGAAGAGGATCTTCGTGGGGCAGCAGTGGGCCCACGACAAGAAGCTTCGCGCCCCAAAGAGCGAGAAGTCGATGCGTTGGATTGGCATAGACGACGGCACCGTTCTGTTCCTCAAGGAGTGGAAGGCCCAGCAGGCGCGTGAGATGGAGGTGCAGGGTATGGACCAGGGCCGTGAGACGCCCGTCTGCACCTCGAGCACCTACGGCCTCATCGACCCCAACTCGTTCTCCCGATGGCGCAGGCAGTTCTTCGTGGAGCACGGGCTCGGCCGCTACGAGGAGGTCACCCAGTACATGCCTAACATAGGCTGCGACGTCACCAGACAGGCCTACGTAGGTTTCAACTTCCACGAGCTCAGGCACACCCAGGCCACGCTGCTCATCGGCAAGGGGGCGGACATCAAGACCGTCCAGCACCGTCTTGGGCACTCGAGTGCGAGCCTCACCATGGACGTCTACGCGCACGCCATCCCCTCGAACGACGAGGCTGCGGCGGAGATGGTCGGTGACATGCTCAGCGGGAAGAGCATGGAGGCGGCGCCGAGGTCGGCCGCGCCTGCGCCGCAAACAGTTCCTGCACAGCCCGCCGCTCCTGTCCCGGCATCCCAGGATGATGGCAACATCGGCGTGTCCAAGGAGCTCATCGGGACGCTCCTCGCACAGCTGCCGCCCGAGAAGCTGGTCGAGATGCTGAAGTCCGCGGTGTGAGGGAGACGAGGAAGAGATGGACAAGATCGCAACGGGAGCGTCGTCGCTCAGAGACAACTCGCCTTTGTCCGACAGGCCCGAGTGGCTGTCGCCGAGGGACCTCCAGGAGGTCTTCGGCATCGGGCGGACCAAGTCGTTCAACATCTGCAAGGAGCTGCCCCACATCTACATCGGCAGGTGCATCAGGGTGCACAAGTCGACGATTGTCAAAGAGCTCGTCGAGAAAGGGAGGCTAGCTTAGGAGTAGCTCTTTCCCTTTCGTCCGCCTTCGGGTCTCTATTGTCGGTATGGAAACTGGAGAAGCAGGATGCATCGAAAGACAAGCAAGCTATGACACTGCAATGGATTTGCCGTCTATGGTCCACAGTAGGTTCATAGCGCTTTCGACCTCCATCACAACGGATTCGAGCTCGTTAAGCACGCACCCAATCAATTCGCCAAACTCTTCTGCCGTCATGCCGGTCGACTCGGATTCAAGCATGTCATGTGTCTGCTCTGACAAGATCGCCTTCCCATTGACCTGCGAGATTGCGTCTACGGCGTTATCAATCTCTGTGGAGGCGCCTTCAAGCGCACCGACAGCGTCTCCAAGGATTCCTCCGAGCTCCATTCCGGTCATCCTAACCCCATCTCACTGGCTTTCACTGAACAGAAACAGCAACAAGCTGACGGAATAGCAAGCGCCTAGCCTGCAGTCCGGATTGAGTTCACCGTCCTGATGTAGTCGGTTAGCTTTCGCTTCTGCTGCTCAAGCTTGACAATTGCGCCATCCAGGCTACGAATCTGGGTTTTCAGACCCTGGGACTGTCTTGCTAGCCAAGCCGGAACAGGGATGCCGCCGTAATTTGCTTTCTCGATTTCTGCGTTCGTCGCGTCCAGCTGGGACTTGAGGCGATTGCGCTCGGGGACCATGCGTCCGAGCTCAGGGTCTATCGACTGAGAGATGTAGCTCTGGGCTTGGCTCCCGATCTGCTGGCACGTGGACACGATCGAATCGATTACTGACTCGAATCTCGTCAGTGTTGCGATCTTACGCAGCCGCTTGATTGGCCTGATGGCTGACAGGGCTTTGTCCACCCTCATGCTGATCAGGTCATACCCCTCGAAGGTCTCTACGAAGACCCCGTCATCGGGAGCGATGAGCTTCTTGGCAAGTTCGCCGACGTCACGCCTGCCAGAGACTGCCGGGGCCAGCTCTTTGACGATGTGGCTCCTGACGAGATCCTTCTTGACGATGAGCTGCAGGCCAGTCGACTCGTACCGGCCGAATGCCTTGTCTAGCAGCTCGCAAATCCTCGGGTTCATCGCAATCCGCTCGACATCCCAAGCGCCCCTAATCGAGAGAATCGCCTTCACGATGTCGTCGCAAACCCGCTCCTCGTACGGAGTCAGCTCGAAGCTCATGCTCTCGAATCCCTCATTCGGGATAAGGGCGTTCGTCGATCCTGACGTGAGGGCATCGAATCGCTCGAGCGTGGTGATCTGCAGGAAGGTGTCAGTGTTGGCCACGATGGTGAGCAGGCTCGACAGGTCCGCGAGCGACTTGCGGAAGTACTTGTCCACGAAGTCCGCCTCGCCCATCTCCCTGTACTCGGAATGGATTCTCACCGC
>CADCHF010000050.1 GCA_902801175.1 uncultured Coriobacteriaceae bacterium | reverse complement strand
GGTTTTCGACGGCGCGGCGAGGATAGGGGATCCCCCGACAATCCCCGGCGCAGCCGGGGTGTCGGAAACCCAGGTGACCCGGCCCGCTTGCGGGCCGCGACCGCTGGGCCGCCTGACGGTGTGTGCCTCTCCGTAAACCCTAGAATCGAATGCGGCATAAATCGACCGATTGGGGGCTGCCGTGGAATGGGTTCATCAGCATCATGTCGACGAGACCGTGGATTGGTTCGTGAGGACGGCGCTGCCGGACGCGCAGCCCGGCTGGGAGGACCTGTCCAGGATGGTTGATGAGATGGGCCGCACCGACGACCACGGCTGCTGGTGGACCATTGCGGTGGACGTCCCGACGTCTGTCAGGGGGATGCCTTGCTGGCTGTCGTTCCGAGTCGTCGAGCCCGGCGGCGAGATCCGCGAGAGCTTCGTCGAGCACGTACGTGCGATAAGGTCGGGCCGCGGTGAGCACGAGTCCGAGACGTACGTCTGGGACGACGGCGAGGGCATGTGGGTGATGGCGCCCGACGACGATGAAGACTGATTCCTACAGGTATCGTCCGATGATCTCTCGGGCTCCCTTGAGCGCGCGGGCAGCATCGACTCCCGTGTCCCTGTCGAGCATGTCGTCATTCTCATCCTGCGGCTCGAAGCGGTAGTCCGGGTCGGTCTTGCCGTTCCAGATCTCGAGCAGCGCGTTCTCCATGTACTCCCCGAGCTCCTCGTAGATTGGATGGCCACCGAGCTCGACCCACTCCCGCTCGAGGGAGTGGCACACCCAGTCATACCCCGCCTCAGCCAGGTCGGCGCCTTCCTCGAAGACGTGCCCCCTCGAGGCCTTGTAGATCATCAGTTGGAGCGTCTCGTCCGACACGTAGCCTGTCTGCCTCGTGGCATCGCGCTTAGCCCAGGCGGACTCGTCGGCAAAGGCCGTGATGTACTTCGCGTAGGGGCTGCCGCTGTCGATGCGGTAGTCCCTCCAGACGAACCCGTCGCTCTTCGCGAACAGGTAGAGGTAGTCCTCGATGTCTCGGTACACGTTTGCGACGGCATTGCGCTGGCTGTCGGTGAGTTTCTCCACGGCTTGCTCCTTATGGTTGGTGAGTAGGTCCTCCGGCGTGACCTCGAGGAAGGCCGCGACGAGGCGGACGATGTCCAGGGACGAGGGCGAGTTCCTGCGCCCTCTCCAGTTGTGCACGGTTGACGGCTCTACGCATGCCGCCCGGGCAAGCCTCTCCTCGAGCTCCGCCTTCTTGAGCTTGTCCCTCCTGAGCCTGGCGTCGAAAGCGGCCCTGAACACCATGAAGTCGAACTCCTTGGGGACGCCGTCGACCTCGTAGCGCTGAGTGTCTTTCTTTCCCATCGCGCCTCCTTCCTGTCGGTTCAAGTATCTCGCTGGAATGGGGCGCTTGGAAGTGCGAGCGGCACCTCGCACTGCTCGCACTGCTTTGGGGATGGGTGGGCGGGCCTATCCAAACGCGCGCCTCGCGCGAACAAACCTGTCCGCCGCCGCGACCATGGCGAGCCCCCCACGAGCCATGCGGCGGCGGTGCGCGCTGGGGCATGGCCAGCGCGCCGCCCTCGTGGCTTAGTCTCCACGGAAACTGCACTTGGGGAGGGGTGTCAGCCCCTCCCATCCATGCGTGTCGTTAGTCTCGCGCTACGCCCCCAGCGCGCGCATCCTCCCTCCCGTCGGCATGCGGTAGCCCACGGTCTCGCACCAGTCGGAGAGGAACCTGCGCTGCGCTGCGGTCACCTGCCTGTTGTGGCTCTGGAACGCCTGACGTACCGCGCCGCCCCTCACCTCGACGGTTACGAGCGGCCTGTCGGGGTCGCTGGCCTTGCGCATCAGCCAGAGGTCGGTCTGGCCGCTGGCGTACTTGTCGATGAATCCGGCCACGCAGTTGTGCTGCGCGTTGGCCTCGTCGAGAATCTCGCGCACGGTAGCGGCGGGGCGGATGAGGTAGCCGTCAGACTCGAAGCCGTTGCCGTCAAGCTCAGCGGAACGGAGGGCGATGGCGGCGTCGCTCGCCTCGTGTCGGCGCATCTCGCGCTCACGCTCAAGCTCCGTGAGAAGCGCTGCGGGGTCTGCGGGGTACCTGTCCTCCACGCTACCCCTCACCCTCTGCTGCATGTCGAGCGCGTCAGACCACAGCTGCACGTTGTACGAGCGGGTGCGGCGGCGCTGGGCGGGCATGTCCAGCAGGGAGAGCGCGTACTCGCACGCGCGGCGCGGCTCGAACGCGATGCCGCGCCACTCGAAGGTGCGCAGGACGCACGCGAGGCGGGGCAAGAAGTCGGCGGTGCCTCCCCTCGGGTGCTCGGCGCTCTTGTCGAGGTATCCGTTGAGAAGGTCGCGGGTCACGTCGCGCCCCATGGCCTCCACGAACTGCGAGACGTAGAGCCTGTCTCGGAAGCACTCGGCAGCGGCCTCGTCGCGCCCCTCGCCGTAGAAGCCCGTGAGCCTGAGCGCAGCGCTCAGCGCCTCGCGGCAGTGGTTGTGCCCCATGGTCGGCTCCACGAGCCTCCAGACGAGGCTCGCATGCTCCCACGTGCCGCTGAGGTTCCACTTGGCGTTGCCGCCCATGCGGGATGCCGCCCACGACTCCACGCGCACCATGTCGCGCTTGCACATCTCGCGGAAGTCGCCGCTGTTGAGGAGCGCCACCACGGCGGCGCGTCCCTTGGCGTCGTAGTCCTGCAGAGGCTGGCGGCTCCATGGCGGGGTGAGTGCGTCCCCCGTGGCGCCCTTGCAGAAGGTGCCGAGGCGCGCGGTTGTGAGCGCGTGGCGGCTCCCCGTGCGCTCGTCGGTGACGTAGTACTGGCCTTGGGTGACCAGAAGCACGAGCATCTGGCTCCTGTTCCCGCACCTGCGCCTGAACGCGCAGTCCGCGCCGTCCATCAGGACTCGCTCGAACTCGGGCGTGGGCTGCTCGCGCTTGGCCCTGGGCGTCTCGCGCTCGATGTCCCCGTGGACTATGAGGCTGCGCACGTCCACCTTCTCGTCGATGCCGAGGTCGAGCGTCATCTGGGTCTGCATGTCGTGTCCTCCCGTCTGGTCAGGCGGGGGAATCCCCTTCGGTCCCCCTGGGGGCGGGCCATGCAATGCGGAGGGACACGGGTGGGACGGGCAGTTCCTCCGCCGTCACCGGGAGCGGGATGTGGGAGGGGCCCGCGACGGTGTGCGAGGCTTGCCCGCTGGGGGACCGCAGGGGATCGGAGGCACTTGGGTGGGGTGACGGGGCGCCGATCATCGCTCGGCGGGGCGTCAATCAAGCTCATGCGCTTTGCATCAAAACAGTACTAAGGCGTGTCAATGGCGTCTGAGAAGCATTAGCCAATAAGGCCGGTCACTCATAAGATTTAATCAACTTCAGAGTCGTCGATAATGTCGGTGACCTTCCATCCCCAACGTCTCTTCTTTTTATCCCATGACTTCTCGGCTATGAATCTGATCTCCTTGTAATTGGAGAGGTGGTGTTCAGCGGCAAGTGATGCGGGCACATAGATTTCTTCATTTGATCTGGCATCACGTACGAAGCCAAAGTCTCGTTGGCCATAGCGGCTGCGAGCGTACTCGAAGTGCCCTACACCTTCCTTTCTGTATGATTTCGGATCGGGCTCTGCTCCTAGCTCGATAGTCGTCGCTTCCCATCCCCATGTCCCCTCAACTGATGGGGCCTTTGGGGGTTTGTATGTCTTTCTGCAGGAACCGCTGGCATGCTGGAACTGCTTTGCAGAGCACTCAGCTAGTAGCTTTGGTGGGACCCAGACATTCTTCATGTAGCCGGCATTTACGAATCCATAATTCTTAACAAGGTCGAGCTCGCCTGAGTAGGTGGAGATGAACGCCCTTGCGATTCTGGCTTCTGGAAGTTGCTCAATTCGCCCGATTAGCGACCTGTTCTTCGGTCCGAAGTGACCACGGTAGCAGGCACCGTCTATCACACATGAAGCTATGTCTGAACCCTTCACCGTTGACCGGACATAACCACCGCGCAGGGGATCCTCAATAACGATGTGCGCCAAGCTCTTATCTTCCACGACGCGGTCGACGTAGAACTCGGTCCACGGCAGCTCGTCTGCAACGATATCGGTTGTGCCTGCAGACAGGGCAGAATAGAGCCGTTCGTTTGACTCTAAAGCCTCTGCTCCTGCGTACCAGCTTGAGCTCTTTAGTTCCTGTACGTTTGCAGAGGAGCGCCACCCGTTCTCTTCGCAAAGCCTGTCGAGGAGCAGGATCTCAGTCTTTGCTTCGGCGTACTTTCCCGTGCTAGCGAACAGTCGAGCGGCGTCCTCGTGAAGGGCTCGTGCATACTCATCTTTCTTGGATACTGACAATCCCATGAACAGGCACTTCTGGTACTTGTCCTGGGACTCTCTCTCCCATGCCTTGCCGAATGCTTGCCATGCCCAGGGTTCCGCCTGGTTTGCAGCCACTATTGGAGCCAGCCACTTACGCGCCTCTTCATACCTTCCGACTTCGCACAGCAGCTTCCCCAGCTTGTAGGGCTCCCAAATCCACCCAGAGCATCTCGGTTGGTCGAGAAGTGCTTTTATGCGTTCGCATCCGACGTCTTTCGACTCTAGCGATGCCAGGGAGTTTCCCGAAGCATCCTTGGACATAAGGGCGTCCAGATATGCCCTTACGATTTCCTCGGCGAGTGAGGGCAGCTTCTTGCCCTCGTATTCACGTGGAAGGAAAGCGTCTGCCTCGAGCCCCTCTACTCCATACCACTCGACGAGTGAAATGATGTCCATCGGCCTCTCTTTGAGGCTAACGAAAAACATCGTCAGCACTTCTTTGCGATGCATGGCGGAAGAGGGCTCCCACTTGATGGCCTCTGAAAGAAGGGTCTCGATTTGCTTTAGATTCTTGAGTTCGCGGCATTTCCAGCCGACGTGCACAAGCTTTCCAGCTGCAAGTTCCACCGCTTCGTGAGATCTGAGAGAAGGCGGATTGATGAGAGCGCGGATGACAGACAACGCGTAGACGAGACTGCGGATATCAGGACTGTTCCCCTGGTCATCGCCCGCGAAACGCTTCAGCTCGTCGTATAGCGCCCATGCGAATGCGTCATTTGCTGCTTCATTTGTTATCTTCGCAGGTGCTTGCCCTGAATAGACGGCAGCCCACGGTGCGTTTGCCGCCCCAAGCCAGTTTAGGACGACCGAGGATTGTTCGTACTGTTTAAGGCTTACCAGCAACATCCTTGCGACGTCCGGAGTGAAGAGGGGAGACCCGTTATGCCAAAGGCATATCTCATTGCACAGAACCTGAAGGTCTCCGATTTTGTTCTCCTTGCGCAAGCCCCATCCCACTCTGAGCACATGCCTCTCGAGGTTTTCGATGAACATCTCATCGCGGGACGGGTTCGTGGGGAACCTTCGGATCTGTGCCAGGGTCATGCAGTATGCCCTTATGTCCCCGAAAAACCTCGTGCTGCTATCGTAGTACCTCTTCAGGCAGTCGTACATGACCCATGTGTATGCCTGCATGAATGAGTCTTCTCTACAGCCCTGCGAGTAGTAACTCTTCGCTAGGGCGTATGCGTCCCGCAATTGTCCGCGCTTGCGTAAATCGGTGACCCTGTCAGCCTCGTCGCTGGTTTGCCGGTACCTACTGCTTCTGTGCGCCATCAGACGCCTCCCAATTGGGCGATGGCGCTCTCGACCACTTCGAAGGCCCCTTTGTCCCCTGAAAGCATCTCGAATCGAGTGACGAGTCCTTTCGAGTTGTAGTAAGAACCGGCCATGCAACGATGCTCGCCAACAGTAATTTCGAGCTCGTCCCGGTATGCAGTGCTCCTGCTAACACTCACCGTCGCTCCTTCTCCCATGGCAGATCTGAGAAGGGCATATGCAGGGGCCATTGGTGTACTCAGACTCTCTGCGGAGGACATGGACTCTAGTGCTCCCTTTACGGCAAGGAAAGTGCCGACGTCTCCCTTCTGCTTTGTTACCGAGCCGACCTCGAGCCTCTTGTTGTACGAGAAGGCGATAGTGGCTTCCCCATCGTGACGGACGATCCTGAACCTTTCTTGGTAGCTTGACGACCCGACGTGCTCAATTGCAGTCAGATCGAGCCCCAGACTCTTTAGGTTGGTCATGATTGCCTGGGAAGGGCTAACCCCTTCGTCTATGCGGAACAACGTGGCCCGCTTAGTTGAGTGTTGAGCACCAGAAGGTGCGGTGGCGACTATCGTTTCGTCGAATGGCGTGATGTCGTGCCAGCGAACGATGCTTAGCGACTGTGTGGCGTGGCAAGCCCCCGTGTATAGGAATCTGAAATACTGTCCACTGTGTCTTCCCAGCTTCGGGGCGTTTGCGGAAAGTGTCACACTGCCCCAGAGGAATGACTGAGCCTTATGGGCGGTTACCGCCCAGCCGTACCTCGCTCTCGCAGAGTTTGCTACCGAAAAGTACTCAGTCCCGGGAGACTTGAGCCTTGAGATTATTTCTTTCCTGTAGGCTCGCTCCTGAGGTGTGAGTGTTCGCCGGTCGGTCTTTGACCAGTAGGTCAGATTGCCCCTCTTATCGAGCCTCTCTTCGTAATTGCATTCCTGGAGCATTGATGCGAACCAGGGATTCCCCGGCCCGAAGGGGTCTTTCATGCGCTCCTGTCGCTCGAGCGCGGTAAGCCTCATCTGGATAGCCGACTCTTGTGCCGGAGAGAACTCCGCCTTGGGGTCTCTCAGATACTCATCAATAATGCATGCCTCATACTCTTCTGTGCTGCCCTCCGGGGTGAAGCGAATCGGTATGAGCGTTAGCGACTCTCCGCCTTCGCACGGCAGGGCCAGGGGCATGCTCCCCACAAAGGTTACGGTTGCGAACTCGCCGTTCCTGATAGTCCTCGTGGGAAAACCGTCTTGGAGCGGGTTGGTCGCCATGGCCTCGAACTGTGCGTTGAAGAGGAGGACGTCCCCTTGGCACAGATGCTCTCCGTTCCGTAAGACGGATCTCTTGATATAGAGATTCAGATTGTTCGCCTGTTCGTTCGTGTAAGCGACGATCTTGTGGGTCCGCCAGTTTCGAGCGGCATCTTCGATGTCGGCACGTTCCGCTGCTCTGTTCTTGGTAAGGCGGGGGTATTCGCTGGAATCATCCACTCTGAGGATGGACCTGCTCTCCTCCCGTATACAGGCTGCAAGCCTTGTGGTGAAGTCTGGAGCATCAATACTCAGTCCCCCTTGAGGGAAAGAGAGCTCCTGTACAGAGAGCTCCTGCCCGTAAGCCTCCGCGTGCATGCTCGACGAGCTCTGTGAGCTCGCGCCGAGCTGACAGTCGTCTCCGACGAAGACAATCTTGTTCTTTCCCTCGTTGCTCCCATCGATTGCTAGGTACTGGAGGACGTCGCTGAGGAGTCTTCCGGAACCGAATACTACCGGACCATCAAGCCAAGCGCTCGAGCTGACGAGCTGTCCCTCGCACACGATGAAGGCCGTGCGTTCACTCGCATGCTCGGCGCCGGTTTCAGGTTTCCCGGTGATCGAAAGAGCCTCATCTTCGTATCGCAGGGAATAGCTGTTCGGGAGTGAGCCTATGCTTACATGCTCCTTGCCGTCCTTGCCCCTAGACCTCGAAGAGGAATCGTAGATCTCAGAGTACAGGCTGCCGTCCATCTGCAACAACCCCGCGCAGAGGTTGTCGCCCGCTAGCTTCGTTGACGAGAGTATCCTGGCCTCTGTGAAGCCCGCGTTATGCGCCTCCTCCTGGGCGGCGAGGGCGAGGCTTGCTCGTTCTGCACGGTCGATTGATGAGATGATAAGGACGTCTCCGTCGCTTTCGAAGAACTCGCGAATCAGCTCGACTCCTTCGGGTTTCGCTGCTGGTGTTAGTTCTTCGGGCCTGTCTGCGATCGGCTCGTCTGTCGTTTCTTGGATGAAGGTGGCGGTGGGCTTTATGGCGCATTCGTATGGCTGGGCATCGAAGAGCCTATCGAACAGTCTGGTGACAAACTCGCTTTCGAGAAGCCCAACGCCATGAACATTTGCTATATCGAATATACGCTCGAGGAAGCTCTCCGAGTCAGAGATGAAGAACTTGAGCTTCGCCCATCCGGGGATGCTTCCACTCAACGTAACCTTGCCGGTGAAGCATACCATCGTCGTAATATGGCCCGTATCAAACTGGCCGGTTTTGTGCCTGCAGAAGCGGTCAAGTATCTCTTTCAGCCACGCCCTCTGCCTCATGAGCTGCGAGTATGGGTTGCGGCTACTGCCACCCTTAACGTAGTAATCCCTGTTCGTAAGCCAACGTCCGTTTTCGAAGTCGGCCTCGTCGGGTAAACGAACCTCGCAGTTGTCGTAATCCTTGAAGTCGATGATTGTGAGGGACGAGTTGGTAATCAGTAGAGCATCCATCTGGAGGTTGTCTCTGACCCTGCATTCAGGCATTCCGACGAGGATTCCTTCAATACCGACCCTCTCGAAATGGTCCTTTACCTGTGAGGCAAAGTATCTGAAGAAGCTATTCTCGTGCGACTTGTCTGCAGTGCCGCATTTGACCTCTAGCAAGGTAAGACCTCTCGCTCGTAATGCGTGCTAACGCTACCCATTCTCTCAAAATCAATTGCGGCAGTGTTGGGACAAGCACGCCAATATAGTCGTACGGTCTTCGCGTCGGCGAATGAACCAAAGAGGCTTAGTCTTCACCCTCCAGGAACGCGCCACTCTGCCTGTCCCACAGCGTCTCGTACACGCCACCCGCCTGGCTGAGCTCCTGGTGCGTGCCGTCCTCGACGATGTCGCCGTTCTCGAGCACCACGATGCGGTCGAGCGACGCGACGGTGCTCAGGCGGTGTGCGACGACAAGGGACGTGCGGCCGGCCATGAGGTTCTCAAGCGCCCCCTGCACGGCGGCCTCACTCTCGCTGTCGAGGGCTGAGGTTGCCTCGTCGAGCACGAGGATGGGGGCGTCCGCCAGAATGGCGCGGGCGATGGCGACGCGCTGGCGCTGACCACCGGAGAGCTTCACGCCGCGCTCTCCGACCATGGTGTCCAGCCCACGGGGAAGCTTGTCTATGAACTCGAGGGCGTTGGCGAGCCTTGCAGCCTCGCGGATCTCCTCTTCCGTTGCGTCCGGGCGGCCGTAGGCGATGTTCTCCCGGATGGATCGATGGAAGAGAAGCGCCTCCTGTGGCACGTAGGCCACCTGCCTGCGCAAGCTCTGCTGGGTGCAGGCGGAGATGTCCTGTCTGTCGACGAGGATGCGTCCCTCCTGCACGTCCGACAGGCGCAGCAGGAGCTTGGTGAGCGTCGTTTTGCCCGAGCCCGAGCGTCCTACGAGGCCCACTCTCTGGCCGGCGGGCACATGTAGGTCGAGGTCGCGGAAAACGTAGTCGTCCTCAGCTGCGTCGTGATAGCGGAATGCCAGATGCGAGAAGTCGATGGCGCCCTCGGTCACCACAAGGTCCGGTGCGTTCGGGGCGTCTTCCACCAGGCGCGGCTCGTCCAGGATCTTGGTCATCTCAGCGGCGTCTCCGACGGCTCGGTTCATGCGGGCCAGCATGGAGTTGACGTAGTTGAAGCGCATGGACAGCTGATAGGTGAACGAGAACATCATCACGAGTGTGCCCGCGCTGATGCCAAACCACGCATTGCCGCCGGTTACGAAGATGGAGGTTACAAACATGATGATGGTGATGAGCGTTGAGGTCATAGCCCCGCGTCGCATCATGGCATTCATGGAGATGCGCTCCGCGTCCATCGCCTCGCGGTCCGCCTCGTCGAAGAGGCCCCGCTCGTAGTCCTCGCGACCGTAGGTCTTGACAGCCAGGATGTTGGTGACAGCGTCCGACAGCACGCCCGAGAGCTTGTTCTGGGCCTTGGCGGTTGCTGCGGAGAGCGGAAGGATTCGCTGGTACATTGTATATGCGACCACTACGTATACGGTGAGCAGCGTGAAGAGGATGACCACGAAGAGGGGAGATACGGGCAGCAACGTTACCAGGGTGCAGATGATGCTCGCGATGGTGGGGATGAGCGAGTACACCACAACGTCTACCAGCCCGGTATAGCCACTCATGAAGCGGCTCGTCTGGCTTACCAGGCTGCCTCCGAAGCGGCTGGTGTGGAAGGTCATGCTCTGGTTGGAGAGGGTGTCAAAGCACAGGCGCGCCAGATGGTAGTTGCCGTTCATCTCAAGCTGCATCACACTCCAGTCTTGGAGCTTCGAGCACGTCTGGCCGATGGCGTTGACGAGAAGCAGTGCGATCACATAGGGGGCGAAGATATGGACCACGTCGGCCGCGGCGACGGGTTCCGCCTGCACGCGGTCGACGATGAGGCCCATGATCCATGTGTTGGCATAGGTGAGCAATGCCGTGTAGGCCACTGAGGTGAATACCGCCATGAAGGTGGCGAAGGGCTTCTTCTTGGTGACCCACCAGAACCAGCTGAGGGTGCGTCGCACGGTTGCCCTATCGCGTGGGGCGTTGGCTCGCTGAGACATGCGCAGGATTCCTCTCTCGGTTTTCTTCGCATGTCATTGTGTCACGTCGGGCCTATCAGTGCCTCTATCTCCACTGGTTTGACGGCATTTGCCCACCGGTTGAGAAGCGTCGGGATTAGGGAAGCTTGCCCTTCTCCATGAGTTCCTTGGCGATGGTCCGCCTGTTGACGCGGACGGACCTGCCGATGTAGATGTGGGGGAGTGCCTTGCATACCTCGAATGCCTTCGTTCGGCCGATGCCAAAGACCTCCATGAGGTCTCTCGGGCCGAGCCACTCAGGTCGCTCCATGAGCCCCGAGCAGTCCTTGAGCACTACCCTCGCGGGTGCACTTCCTGCCATGTTCCCTTCTCCTTTCGTTGTTCGTGGGAATCGCTGCAGCACAGACGGTATCAACCGTTCGTCATTCGCGCCGTTGTCCGCAGCGCCCCAAATATCGGTAAGTAGCTCTTGCTATCCGAGTCACAAATGCTTCACGACCGGGCTGTCTACCGCTCTGCTATGACCTGCGACAGGACGGCGCCTGCCGCCGCCTTTGCCTTGGGGTCGGTGCAGGCATATACGTCGAGCGTCATGGAGACCGAGGTGTGCCCCATGAGGCTGGCGACGGTCTTTGGGTCTACGCCAGCCTGGAGGAGCATGGTCGCGAAGGTGTGCCTCAGCGCGTAGAAGGTCGGTGGCTTTCCCGTCGTCCCTATGATCTCGTTCGTCTCGACGAAGGAATTGAACTGCCACCTAAGCGTGCTGGGCTGATAGAAATGGCCGTCCTCGGTTCCAAGTACGTAGACGCCGCGCAACTGCTGCGGCTCGTTGTCGTATATGCGGCTTGCCCAGCGTTTCAGCCTCCGAGCGAGCTCTGGGTCAAGGGGTATGTCTCGTCTGCTTGCCGGCGTCTTGGTGATCTTCTCTTGCACCTTTCCATTGGAGGAGACCACGGCGTGGCGAACCTTCAATACTCCAGACTCAAAATCGAGATCTTCCCACTTGAGGCCGCAGACCTCGGAGTTGCGCAGCCCCTCGCACAAGCCCATCCTGATGGCCAGGGTGAGTCGCGACTCAACCATGTCGTCGATGATTCCCATGACTCTCTTGCGCGTCTCGGCGTCGAGGGAATTCTTGTCCTTCTTCTCGACTTTGGGCGGGCGCATGCGTGAGATGGGGTTCACGGTGATGATGCCCTCGTCCACGGCACGATGGAGCTCTCGCCTGAGGTGCCCATGGGTGTCGGAGATGACGCATCGAGAGAGGCCGTTCTCGAGCATCTCCCTTTCGGCTTTGGCGACTTTGGCCGTCGTGATCTTCTTCAGCGGGATGTCGCCGAGGTACCTGACCAATCGTTTCGAGAGCGAGCGGTAGTTTCCTGCGGTGGAGAACTCAATTGACCCGTTGCCCTCCTGGCGGTCGATGTGATCCATCAAGTAGTCCTCCAGCGTTGTCGGGCTGGACACCTCTGAGGGAAAGAACGCGGCGAACTCGGCTTCGCGCTCTAGCTGGTCGTGGATGCGCGCCTTCTCCTGCTGGGCCTCACGTTCGGAACTGGCGCGGAAGTTGCGCGCCGTCTGCTTTTTCGTGGTATGGTCGTCTGGGTCCTCGTAGTACGTGAACCTGGCTTGCCATATGTCGTCTCTGATGTGGCGTATCGAGCCGGCTGAGTACTTCATCGCAGTCCTCTCCCAGGTGGACTATTGGGATCTCAATCCCTACAGTCCACCAAGCAGTCCACCAAGGGTCTGTGATTTAGGTTAGCGTTATGAACTCTGCGAGAGGCTCAACTAGGCCTTTAACCTGCGCAAACGAACGAATTGGTGGATTGGGCAGGATTGCGATATAGGCCTTTAAACACATTGTAGGTGTAGGTGAACATCATGACCAGCGTGCCCGCACTGATGCCGTACCACGCGTTGCCGCCCACCACAAAGATGCTGGTCACAAACATGATGAAGGTGATGAGGGTGCTGGTCATGGCGCCGCGACGCATCATGGCGTTCATGCTCACGCGCTCTGCGGCCATGGCCTCACGGTCGGCAGCGTCAAAGAGCTCGCGCTCAAAGTCCTCGCGACCGCAGGTCTTGACGGCCAGGATGTTGGTCACGGCGTCGGAGAGCACACCCGAGAGCTTGCTCTGTGCCGCACTCGTGGCAGCCGAGAGAGGGAGAATCCGCTGGTACATGGTGTAGGCGACCACTACGTACACGGTGAGCATCACAAAGAGGATGCACACGAAGAGCGGGCTTGCCGGCCACAAGAGCACGATGGTGCACACGATGCTTGCCACCGTGGGAATGAGCGAGTAGGTGACCACGTCTACCAGTCCCACGTATCCGCTCATAAAGCGGCTCGTTTGGCTCACAAGACTTCCGCCAAAGCGGCTCGTGTGAAAGGTCATGCTCTGGTTGGAGAGCGTGTCAAAGCACAGGCGCGCCAAATGGTAGTTGCCGTTCATCTCAAGCTGCATCACGCTCCAGTCCTGCAGCTTTGAGCAGGTCTGACCCACGGCATTGACCACCAAAAGCGCAATGACGTACGGTGCAAACACCTCCCATACCTGCGCCGCTGGCACTGGCTCGGCCGAGACGCGGTCCACGATACGGCCCATCACGTAGGTGTTGGCGTAGTTGAGCAGCGCCGTGTAGGTCACGCTCGTGAACACCGCCATAAAGGCGGCAAAGGGCTTCTTGCGAGTGACCCACCAAAACCAGTGGAGCGTTCGCCTTACCGTTGCTCTGTCTTGTGGGGCGCTCGCACGCTGGGCCATGGCTCATCCTCTCGTTTAAGTCATACCCGTACATTGTGCCACGTTGGCAAGCCAACAAAAGGCGGCCCGGCGCAAGACGCGCTGGGCCGCTGAGAAATCGTATAGAGATGCTCTTAGCTGGCGGTAACGATGAAGGGCTGAATGGCGCTGGCAACGCCGACGATGGGCATGGTCTGCAGCCAGATGCGACCAGGGCCAGTGAGCACGGTGTTGAAGAAGCCCTCGCCACCAAGGAGCTTGTTCTTCATGCCCTTGACCTGCTGGATGTCAATGGAGACGCTGCTCTCAAAGCCGGCAACGTAACCGGTGTCCACAATGAGCTGCTGCCCAGCTGCAAGCTGGTACTCAATGAGCTCGCCGTCAATCTCGGCAAAGGCAACGCCACGACCGGAGAGGCGCTGCATGATAAAGCCCTCGCCACCAAACAGACCGGCGCCAAGCTTCTTGTTGAAGAAGATGTCGAGGTTGACGGATGCCTCAGAAGCCAGGAAGGCGCTCTTCTGGAGGATCCACTCCTTCCCAGGGCCGACCTCAATGGGAACGACCTTGCCCGGGAAGCTTGAGCCAAAGGTGATCATGCCAGGACCGCCCTGTGCGGTGTAGATGTTCTGGAACATGCTCTCGCCGCTGAACGCCTTGGAGAACATCTTGCCAAGGCCGCCGCCCTGGGTCTCCATCTGCATGTTGGGGGTCATCCAGGTCATGGAACCCTTCTCGGTGATCATCTTCTCACCGGCCGCCAGGGTGCAAATGACAACGGGAAAGTTACCGCCGCGGATCTCGTACTGCATGAAGTGCCTCCTTGCTTGCGGTTTGCAATTGCTGCTCACATTAGTCTATACGGTTTGCACTCGCTTGTTGTCCCAAGGTGACGGCAGCTTCCTCTAATAATTTATCTCTTCTAAAAGCGTACTTGTGTTCGTATTTTACCTGTGCAATACTTCGCACGAAGGAGGGGACATGATCATCAACACAGGTGCGCGCACCGATACAGCCCAATGGTATGCACCCTGGTTGCTCAGACGCTTTGAGGAAGGCTTCGTCTTTGTGCGAAACCCGCTCTTTCCGCACAAGGTGACGCGCTACGAGCTGGACCCCGCGGTTGTTGACTGCGTTGAGTTTTGTAGCAAGAACTACGCGCCGCTCCTGCCTGGACTGCGGATGATTGTCGATCGCTTCAACACGCACTTCCATTACACGATCACGGCGTATGGGCGTGACATTGAACCGCTTGTGCCAAGCATCGACGACTCGGTGCAGATACTCTACGACCTTGAACGCATCGTTGGGTCAAGGCGAATATGTTGGCGCTACGACCCCGTGCTGCTTATGGGCAGCTACACGATTGAGCGTCATCTTGAGATCTTTGACTACCTCTGTGGTCGCCTCGCGGGCCATGTCGATCGCTGCATCTTCTCGTTTGTGGAGCTATACAAAAAGCTCGACCACAACTTTCCCGAGCTGCTGCCAATCACAGATGACGACCGGGACGCTTTGGCACGTGGCCTGGGCGCGATTGCCGCGGACCATGGCATACCCATCCAAACCTGCGGAAACAACGGTCTTTGGCCGCAGTACGGCATAAGGGCCAGCGGATGCACCACGCTGTCCATGCTTGGCGCGGCAAACGGAATCGAGTTTAGGGATCTCAAACACAAGGGCCAGCGAGCTGGGTGTGGCTGCTTTGAGAGTCGCGACATTGGGGCCTATGACAGCTGCCCAAACGGTTGCCGATACTGCTATGCAAATCGTGACCACAAAAAGGCGCTTGAGAACTACCGTACCAACCACGACCCCATGAGCCCGCTGCTTTTGGGCCACTTGGAGGACGGCGACGAGGTGAGCTTCTCCGTGCAGCGTAGCCTGCTCAAGCCGTGCTCGCAGCTTTCGCTCGGCTTGTAATGGGGCTCGCGCGGGTCTCTTGAACAAACATAGGCAAAGCAAAGGGACGGCTGCCACGCGACGTTCATGTGGCAGCCGTCCCCAATATCTTGCGGACTACTGTATGGCCAACAGCCCCATGCCCTCTGTTTGCTTACTCAGCCCAGAAGACGCGGCCTTCCTTGCGCGGGGCGCCCTTGGGAGCGGGGGAGTCGGAGTAGCCAAGCACGCAATGGCCAATTCCCTCAAAGTCGCCCTCAATGCCCAGTTCGGCGAGAATTGCCTTCCCCTCATCGGAGTCAAACTCCTCCTTGGCACGGTGGATCCAGATGGAGCCAACGCCAAGGGCCTCTGGGTGGGGAAGGAGCGCTCGGCCAACACGACCAGGACGGTCTTGCCGCCATAGAAGGGGTCAAAGCCCTCCTTGCCCATGATCTTGGCGTTCATGGCCGAGAGGCGGTCACGAAGCTCGGGGTTTGTGATGGCGACAACAATGGGAACTTGCCTACCAGCACCGCTTGCGGCCCAAATGCCTGCGTCAACAATCTGCTCAACGAGCTCTTTGGGGACCGGCTTGTCGTTGAAGGTCCTAATCGAGCGGCGGTTCTTAAGGACTTGGATGGTCTCGTTCATCCTGACTCCCTTCCGTAAATGTTGCATACAAACTAATCGTACCCTAATGCGTGAGGCATGAAACGACAGGGCGGCGCAAGCGCTAACTTGCCTAGTGTGCGGCGTAGCCCGATGTCTGCAAAAAAAAGGCGCCCCATGTGGGGCGCCTGGGCTTTTGACGACTTGTGCGAGGTGCTTACGTTATCCGACCACGCTGGCGGTGTCTGCGTTTGCCGAAGTCGAGGGCGGATAGGCCTCGAGCAGCTCGTCAATGGTCACAAGGCGATAGCCCTGTGCAACGAGCTCGGGAACGGCGCGCTTTACGGCCTCGACCGTCTGCCAACGGTCGCCACCACCATCGTGCATCAGG
>CADCHF010000049.1 GCA_902801175.1 uncultured Coriobacteriaceae bacterium | reverse complement strand
CAAGTGTATCCCGAGGCGTACAGCCCGACAACTTCCTCACGCGTGCCCATGCGGACTCCTAACCGGACCAGGTCGGTCCAACTTTTCGTCCGCACCCCCCGAGCCGCAATGACAGATGGTCCTTCGAGGGCGGCCGACGTCAGGATGGATGAGTTTCCGAGTGTGTCAAAGTGTACGTCCCCTTGACACGCCCTATGGAAGAGCTGCGCACAAAAAAGAGCCCCTTGGTGGGGGCTCGGATGTTAAATGGCGGAGAGCTGGGGATTCCCGCGTTGCCTTTGGCAACGCTCGTGGGCTTCGCTGCGCTCAGCCCTTGGCAGGCCCCCTTGGCAGGCCACTGGCCTGCCAAGACCTTGCGGTTCGAATCCATGGGGGATTTTCAGACAAAAAAAGAGCCCCTTGCTGGGGGCTCGGATATTAAATGGCGGAGAGCTGGGGATTCGAACCCCAGATAGGATCACTCCTATACTCGCTTAGCAGGCGAGCACCTTCGGCCTCTCGGTCAGCTCTCCAATATGTCGTGCTAAGGAATAATACCCCAAGTTGGGGCAAAGTCACAACACAATCTCAAAGAAGAAATTCATCGCCCACCACAATGTCGGAATTGTGACGAGAAATGGTCTCCCAAGAGAACTCGCTGAGCAGTTCGATGGGCGAGATATCGGTGCCTGCGTCCACAAGACCCACCGCCGCCGCAAGCCTGCCCACAATGCGCTCGGGACGAACGCCTTCCTCGCGCAGGGCCCCAAGGTCAAGGTCGCGCTCACGCTTTGACAGGCGCCTGCCGTCAGGGGCGACCAAGAGCGGTACGTGCGCATATGCTGGCGCATCAAAGCCCAAAAGGCCCAGCAGATAGGTCTGTCGCGCCGCGCTGCCCAAAAGGTCCCGACCGCGCACCACCTGGTTCACTCCCATAAGCGCGTCGTCCACGCTCACGGCAAGCTGATAGGCAAACACGCCGTCGCTGCGTCGCACGAGAAAGTCACCGCAGTCGCGTGCAAGCGTCTCCACATGTACGCCATAGACAAGGTCGTGCACCTCAATGGTCCCCCGTGGGTCGCCAGCACTGGGAACGCGCAGCCGCGTGGCCGGCTGGCGCGCAAGCATGCGCTCGGCCACCTCGCTCGCGCTCAGGTTACGGCAGGTCCCCTGATACACGTAGGTCCCGTCAGACGCGTGCGGCGCGCTTGCCGCGTGCAGCTGCGATCGCGTGCAAAAGCAGGGATAGGTGAGCCCGGCACCTTCAAGCCTGGCAAGTACCTGCTCGTAGACCTCGGTGCGCTCGCTCTGGTAGAAGGGCCCCTCGTCCCAGTTGAGTCCCAGCCAGGCGAGGTCGCGCATGAGAAGGTCGGCGCGCTCGCGGCTCTGCGCGCGCGGGTCAAGGTCCTCAACGCGCATGACCATGCTGCCACCCGCAGAGCGCGCGCCCAGCCAGGCCATCAGCGCAGAGAAGGCGTTGCCAAGGTGCATGCGGCCAGAGGGGGTTGGCGCAAAGCGGCCAACCACGCGGGGGCGCTCGGGCGAGCGAGGGCTGTTAGCGGGTGTGCTCATAGGTGCCATGGTATGGCTTTTGCGGCCCAAAGGTGAGAAAAAGCTGTGGGCTTGGCAACGGACATCATTCAAACAATTGCATAAAGATGCCTAATCGATACGGGTTTATTGGGTCAACTAATATAAACCACCGCTGAAATCGGAATAATGACCGCCCGCGGCAGGTCAAAAAAAACTTGCCGATTTTGCAGCCTACGATTTTATTGACAACGCACCGCAGACAACCAACCGCGCACATCGAGAATGGAGAACCGCAATGCCCAGGTATGAGTCCCCCGACCGTGTTGTTATCGCTCTTGGCGGAAACGCCCTTGGTGACACCCCTGCCGAGCAGATCAAGCGCGTCCGCGAGGCGGCCCCCACGTTGCTCAAGGTCATTGAGATGGGCAACGAGATCATCATCACGCACGGCAACGGCCCGCAGGTCGGCATGATTCAGAACGCCTTTGCAGCCGCTCACGAGTCCAACCCCAAGATCCCTTCCATGGACCTGCCCGAGTGCGGCGCCATGAGCCAGGGCTACATTGGCTATCACCTGCAGCAGGCCATTGGCGTTGCCATGCACAAGGCCTACAAGCGCTGGCACGTTGCTACCGTCGTGACCCAGATTGAGGTCGACCCCGACGACCCGAGCTTTGAGAACCCCACCAAGCCCATTGGCCCGTTCATGAGCCGCGAGCAGGCCGAGGTCGCTCAGGCCGAGAACCCCGGCTGGACCATCGTTGAGGACTCTGGCCGCGGCTTCCGTCGCGTTGTTGCCTCGCCCGACCCCAAGAAGATCGTTGAGGCTCCCTCGATCCTCAACCTGCTCGACAACGAATTCATCGTCATCGCCTGCGGTGGCGGCGGCGTGCCGGTCGTGCGCGACTACAGCGACAAGGGCACCTACAAGGGCGTTGCGGCTGTTATTGACAAGGACATGGCTGGCGAGCTCTTGGCCGAGGACTGCTCGGCTGACATGCTGGTGCTTTTGACCGCCGTTGACCACGTGGCCATCAACTGGGGTAAGCCCAACCAGGAGGATCTCACCGACATCACCGCCGAGCAGGCTCGCGAGTACGCAGACTCCGGCCAGTTTGGCAAGGGTTCCATGGAGCCCAAGGTCCGTGCCGCCATCAAGTTTGTTGAGAGCCGTCCCGGCCGTACCTGCATCATCGGTAGCCTTGAGAAGGCCGCCGAGGCAATTGCCGGTCTCTCTGGCACCCGCATCCACCTGTAAGAACGCGGGCATCTGAAGTGTTGCTTGGAGCCGTGGCCTTGGGCTGCGGCTCCTTGCTTTGGGGAGGGGGTGCTGCTCGAAAACCGACACCTGGGAGTGGATGTGTCATGGGGACGTATAATTTGACACACTTGAAAACTCGTCTGACCTGACGTTGGACGCTCTCGAGGGTCTAGCTATTCTGACGGGATGATTAAGTGTGTCAAATTTCACGTCCCCGTGACACACCCTTCGGAAAGAGGGGAGAGCGTTTTGCCGAGCGTGGGCCAGTTCCCTCGCACGCCTCGCGGACCGGTCCTGTTCGTGTCCGTCACCCTTTGGGGGTAAAAGGGGTAAGGTAGTCACTCCGTGCGGTGAGGGAGGTATCTATGAGGCGCGAAAAGGTATCGGACATGGACGGCTTTGAGCTTGGCACGCCTGCGCTCGTTTGCAGATGGCGGCTCTCCAAGCGTCATCTGCCGCTGCAAAACCGTCACATGCGGGCCCTGCTTGCGCGCACCGTCAACGGCAGCCGCGTGAGCAAGGAGCTCGTTGCCTGGGCCAAGCAGCACATAGAGTGGACCCTCGAGCAAGGCACGGCAGAAAACCCCAACGGCGTGCTCATGCTCATTGTTGACGAGCGGGGGAGGGCCGCCATGACCTGCGGTCCCTACGTGCCGCTGCTCGACGAGACCGCATCGGGCCTCGCACGCCGCGCCGAGCGCGCGCTCGAGGAGGCAAAGTCCACAAGCGTCGCGCCTGAGGCCCTTTGGGTCGCCAGCGACGACCTGCTGCTTTGGGACCTTGGGGACGACGGCGTCCAGAGCGGCGCCAACTCGCTCGTGCAGCAGCTCGCCCAGACGCTTGGGATCCCCATGCGCAGGTACCCCGGCCTTGCCGAGGCCGTCCTCGCGCAAACCATCACCTACAGCGAGGTCTTTCTGGTGTCGGACGAGCACGGAGTGGTGCCCGCGAGCAATGCCTTTGGCCCTCACGGGCAACGCATGGCCCAGGGATATCAGCGTCTACTGAGCGAAACGCGCTGAGCAGCGCATCTGTTACTCAATAGCTGCATATCGAGCGAAATCCTACTAATAAAAAGGTATTTTAACTACCTATTTTTCGTGCCGATGATTCATATCTGAGTGATAATGAAGTGTATTTGCGCTATCACTATAGGTAGCCATTCATGCGCATTGCGCGTGTCTTGGCTGGGGCGGTAAGGAGAGGGACCGCCCCTGCGATAGCAGGGGGAAGTACCGGGCTCACCACCCGGATGTATCGATAAGGAGAGGATATGGCGAGAAAATTCAAGTCCATGGACGGTAACAACGCCGCGGCGTACGTGTCGTATGCGTTTACCGAGGTGGCGGGCATTTACCCCATCACCCCGTCCAGCCCCATGGCCGACTACGTCGACCAGTGGGCAGCCCAGGGCCAGAAGAACATCTTTGGCACGCCTGTCAAGGTTGTCGAGATGGAGTCTGAGGCCGGTGCCGCTGGCGCCGTCCACGGCTCGCTCGGTGCCGGTGCTATCACCACCACCTACACCGCTTCGCAGGGCCTGCTGCTCATGATCCCCAACATGTACAAGATCGCAGGCGAGGGTCTGCCGACGGTGTTCCACGTGTCCGCCCGTACCGTGGCTTCGCACGCCCTGAACATCTTTGGCGATCACTCCGACGTCATGGCTTGCCGCCAGACCGGCTTTGCCATGCTCGCCGAGGGCAGCGTCCAGGAGGTCATGGACCTCTCCGCCGTCGCCCATCTGTCCGCCATCAAGGGCCGCGTGCCGTTCATCAACTTCTTTGACGGCTTCCGTACCTCCCACGAGATCCAGAAGGTCGCCCTTTGGGACTACGAGGACCTCAAGGAGCTTTGCGACATGGACGCCGTCCAGGCGTTCCGTGACCACGCCCTCAACCCCGAGCATCCGCACGCTCGCGGCTCCCACGAGAACGACGACATCTTCTTCCAGCATCGCGAGGCCTGCAACGAGGCCTACAACGCGCTGCCGGCAGTCGTCGAGGACTACATGAACAAGGTGAACGAGAAGCTCGGCACCAGCTATCACCTGTTCGACTACTACGGCGATCCCGACGCAACCCGCGTCGTCATCTGCATGGGCTCCTTCTGCGACACCCTCGAGGAGGTCGTGGACTACCTCAACGCTCATGGCGAGAAGGTCGGCCTGGTCAAGGTGCGCCTGTATCGTCCGTGGTCCGTGGAGCACTTCATTGCCGCTCTGCCCAAGAGGGTCGAGAGCATCGCCGTTCTTGACCGCACCAAGGAGCCCGGCTCCATTGGCGAGCCCCTCTACCAGGATGTCGTCACCTCGCTGTTCGAGGCTGGCATCACCGGCATCAAGGTCATCGGCGGCCGTTATGGCCTCGGCTCCAAGGACACGCCTCCTGCGAGCGCCTTCGCCGTGTACGACGAGCTCAAGAAGAGCAACCCCAAGCGCGAGTTCACCATCGGCATCGTGGACGACGTCACCAACCTCTCCCTCGAGGAGAAGGACGACGTGCCCAACACCGCAGACCCCTCCACCATCGAGTGCAAGTTCTGGGGCATCGGCGGCGACGGTACCGTGGGCGCCAACAAGAACTCCATCAAGATCATCGGCGACCACACCGACAAGTACATCCAGGCGTACTTCCAGTACGACTCCAAGAAGACCGGCGGCGTCACCGTTTCGCATCTGCGCTTTGGCGACAGCCCCATCCGCTCGCCCTACTATGTGACCAAGGCTGACTTTGTGGCTTGCCACAACCCCAGCTACATCGTCAAGGGCTTCAAGATGGTCCGCGACGTCAAGCCTGGCGGCACCTTCCTGATCAACTGCCAGTGGGATCTTGAGGAGCTCGACAAGCACCTCAACGCCGAGGCCAAGCGCTACATCGCCAACAACGACATCCACGTCTACCTCATCAACGCCATTGACCTGGCCATCGAGGTCGGCATGGGCAAGCGCACCAACACCATCCTGCAGTCCGCCTTCTTCGCACTGGCCAACGTGCTCCCCGCAGAGGACGCCATCCAGTACATGAAGGACGCCGCTGAGCACTCCTACGCTAAGAAGGGCCAGGCCATCGTCGAGGCCAACTGGAAGGCCATCGACGCCGGCGCCACCGCCTTCAAGGAGATCGAGATCCCCGAGAGCTGGAAGACCGCTACCGACGAGCCCAGCGTCCTTACCCTCGAGGGCAAGGAGGCCATCGTCAAGCAGGTTAAGCAGCTTCTGCACCCCATCGACATGATGGACGGCTACAGCCTCAAGGTTTCCGACTTCAAGGACATCGCTGACGGCCAGTTTGAGCTCGGCGCCTCCGCCTACGAGAAGCGCGGCGTTGCCGTGTTCGTGCCCAAGTGGGACGAGACCAAGTGCATCCAGTGCAACAACTGCGCCAACGTCTGCCCGCATGCCGCCATCCGTCCGTTCGCGCTCGACGCCGACGAGGCCGCTGCCGCACCCGAGGTCACCAAGCTCATCCCGCTGACCCCCGCCAAGAAGTTCCCCGACATGAAGTACACCCTCGCCATCAGCCCGCTCGACTGCATGGGCTGCGGCGTCTGCGCCGGCGTCTGCCCCAAGGGCGCCCTCACCATGGTTGGCCAGGAGGAGGAGCTTGCTCAGCAGGCTGCCTTCGACTACTGCGTCGCCAACGTCACCGAGAAGGAAGGCGTCGTTGCCAACAACCTCAAGGGCATCCAGTTCAAGAAGCCGCTGCTTGAGTTCTCCGGCTCCTGCGCAGGCTGCGCCGAGACCGCATACGCTCGCCTCGTGACCCAGGTCGCCGGCGACCGCATGTTCATCTCCAACGCCACCGGCTGCTCCTCCATCTGGGGCAACCCGGCTGCCACCAGCCCCTACACCACCAACGCCGAGGGCCATGGTCCCGCGTGGAACAACTCCCTGTTCGAGGACAACGCCGAGCACGGCCTGGGTCTCTACCTTGGCTACAAGGCCGTCCAGGACAAGGTTGCCGCGCAGGTCAAGGCTCTGGCCGCCAAGGACGAGGCTCCTGCCGCCGTCAAGGAGGCTGCTGCTGCCTGGCTCGAGGCCAAGAACGACACCGAGGCCAGCAAGACCACCGCTGCTGCCCTGATCGCTGCCCTCGAGGAGTGCGGCTGCGACGAGGCCAAGGCAATCCTGGCCGACAAGGCGTACCTCACCAAGAAGTCCTTCTGGATCTTCGGCGGCGACGGCTGGGCCTACGACATCGGCTTCGGTGGCCTGGACCACGTCCTCGCCTCTGGCAACAACGTCAACGTCTTCGTCTTTGACACCGAGGTGTACTCCAACACCGGTGGCCAGGCTTCCAAGGCTTCCAACATCGGCCAGGTTGCCCAGTTTGCCGCCGCAGGCAAGGAGATCAAGAAGAAGAGCCTCGCCGAGATCGCTATGAGCTACGGTTACGTCTACGTGGCGCAGGTCGCCATGGGCGCCAACCCCGCTCAGACCCTCAAGGCCATCCAGGAGGCCGAGGCCTACGACGGCCCGTCCCTGATCATCGGCTACAGCCCCTGCGAGATGCACGCCATCAAGGGCGGCATGACCCACTGCCAGGAGGAGATGAAGAAGGCCGTCGAGTGCGGTTACTGGAACCTCTTCTCCTTCAACCCGGCTGCCCCCAAGGGCAAGAAGTTCACGCTCACCAGCAAGGCTCCGGCTGGCGGTTACCAGGAGTTCCTCAAGAACGAGGCTCGCTACAACCGTCTGACCCGCGAGTTCCCCGAGCGCGCCGAGGAGCTGTTCGCTCGCAACGAGGCTGCGGCCATGGATCGCTACGAGCACCTGGTCAAGCTGCAGGAGCTTTACGCTGAGGTGTAAGCGTAGGTTTCTAGCGCCGCTAGGTAAGGCTTAACGCCAAGGGCCCCGGATTCGTCCGGGGCCCTTTTTGCTGCGGATGGGGTGACGGGTGGGGTGTTGTCTTTCGCATGTGGGGCCCGTCCCCAATGTCCGGTCTGAGGTCGAGTCGTGTTGCTGTCGGCTCATCCAAAGCGGATTGGCCTCGCGGTAAAAGAAGCCTGCCCTGCGGGTGGATTTTCGCAGGGCAGGCTGGCAACCGGTAGCAAATTGTGGGCTGCGCGCTACTCCAGATAACCGTCCAGGTAGTAGTTGCGGGTGTGGTACTCGTTCCAACGGGCGCTGTCGGCGGAGATGGTCGACTCAATCGTTATGTCGAGGTGATCGCCCGGCGCAATGGACTCACGCGGATACTCGTAGTACATGGCCTCGCCGCCGTTGTAGCCCTTGCCGTAGTAGGTCAGGCTCTTGATGTAGGCAGGCTCGCTTGCGTTGTTGGTAAGGCGCAGCACGATCTTGCCTGCCTCCACGCTCTCCTCCTTAAGGCTCACGTTGCCGTGGAGTGGGCCGCTTCCCGTTGTGACCTCAGTCGCCGTGACCTTATAGTCGCAGCTAGAGAAGCCGCTCTGCTCGCAGTACTGGTCAAGGGAGGTCGTCTCGCCCGGCGCCACGTACATCTTCCTGTCGGAGGCGCTGGATAGCTCGTTGCCCGAGGCATCCAAGAACTTGAAGGTCGCCGACAGCGTGAGAGGAATCTTTGAGTTGTTGGTCGCCAGAATCATGGTGGTGTGCGCGCCGCTGTCCCAGTCGACGCCCACGGGGTTAAGCTCCACCTTGTCCATGATCTTGGGATTTAGCTCCCACACGGCATAGAGGGTCGTAGGCTCGCTGCTCGAAAGGCTGTCGCCAGGGGAGTACCTCGCGCTCCCGCTTGAGGAGGTGGCCCAGCCCTTAAACACGTGCTCGGGGTAAGAGAACCCGCACTTGGGGATGGCAACGCTGCCCTTTTGGTCTCCGTAGAGGTCCGAGGTCTTGCCGCTGCTGGCGCCATTGCCGTCAAACGACACGCGGGCGCCCCAGCTGGCGCTGTAGGTGATGGGACCGTTGACCGTCACCTTGTCGCCGGCGGCATACAGCTCACCGTTGGCCTCCCAGCCGTTTGCGCGATACCCGTCGCGCTTGTAGTCCAGTTTGGGAAGCGTGATGGTGTCGCCGGGCAGTGCCAGCACGTCGTCGACACTGCCGCTGTCGGCCCCGTTGTCGTCAAAGCTGACCTCTGCCGCCCAAATGGCCTTTAGCGTGGTGGAGCCGGTGGGCTTGAAGGCGTCGCCTGGCTGGTAGGTTGTGCCGTTGAGGTCCCATCCCATAAAGCTGTAGCCGGTGCGGGTGTAGCCGTTTGAGGGGAGCGAGACTTCGGAGTCGCGCCAGGTCTTGATGGAGTGCGTCGAGCCCATTGCCCCAGCGCCATCAAACGAGACGGTCACGCGGTTGAGCGAAACCATGATGTAGGCCACGATGGCCACCGCGGCTATGGCGCCGAGGATGGCAAGCAGCTTCTTGTGGTCCTTTTTCTTGGGCGGCTGTATGGGGGCAACGACCTGCTCGGAGTCCTGCTTGGAGGTGCCGTCTGCGGCTGCGCCTGCAGACGGCTGGTCCTGTGACGGGGCAACGACCTCTACGGGCATGGTCCCTGTGCGCGAAGGCCCGCGAGGGTCGTCTGCATCTGGGGCATCGGAGACAGCCGGAAGCACGACGGGCTCGTGAGGTGCGGGAACGATGGGAGGCTCGTCCTGCGGCTGAACCTGCGGATCGGCCTCTGCCGGCTGTTGCACGGGCACCGGTGCCGGGATGGGCCCCGTTGCCGCCTGCGCCGGCTGCGGGGCGGCCCCGCTGCGCTCGGCAAGGTAGCGCACGACTCCTCGACAGAGCTGCTCCACTGCCTCGTGGGCGGGCTGCGCCGCCACGGCACGGCCGTTTACCAGCAGGTCTTCCATGCGCGAGGCCGCAAGCCTAATGCCCTGCATCGTGGGAGGCTCGCCTCCACAAATCACGTTTGTAAGAGGCTCGAGGAACTCTTGGTCGCAGTTGCGCTCAAGCACGGTAAGCGCGTTGCTGTCGGCCGCTATGTCTACGAGGTAGCTCAGCAAACGCTGAGGACTCTGCAAGACCTCCCTGCCGCCCTGCTGCAGCGCAAACAGGGTCGCATCGGCAATGCTTGCGGGAATGTTGACGTTATCGCTCATGGCACACCTCTCGTCGAGAATGTCTCTATGGTAGCTAAACGCAGCCGCTAGCTGCACTGCCTACTGCGTGAGCGGAGCCAGGAGTAGGTGCGCTATGGGTGAACCGCTGTACAAAAAGCCGGCCATCTGTCCCAATTGGGCAGACGGCCGGCTCTGGTGATCTTCGCGCCTTTAGTGCGTCGTCACGGCTTGGTGTAGCCGTTGACAAAGTACTCGCGCGAACGGTTCTCAAACGTGTAATCAAAGGTCACTTCAACGGATCCGTTCGGCTCGATTTCCTCGTTGACCGCCGGACCCGCAACAGACCATGCGCCGTAGCTGCCTGTGCCATAGCATTTGACCCCACCGATATAGACGCGCTTGCCTGTTTTGTTGTGCAGCCTGACCACCAGGTTGCTCGAGGTGACGCTCAGTTCTTCGATCTCGATTCCCGAGCCGAGGGGGCCTCTAGAGGACAATTGCTCGGCAGCCGAGATGCTGTAGGTGGTTGCGCCGTCGCCTCCCGCGGCTCCTTGGCAGGCGTCGTAGATGAGCGTTCGCTGGCCAGGCGCTACGGAATAGGCCGTGTTAGTTGAGGTTTCTATTTCGGTGCCCGACGAGCTCTTGAAGTCGATTGTGCCGGTGATGTCGAGCGTGGTGCTGGAGTTGTTGGTCACAAACAGGAAGATGAAGCAAGCGCCATTGTCGGCGGTTTGCGTGATCTGCTCGACCGCAATCTTGTCGACGATGGTGGAGTCGAGCTCCCACACGGCATAGAGGGTCGTAGGCGAGCTGCTCGAGAAGGTGTCGCCGGGGGAATACCTTGCGCTGCCGGTCTTGGAAGTGGCCCAGCCCTTAAACTTGTGGTCGGGGTACGAGAAACCGCACTTGGGGATCGTTACGTTGTCGTCCTTGTCTCCGTAGAGGTCGGAGGTCTTGCCGCTGGTCTTGCCGTTTCCCTCAAACGAAATGTGCGCGCCCCAATCGACGCTGTAGGTAACGGGCCCGTCGACGGTCACCTTGTCGCCAGCCTTGTGCAGCTTGCCGTTAGCCATCCATCCGTTGGCGCGATACCCGCTGCGCTTAAAGGCTATGTCGGGAAGCGTGATGGTCTCGCCGGTCTCCGCGAGCACGTCCTTGACGCTGCCTTTATCGGCGCCGTTGCCGTCAAACGACACGCAGGGACCCCATTCGACGCTGTAGGTGATGGGGGCGTTGACGGTGACCTTTTCGCCAGCGGCATAGAGTTTGCGGTTGTCCTTCCAACCGGTTGCGTGATAGCCGGTGCGCTTGAAGTCGATGTTGGGGAGCGTGATGGTGTCGCCAGGTAGTGCCAGTATCTCGTCGACGCTGCCGCTGCTGGCCCCGTTTCCGTTAAAGGTGACCTTGGCGGCCCAGATGGCCTTTAGGGTGGTGGGGCCGTCGGGCGTGATGGTGTCACCGGGTTGGTAGGTTGTGCCATCGAGATCCCAACCAGCAAAGCTGTAACCGGCGCGCGAAAACTTGCACGAGGGGAGCGTGACCTCGGAGTTTCGCCAGGTCTTGACCGCGCCTGTTGAGCCAGTGGCGCCAGCGCCGTCGAACGAGACGGTAATGCGGTTAAGCGAGGCCACGATGGCTACCACTGCCATGATTGCCGCGATGGCACCAACGATGGCAAGCGGCCTCTTTTTGTCTTTGGGAGGCTGAACAGGGGCTGTAATCTGCTCCTTCTCGGTTTTGGGCGTGCTGTCTTGGGTTGCTGCTGGGGTCTGTTTGTCCTGCGAGGGGGCGGAGACCTCTACCGGGAGGGTCCCCGTACGCGGGGAGGGTCCGCGCGTGCCTTGGCTCGAGTCGCCTTGCGTTGGCGGAGCGGAGACGGCGGGTAGCGTGACGGTCTGTGTCACCTGCGGCTCGGGAGTCTGCGCTTGCGTGGGCGGCGTGACCGTGACCGTAAAGGGGTGCGTTGGCTGGGCCGGCTTTGGCGCGGTGGCGGCTGGCGTGGCAGCAGGCACCGGCGCGGGTGCCGGCGTGGGACCCTTCGATTCTTGCGCTGGCTTTGCGGCGCCTCCGCTGCGCTCGCCAAGGTAGCGCACGACTCCGCGGCAGAGCTGCTCTACCGCCTGGTGGGCGGGTTTGGGTGCCACGGCGCGCTCGTTTACCAGCATGTCCTCCATGCGTGATGCGGCAAGGCGGATGCCCTGCATCGTGGGAGGTTCCGTGCCACACACCTCGTTTGCAAGCGGCTCGAGAAAGTCGCTGTCGCAGTTGCGCTCGAGGACCATAAGGGCTTTGCTCTCGGCTGTCATGTCTATGAGATAGCTCAGCAGACGCGACGGGTTCTGCAGGATTTCTTTGCCGCTTTGCTGCAACGCAAAGAAGGTCGCGTCGACAATGCTTATAGGAGCGTTGGCGCTTGGGTTGCTGCTCATGGATGCACCTCTCTTTGGTAACTTCTCCATGGTAGCTAATGGCTGCCTTTGCCTGCACTCTTGACTATGCGAGCGGGCCATAATGGTTCGGATGCTGTCGCTGGCGCTGGCGGCAAGGCGCGCCAGCTGCGCTTGCGGCTTGAAAAAGGGGCCTCGAGCTTGCCCGAGACCCCTGACAGGTGAGTTTTGTTGGTGCCGCGCGCCTAGTGCACGATGACGCGCGAGCCGTCGGGCACGTGGTCATAGAGCCATTGCGCGGTCGACTTGTTGGAGATGACCGTGCAGCCGCCCGTGGAGTATCCGTAATGGAAGCCCTGACCGTTGTCGTAGCCCTTGCCCTCAACGTAGCGCAGGTGGCCATTGCGGTTGTTGCTGCTCCAGGCGGCGATGAAGCACACCCACCAGTCGTTGATGTCATAGCCGTCCTGCCAGAGCCAGCGTGCGTGCAGCTCCACCTTAAAGGTGCCCGTAAAGGTATGCCAGTTGGTGATGACGTTGGTGGTCATGGCCGCCTTCCATACGCCGCCGTCGTTGCGGAAGACCACGCAGCGGCCGGTGCCCTTGTCGACGACGCAACCCCACGACGTGGCGCTGCCGGCCGACTTGAGGAGGCGTTGCTGGCTGGCAATGTAGTCGGCGTCGTTGGACCAAGATGCCTGGGGGCCAATGTAGTTGGCCACATCGGCGAGAGAGCCGCCGGTGGGCTCAGGGGTCTTGGGGGTGGTGTTCGTGTTGGAGCTGGTGTTGGTGTTGGAGTCGCTTGGGGTCTCGGTGGCGGTGTTGTCCTCGGTGTTCTCCTGAGGGGTCTCTTCTTGCTGAGGGGTTTCGGTCTCTGTGCCAGAGGTCTCCTCGTCGCTCGCGCTTGCAATGAGGTCCTCGGCCTCCTTCTCTGCGGCCTCGAGTTCCTCGGCGCGCTCGGCCTCAATGGCGCTCTGAATCTCGGCGGGAAGGCCGCTAACGTAGGCCTGCTGTGCGGCAACGTTGCTCTGCAGGTCGTCGACCTGGCTCTTTTGCTGCGCGGCCAGGTCAAGGAGCTCGGAGCTCTTTGCCTCAAGGTCCTCGCGGGTTGCCGTCAGCTCGTCCTGGGACGCGCGCAGATCGCTGAGCGCCTTGTCCTTTTGGATCGTGATGCGCTCGACGTAGTACATGCGCGAGACAAAGTCGTCGTAGCTCGTTGCGCCAAGAATAAAGCTCAGGAGCCCTAGGGTTCCGTGGGTCTTGTAGTCGCTCGAGACGATGGCGGCCAGGTCGCTCTGGTTTCTCTCGACCTCAATGGCCCCGTTCTCCAGCTTTTGGAGGGTGTCGTCAATGAGCCTCTGTGTCTCCTCGAGGGCGCTCTGCGTCTCCTCGAGCTCGGCCGATGCGGTCTGCGTTTGGGCAATCATGCTGTCAAGCTGCTTGTTTGCCTCGTCAAGCTGGGCCTGCAGCTCCTGCGACGTGGCGGCCTTGGCCTGCAGGGGATGCAGCGCAAGGCAAAGCAACAAGCCGCAGAGCAGGACCTTTAGGATGCGTTGGTAGCAGCGATTGTGATGCGTGTAACTCTGCAAAATGGGAACCTCCGCTAACCGGGGGCTGATATGTCGTGCCTACATTTTATAACGTCGCTCTGTCGTGGCCGAGGTTTCTTCTGCAATGTGAACTGGACGTGTGGCCCAGTTACCGTTATGTCATATCACGAGGTGTTCAAAGACCGAGCGTGGCGCGGTGAAAACCCAGCGTAGGACGCTTATGCAAAGATGCAAAAACATTCTTGTAACATACAAAACAGATATCATTTATAGAAATAACATACACCTTAAGTGCATATATTGCAGTAGTGTTGCAATCGTCTGTGCGCGCCGCCGCTTTCTGTCAGTATAGACAAGGGTTTTTCGTAAGGCCCCTTTGCGCTGCATCTGTTGGTAAGGGCGAAAGGAGCCACATATGCCCAAGCGCACCGACATACACAAAGTCCTGATCATCGGCTCGGGCCCCATCATCATTGGCCAGGCTTGCGAGTTTGACTACTCTGGCACGCAGGCGTGCAAGGCGCTGCGAAACCTTGGCTACGAGATTGTGCTGGTCAACTCTAACCCCGCGACCATCATGACCGACCCGGGCACTGCCGATCGCACCTACATTGAGCCCCTCAACGTCGAGCGCCTCGAGGCCATCATTGCCAAGGAGCGTCCCGACGCCATCCTGCCCAACCTGGGCGGACAGTCGGCGCTCAACCTCTCGAGCGAGCTTTCAAAGACCGGCGTGCTCGACAAGTACGGCGTCAAGGTCATTGGCGTGCAGGTCGACGCCATCGAGCGCGGCGAGGACCGCGAGGCCTTCAAGGAGCTCATGGGCGAGCTTGGCATTGAGATGGCTCGCAGCAAGGTGGCCTACTCCGTTGAGGAGGCCGTCGACATTGCCAAGGAGCTCGGCTATCCCTGCGTGCTGCGCCCTGCCTACACCATGGGCGGCACCGGCGGCGGTCTGGTGTACAACATCGAGGAGCTGCGTCGCGTGGTCGCGCGCGGCCTGGCGGCCAGTCCCGTGCACGAGGTGCTCGTCGAGGAGTCCGTGCTCGGCTGGGAGGAGCTCGAGTTTGAGGTCGTCCGCGACGCCAACGGCAAGATGATCACCGTCTGCACCATCGAGAACATCGACCCCATGGGCATCCACACCGGTGACTCCTTCTGCGTGGCTCCCATGCAGACCATTGCGCAGGAGACCATCGACCGCCTGCAGGAGAAGAGCTACCGCATTGTTGACGCGGTCAAGGTCATTGGCGGCACCAACGTGCAGTGGGCCCACGACCCCGTTAGCGACCGCGACATCATTATTGAGATCAACCCCCGTACCAGCCGTTCTTCGGCGCTGGCCTCCAAGGCCACGGGCTTCCCGATCGCCCTGATTAGCGCCATGCTCGCCAGCGGCCTTACGCTGGACGAGATTCCCTGTGGCAAGTGGGGCACGCTCGACCAGTACCATCCCGACGGCGACTACGTGGTGGTCAAGTTCGCGCGCTGGGCCTTTGAGAAGTTCAAGAGCATCGAGGACAAGCTGGGCACCCAGATGCGCGCCGTGGGCGAGGTCATGTCCATTGGCAAGACCTACAAGGAGGCCTTCCAAAAGGCCATTCGCTCGCTGGAGCAGGGCCGCTTTGGCCTGGGCTTTGCCAAGGACTTCAATGACAAGACCCTTGGCGAGCTCATTGACATGCTGATGACCCCCACGAGCGAGCGCCAGTTTGAGATGTACGAGGCGCTGCGCAAGGGCGCCACGGTTGACCAGCTGCACGCAATCACCTCGATCAAGACCGAGTTCATCCAGGAGATGGCCGAGCTCGTGGCCGAGGAGCAGGAGATTCTGGCCTACGTCGAGGCGCACCCTGGCGAGGCGCTGCCTGCCGAGATGCTCACGCAGGCCAAGCGCGACGGCTTTGCCGACCGCTACCTGGCCCAGCTTACCGGCCAGGCCGAGGCCGACATTCGCGCGCAGCGCACCGAGCTGGGCGTTGTTGAGGGCTGGGACAAGGTGCACGTGTCGTCCACGCCCGACAGCGCCTACTACTACAGCACCTACAACGCGGCGGATGCCAGCGAGCCCATGCCCGGCGACAAGATCATGATTCTTGGCGGCGGCCCCAACCGCATTGGTCAGGGCATCGAGTTTGACTACTGCTCGGTTCACGCGGCCATCGCCCTGCGCAAGCTGGGCTTTAAGACGATCATCGTCAACTGCAACCCCGAGACCGTTTCCACCGACTACGACACCTCGCACCTCGGACAAGCTCTACTTTGAGCCGCTGACCACCGAGGACGTGCTCTCCATCTACCAGAAGGAGAAGCCGCTGGGCATGATCGTGCAGTTTGGCGGTCAGACCCCGCTCAACATTGCCAGCGAGCTCAAGGCTGCCGGCTGCCGCATCCTGGGCACCACGCCCGAGGTGATTGACCTGGCCGAGGACCGCGACGAGTTCCGTGCCATGATGGACAAGCTCGAGATTCCCATGCCCGAGAGCGCCATGGCCGTGACGGTGGACGAGGCCCTTGCCGCCGCGCACGAGATTGGCTATCCCGTGATGGTGCGTCCGAGCTACGTGCTGGGCGGCCGCGGCATGGAGGTCGTGTTCGACGACAACCACATGCGTGCCTACATGGCCGCCGCCATTGGCGTCACGCCCGACCGCCCCATCCTCATCGACCGTTACCTGCAGCACGCGCTGGAGTGCGAGGCCGACGCCATCTGCGACGGCACGCATGCCTACGTACCTGCGGTTATGGAGCACGTTGAGCTGGCAGGCGTGCACTCTGGCGACTCCGCCTGCGTGCTGCCGAGCGTGACCATCTCGGACGAGAACCTGGCCACGATCAAGGAGTACACGCGTCGCATTGCCGAGCGCATGCACGTGGTGGGCCTCATGAACATCCAGTACGCCATCGAGAACGGCGTGGTCTACTGCATCGAGGCCAACCCGCGCGCAAGCCGCACGGTGCCGCTGGTCTCTAAGGTGTGCGGCATCCAGATGGTGCAGATCGCGACCGACGCCATCACCGGCGAGCTCACCGGGCGTCCGTCCCCGGTCGCCGACCTCAAGGAGGCAAGCTACGCCTTCTATGGCGTGAAGGAAGCGGTGCTGCCGTTCTCGATGTTCCCCGAGGTGGACCCCATCCTTGGTCCCGAGATGCGCTCCACCGGCGAGGTCCTGGGCCTGGCGCCCACCTTTGGCGAGGCCTTCGTCAAGTCGCAGGAGGCCACGGGCATGCCGCTGGCCAACGCCGGCAACGTGCTCATGTCGATTGCCGACAAGAACAAGGACGAGCTGGCAGACCTTGGCCAGGCCTTTGTGGACGCAGGCTTCCAGATTATTGCCACGCGCGGCACCGCTGCGGCTCTTGCCGAGCACGACATTCCCGCAACGGTGGTCTTCAAGCAGCGCGAGGGTCGTCCCAACATCACCGACGTCATCAAGAACGGGCAGGTAGACATCATCGTCAACACGCCCCAGGGCGACGGCGCCTCCAACACCGATGGCTCCTACATCCGCAAGGAGGCCATCCGTGCGCATATCCCGTACATGACCACGATGGCCGCGGCCCGCGCGGCGGCGCTCGGCGTCAAGACGATGCGCAGCCAGGACGGCTCCGGCGTCAACGCCCTGCAGGACATCCACGCGATGATCAAGTAAGGGTGCGAGCCACATAACGCACGCAAAGGGGTCGGTCGCAAACGCGATCGGCCCCTTTGCGTACGCATGCTCAGTGTGTTGTGCCGCAGCGATGCTAAGGCACGTAGGCCTTTTTATTGACAATTGACCAGCAGGTCCGTTTTTGGCCATTGACGCCCAGGCCCGATTCCCGATTTCAGTGTCCGTGAAGATCGGTGCGGGGTAAGTGGCAAGAAATGTGTGATGTGCGAGTGTAACTCCGTGACAGCCGCTGGATGGTCAATTCGAAAGAATTTGGCAAGCCTGCTACCTGCGCTTTTGTGATCGCATTTTCGACGAGCTGGGTAGTTGGGGCACTCGACCCAAATCAACGCTCACACATCGCGAATTTCTTGCCACTTACTGCGCACCGAGCTAACGCGAGACTCGCCCAAAGACATGCGATGTCTCGGAATCAGGGTCGTAAGCCGAGTCATCCCACTCGGTGAAGTCATCGCACTCATCCTGGGTTGCGTCTTCGTGCGCACCCACCTCAACACTTACCGAGTCCCAGCCATCATCTAAATAGTAATCATTCCAAACGTCTTCGGTTGGTGGGTCGGCCGGCCACACTTCGCGATCCGTTCCTTCAGCTGACGCGCTTTCTCCTGAGCTTTGGTTTGTGTTGTCAGAATCATCGATGAGTAGGACCGAACGCAGGATGGCACGTTTTGCGGAAAAGGCTCCTTCATCCTCGGAGCGCACGCGCTTCTTGAGGCGTCGTGCAACTCGAAGAACAGTTGCATGAAAGAGCTTCGTTGAGAACAGCTCTTGCTTTGTTAGCTCTATTACCTCAACGCCCATGCGTTCGAGTGCCTTGCGCCTCATGGAGTCAATAGCTCTCTGGTTTTCGTCATGGAACTCATCGCTGTTGTATTCAAGGTCTAGGCGAACGTTCTTCCAATACAGGTCTGGCTTTGCGCCGTTACGGATTGTGTGGCGCCTGCCCGCTTTCGTTAAGGTGATCGGAGGGTTTAAGACGGGATTGGGCAACGCGTATCCGCCAAGGCGTCGTGGAAGGCATAGAAGCAGGTAGAGAGCTGTTTCCATGGGTGAGGCAGAATAGGGAAGCACGTATTCGAGAGCTTTGATCGCGCGTCTTCCGCCTGGAGCGCCTTTCATTGAGGTGCAGAATCCTCGTAGCCTACGGACGGTTGTGAGAGGTCTTTGGTTGTAGCAGGTAATGAAGCCAGGCTCATCCGAGTCGAGATGAGCGGCTGCGACGTTGCGACGATAGGTGCCGCACAGCTCCATGCCAAGAGCCGCAAGCTCGGGGAGTTCGAGTCTCGTAGCCATTTGGAGAAAGACAAACTCCGGGGAGCTTACATATACATCACGACAGACGGTCCGGAATGCGGTCGAGACGACCTTGCTATGCCACACCCTTGGACGTACTGCCTTGGAGCCAGTTCTTTGGGTGCGGTTGTTTACCAGCACTTCAAGGGGTCTTTTTGGGGATGGTTCACCAATACCGAGCCGCCAGATACCCAGATCTATAGCCTCTCTAAAGGAGGAAGTGGCGTGAGAGAGCTGACGTACACTGGCAGGACAGCGCTCGACATCGGTTTTCGCGCTTGCGCTTCGGTAATGAGCGAGTGCAGAGAGGCCCTGCACAAAGATAGCCATGCCTCTATCCTTCCTATAGGCGAAATCGAAAAGCAAGGGCCAGGGTAAGTGGCAAGAAATGCGCGATGTGCGAGTGCAATTCTTTCGCAGAGGGACTCCGCCTAATTCAGATAGATTTGGCACCTCTTCTATCTGCGGTTTTGTATGAGTGCTTGAGACGAATCGAGCGGTTGGAGCGTCTGGCTCAAATTAGCACTCGCACATCGCGCGATTCTTGCCACTTACCTCATATGTAGCTTACAGAAATAGTAATAACATAAAACCACTCGGGAATAAGCTTCATTTGAGCAGCGGCTGGGGGCTGCCACCTTGCCGTATCGCCTGGGTTTGGTTAGGTCTTAGCTGGCCCAGAAGTCCTGCTTGAGCTCGTTGCGGCTCTTGGTCTCGGTCTTGACCATGATGTTGTGCACGTGGGTCTTGATGGTGCCCTCGGAAAGGAACAGCTCCGCCAGGGAACTGCAGTCCGTCCCGGCACCTTCTTCCTTCAGGATCTCGATGATGCGGGGATTGACGCCCTTGCCGGAGCTTG
>CADCHF010000048.1 GCA_902801175.1 uncultured Coriobacteriaceae bacterium | reverse complement strand
GGGACGAGGAACCGCTTCGGCAGGTACTACGACGAGTGCCGGAGCAGGGGCATGAGGCACAACAAGGCGCTCAAGGCGGTCGCCCGCAAGCGGCTCGGCGTGATCTACGCGATCATGCGCGACCGGGTGCCCTACGAGGAGCCCGCCGTCAGCCCTGTTGTTGAAAACTTCCACCCTGACCCCTTGACAAAACTATAGGGACACCCCCCATGACACACCGCTTCGCGAGAGAAAAAGAGCCGAGAGCCTCCTGTAGGAGAGCTCCCGGCTCGCACGCTCTATATGCGCAAAACCCTAGCCGAGCTTGGCGTAATCCTCGTCGGAGACGGGCTCGAGCCACTCGTTCCATGCGTCCTTGCCCTCGATCTCGAGGCCGATGTGCTGGAACCAACCGTCGGCTGCAGCGCCGTGCCAGTGCTTCACACCTGCGGGAATGTTGACCACGTCGCCGGCATGCAGCTCGCGCGCGGGCTTGCCCCACTCCTGGTACCAGCCGCGACCAAACACGCAGATGAGCATCTGGCCGCCACCCTCGACCGCATGATGGATGTGCCAGTTGTTGCGACACCCTGGCGCAAAGGTCACGTTGAAGGCAGGTACCTGCTCGTTGGTGAGAACGGAAAGATAGGTCTCGCCGGAGAACCACTGCGATGCGGGGTTCACGTCGCCCACCGGGAAGTCACTCAACTCAACACCAAGACGCTCGTCAAACATGGCCATTCCTCCTTTGTGTTTTGGACTGTCTACGATAATAAGACCGCATGTCACCTCAGGACAAATGCCCATTGCTTCTCGTTGTTATAAGCTACACGCATGGACCGCGCAGACTCGTGCGCAGTCCCGAGTAAGCCTCTCCGCCCAAGTGCGGCAACCATTACCCTACGTTCTCGTATGTAAAGTCGCGCAGAGCCCAGCCGTGATGCTCGCCCGCAAAGGTGGAGGTCACCGCCAGGTTCGCGATGTCGAGCGGGAACCACCGCGTGGTCATCGTCACCTCGCCGCCGTTAATGAAGACTTCCACCACCGAGGTGTCCACCATCACGCGCAGGCTTTCGATACGCCCTGCAGAGAGCGCGGAGAGAGGCATGCGCCGAAGCGTCCTAAAGCGACCCGCCTGCCCAAGAAACACCAGGTCAGCCTCGCGATCGTCCACTACCAGTTCAAGATCGCCGTTGAGCATCAGGCGCCCCGGACCCTCAATGTCCTCAATCGTGACATCGGCCACGCCGTCAAAGCGCGCACCCACGGCCCCTTCCATGGTGTAGAGGTCGTAGTCAGAAGAGCCCATAAGACCCGAGGCCCCGTGCGCCGCCTCCGCCGTAAAAGGCGCCTCAGCAAGACGCAGGCCGTCCATCTCGGCTACGGGCCACTGGCACACGCGGCCGGCGCTGTTGACCGTCACCTCGCGCAGCATGGTGATGGTATGAGCCCAGCCCTCCGTGGGAACCTCGTACTGCAGCTCAATGTCGGGCACGCCCACCCAAGCGGTGAGCATGGTGCGACCCGACTTGTCTGTAAAGAGCTGCGGCGCATAGAAGTCAAAGCCGTAGTCCAGCTCCACAAAGGTGGTCTCGTCGATACAGCCAAAGGGAGCCTCCGCGTCCATGAGGCCCTGGTCACCAGACAACAGGTCAATGGCACGACCGGGCAGCGGGAAGTAGCCGGAGACATGAATGTTCTGATAGGCGTACTCCTGCTTGGGCACACCCTGCGGGCACACAAAGAGATACTCGCGTCCGCCCAGCTCAGCCACGTTGGGGCACTCCCACATATAGCCAAAGGGCTTGCCCGAGGCCGAGGTGCAGGTGCCCTCCAGCTGCCAGCTCACGCCGTCGTCCGAGCGATAGAGCAGCACGCAACCGTGGTCGCTGCGCGTGCGGGCGCCGAGCATCATGTGAAGGCAACCGTCCTGCTCCCACACCTTGGGATCGCGCACATGGTTGGAGCAGTAGGCCGGGTAGTCAGGATTGCGCAGGACGGGCACCTTCTCGCCAAAGGTGCGGCCGTCGCGGGTGATGGTGAGGGTCTCGTTTGCCTGACGTCCCGCATAGTCATAGTCGTAGTCACCGGGCTCGAGCACGTTGCCCGTGTAGTAGCACCAGAGCGCCCCGTCGCGCTCCACGGCGGAGCCAGAGTACGATCCGCCCTCGTCGTACTCGCAGCTGGGCATGATGGCGCCACCCAGCCAATGCCAGGTAAGAAGGTCCTTGCTCACCCAATGTCCCCAACCGTGACCAATCTTGGGCCAACGGGGCACGTACTGATGGAACACGTGATACTCGCCGTTGAACTGACAGAGGCCGTTGGGATCGGTGATGTTGCCGCTCGGTGCCTGAAGATGGTGGCGCAGCCGCCAGTTGTGCTTGGGAAACAGGTTGATGAGCATGGCCATGAGGACCCTCCTTCGACGTGCGTACCTCCAAATATCTGTAATCGATTTCATACTATCCATGCTGGTCATCGCGCTACCAGCGACAGTTTTTAAACGGTAAATGTGTATGATTACAGCCGCAAGCGGCATACCGGTCCAACCCGCACCAGACACGGGGTCGGGTCTGCTGTCCGGCCTCATCCCCCCCAGCACGGATGGCCCGCATGCGAGATTCCTCGTTCTTGTACCGGACGGCAAAATGCGCCGTTCGGTACAAGAACGAGGAATCTCGCATGCGGGCTTGGGACGACATCAAAGCCCAGGCGCACATTTCACGGGCAAGTCAGCAGCCTTTCATCGCACCAAATCACTCACACGAACCAAGCGAAAACGCAGCGGGCCCCAACGCACGAGCATCGGGGCCCGCTGCTTGCTGTGATTTCAGTGAAAGGCTACGTTACGCCAGATTATCCTCAAAGAAGCCCTGCAGCTTGTCGAAGGGGATAAAGTCGCCCTCGCCACCGTCGTAGAGGTCGCAGTGGTTTGCGCCGGGAATAATCATGAGCTCCTTGTTGTCGCCGCGGAGCAGCTCAAACGCACCTTCGCCAAAGTAGCGCGAGTGGGCGTTCTCACCATGGATGATGAGCACGGGGTTATCGATCTCGCCCGCCATAGAGAGGAGGGGCTGATTGACGAACGAGATGGTGCCCGTCACGTTCCAGCCATCGTTGGAGTTGCCCGAGCGCTCGTGGTAGCCACGCGGCGTCTTGTAGTAGGCCCAGTAGTCCTTCACAAACTGCGGGGCATCGTCGGGCAACGGGTCCACTACGCCACCAGCACGCACGTAGGTGCCCGAGGCGTAGTCGGCCGTGCGCTGCGCAGCCCAAGCGGCACGCTGCTCGTCGCGCGCCTCCTTGCTGTCGGCGGCGCCGTAGTAGCCCTCGCGCGCGATGCGGCTCATGTCATACATGGTGGAGGCAACGGTCGCCTTGATGCGCGGGTCGAGCGCTGCGGCGTTGATGGCCATGCCGCCCCAGCCACAGATGCCGATGATGCCAATGCGATTGGGGTCAACGTCGTCGCGGCAGCTCAGGTAGTCAACCGCCGCACAGAAGTCCTCGGTGTTGATGTCGGGCGAGGCCATGCGACGCGGCTCGCCACCGCTCTCGCCGGTGAAGGACGGGTCGAAGGCAATGGTAAGAAAGCCACGCTCGGCCATGGTCTGTGCATAGAGGCCCGAGCTCTGCTCCTTCACCGCGCCAAAGGGCCCACTCACGGCGATGGCCGCCAGCTTGCCCTCGGCACCCTTGGGCTTGTAAAGATCGGCAGCAAGCGTGATGCCATAGCGGTTGTGGAAGGTCACCTTCTGGTGGTCGACGAGGTCGCTCTGCGGAAAGACCTTGTCCCATTCCTGCGTAAGATTGAGCTGTGCGTCCTGCATGGCATGTCCTTTCTCTAATGGTGTTAAACCAATTGTCTAGCCATCAGGTTGGGATTGCCAATGCCCGTCACTTCTTCCTTCCCATAACCCGGCCGTATGGTTATCGCCTCCGATGTGGAATCACGCCACCCGTTCGCCTGAAAGGGGCGTGAGTCATGGATTGCATAAATCGTACATTTGTTCTATTCTATGACTCAGCGCTTGTTGCGCCAAGGACCCCGGAGAGGAGGCAATCGTGCCGTTCGATTTCAAGAAGGAATATCGCGACCTCTACCAGCCCAAGACCAAGCCCTCGCTCGTCGAGGTGCCGCCCCTTCGCTTTCTTGCCGTCGAGGGAGCCGGCGACCCCAACGAGGAAGGCGGGGCCTACCAGCATGCGCTTGAGCTGCTCTATGGCGTTGCCTACACCCTCAAGATGAGCTACAAGACCAGCCACGCCATTCCCGGCTTCTACCAGTACGTGGTCCCGCCCCTTGAGGGCTTCTGGTGGCAGCCGGAGGTTGCGGGTGTCGACTACACCAACAAAGCCTCATTCCACTGGATATCGGTCATCCGTGTGCCGGAGTTTGTGGGTGCGGCAGACTTTGACTGGGCGCTCGAGGCGGCCACAGCCAAGAAGAAGCTCGACTTCTCCCCGGTACAGCTCATTGAGCTTGACGAGGGCCTCTGCGTGCAGTGCATGCACATTGGACCCTATGACAGCGAGCCCGAAACGGTCGCGTCCATGCACGAATTTGCCGCCTCGCAGGGATACGAGCCGGACTTCTCCGATGTTCGACGCCACCACGAGATCTACCTCTCCGATCCGCGCAAGGCAAATCCCGCCAAGATGAAGACCGTCGTGAGGCACCCCATCCGCAAAGCATGACGACGGACCAATACCAGCGAACGTCATCGCAAGAGAGCCCGTTTTTGCTAGGCGGTCAACTGACGTACGGCCCTAGCTCACGGGCTCCGACTCCACAAAGGTGAGGATGCGATCGAGCACAGTCTGGTCGCGCAGACAGTATTGGACGACAAGCGCCGTGGGATCCAGCAGCTCGGCGAGATCCTCCGGCGTCGCAAAGCCGGCATAGAGCATCTCGACCTCCTCGGTGGCGATCCACGCGCGCACGACGGAGGGCTCTCCCAGCCCGGGCACGGCCACGTTGCCCTTGCGACAAGCGACGATGTAGGAGGCCCAGGCGGCGATGCCCTGAGGTGTCGCGTCAAAGCGCAGGCCAAAGGGGCTGTCGTGTGTACCGGCAGGCAGCTCTGGCGCCGCTGCGCCCCAGACAGCCCACGGCAGCTGCGCCTCATCCAGCTCAAAGACCGACACCACGCCCTGGGGAGCGCCCGTTCTTCGAGCCCTCGTGCGTGCGCGGCCCTGCGCAGCAGCATGGTCGTCGGTGAGGTAGAAGCCTTGTCCCAGGTCGGCAAAGCCGGTGTTGCGGGTCACGTCGGGATGCGCGATCGCCACGTCGGACCCGTGGTAGAGCCGCATAGGCGCAGGCGCAATGCCTTGTATGCTGGTCATCGTGTCTTCCCCTCAGCCAGTAAGCCACTTTGACATCAGTATAGAGTGCGCTATTGTTTTGCGTACCATCTTTTGACACGCCTCCGGTGTTCGCAACGCCATGTCGTACAATGCCACGTGACACACACTCGCTTTCAGCCTTCGGGAGAGGGGACGCCATGGCAGACTGGTTTGGCAAGGAGACACCCAAGCTGGGATTTGGCCTCATGCGTCTGCCCAAGAAGGGCATTGTCATCGACGTAGCGCAGACCGCCCAGATGGTCGATCGCTTCTTAGGAGCAGGCTTCACCTACTTCGACACAGCGCATGTGTATACCGGCTCCGAGGCCGCCATCAAGAAGGCGCTCGTGGACCGCCACCCACGCGAGAGCTACACGCTGGCCACCAAGCTCTATGCCCCTTCGGCCCCCACCGCCAGTGTGGCCAAGAACCAGTTCCAGACCTCGCTCAAGCGCACCGGGGCCGGCTACATCGACTACTACCTGCTGCATTCGCTCATGGGGAGCAACTACAAGAAGTACGATCGGCTTGGCCTCTGGGACTACGTGCGCCAGCTCAAGCGTGATGGCCTGGTGCGCCATGTTGGCTTCTCGTTCCACGGCGGTCCCGAGCTGCTCGACAAGCTGCTCACCCGTCACCCTGAGGCCGAGTTCGTCCAGCTGCAAATCAACTATGCCGACTGGGAGGACTCCTCCATCACCTCGCGCGCCAACTATGAGGTTGCCCGAGCGCACGACCGCTCCATCGTGGTCATGGAGCCCGTCAAGGGTGGACGTCTGGCCAACCCGCCGCGCGACGTGGCGCGCCTCCTGCACGAGGCCAACCCACAAGCCTCAGCCGCTAGCTGGGCCATCCGCTTTGCCGCCTCGCTCGACGGCATCATTACCGTCCTTTCGGGCATGTCCAACCTAGCCCAAATGGACGACAACCTCAGCTACATGCGCGACTTCCGTCCGCTCGACGCTCGCGAGCGCGAGGTCATCCGTCAAGCGCAGGTGCTGCTGGGCAAGTCGGCCGCCATCGCCTGCACGGCCTGTCGCTACTGTTGCGACGGCTGTCCCATGCAGATCAACATCCCCGAGGTCTTTGCGGCCATGAACCTCAAGCTAGCAAATGGCCGGCTTGGAGAGGCACGCGAGGCCTATGCGGCTGCTGTTGGCGCACCGGGTGCCGGGAGCGCGGCTGACTGCATCGCCTGCGGTCAGTGCGAGGCGGCCTGCCCGCAGCACCTGCCCATCATCGCGCATCTCGCCGAGGCCGCCGAGCAGCTCGGGTAGCCAGCTCCTTGCAGACAATAAGGCGCCCGCCAGAGGAATCCTCTCTGGCGGGCGCCTTATTGTCTAGCGCGAGAAGCCGCGATGGCCGTACACCTTGAGCTTGCCCAGCTCGGTGTCGAGCGCCGTCAGCTCCTCCGCCGAAAGCTCGACCTTGCCGGCATCGAGGTTCTCGATGATGCGGCCCTTGTTCTTGGAGCCGGGGATGGGCACCACATGCGGCCACTTGGTAAGCATCCACGCGAGGGAGATCTGCGCCGGCGTGGCGCCCTTGGCCTCAGCGTAGCGGGTCACCAGGTCCACTATGGGTTGGTTGCCCTGGATGTTGCGCTTGGAGAGCTGCGGCACCCAGGTGCGCACGTCGTCGAACTTCTCGAACTTGGTCTTGGTGGTCACCTTGCCGGACAAAAGGCCGCTCGCGATGGGCGAGAACGGCACGAAGCCAATATCGTGCGCCTCGCAGTACGGCAGGACCTCTGCCTCCACGTCGCGCTCCACCATGGAGTAGATGTTCTGAATTGCCGTGAGGGGATACACCTGCTGGGCACGGTCGATGATGTCCACGTCCACCTGCGAGCCCTCCTCCACGAGCTGGCCCATCGCCTCGGCCACGCGCTCGATGGGCGTGCCGCCCATACGGTGCAGGTAATAGAGCTCCACGTGGTCGGTCTGCAGACGGCGCATGGACGCCTCGAGGTGCGCCTGCAGCTCGTCGTAGACCGAGCCGTCGGCAAAGCCGCCACGGCCCAGGAAGAGCTTGGTGGCCAGCACCACGTTGTCGCGCACGTCATGCAGGGCCTTGCCCACAATGCGCTCGTTGTGGCCCGTGCCGCTGAGGCCCGGGCTGTACACCTCGGCCGTGTCGAAGAAGGTGCAGCCGTGCTCGTAGGCGCCGCGGATGGCCTCGATGCTGTACTGCTCGGGCGGAATCTGCCCGTAGCCGTGGGAGAAGGCCATGCAGCCCATCCCCACCTCAGAAACCTCTAGGTTGTGCAGCATTCGCGTCTTCATGCAATCCCCTTTCTGGCAGCAAAATGCAGGCAATCCCTCTTCTCTGCCACCCATGCTAGGAGCGGCCGATAAGAGGGACAAGGGGCATTATTGGTACTGAAGTTTCTTATGCAACTATCGGTATCCTACGGTTGCGTATCGCGAGCGCCTCGCATCCTCAGAAGAGCCAAGGCACGAGACGCCAGCGCACCTGAGCACGATACGCCTCGTAGCCAGGCAGCTCGCGCGCAAGCATGGTGTCTTCGAGCAGCGTGCGCACCACGATGAGGGCGGCCACAGCGACGCTCACGCCCGCCACAGCCCAACTGGGAAACACCGCCACGATAGCCACGCACCACATGAGGATGGCGCTATACATGGGATGGCGCACGTAGGCGTAGGGGCCCGAGCTGCACACCTGCTGATCGCGTTCGGTCTGCACGCGCGAGACCGACTCGGCGTAGGCATTGGTGCGCAACGCCCAAGTGGTGAGCGCGGTGGAGAGCACATAGAACACAATGGCAGCGACAAACAGCGGGCCGACCGGCCGCGCGTGGTCAGCCGTCGCGCCGGCAACCCAATACACCACAAAGTACGCGAGCAGCCAGAAGAGCGCGAGGATCACCTTGTCCCATGTGGGCGTGGAGTCCTTAGTTGCGGCGATGTTGGCCCGCCGCTCGAGCGTGTCGGCGCTCGTGCGATAGAGCCAGGCTGCGGAGGCCACGCTCGCAAAGTAGACCACGAACCAGACCAGGGCCCGTGTGCCGAGAACCAAATGCGAGGCCGCCAGGAAGAGGCCGAGTGCAATGGCTCGCTCCCCCACCAGCCGCGCCGTGTACAGCAGCATCCCCTTGCTCATCGTGGGACCACCTTCCCGTCGCTACAAGTCCTCAGCACCTCTCAGATAACCGGACCCAGGCAGTGGATGTCGATGGCACTGAAGTAACCTATGGCCTCGTTCTTGGTCATCTCGCCGCTTGCCACGCGCAGAATCTTGGCAAAGACCTCGTCAGCCACCTCGTCGATGCTCTTCTCGCCCGTGATAACAAGGCCAGCGTTGACGTCCATGTCCTCTTCCATGCGTGCGAAGGTGTGCGGGTTGCCACAAATCTTGATGACTGGCATGCTGGGGAAGCCCTGCGGAGCACCGAGCCCCGTGGAGAAGCACATGAGCTGCGCACCGGTAGCTGCCATGCCTGTGAGAATCTCGGGCTCGCGACCGGGCGTGTCCTTGATCCAGAGGCCCTTCTGGTCCGTAACAAAGGCGGGATAGTCAAGCACTCCCTGGATGGGACGCGAACCGCTTTTGGCGATGGCACCCAGGCTCTTCTCCTCGATGCTCGAGAGACCACCGGCAATGTTGCCGGGCGTAGGTTGACCGCGCCGCATGTCGCAACCAATGCTCTTGGCGCGCGTCTCCATGGCGTCCACGATGTCGTAGATGCGCTGCCCCACCTCGGGCGTCACAGCGCGGCGCGCCAGCAGGTGCTCGCCACCAATGAACTCGGTCGTCTCACCAAAGATCACCGTGGCACCCAGGTCAACGAGGCGGTCCGACACGGCGCCAATCACGCAGTTGGAAGCCACGCCGCTCGTGGTGTCGGAGGCACCGCACTTGATAGACATGACCAAGTTGGAGATATCAACCTCTTCGCGCTGCAGGCCCGACACCTGTATAGCCAGACGCCGCGCGATGTCGGTCCCCACGCGGATGGCCTTGGTCACCCCGCCCAGCTCCTGGATATGGATGATCTCGACCGGCTTGCCGGTAGCACGCAGCTCCTCGTACATCCGGGCGTGATCGGTGCCCTCGCATCCCAGGCTCACGATGAGTACGGCGGCAACGTTGGGCCCACGCCCCAGGCTGATCAGCGTGTCGGTCACCCGCTCGAGGTCGGGCGGCAGCTGGCAGCAGCCCTGGTGATGCAGGTAGGCAACCGTCCCCTGCACCTGGCGACTGATGGCTTGGGCAACGTCGTTTGCACAGGTCACACTGGGGATGATGCCCACCAGGTTGCGTGCGCCATAGCGGCCGTCGGGCCGCTTGTATCCCATGAAGCTCGGCATTGCCCCTACGCCTCCCTCTCCAGGTCTCCCCTGCCCCGCATGCTGTCGAGGTTGTGCACGTGCACATAGGTGCCCTGCGCGATATCGCGCGAGGCGACGCCAATCTCCTCGCCATACTTGATGATGAGCTCGCCCTGCGCGATGTCGCGGAGCGCAAACTTGTGGCCAAAGGGGATGTCGTCTGCCACGGTGTGGACGGTCCGGTTTCCCGCCGCATCAGCCACGACTACCTGCGTGCCGGCCGTCACACCCTCCTCGAAAACGGTCGCCACGTTGTCCCTCTCGTTTGCCTGCAGAGCAAGCTTCTCGTCGCGCATGCGTACCTCCTTCCGAGTACCTACTCCGCCACCGCGAGCACACTCACCCCGTCGGGGATGACCACCACCCGCGCGTCAGTCCCCCGCAGCTCACGCGCAATGGCCAGCGCCTCGTCGGGCGTGTGCGCGGGAATCATGTTGCAGCGCCTCACCGTCTCGTCATCCAGCCCGCTCACCAGCACCATCGGGTGCTTGTGCAGGATGCGCGCATAGATCTGCGGGCACCACTGCTCGGGTATGGTGGCCTTTGGCGCAATACGCGACAGGTAGGCATCAATCTCTTCGGGCGTACCCATCTGGATGAGCTCGGCAAAATGGCTTCCGCCCATGCCGTCGGCACAACCGCAGCACATGATGATGACGCCGTCCTCGCCCGCGCAGGCCTCGGCCGTCGCCACCGCCTTGGGGCTCTGGTAGAGGTTCTGGTCGAGCGGATACCCGCCGTTGGTTGTGACCACGATGTCGCCGGTCACGGGCGGGCATTGCGACCACTGCCGCACGAAGGCGACGCCGGCGGCATGCGCCTGCTCAAGGTCGCCCGCCCACGCACCAATGACCTGCTTGCGCGCGTTGAGCGCCACATTGAGGATGAAGGCCACGTTCACGCGCCGCGCCGCAACCACCATGTCCTCGTGGATGGGGTTGCGCTCGAGCACACCGGTGAGCGCGAAGGGGCTGGCGATGGCCGGATAGGAATGGTTCTCCTTGACGGTCTCCTCCGCGCACACGCCCGGAAGGATGGACTTTCGTCCGCCCGAGAAGCCCGCAAAGAAGTGCGGCTCGATGAAGCCCTCGCAAACGAGCAGGTCGCATTCGCAGACCAGCCGGTTGACCTTGAAGCTCGCGCCCGAGGGCAAGGTGCCCATGTCCGTCATCTGGGCCTCGTCGAGACAATCGTGCACCACGATGTGCTCGCCGTCCACGATGACATCGCCAAACATGCGCCGCTGCTCTTCCTCGGTGGTCGCGCGATGCAGGCCCGTCGCGATGAGGATGGTGATGTCTGCCTGCGGGTTGCCGCGGCGAATCTCGGCCAGCAACAACGGCAACGTGAGGCGGCTGGGCACCGCACGGGTATGGTCGCTTGTCACAACGGTCACGCGCTTCTTGCCACGCGCGAGCTCTGCCAACGGCGGCGTGCCGATGGGATCCTGCAAGGCTGCCGCAACCAGCGCTTCCTCGCTTGGGTCAGGCTCCAGAGCGGCCATCTCGGTCTCGACCAGCGCCTCCAGATGCTCCTCCTCAACATGAAGGTCGAGGGTGCCGGTATCGTATGGCAGAGGAATAGTTCGCATGGCCTTGCCTCCCCTATCGTCGGCCAAAACGTATATATGCCCAGCTTTCCTGCATTGTAGGAGCATTCTGACCCCTACACGCGACGCTCTCGGCGAGGGTGTCGGGCGCGCCTACTCGCGACAGCCGTGATCGGCGCAACTGCCGCCGTGGTGGCCGCAGTCGTGACCCTCACCGTGGCCATGGTGGTCGCAGGTCGCGTCGAGGTCTGCCTCGAGCGTACCTGCAGCAAGCGCAGCTGCTGCCTCGTCGGGGTCTCCCGTCACACCGGGATAGAGCTCGATGCCTGCCTCGGAGAGCGCCACGCGCGCGCCCATACCAATGCCGCCGCAGATGAGGGCATCAGCCTCCGCAAGCTGTAGCAGCCCTGCTAGCGCACCGTGACCCTTGCCATTGGTGTCGAGCATCTGCGAGGAGACAACGGCGCCGTCAGCCACGTCATACAGCTTGAACTGCCTCGTCCTGCCAAAGTGCTGGCCCACTTGGCCACCTTCATACGTCACGGCGATTCTCATTGCTCCTTCTCCTTTGCTGGTCAGCGCCCGACTCTCGGGCATGGTCTTTATGCGATAGATACCCCCAGTGATGCGCAGACGCCTGCCGTTGACGAGCGCATCTGCCACCTTGAGGCGCACGGATGCGTAGATGTTGGCGACCGTCGCGCGCGACACGCCCATGGCCTGCGCACACTCCTCCTGCGTCATGCCCTGATAGTCAATGAGCCGCAGCACCTCGAACTCGTCGAGGCTCACGTCCGTCGTCTGGGGATTCTCGGCTTCCTGCGGCACAAAGCTCCAGTAGTCGGGATAGGCGCGAATCTGTCTGAAGCGAGTCGGTCTAGGCATGATGCTCCTTTTTTGACATATGCCAATAACAGGAACATAGTGCTATAACTGACATATGTCAACAAACAGCCTGTTACGCGTCCGAGAGGGGCTCGACTTCTCTATCATCGAATAGTACCCACCCAGCGCCACAGCCACCTGTTACCGGAGTACCCATGAACACCCAAGCTCTTGATGAGATCACCGGCCCTTTGCTCAGCCCGAGGTGCATGCGCTGCATGTTGGACAAGTACCTGGACGCCTGCCCGGCAGATACGCCTTGGCAGACGCGCGCAGACTACCAGCGCCGGGTTCTCACCACGGTGGCAGAGGGCTCGCTCACCATGACCGCACCGGAGATAGGTCACGAGCTCACGGGCATATTGCGCGACATGTTTGGCATCGAGCGCAGCTACACACAGGTCAAACACCACTTCAACGAGCTGGTGCTGGGTCTTGAGAGCGAGCTCGCCCGGCGCGTCGCGCAAAGTGACGACCCGCTCGACCTAGCCGCGCGTCTCGCGTTGGCGGGCAACTTCATCGACTTTGGGCCCACGGGCGAAGTGAGCGAGGAGAAGCTCCTGCAGCTGGTTGACGATGCTGCCCACATGGAGCTCGACGAGGCGGCCCTCGCCGGCCTCAAGGCCCGCATCATGCAGGCGCGCACCATCACCTACCTCACTGACAACTGCGGCGAGGTGGTGCTCGACAAGCTGCTCATCGCCCAGATCAGGCTGGCAAACCCGCTAGCGGAGGTCACCGCCGTCGTACGTGGTGCCGAGACCTCCAACGACGCGACCATGGAGGACGCCCGCCAGGTGGGCCTCGATACGGTCGCCCGCGTCATAGACAACGGGAGCGACATAGCGGGCACCTGCCCCGCGCGGGTGAACGAGCAGACGCGCACGGCCCTGCGCGACGCCGACCTCGTCATATCCAAGGGCCTTGCCAACTACGAGACCCTCTCGGGCCGCGGCCAGAACACCTATTTCCTGTTCCTTTGCAAGTGCGCCCTCTACGTGGAGATCTTCGACGTGCCCCTGTATACCGGCATGGTCGTGCGCGGGGTGTAGGTAGAGAGCCCACCATTCCGCCCGTTACTGGGACATCTAGAACTCCAGCTGCTCGCCGTCGGCGGGGATGAGCACCTGCTCGCCCACGCCCAGGCGGTCCACGAAGGTGCGCAGGTACGCACGCGACACGTTGCCGTGGTTGACGGCCTCCATGTGGCTTGCCACCACGCGCGTCCACGGAGCCGCCTGGCATACGGCCAGCACGTCTTCCTCGTCCATGATGATGCGCCAACGGCTCGCCATCGTGGCGCCACAGCAGTTGAGCACCGTGACCTCGGGGCGGAAGCGCTCGAGCGTGCGAGCCAGCTCGGGGTACCACACGGTGTCACCTGCCAGGTAGAGCGTGGGCTCGCCGGCGGCTGTAAGGACCACGCCACTTGCCGGGCCACAATCGGTAGCAGGCGTGAGGCCGTGCTGGGCCGGCACGCGCGTGAGCGTGAGCGCACCGAAGGTCGTGCCCGCATCCAAGAGCACGCGCACGTCAGCAAAACCACGTCCCCCTGACACACCCCTCGCAGGTTGACTGAGCGGATCAAAGCGTCCCCCTGACACACCCTTTACCTATTCGCACGCCTCGATCTTGCCGGCATAGATTAGCGCCCTATCTACCAGCTCTTGGCTGAGCAGGCAGTACTGCACGGTGAGGTCTTGCGGGTCAACAAACTCACCCAGGTCCTCCGCGTCCACAAAGCCGGAGCATGCCATCTCGACCTCTTCAGTCGCAATCCACGCGCGCACAATGGCAGGGCTGCCAAGCTCGCCCACCTCGGTCCTTCCCTGCCGGCAGGCCTTGATGTAGTTGGCCCACGCCACAATGCCCTCGGGGCTCTCGGCAAAGCGCAGACCAAATGCTGAACCCACGCCGCCATCTGGCACCGCCAAGCCGCCAGCCCCAAACTCGACCCAAGGCACACTGCCCTCGTCCAGCTCAAAGACCGATACCGTGGCTGTCCCCTCGCCAGCTCTGCGCGCACGGGTCAACGCTCGCCCCTTTGCGGCATCGAGGCTGTCTGTAAGATAGAAGCCCTTCCCAAGGTCGGCAAAGCCCGTGTTAAACGAAACGAGCGACTTCTCGATTGCCGCATTTGACCCATGGTAAAGCCGTACCACCGCATTGCTTTTCTCGCCCATTGCAACCCCTCACCCTCGGTTGCCTTTAGCATACTGCGGACGTATCCGCTCGCCCCTCAACCTGCACTGTTGTTGCGCTCGCAGCCAAAGCAAGGACGGCTGCCCCGCCTTTTATTGCGGAACAGCCGTCCATTAGTCAATCAATCCTGCAGGTCAAGCGGAGCGCACAGCGGTCGAGTGCCAGCCCCTGCTTACGACTCCCCCAAACTCCGCGCTACTCCTTGCCCAGGACCATGCGCACAAAGCTCGGCTCAAAGTGCTTGGCGCGGCTGCCCGAGTAGCCCATGTCGTGGCTCGAGATGGTGACCATCTCCTCTGGCGTGAGCTCAAAGTCCCACACGTCAAAGTTCTCGCGGATGCGCTCAACGTGCGTGGACTTGGGGATAACCACCACGCCACGCTGGATGTTCCAGCGCAACAGCACCTGACCCACGGTCTTGCCGTGCGCCTTGGCAATGGCCAAAAAGTCGGGCTCCTCAAAGGGGTTGTAGCGACCGCCGCCGAGCGGAGCCCAGGCCTCGGGCACCACGCCGTAGCGATGCATGACATCCATGGCCGACTCCTCGGCCATAAGACCGTGCTCCTGCGTGTAATAGGGGTGCAGCTCGACCTGGTTCACGGCCGGCACGACCTCAACGCACTCGCAGAAGTTCGTGAGGATGTTGGGATAGAAGTTGGAGACGCCAATGGCGCGGAGCTTGCCCGCCTTGTAGGCGTCGGTCATGGCGCGCCAGGCGGCAAAGTAGTCATTGCAGGCCTGATGCTCAAGGTACAGGTCAAGATAGCCAATGTCCAGCCGCTCAAGCGATGCATCGATGCCAGCCGCCGCGGTCTTCTCGTTGGACATGTCGGTCACCCAGAGCTTGCTGGTAACAAACAGGTCCTCGCGCGTGCAGATACCGTCGGCAATGGCACGGCGCACGGCGGCACCCACGGCCTCCTCGTTGTGATAGGCAGTTGCGGTGTCAATCAGGCGGTAGCCAATCTTGATGGCCTCATAGACGGAGTCCTCGCACTCCTTGAGGTCGGGCACGCGAAAGACACCAAAGCCCATCATGGGCATCTTTGCGCCAGTGTTGAGCGTGACGTACTGCATAAACTACCTCCCTGTGTAAAGGCGCCTAACCTGTTTACCATAACAGCAATCAAGGCGAGGCGAGGCGAGGCAATAATCAAACGCGTGGTCTCTGGGGCCCGCGCAGCGTTGCCCTTGCAGGGGACTCGGCCCCGCAGGCCACTCCCCCCACCGTGGCATCCGCCGCGAAGCCACACAAGCGCAGAAGGCCCCAGCCCAAAGACGCTGGGCTGGGGCCTCAAAAGCTATCTGAGATACACCCGTGGACCAGACTGCCTAGTCCAGGTCAGCTCCGTTGGTGGCGATGACCTTCTTGTACCAGTAGAAGCTCTTCTTGCGGCTGCGCGCCAGCGTGCCCTCGCCAGCGTTGTTCTTGTCCACGTAGATGAAGCCGTAGCGCTTGTCCATCTCGCCCGAGGAAGCGGAGACGATGTCGATGGGCGCCCACATGGTGTAGCCCAGCAGGTCCACGCCGTCCTTCTCCACCGCGTCGATCATGCACTTGATGTGCTCGCGCAGGTAGTCGATGCGGTAGGAGTCGTCGATGGAGCCGTCCTCCTCCACCTTGTCGTAGGCACCAAAGCCGTTCTCCACGATCATGAGCGGCTGGTCGTAGCGCTCGGTGAACCAGTTGAGCGCGTAGCGCAGACCCATCGGGTCGATGGGCCAGCCCCAGTCGGTGAGCTTGAGATACTCGTTGGGCACCATGTCGCTGGCGGCGTCGCCCACACCCGGGATGCCCGCCTCGTAGAAGTTGAAGTCGGGGTTGTCGTCGCGCGCGGCCACGGCAAAGCTCATGTAGTACGAGAAGCCAATGTAGTCGACGACACCGTGCTTGAGCACCTCAATCTCGTCGTCTGAGAGGTCGATGTCAAAGCCCATGCGCTCCCAGTAGCGGAACATGTACTGCGGGATGCGACCCTTGGCGTGCACGTCGGCATACCAGTAGCGCTTGTGGTCGGCCCAGGTCTTCTCCATCTGGTCCTTGGGGTCGCAGCTGTGCGCATAGAGCGGGCAGAAGGCAATCATGCAGCCAATCATGGCGTCGGGGTCAATCTCGTGGCATGCCTTGACCGCCTTGGCGCTGGCGATGAGCTCGTTGACGGAGGCCTGGTACATGAGCTGCTCTGGGCAATCGCCAATGTCGAGCACCGCTCCCTCTTGCAGCATGTGGTGCGCGATGGGAGCGGCGGACTGGTTGTTGATCTCGTTGAAGGTCATCCAGTACTTGACCTTGCCCTTGTAGCGCTCAAAGCACACGCGGGCGAAGCGCTCGAAGAAGTCGATGCAGCGCTTGTCGGCAAAGCCGTTGTACTCGGTGGCCAGGTGATAGGGCATCTCAAAGTGCTGGAGCGTGATGACGGGCTCGATGCCATACTCGTGGCAGCAGTCGAACATGTCGTCGTAGAAGGCCAGACCCTCCTCGTTGGGCTCGGCATCGTCGCCGTTGGGGAAGATGCGCGACCAGGCGATGGAGGTGCGGAAGGCCTTGAAGCCCATCTCACCCATGAGGGCGATGTCCTCGCGGTAGTGATGATAGAAGTCGATTGCCTCGTGGTTGGGATAGTTCTCGCCGGGCAGGACGCCGTCGGTAATGCGGCGCGGGACGCCGTTGCCGCCCGCCGTCATGACGTCGGCGATCGACGGTCCCTTGCCTCCGTCGCGCCAGCCGCCCTCAAGCTGGTGCGCCGCCACCGCGCCGCCCCACAAGAAGTCCTTTGGAAAATGACCCATAGTGCCCTCCCTAAAACTTGGAAACATGCCACACAAGACAATTGTCCTTAGCCCGTGGCAAAAGCGGCTGGGGTATCGGTGGAAGGGTGGATGGTAGCTTCTTTTGGAAGGGATTGGCAACAGCTCTCTACAAAGGGGCTTTCGGGGGGCCCGCGCGGGCGGCGGCGCTGTTGCGGCTTTGTGGCAAAGCGCGTGCGCCAGGCCCGCTGCATCTACAATGACAGGGCACCCACAGCCGCCCGACGGGAGACCCTCATGCAAGAGATGATCGACATCTATGACCGCAACCGCCAGCTAACGGGAATCACCATCCCCCGCGACGGCGCGTTTCTCACCGAGGGCCAGTACATGCTGTACGTGCTCGCGCTCATTGAGGACGCCCAAGGACGGCTGCTCATAACGCAGCGCTCCATGGACAAGCACTGGGGTGCAGGCTGGTGGGAGGTCACCGGTGGCGGCGTGCGCGCCGGGGAGAGCTCCCTTGAGGCGCTGCGTCGCGAGGTGCCCGAGGAAGTGGGCCTTGACCTGGGCAGCATCCAAGCCGAGCCGGTCTATAGCTACGAGAACGTAGACCTCAAGCGCGGCGACAACTACTTTGTGGACATCTACCATGTGCGCCTGGACTTTGCGCCAGAGGACGTCTCGCTGGTTGACGGGGAGGCGATCGACTTTCGCCTGGCAACTTGGGACGAGATAACCAAGCTCGCCGAGGGCGGAACCTTCCTGCACTACGAGCGCCTTCGCCAGGCACTTACGGCAGACGGCACCATCTAGCAGCAGGCGCCACAAGCCAGGCGAAGGCTCTGTAAGTTTTTCGCAGGCAGCCCTAGCGCTTGCGTGCCAGGCAAAGCCAGCTTGGCACGCTCGTCATGTGCAAAACGTATCTCACAACATGCTAGACCGGTATTTTTCTGCTGAGCGCCTCACCCATATCATGGTGATAACCACCTTTGAGAAAGGACCGCTATGGCAGCTCTCGCCACCCTTTTGCCCGTTTTCTGCATGCTCGCGCTTGGCTGGGCATCGCACCAGTTTGGTTGGATCTCGCCCGAAGGCAAGGCAGGCGCCAACTCAGTTGTGTTTGACCTGCTCTTCCCCATCATGATCTTTAACCTCATGGCAACCGCGGACCTCGACATGGGCGTCATGCCCATCGTTGGCTACGTGTTTGTTATGTACCTGCTCGCCATCTTGGTTGTGGGCCCGCTCACCGCGCGCTTCACCGGAACCGAACGCGCTCACTTTTCTAAGTACCTGCTCTCGTGCCACGAGGGTGGCAACGTGGCCCTACCGCTCTACCTCTCCATTGTGGGAGCCTCGTCCAACACGGTCATCTTTGACCTCGCAGGCACCTTTACCTGCTTTGTTGTGATTCCCATCCTCATTGCCCGCGAGTCCGCCAAGGGCACGAGTGCCGCCAAGATCGTCCGCGGCATTGTGACCAGCCCCTTTATCATTGCGGTCACCGTGGGCCTCATCCTCAACCTCACTGGGCTCTATGGCCTCATCCTTGCTTCCCCATTTGGAAGCGCCTGGACCGCAACCATCTCCATGATCACCAGCCCCATTGTGGGACTCATCCTCTTTTGCCTGGGCTACGACCTTACCGTGGACAAGGACACCCTGCTTCCCATCCTGCGCCTTGGCGCCGTGCGCTTTGCCTGGTCGGCCCTCATCGTTTTGGGCTTCTTTATCCTCTTCCACGCCCGCATGGCCAACCACGAGTTCCTTATGGCGGTGCTCATCTACTTTGCCTGCCCCACCGGCTTTGGCATGTCGCCGCTGCTGCAACCGCTCTACAAGAGCAACCGCGAGGCCGGCTTTACCTCCGCGTTCATGTCGCTCTACATTGTGGTGACGCTCATCGTCTACACGCTGGTCGTGCTCCTCGTTGCATAGGCCGAAGGGGCAGATTAGCCCCCGTCTGCGATATTCTCCGTTCTTGTGCGTACAGCGCATTCTGCCACATGGTACAAGAACGAAGAATTTCGCAGCTGGGGGCCATACCAACAGGAAATCTCGCTCCTAAAAGAGCTCAAAGTGCGCGAAGGCGTTGAACAGGCCGTCGTCGTGGATGTCGGTGGTGACCCAGGTGGCCGCTGCCTTGGCGTTGTCGTTCCCGTTGCCCATAGCTACCGATACGTCGGCTGCCCGCAGCATGGTGAGGTCGTTGTCCGAGTCACCGCAGGCCATCGTGCGCCACTCGCTTGCACCGAGATAGCTGCGCACGGCCTCCATCGCGGTCGCCTTGTTGACGCCCTCTGCCGTGGCCTCGGCAAAACCAGGGCCAAGGTAGGTTAGGGTCACGCCCTTTGGCATGGCCGCGGCCACCTCTGCATAGTCTGGGTCACCGCCGTGGTAAAAGGTCTTGTGGATGTGCTTCCATTGCTCGAGCGTCATCTCGTGCACGCGTGGCGCGCGAAAGATGGGGTCAGGCGCGTCACCAATCATCGCAACGCGCTCCTCGTACACCGCTTGGTTGTTGACGCAAATCCAGCTGCCCTCGCCCGACTCCAGGCTGTAGTTGAGCCCAAAGGAGTCAAACACCTCTGCAACGCGGCGAATGAGACCCTCCTCAAGCGGCTCGTCCACGATGGTCTTGCCATCAAGGATCACCTCGGCACCCGCGGCAAAGCAGTAGCCATCGAGTCCCAGATAGCTCATGTCGCCCGCCTCGGAACGCGCGCGCCCAGTGTTAGAGAGCACCTTGTGCCCGTTGGCCTGCGCACGCCTTATGGCCTCGCGGGCCGAGTCGGGAACCACGCCCCACTCCCAAAGCGTGCCATCAAGGTCGAGGAATACCGCCGTCTTCATAGAGCTCCTTCGCAGTCTGCCCCTCACAACAGGGCAGTCTATCAATACACGATTTCGCTTTGCTTACGCAGTCTTGTGCCTACTCCGTAAGCAGCTTTGTGGCCGTGGCCGAAAGACCTGCCTGCAGCTCTTGGAAGAGGGGCAGCGCCTCCGCAAGCGGCCTGTCGGTCTCGGCGATCCAGCTCGCCACCAGGCCCACATGGGCCCAGGCGGCAAACGCGCAGTTCATACGATGCTCAAAGCCGCCTGCATTCTTGCCCAGCTGCAGCGCCGCATTCACGTAGGCGTTCTGCAGGCCCTCGGCCAAACACTTGGTGAGCGAGCACGAGGTAGATGCCGCCGAGCTGGCTGACATCCCCAACATAGTGCCCGTCTCCTTCACCGATGGCGCGTACAAGAACTTCCCCGAGAGCCAAGAGATCGCCGACGGCGTGTGGTTCATTCGGGCGGAGGGTCACACCAAGGGCAACTCCATCGTCATTGTCGAGGACGCCAGCGAGGGCATCTACTACATGATCCACGGTGACATCACCTATGTGGACGAGGCACTCTATGCCAACAAGCTCTCGGTGGTCTTTGAGGACCTCGAGGCAGCCCGCACGACCATGGACCGCGTGCGCGAGTTTGTGACCAACAACCCCACGGTGTACCTCTCCACGCACACCCCTCAGGGTCCCGAGAACCTTGCCGCCAGGCGCATCGTTGACCTCAACAACCCGCCCGAGACCATCCCCGTGGGCGAGATCACCTTTAAGACGCGCACCGGCAAGTACGTGTGCAGCGTGTGCGGCTATGTGTACGACCCGGCCGAGCACGACGGTGTGGCGTTTGAGGACCTCCCCGACGACTGGAAGTGCCCGCGCTGCAAGCGTCCCAAGACCGCCTTTAACGCGGCATAATAGGGCTAGTTTTCATCGCTAGATTGCGAGAGGAGCAACCATGGAAGCAACCGAGCTGGTACTGCAAACGATGCGCGAGGCGGGCATGCCGCTCAACGCAGGCAAGATCGCCGAGCTTTCCGGCCTCGACCGCAAGGTGGTCGACAAGGCCATGAAGGAGCTCAAGAAGACCGGCGACATCGTGTCTCCCGTACGCTGCAAGTGGGAGCCCGCCGAGAAGTAGACACCGCACCGATGAGAGGAGGAGGCCACCATGCTTGAGGTTGGCACCAAGGCACCAGAGTTCAGCCTGCCCGACCAGAACGGAGAGGTCCACAACCTGTCCGACTATCGCGGCAAGAAGGTTGTGCTGTACTTTTATCCCAAGGACATGACTGCCGGCTGCACGAGCCAGGCCTGCTCCTTTGGCGAGCTGTACCCACAGTTTCAGGAGAAGGGCGCGGTGGTGCTTGGTGTGAGCAAGGACACCGTGGCATCGCACAAGCGCTTTGAGGAGAAGCACGGCCTGCCCTTTACGCTGCTCTCCGACCCAGAGCTTGCCGTTATTGAGGCCTACGACGTGATGGTCGAGAGCACCACAAAGACCGGCAAGACCACACGCCGCCTGGTCCGCAGCACCTACCTCATCGACGAGGAAGGCACCATAGTGCGCGCCTTTGGCAAGGTCAAAGCCAAGGACAACGCAGCGCAGATGCTAGGCGAGCTGGACTAGGAGCCCAGCAAGGGTTGAAGTGACGGGAGTGTGTCAGGGAAGGCCCTCGCACAAGCGAGGGCCTTTTTTGCTTGGGGCGCGAGCCATGGGGGACGATTCCGCACCCCCTCCGGTGGGCGTGTCGTGGGGACGTATAATGTGAGGCTCTTCGAGTCTCACAGGGGAGTGTGTCAAAATATACGTCCCCATGACACGCCCCCTCCCCGACACAGCCCCAGGTAGATTGGTACTCACATGGTGTTCTCCATCGACAAGTCTGTCTTCGACATCCTGCCGACGCTCTGCGTGGGCGTTGTGGTCGCGCGCGAGGTCAACAACACCCTCCCCCGTCATCCAGAAGTGGACGAGCTCTTGGACGCGGCCATCGCAGACGCCGAGAAGCGCCTCGCAGGCATCAAGGCAAGCGACGACCCTCGCGTGCAGCCCTATCGCAAGGCGTTCTCAGCGCTGGGCATGAGCCCGAGCCGCTATCCCTCCTCTAACATTGCGCTGCTCAGACGCATTGCCAAGGGAAAGGGCCTTTGGCGAGTGAACCCCATCGTCGACCTTGGCAACGTCATCTCCATCTCGTACGGGCTCCCCTTGGGCGCCCACGCAATGGACCTTACGCACGAGACGCTCGAGCTACGATTCTCTCGTGAGGACGACGTGTTTCTTGAGCTAGGCGCCACCGAGCCCGACCCAACGCTCGCACCGGGAGAGCTTGTGTACGCCTCGGGCAAACTTGTCCAGACGCGTCGTTGGACCTGGCGCCAGAGCGAGAACGGCAAGGTAGATGCCTCAACGCGTGAAGTCGTGTTCCCTATTGATGGGTTCGCGGACACAAACGCAACCCAAGTGCGCAGCGCCTGCGGCGAGCTCGTCGACCACCTCACGAGTATCTTTGGTTGCTTTGCAGAGGTGCTGTTTGCAGACGCCGATCACCCCACGGTGTAGGGAGTGTCAGCGCATAACCAAGCGCCACGACCGCCTGATCGCAGGTCATAGCGGCCTCGCTAGACGCCGCGCACCACCATGCCCGTGTAGAGGGGCACGTCGAACGCCTCGACGTAGAGCGCGCACTTGCACAAGAAGAGGAAGTAGATGTTCTGACCCCTGCCCATGAGCGTCTCGTAGTTGGCGAGGCCCTTGGATATGACGAGGTCGGAGTCACGTAGCGCCGCAAGCGTCTCTTTGTTCACGCTCGAGAGGCTCGTGCCCGCAATGTCGCTCCCGTTTGACATGACGCGCGCGACCGAGCAGAGCCCAACCTGACGTGCGTCGTCCATGGTGGCATCGTTGGAGACATCGGCTCCGCGAACAATGGCCGTAATCTGGGCTTTGGGGTTTACGCGAGCAATCTGCGCCATGAGCAGCTTGTCGAGCACCACCTCGCCGCAATTGTCCGTAAGCACCGTGATGGTGTGCGCACTGGCAATGCGTGCCTTTAGGTCGCTTAGAGCCTCTTGGTCGAGCTCCATATTGGGAGCCTCGTCCACAAGCTGCAGAAGCTTTTCCTCGCTCACATCTCCGGTAGGACCAAAGTCGATGAAGTTGCCCACAAGCGCGCAACGTACGGCAAGCTCCAGCGGGTCGTCGCTCGCCTCCATGCGCTGGACCAGCTGCGGCTCCAGTCCCAGCACCAACTGGTTAAAGTGCTTCTTTATCTCAGTGAAGTCGCGCGTGATGCCAAACCAGTCGCGCAGGACGCCCCTCAGCG
>CADCHF010000047.1:17530-19421 GCA_902801175.1 uncultured Coriobacteriaceae bacterium | reverse complement strand
GTCGAAGTGAGAGTCGCCCTCCACGTCGCGCACCACGAAGCGCTTGTCCTGACGACTGATTTCGCTCGGCATCAGGTCGAAGATGCGCCTTACCACGCGCGCCCGGTCGCCTGCGTACTTCGAGATGTCGTAGCGATACTGCCCGACGATGGCCTCTTGCAGCACGCGAACTTGGCTCACGTTGTCGGACGCGGCGAACGCCTGGACGGGGTCGGGCATGCCTCCACAGATCAGGTAGCGGTGGAATAGCCCGGTCAGCCTCTGGTGGACGAACTCGTCGACCGGCCTCCCGTCTGCAAAGCAGCTCCGCACCTCGTCAAGCGTGTCCTGTGAAACGCCATTTGCCCAGGCAAACTCCTCGAAGTCGAGCGGATACATCTTGACCGTGGACAGGTAGCCAACAGGCGCCGACGTCAGGCCCTTGAGCTCGACCCCAAGCATGGAGCCCGAGAGTATGTAGTCAAAGTCCTGGCGTTCCATCAGGAACTTTATTGCCGTGACTGCCTCTTTGCACTGCTGCACCTCGTCCAGGAAGACGACGGTCTTCCCGGGAACCATAGGGACGTCCGCAAAGGCGGTCAGCCGCATGAACAGCTCGCGCGAGTTGCTCGCGGTGGAAAGCGCCTCCGCAGCCGCGGGGTTCTCGAACAGGTTGATCTCGACGACGTTCTCCCAGTGGGTGCGTGCAAACTCGCGCACGAGGTAGGTCTTCCCAACTTGGCGCGCGCCCGTGACCAGAAGGGCTTGCTTCGTGCGATAGCGGTACCAATCCTCAAACTGGTCAAGTGCCTTTCTCCTGAGCATAGGCCCTCCGCGTGGTCTGGCATTGCCATCTTATGTATAACGATTATACCTGCGCTTTGTCAATTTGCAGACCATAAATGTGCCCTGTTTTGTCAATTTGCAATCTCAAAACATTGCTCATTCTGTCAATTTGCAAACCAAAAACCAGGCTCATTCTGTCAACTTGCAACACCATGCAAGCTTTCAGCAAGGTGGGCCGCCCATGGGCAACGGTCGCGTGCGGTGGCGTCAGCGCGTGCGACCGCCCGCGCGGGGTTAGAATGCTTGCGCGCGACGTGGGCGCGACGCGCGTTGGCTTTGGCGATGGCTTTGGCATTGGTTTCAGTTGCATGCAGGGAGGCATTTGGTGGCACAGGGCAGGCGCACGGGCGAGAAGAACCGTCCTCGCGGTGGAGGCGACGCCGGGGACGCAAGGCAGCTGCCAGCTGGCAGGGCATCCGCGCTTGCGGCGCTGGAACTTGCGCTTGGGCTTGCGTGCCCCGCGTTTGGCTGGGCGTACCTGCGCGTGGTGAGCGCGGCGGGCGGAGGTTCCACCGGCGGCGACACCCCGGCGTACGAGCTTCTGCTGCTTGGGTGGCTCGCGTGCGCCGCCGTCGGCTCCGTGCTGGGCGTCGCCCTGCGGGGCGTCATGCGCCGCAACGTGGCCTGGCGCATCGGACGCGCGATGTGCGTCGCGTTCTTGGCGCTGTTCGTGGCCATGGCCGCGGTCCTTCTCGTCTTCCTCACCACGTTCGCGGGGTAGCCGCCGCCCCGTCGCACGGCGCCCTCGTCCGTGTCGCGTGCCACCGCCACCGCGCCGGCGCAAGTTTGTGCGCGACGTGTCGATTCGCGCTCAGCCTCCCCGTGCCTTGCGGCACCGCCGACCAGCGTCCAATATGAACACCGTTCACATACAACGCAACAAGCCCACGCGGGCGAGAAGAGCCTGCGCGGCGGATGGGGGAGCCCACCATGAGTGATGCAACAACCGCGGCCCAGGCCGCGTCCGCGAGCGCCGCGGTGCCGGCGCGCGATGCCATGCCCAGGCCCATGCGCGTCGCAGAGAGCGTGTTCGACATCTGCTACCTGCTGTTCGACCTGGTGGCGG
>CADCHF010000047.1:0-17507 GCA_902801175.1 uncultured Coriobacteriaceae bacterium | reverse complement strand
CGAGCGCCGCGGTGCCGGCGCGCGATGCCATGCCCAGGCCCATGCGCGTCGCAGAGAGCGTGTTCGACATCTGCTACCTGCTGTTCGACCTGGTGGCGGCCATCGTCTTCCTCGCACAGGCGCACGGCCGCGCCGTCTTCCTGATGTACGGAGCGCTCGCCCTCGTGCTCGGTGGGGGAGACGCGTTCCACCTGGTGCCGCGCGTGCAGATGCACCTGCGCGGCGTGCGGCCCAACACCACCGCCAGGCTCGGACTGGGCACGCAGGTGGCGTCGGTCACCATGACCGTGTTCTACGTGCTCCTTTACTTCATCTGGCGCCAACTCTTCCCGGCCGTCGGCGTCCCCGCAGCCGTCCCCGCCCTCATATTCGCCACGGCCGTGCTGCGCATCGCGCTCTGCCTCATGCCGCAGAACGACTGGCTGTCCGGTCGCGAGAACCTGCGCTGGTCCCTGTACCGCAACGTGCCGTTCGCCGTCACGGGCGTGCTGGTCATCGTGCTGTTTGCAACGTCGGGCAACGCTGGCGGCCTTGGCATGTGGCGCATGTGCATTGCCATCGCGCTCAGCTTTGGCTTCTATCTTCCGGTTACCTTCCTCGCAAAGCGCATTCCCGCGGTGGGCGCGCTCATGCTGCCCAAGACCGTCACGTACATGTGGATGATCTGCATGGGCCTGCAGCTGCTGCACCGCCTGTAGGGTCGCGCCATGAAGCCGCAGGCAACCTCAAGGGAGGCCATCCTTACGCAGTGCCGCGCCATCGTGCGGCGGCAGGGCCTCTCGGGCATCAGCGCGCGCGGCGTGGCCGCGGCCGCGGGCGTGGCCACGGGCACGCTGTACCACTACTTTCCGGACAAGCGCGCGCTCCTTATGGCCGTCGTCGCGGACGTCTGGCGCGACGTGTTCAGCCTGGACGGCGCCCCGCGCGACTGCGCAGACTTCTGCCAGTACGTGGACGCCATCTATACCGGCGCGCGCGAGCGCCTTGCCGCCTATCCGGGCTTCGCGCAGGGTCACGGCCTGGAGCTCGTGGCCATGACCGGCCAGGAGGACGAGGGCCGCGCGCGCATGCAGGCGTTTCTGGACGGCGTGGGCAGCCAGCTGCAAGTGGCGCTCCGCCGCGACCCGCGCGTGCGGCCGGAGGCGCTCGCCGGCGACCTCACACCCCACAGGCTCGCGAGCTTCGTCACGCGCAACGTGCTGGCCGGCCTCGTGCTGGGCCAACCCACCTGCAGCGACCTGCTCGCCGTGCTGCGCGCCGCGCTGTACTGACGCCTGACGCCTGCCGGCCAAAACGCACCAGTTGCACTCCAAATCGCTCTCACATATCTTGCACTTGCTACGTCAGGCGTAGTATCCTAACCCCAGACGAATACTACGTCTGACGTAGCATGTCACACACGAGGAGCCAGGGGGCCGGCCCATGCCAACGGACAACCTGGACATAAGCAGCGACGTGATCAGGGGCTACATCGACCCCATGATCCTGCGCATCCTGCTGGATGGCCCCTCGTACGGCTACCAGATCTCCAAGCGAGTCTTGCAGATGTCTGGCGGCCTGTACGCCGTAAAGCAGACCACGCTGTATTCCGCGTTCGCGCGCATGGAAAGAAACGGCCTGGTCCAATCGTTTCCGCAGGTCGCGCAAAACGGTAAGCGCCGCACCTACTATCGCATAACCGCCGCGGGCATGACCCACTACCGGCAAAAGTGCCGCGAGTGGCAGCTCACCAAGGACGTCGTCGGCAGATTTCTGGAAGGCAGTGTCGAGTGATGGAAGACATCAGCAAGTACCTGGACAACCTGTTTGCGCAGCTGCCCAACACGCCGGAGGCTCGCCACGCGCGCGAGGAGCTGGGTCAGATGATGGAGGACCGCTATGCCGAGCTCTGCGCAAAGGGCATGGGCGAGAAGGACGCGGCCTCCGCGGCGATAGCAGAGTTCGGGAGCCTGGAGGAGGTCCGCGAGTCGCTGGGCTTAGGCGCGCAGCCCGCCGCAGCGCAACCCGCTGATGCGCAACCCGCTGGTGCACAGCCCGCAGCTGCACAGCCCGCGTGCCAGCGTCCTGCCGCGGCGAGCGCCCCGGGGGCAGAGGCCGTGCCGCCCCGTCCGCAGGGCACGTCGGGCCCGGTTCCGCCCCACGTGGAGCAGCCGCCGCAGCCAGGCGCCGCCAGCCCAGAAAAGCATCACAACCGCGGACGCCGCGCTCTTCTCGTTACGTGCATCGTTGTCGCGGCAGTCGTCGTTGCGGCCGTCGCGTGGAACGGAGTCTCCGCCGGCATCCGCGGCGCGTTTGGGGATGGCGCACCCATCGGCCAGAGCGCGTCGTCGGGCGCGTCGGGCAAGGTAGAGAAGGACGTGGATGCAAGCTTCGACTCCGTGGACGTGGACGTAGACATGGCCGACGTCGTGGTGCGTGCGGGGGATTCCGCGCACGTGAGCTGCACGGGTGCGAAGGAGTTCTCGTACGCCTGCGACGTGAAGGGCGGCGTCCTGACCGTGACCCAGGAGGCAAGGCACGAGCACGTTCGCGGCACGGGCGGCAAGGTCGTCGTGACCGTGCCGCGCGGAGCGTCCCTCAGGCGCGTGACGGCGGAGTGCGAGATGGGCGACGTGACCATAAGCGGCGTTCGTGCCACCACGACGGACCTCGAGGCAGAGATGGGCGACATCACGGTGGCCAATTGCGACCTTGCGGACGCGAGCCTTGACCTTAGCTGCGAGATGGGCGACGTGACGCTCAACGGCAAGAGCATGGGGTCAAGCTATGCCACCCACGGCAGCAGCAACTCCGGCAGCCGGACCCTCAAAGCCACGTCGGAGATGGGCGACATCACCGTCGGCAACTAGGCATCAAGGACCTGCGGACGACTCCGACGGTGCCTGAACGCGCCAGGTTGCGCCCTCTTCCCGTGCGAATAATTCGTGTAATGCCAGCATGCGTCGGCGTGTGGTGGTGCCAAAACAATAGACTGAAGCATCGTGGATGTTAAGCCTACGTTCAGCGCCGTATGCATACGTGGGTTGCTATCTATCGTCCGTGGCGGCAGTCGCCAAGGCTGCGCCTCGCCTGCAAACCCAAGCTCATCGTGAGTCCGCCCGAAGGGAAGCGCAACAGTGACCGATTACAGTAACGGTCCGGAAGGCACGACCAGCCATCCAAAGCATGCACGCCACGCAAGGCAGCCGCAAGGCACTCCGGCGGCAACACCGGCAAACGATTTTGCGCAGGACGTATCCACACGGAGCGAAAGTCTGCCCCGCGCGGCGGCCTCTCCGCTCCCGGCGGATTCGCCCACTGCACACCACCCCAGCCAGGAGGAGGTCCGCAATCTCACGCACCGCGAGCACCGCAAGCGTCGCCTGCCCATCGTGGCTCGCATCCTTCTGGTCGTCGTGGCAATCGTCGCAGTCGCGGGCATCGCGGCGGCGGCATGGGTGGGCCACCTCAACTCGTCCATGTCCGTGAACGGAAGCGAGGGGCAAAAGCTCTCCCGCGCGCTCAAGAAGCCGGCTTCCGGCAAGAAGGACGCCCCTTTCTACATGGTCATCATCGGGTCGGACAACCGCGCTGGCGTCGCGGGCTCGCGCTCGGATGTCACGATGCTCGCGCGCGTGGATCTCGCGCACAGCACGGTCACCCTCGTCTCCATCCCGCGCGATACCATGGTGCACGCCGCCAACGGATCGACGGAAAAGATCAATGCAGAGTACAACAACGGTCCTGCCGCGACCGTCGAGGCGGTCTCCAAGTTCGCCGGTGTGCCCATCACGCACTACATGGCGATGTCGTTCGACGATCTGTCTGGCGTGATCGACCGCCTCGGTGGCATAACGGTCAACGTTCCGGAGGCGTTCACCTCGCGCGATGGCTATCGCTTCACCAAGGGCGACCAGAACATCAGCGGCGTGGAGGCCTTCAGCTACGTGCGAGACCGCTACAACGAGTCCGGCGGCGACTTCGGCCGCGCGCAGGCCCAGCGCCAGGTGGTAGAGGCCATCGCTCGCAAGGCCCTCGCGAGCCCGGTGACGGAGCTCCCCGGCGTGGTCGAGGCCCTCGCAGGCTCCGTCAGCACGGACCTCTCCGTCACGGACCTCGTGTCGTGGGCCACCACGGTCAAGGGCTCCGGCATTCGCCTCAAGGTGTACTCCGCCGTCGTGCCCAGCTACTCGCTCAGCCAGAATGGCGTCTCCTACGTCGGCACCATGTACAATGAGTGGCGCGCCATGATGCAGCGCGTGGATGCCGGCATGGATCCAAACGATGCCAACGCCCAGGTGCCAAGGGCACAGGCAAGCAACACCGCCCTCGGGGCTGCGGAAAACGCCGCGTCTCCCAGGGACTACCAGCAGCTCGCGGCAAATGCGGGCCTTACAACGAATGACGTCGCCCACTAGGCGGCATGCATACTTGTCCATCAAGGCGCTATGCGAGGCGCCGCCAGTAACGCACGGCCAGAAGGGAACACGCATGACCCTGCTCGAACTCCTACAGCTCCTCAAGAAGCACCTCAGGTTGGTGGTGCTTCTTCCCATCCTGTGCGCAGCCGCCGTGGGTGCCTACTCCGTGCTGTTCATGCGCAACACGTATACCGCAAGCACCAGCATGTACGTGCTCGCACAGAGCGACGAGTCATCTAACGCGGCCAACCTCTCGCAGGACCTCAATGCCTCCCAGATGCTCACGAACGACGTTGCGAAGCTGCTTCAGAGTGACCGCATCGTTGCCAAGACGGGCAAGCAGGTGGGCGTACCACAGCTCAGGGGCTATAAGGTGAACGTTGCGAGCGAGACCACGTCCCGCGTTATCACGCTGTCCGTTACGGGTCCCGATGCGCAGATTGCAGCGACTGTCGCTAACAAAATGGTGAAAAACGTATCCGATGTTGCGAAGAGGGTCATGAACGTTAAGGCCGTAAATTCCATCGACCGTGCGACTGCCCCGTCGACTCCTAGCGGCCCCAAGCGCGCGCTTTACGTCCTCGTCGCGGCTTTGGCGGGCTTCTTTGCAGCGGTTGTGATCGTCGTCGTGTCGGACATGCTCAACACTAAAATTCGTGGCCAGCATGATCTTGAGCAGGTTGTGCCCGTGCCTGTCATCGGCCGTATTCCCGTGACCAAGGGGGGAAGGTAAGCCATGCCCAGAAAGAGGACAGCCGACGTTCAGGTTCTTCAGAACGCCGTCAAGACGCTTGCTGCAAACATCCGATTTGCGTCAGTTGACAATCCTGTGAGGACCATCTGCGTAACCTCATCCATTCCCTCGGAGGGAAAGACCACCACGTCCGTTGCACTCTCGAACGCGTTCGCGGAGGGCGGGTCTCGAGTGATACTGCTGGAGTGTGACATGCGTCGTCGTTCGCTTGCCACGGCAATTGGTCACCACGGCAGGTACGGTCTGTACTCAGTGCTTGCAGGAGAGCACTCCGTGCAAGAGGCGGCCGTCCCCGTCGGCACGTCAAAGCGCCTTTTCTTCCTGGATGCGGAGCCGGGCATCCCCAATCCCGCGGACGTTCTGCAGTCAAAGCGCTTCCACACGCTGCTTGCCCAACTCTCCAGTCAGTTCGACTACACAATCGTCGACACGCCGCCCGTCACGGCATTCGTAGATGCAGCCGTTGCTGCTTCGGTCGTGGATGCCACGATACTGGTGGTGCGTCAGGACTACACGCACCGCGACGACGTTGTCGCAGCCTATGAGCAACTGGTCCAGGCTGGTGCCAACGTCATCGGCACGGTGCTCAACTGCTGCGACGCTGCTACGTCAGGCCACTACTATGGCTACTACAAGGAGCGGAGAAACGATTCCTACGATGTCGTCGCCCCATCGGCGGATACGGCCCAACCTTTGGGTGCGGCCCCTGCTTCCGCTCCGGTCGAGCCTGCGCGGCCGGCATCCAATCGGGTCTCGCTATCTGTTTCCGGTGCACGGTCTCCGCGCCCAATCCCGGCAGGTGGCGTGGCTACGGGTGTAAAGCCCGTGAACTCTTCGGTACGCTCACAGCGAGCTGCGGGACAGAACGGTCTTGACCAGACGTCCGCCTTCCTCAAGCAAGCTGGCTATGCCCCTCGCATTCCTCACGAGGAGGAGTAATGCGAGGCACCCGCTTCCCTCTTAGTCAATACCTGTTCGTGGCGGCATAAGCATGAGGGACATCCACTGCCACATCCTTCCGGGGGTGGACGACGGTTCCCCGGACCTGGCGTACAGCCTTGCGATGCTTTCGGCTGCCTGTGAGGCGGGCGTCACCAGCATCGTCTGCACTCCGCATTGTCGCGACCCCTATTTCGACTACGATCGCATGTTTGCTGCGTTTGACGCGCTGCATGCTGCCGCACCAGACTTCCCGCTCTACATGGGCTTCGAGGTCAACCACGCCAAGCTCATGCAGCTTGGCGTGGAGGATTGGGCCCCGCGTTTGGGGTGTCGTCGTACGGGCCAGTTCCTGCTCGAGCTCGACACGCACTGCACGGCCGATTCCATGGGGGAGTACGAGAGAACCATATACGAGCTTCAGGGAATGGGTTGGCGTGTCGTTATAGCACATCCGGAGCGCTACGACGCCATTCGCAAGGACCCGGAGCTTGCGCGGCGTTTTCTGCAGCTGGACTGCGACCTGCAGGCTTCGGCAGACTTTATCCGTGGCGGACGGCTCGGAAACAGCGGCAAAACGGCGAAGCGCCTATTCCAGCTGGGACTGTATCGCTACATAGCAAGTGATGCACATACCGTGGAGCACTACTCCCTTTTATGTCGGGCTTGTGGGGAATATCGCGTCCGCCCGGCACACATGCTTTAACAAGGGGCTTTCGTTCCCTCCCCCCTGCTCGGGAATCTACACTAATGTGATTTCTGAGCGGATACTGAAAAATGGTGTAACATACTTAAAGCTGGTAGTTCGGTTGAATTGTTCCCGTTAAAATGGCACATCCAGTTCTAACGATGCAATTATTTGAATTGGCATTCTAGCATCAGGGAAATATGTTGGGTGTGTCGCCCTATTTTTAACGGGGGGGGGCACTTATCGATGCAAGGCTCGTACAGGATATCTGCATTTGGGGATATTGATATGGACCGTTGCGAGGCTGGCTCCTCTGTTACATTGCAAGCAAATGGGCTTGTTCGTGCAAATGGTAACGGTGCAGATCGGCTGATTTCCATGAGCGCATGCATAGATAGTCCAAAGTCCAGCGCAACCACAGCGGATGACATTGCGACTGATTCCGAAGATTGCGTTACGGGTGTTGGGTATCAATGCGACGAGGGGACGCTTGCCTCGGTATCAAGGCTTCAGCGTCGCTATGGCTATCGCTTTGCCAAGCGTACCTTCGACATTGTCTTCAGTCTACTGGTGCTCGCCCTGTTCTGGTGGGTCTACGTCATTGTTGCCATCGCGACCAAGATTGATGATCCGGCTGGTCCCGTGTTCTTTGTGCAGGAGCGCATGGGCAAGGACGAGAAGCCCTTCAAGATGTACAAGTTCCGCTCCATGTACGCGGATGCGGAGGAGCGTCTGGCAGAGCTCAAGGAGCTTAACGAGAAGGATGGTCCGGTCTTCAAGATCAAGGACGACCCAAGGATCACGAGGGTTGGCCACTTCATTAGGAAGACTAGCATCGACGAGCTGCCCCAGTTCTTCAACGTGCTTCTCGGGAACATGAGCATCGTGGGTCCGCGTCCCGCGCTGAGGAGGGAGACCGACCTCTACACTCCGCACCAGCGCGAGCGCCTTCTTGTGAAGCCGGGCATCACCTGCTACTGGCAGACGAGGAAGAACCGCGATGCCATCGGCTTTGACGAGTGGGTTGATCTTGATCTGCTCTACATTAACCAGTGCAGCGCCTGGGCGGATTTCAAGCTTGTGATTCAGACCGTCGGGTGCGTTCTTACGGCGCAGGGGAGCTAGACTTTTCAAACGAGACTTCGCTTGGCTAAACACAGGGGATAGGAAATCTACGTGGTGCTCTGTATGTTCATGTTCACACATCCAGTCAGATTTCTTCGCGTACCAATGATCCCTTTGGGAGTTGTTTAAGTTATGGCTGATCCGATACGTGTCTGCGAGTTCGTGGGCAACATGAATGGCGGCGGCGTTGAGGCTGTCGTGATGAACTACTATCGCCACGTCGTCCGTTCCAAGGTTCAGTTCGACTTCGTTGTGACGGAGTCCTCCACTATCGTGCCGCGCGAGGAGATGGAAAGCCTCGGTGCTCGCGTTTTCACCGCGCCGGCGTACACCAATCTTCCTGCGTTCCAGGGGGCGAGCTACAAGCTATTCAAGGCGCATTCCGAATGGAGGATTGTCCACGCGCACATGAACGCGCTGAATGTCTTCCCGCTGAAGGAGGCAGCGAAAGCTGGTGTACCTGTACGCATATCGCACAGCCATAGCACGTCCGGACGTGGTGAGACGGCGAAGAATGTCGCCAAGGTGATTCTAAAGACACAAGCCAACCGCTACCCAGCCGTGCGCTTTGCGTGCAGTAGGTTCGCCGGGGAGTGGCTCTTCGGGAAGGGCGCGGACTCCGAGGTTGTTTACAATGCCATTGACCTAGATCGATTCTTTTTCTCTGCTCCGGCTCGTGCGAAGATGCGTGCCGACCTCGGTCTCGTCGACGGGCAGGTTGTCATCGGCCACGTGGGAAGGTTCATGCCTCAGAAGAACCACCGTTTCCTGCTCGAGGCCTTCGAGCTGGCTTCCAGACGACGCGACAATTTGGTCCTACTGTGCGTAGGCACCGGGGAAGCCGAGTCCCTCGCAAAGCGCTGGGTGGCCGAACATGGGCTGGAAAACAAGGTTAAATTCTTGGGACATAGGGATGACGTCAACAAGCTCTACCAGGCATTCGATGCGTTTGCGCTGCCGAGTCTCGTTTAGAAAGCTGCATTAAATAATCGTCCAGACATAAATACCCTATGTCTATGCAGTTACAGTCAGGCTAGTTTGGCGTAGGAGGTTCAGATGGAGAAGAAAGCAACATCACACGATCAAACAGCCGGCTCTGAAGAGACGCAGCAATATTTGGATGGAGCCATCTGCATAGCTGTGGCTGCGCACAAGCCGTATCGCATGCCCACTGATTCCGTATACCTTCCTCTACATGTAGGTCGCGAATTGCATCCAGAAAACGCTGACGTCATGGGAGGAGATTTCATTGGCGATAATACAGGCGCGAACATTTCAAGTTTGAATGCTCAGTATTCGGAGCTGACGGGTCTCTACTGGCTTTGGAAGAATTGCAATGCCCAGTACAAAGGACTTGTTCATTATCGTAGACATTTTGAGACAGCTGATATTTACAGGAAGCATGCAAAGGACCGCTTCGACCGAATTGCTACCGGAGATGATTTTCGGACGATGCTCAGGAAAGCTCCAGTCATAGTTCCGACAGCTCGAAACTATATTATCGAAAGTGTTGGCTCGCATTATGAGCATACAATGGAGGGTGCAAGTGAGCAAATTGCTGTGGTGCAGGAGGTCATAGCTGATAAATTTCCAGAATACTCAGATGGCCTTAGGAAACAGCTGAAGCGCACCCATGCGCATATGTTTAATATGCTCGTGATGCGTTGCGATCTGCTAGAAGATTATTGTTCTTGGATTTTTCCGCTATTGGAAGAGGTTTCTCAACGCGTTGATCAAACTCAATATGATGCATTTGAAGCTCGCTATCCAGGCCGCGTTTCGGAGTGGCTACTTGATGTGTGGATTGAGACAAATAATATCCCCTACGTAGAGATGCCGACCACGAGTCCCGAGCCTGTAAATTGGGCAAGAAAAGGATCGGCGTTCCTTGCTGCAAAATTCATGGGCCGTAAGTATGAAGGGAGCTTTTGAGTGGCACCTCTAGACCTGAAGACCAGTCTTATAACAGATGCACCACTAATCTCCATCGTTATTGCGTTTTACAACATCAGGGAGTGTGTCGACTACTGTCTTAAATCTGTTTTGGAGCAGGACTTCCCAAGTTACGAAGTAGTATGTGTGGATGATGGCTCGACTGATGGAACGTCTTCGAGACTCGATATGTATGAGGGGCATCCAAACGTAGTCATTTTGCATAAAGAGAATGGTGGCCTTTCGGATGCGCGAAATTACGGCATTGTGCATTCTAGAGGAAAGTACATTTCCATTGTTGATGGTGATGATGTAATATCACCAAAATATCTTTCTGAGCTATGGCATGCCCTACCCGGTGAGGATGGTTTTGCCGTAGGAAGAACGAAGCAGATACCATTTGCCCATGCTAGCGCAAGCTCTAATAGTTGGCCTTCATCTTACAAAGTGCTGCCTTTGAGCAATCAAGAACTTATTTCTCAATACATGTACGAAGAAACCCTGCCTGGCGCTTGGGCTCGTCTTGCACGCAGAGAGCTATATCTTAATCATCCTTTTCCAACAGGCGTTCGTTATGAAGAAATTCGTACAGCCGCACAACTTGTGCTTAGCGTCAAATCATGCGCCCTCGTTGAGGAGCCAATATATGGTTATGTTCTTCGTTCAGGGTCCATTGTTCATGAGAAGAATGTTAGATATAAACAAATTACCGAGTATCTCGAAGCGATTGAAGTTTTCTTATCAGAAGAACCATTTTTTTTGGCAGGCTCGCAGGAAGAGATTTGCTTTCGCTGTTTACACTATTCGCGGATAGTCCGGCTTCTCGACTCTGTTAAGGATGGCGGTGAGTATACTGCCAAGATTCGCGATAATTGTATAAACTATATTAAAACACATCTTAATGAGGTATGCAGTGATTATCGGGTGCCCCATGGCAATAGGGCTAGGTTTAGATTGCTGACTACATCTATTGCGCTTTATCGTATTGCTTTCAATATTTATGATCGGTTTGGAAGGGGATTGAAGTAGATGCGTGAAGTTAGTACTCGACAAACCGACATCGATTTCATTGTGACGTGGGTAAATGGCGAAGATCCTGCATGGCGTGCAGAGAAGGACCGCTATAGTCAGGTAAAAGCAAATGACCTAGAGCGTGGAGATACACGTTCCGTTCGTTATCGACCATGGGATACATTGCGATATCTCTTTAGAGGCATTGAGGCCTTTGCACCTTGGGTGAGAAAAGTCCATTTTGTAACGTGGGGGCATCTGCCGGAATGGCTGAATACTAACAGCCCAAAACTCAATATAGTACGGCATTCTGATTACATTCCGCCGAAGTATCTTCCCACTTTCAGTTCGCGGACCATAGAATTTAACTTCCACAGGATACCGGGGCTTTCTGAGCATTTTGTCAACTTTAACGATGACATGATGATTGTCAGCCCCGCACTTCCTACAGATTTCTTTCGCGATGGACTTCCCTGCGATAGCGCAGTGCTTTCACCATTTCGGGTGATGGCAGGAGACTGGTTCTATGCACCGGTGACAAACAATGCAATCATTGGTAAGTATTTTACTGCCCGAGATGCTATCCGACAACATCCGATGAAATGGCTGAACTTAAAGTATGGAGCAGATATGTTGCGTACCATTACCATGCTGCCATACCCATGGTTTTATGGGCTAATGCACTATCATCTGCCGGATTCCCTTCTAAAGGCCACTCTTGCGGAAGTGTGGGAAAAGGAGCCGGCTGTAATGGACAGAGTGTGTTCGCACCGATTCCGCGTTCCTACCGACCCAAACCAGTGGCTGTTTCAGGATTGGCAATTGGCCAAGGGGGAATTTTATCCCCGCAGTCCAGATATTGGTAAGGTTTTCCAGATACGAGATGAGGACGACTCGCGTACTGCAGCTACGTACATTAAGAGTGGTAAAGGAAAGTTGGTATGCATTAACGATAACCTAAACCCGACAGCTGATTTTGCGCAAGCTGAGATTATAGTGCGAAATGCGCTGGATGAAGTTTTGCCCGAACGATCATCGTTTGAGATACCGAATAACCGGGGTATTGAATAGTAATGGCTGAATATCTTATAGCGACCTTGTTTGCTTTTTTGTTAGGGAAAGCTGCATCGATAGTAAGGAAGACACCGCTGCGTCTCATTCTTCTCATCGCGGCGTGCGTACCTTTTTGCTATTTGGCTGGTATGCGAGCGATAACAGTAGGTATTGATACATCGGTATACCCGAGACGAGCATTCATTATCTCGTCAGTCAGTTCTCTGGGCTCTACTCTGGCCCAATATTCAAGTAATGTAGAGCCCGTCTATCTTACTACCGTTTGGGTAGTTACAAAAATGACATCCGATTTCAACATGGTTCTATTAGTTTCGCAGGTTCTAGTTATCGCACCCCTTATGTATGCTCTCAATCGAGCCTGCCCAAGCCGCATTGGTGAAGGATTGATACTGTATGGAATTGTTCTCTTTCCATATACGCTGAATATCATGCGACAGGCCATAGCTTTTTCGATGCTGCTAATAGCTCTTTATGCTGCAATTGATCGGCGTCCTATCAAGTTCATATTAGTAGTTCTGTTAGCTATGGGGTTTCATCTTTCAGGTATACTCGGGCTCCTGTTATGGCCATTGGTCGCTGTTTCGAACGAAGGCACTCGGGTAGGTCATACACTGCGTCAAAATGAATCGCTGAGGTTCTTGATGGGGTGCGGCTTGGCTCTGTTTGTGATTATTACTATTGCGTTTGGTGATGAGTTTACGAGATTGCTCCCATCAATCAAGACGACCTATCAATACCAGGCTGATCATGCCGGAACTGGTGATACCAATATAACGTATCTTGCTTTTACTGTGGCAATGGCAATGTATTGCGGCAGCATACTCTCCCGCAAGACAGTACGGGGGATTAAGAAGACTGAAATTATCGCACTGATGTCAGTGGTGATTGCTGCGGGGATGCTGTCACTTCTCTCCATTATCACCAACTCACTCTTTAGGCTAGGCTTTTTGCTGTCGATTTTCGCATGCCCGTTGTTTGCACTGCTTCTTGATAATGACGATGACGGAGGTAGTGGGGTGATTGTCGAAATTGCGATGATTTTACTATTTTTATTTTTCTTCTACTGGTTTTACGTTCATGGTAGCGCAGGTGGTGTTATCCCTTACGAATTTGCAACGTAATTTTGCAGAGAGGCCTTCTTCTCTCATTCGGCAAAATTAGCGTGGCATACAAAACTACTGCAAATTGAGAAAGATTAGTTAGGGGTATCGGAATGAAGGTAGCTGTTGCAGGAACCGGATATGTAGGCTTATCTCTAGCCGTACTGCTTGCTCAGCAAAATGAGGTTAAGGCTGTTGGTATTATTCCGGAAAAAGTTGAAATGTTAAACCGATATGAGTCGCCTATTCGGGATAGGGAGATTGAGCGTTTTCTGGCTGAAGCAAAAGCTGGGGCGCGCGAACTTGATATCCATGCTACGCTGAATATGAATGAAGCATATACCGGGGTCGATTATGCTGAAATCGCTACACCGACAAATTATGACGATGCGACCAATTCTTTCGATACCAGTAGCGTTGAATCTGCCATTTCGGCAGTTCGTAATGTAAATACTCGTTGCCGTAATAGGGATTAATAGCCTAGGGAGTAGACAGATTCTCTTATGAGCGTTCGACGTAACTACCTATATAACATCGCATACCAGGTGCTTACGCTCATCTTGCCCCTGATCACCACACCCTACGTGTCGCGTGTTCTCGGTACCGATGGAGTGGGCACTTTCTCGTATACGTTTTCTGTGGCCTACTACTTCGTACTTTTTGCCATGTTTGGAGTCAATAACTACGGAAATCGCTCGGTAGCAATGGCGCGTGATGACAAGGCCGAACTGAGCCGTACGTTTTGGGGGATTTGGACTGTTCAGGCCGTCATGTGTTTACTGTGCACGGGTATCTATCTTGTGTATGCTCTGTTCGTCGCCGACGACCAGCTGCTCGCCATCGTTTGGGTTCCTTATGTCCTAACGGGTGCCCTCGACATCAATTGGTTCTTTTTCGGCCTTGAGAAGTTCAGGATTACAGTTCTGAGGAACTTCGTCATTAAGCTCTCGACGTTCGTTCTTACGTTTGCTGTGGTCAGGGGTGAGTGGGCTCTTTTAAACTACCTCCTACTTATGTCACTTAGTTACTTTGTCTCGGTGGCGGTGCTCTGGCCATTTGTGAGGCAGGAGGTATTGTTTGTTAGGCCGGGTATTTCGGAAGTGTTGAGACATGTTAAACCCGACTTGGTCCTCTTTATCCCCGTCATTGCTGTGAGCCTTTACACGGTGCTCGACAAGGTGATGCTGGGCCAGATTGCCGGTATGGGAGAGACGGGAATCTTCGAGAACTCCTTGAAGGTGGCACAGATGCCCTTCACCCTTATTTCAGCTTTGGGCACAGTAATGTTGCCACATGCAGCAAATCTCTGTGCTACAGGGCACAGGGAAAGCGTAAAAAGGTACATGGCTCCATCAATGTGGTTTGCTATGCTGCTGTCATCCGCATTCACCTTTGGCGTAATCGCAGTTTCTGAAGAATTTGTTCCCATCTTCTTTGGAGATGGGTTTGAGGCTTGCTCCGTTGTCATGCCCGTAATAGTCCTCGAGATGCCATTTATGGCATGGGCAAACGTAATACGGACGCAGTGGTTAATGCCTACATCACAAGATAGAGCCTATGTGTTCTCGGTTGTAGTTGGTGCTATTGCAAACATTGTGGTCAACCTTGCCTTGATTCCCGCTTTGGGAGCCCTTGGAGCAGCCATAGCTACGCTCGTGGCCGAGGCCGCCGTTAGTGTCGTCCAGACGATAGCGGTAAAGGGTGACCTGCCTCTTGCGAGGTGGGCCATAGAGTCACTGCCTGCATTTGTGATTGGCGTATTGATGCTCGCTATCGTCCGGTTCTCGGTCTCCCTACTGCCAGGCGGGATTATCGGTCTGCTACTTGAGATTCTGGTTGGCGTCTTCGCGTTCGGTGGCATGTCGGTCATCTGGTACCACGGCAGGAAGAACCCATATCTAGAGCAGGTCGCAGGCTCTCTTCTGAAGAAAAGAGCCTGAAGTGATGTCCGAAAGCATGACGGACAGGAAGGAAGCCGTGAAGATGAAGATAGCAGTTGCAGGAACAGGTTACGTTGGCCTCTCGCTCTCGATGCTGCTCGCACAACACAACGAGGTCCATGCCGTTGATATCATCCCGGAGAAGGTCGAAAAACTCAACGGCTTTGAGAGCCCCATCAAGGATGCGGAGATTGAGGCATTCCTCGCGGAGGCGAAGACGGGTAAGCGCGCGCTTGACTTTATGGCCACGCTCGATACCGACGTCGCCTACACGGGCGTTGATTACGCCGTAATTGCCACGCCGACGAACTACGATTCTGACAAGAACTTCTTCGATACCTCGGCTGTGGAGAGAGCAATCAAGGCTGTGCGGAAAGTTAACGATACGGCCTGGGTTGTTATCAAGTCCACCATTCCCGTGGGCTATACCCGTCAACTGCGCGAGCGAACGGGGGACAGGCGCATCATCTTCTCTCCCGAGTTTCTGCGGGAGGGCCATGCTCTCTACGACAACCTGCACCCGAGTAGGATTGTTGTGGGGGCATCCAAAGAAGATCCGGAAGCTGTCGAGTCGGCCAAGCGGTTCGCAAGCTTGCTCGCTCAAGGTGCTGATCCGGCCGAGCGTGTGCGTATCAACTCCGACGGAACCACCGGCATCCCGGAACTTGTGCTGGGCTCAACCGAGGCAGAGGCCGTGAAGCTTTTCGTGAACACCTACCTGGCTCTGCGCGTCTCCTACTTCAATGAACTGGACACCTATTGCGAAGTGAAGGGGCTTTCCACTTCCGACATCATCCATGGTGTCTGCCTGGATCCGCGCGTGGGCGACTTCTATAACAACCCGTCCTTCGGCTATGGCGGCTATTGTCTTCCCAAGGACTCAAAGCAGCTCTTGGCCAACTACCGAGATGTCCCTCAAAACCTCATCGAAGCCATCGTCAACTCCAACCGCACACGCAAAGACTTTGTGGCAGATGAGGTCTTGAGACGGGTGAGGGGCGTCGTGGATGCTGGCACTCCGAAGCCAGTTGTGGGCGTCTATCGCCTGACTATGAAGTCTGGCTCTGACAACTTCCGCGCCTCATCCATTCAGGGCGTCATGAAGCGCATCAAGGCCAAGGGCGTGCCCGTGATTGTGTATGAGCCCACGCTTGATGACGCCGAATTCTTCAGCTCCGAGGTGACGCATGATCTAGACTCCTTCAAGCGCCGTTCCGACGTGATCATTGCCAATCGCTGGAGTGAGGAGCTTTCCGACGTGGTGGATAAAGTTTACACGCGCGATCTCTTTAAGAGAGACTAGCTAATGCCGAAGTCAGTGCTTAGAATTCAATTCGTTGTGCGTGGGAATTCACATTAGGGGAGGGGTATTTTGCCGCTGCTAAGGGACCAGGCTTTCCGCATAGTTTGCAACATAAGAACCCCAGCAGCTAATGGCGGCTATATTGTGGGTACGGGTGTCTTTATGACGACTAACGGTTCCGATGCCTACCTAATCACGGCATCCCATGTTGCCAAAAGCACCAACTCATCGACGTTGATAGCCGTGCAGAGCGATGACGGTCGCTGCCAGACATTCTGGCTTGCAAGTCTGACACCTTCGTTAGCGTGGAGGTATCATGATGTTGCGGATATGGCACTACTTCCCTTGGGCGGTACCGTCCAGGCACAACTTGTTGTCAACAAAAGGTGTCTGGAGATTGATTGTTTCAATCTCCAGAAGAAGGCTGCTTCGAGGGATGATGAACTTACAGCCATTGGATTCCCAAATGGACTTGGAGTGGACGGCATGTTTAGCCCTCTCACTTTTCGGTCATTTGCTTCCTCTGGGTACTTAACGCTTGATCGTGCAGATACTCATACCCCACAAGTTTTCTTTTGTCTCGAGAACCCAAGTGTAGGTGGCTATAGCGGGTGTCCAGTGATTGATCTTGCTTATATGATATCCGGGTTCATTACACAGTCCAAAGGAAATCCTGTTTGTCATGGAATCATGCATGGAACGATGTCAGACAATACCGGGGGGAAGCTTGCTCTGGTAACGCCCATGTTCTATCTCAATGATCTTCTCGAATAAAGGGCTTACTGAATATTTTATCCGTGCATCCAGCTAACGTACTGATGTTCACTAAGAAGTGATGCACAGCACAACTTGGCTAAACAAAAAGCCTACGCAATCTCATAGAGGTAGCTGAGGCGAGGGGGCCAAGTGGGTGGAAACATGGTGCGTGAGCACAAGTGCGTTAGAACGGAATGTCATCGTCGTATGCAGGGGGCTGTAGAACCGGGTTTGTTTTGGCCTGTTGGGACTGGCGGCGTTCGAAGAGTCTCCATAGGAAAATACCAAGCGGTACCGTCAAGTTTCTTGCGCACTTTCTGACAGGCGGGCGGCCCGCCGTCCGGTACGGCTACTCGTGCAGCAGTGACACGTCCAGGTAGCGGCGCTGTTAGCGTCGGGCTAATTTGACCACATCCAGTCAAGCGATAATCGCCAATCCCAGTCAGCCGACTTTGGCCAATGCGCCGGCAACCGGTTTCCTAACT
>CADCHF010000046.1:18460-30727 GCA_902801175.1 uncultured Coriobacteriaceae bacterium | reverse complement strand
AACTCCCAGGCGCACACGTTGGTCTTGCCTTGCACCGGGGCGGATTCGTATTGGGCGTAGCCGGGAAAATTCAGGCCGGCAACGGCAAGGCCCGCATCGTTTGCGCAGTCAAAGTACAAAGGGGTGTTCTCAGCCACGATGCCCATGCCATAGACAGGCCGGCTAATTGCGTCGATGGCACCAAAGGGAGAATTGGGGCTCCAGCCAGTCGGAGTGATAACCACATGCTCGCCGTAGCCGCAGCTCCAGTCCAGGTTGCGCCCGAAGTACATGTTGCCTTGCCCATCTGTAAAGCGAATCCCCGTGCACATGGCAAGCTCCTCTCCGCTTGAAGCCATATTGGCGCTTAACCGTATTATCGCCCGTGTTGCAGTGGTCTTTCATTATTGCGCAAAAGATTGATTGAAGCGGGCGGGATACCTGATCGCAGCGCGACTAACCGAAGCTCGCCCCTCAATTGACCGATCGTCTATCACGGCAACCGAAATGCGAGGCGGTTACCTTACGAACCAGTGGACGAGGACTGGTCATCTGATTCTCTTGCTTCTCAACGTCATCGAGCATGCACGCTCGAACTCCTTGACGGCATCCTCTCGAAATCGGCGCGCGTGACGTCGTGGACGACACCGTAAGCTGGAAACGCTCAGTTGTGTCCCGTCCTTATGAGATGACTTTCCTGAACGGCCGCGAACGTCGTCACGACGCATGCCGGGATGGACGGCGCGACGACACCGAACGTCGGAATGGCAAAGAGGACGAGGAATGCGACGAAGCCAGCTACCTTGTTCACGACGGTGTGGGGCATAACCAAACGCTTCCTCATCACGAGCCCGCTCACCACATTCGCCACCTTCACGACGGCTATGAACGTGACCCACGCCCAGAGCCATGCGGGCGCAGCCACAGTCGGCAGAATCTTTGCGAGGCAGATGACAGCAAGGGTGAGGTCCGCGATGCTGTCGAGCTTGGCGCCGAGCTCGGTTTCCGTCTTGGTGCTCCTCGCAACAAAGCCATCGAGCATGTCCGTCAGGCCGGCAGCGGCGTAGAGCACTAGGAAGGCCGGCGAGAGCGCCGGTGGCGCAAGCAGGGCCACGCTCAGGATGATCCGCAGCACGCTGAGTGCGTTCGCCATGGTCAGCTTGTGTTTCATCGCATGCGCCATCCCCTCGCACTTCGAGTGCTGTCACTGCCGACTGGACGCTAGAGAATGCTCGGCCCAGCAAGCTTACACGAGTGCAAGCTCGATCTCGTCGAGCCCGTCGTCGACACGCGCGGCCCGACCAGTTACCCTAAAGCCCATTCTGCGGTACAACCGCCCCGCACGATCGTTGTTCTCGAGTATCCAGAGCGTCGGGGTGCCCTCGCATTGTCCGATGGCGAACTCCAGCAGCTGCGTGCCGATGCCCCTTCCCTGCATCTCGGGAATGACATAGAGGTCTTCGATCAAGTTGCCCGTCACTGAGACAACCCCCGCGGGAACTCCCTCGACAAGTAGATAGAACCTGCTTCCGTTCTGAATCTTTTCCCGCAGGTAGTCCCGCTGATGCTCGACCGTATGCGCCGCCACGAACTCGGGCGAGCAAAAGAGGCGGTGAGACGCGCGCCAAGACGCAGCGTGCACGGCCGCCGCCTGGAGGATGTTCGACTCATCCACGGCCACTATCATCACGCCACACCCCCGGTGATAATCAACCTGCTTTCAAAACACATCTAGTAAATTGTTGCCTATGCTTGCTATACCTTACAGCTTATTCGTAGGCATCGTTGCGGAACCCATATCGACGGTACCTGAGCCAGTATTACAGGTAGCCGCATCGGGACAGGAATCGCACTCCCATCCATTGATGCAGGTATTGCGACTACCGCTAGGCACGATGAAGGCAACTTGGGATGATCGACATCGCGGAGATATTCGGAAGCAAGGCACTTGATGAGGACAAGCTCCTGGCACGCGGCTTCGACGGCGACGGTGAGGAGTACCTGCTCGCCAGCGTACGCAACGCCACGGGCTCCTTTGTCGGCCGGGTGCACCTCGCCCTGGAGAAAATCCTGAAGGGCATAGCTAGCGAGTGCTTCTACACTGAGCACTTCAAGCAGGGGCAGACCAAGCGCATGCTCGCGCTCATCGAGAAGAGCTACGTAATCGTGAATGCGTGAGCACGATCCATGGAAGCGATGATGAGAGACGCCTTGAGGGACGAAGGGTTATGCGAACGAGCACTCCCACTCGTTTGGTGTGCATAGCTGTGATGGCTCGGAATGGCCCGAAGGCACCAAAAAGGCGCCCCGGGACCTAAGTCCGGAGCGCCTAGAAAATCGAACAATAATGTAGCGGTCTTATTCCCACTCGACAGTTGCGATGGGCTTGGGGGAAAGCTCGTAGGCCACACGGCAGATGCCGGGGACCTCGGCCAGGATGCGGTTGCACATCTTGTGCAGCAGGGCCCAGTCAAGCTCGGGCACTTCGGCGGTCATGACGTCCACCGTGTTGATGCAGCGAATGATGCAGGGCCACTCAAAGGCACGCTTGCCGTCGCGCACGCCAGTCGCGCGGTAGTCGGGCACCACGCAGAAGTACTGCCACGGACGCTCCATCTGGCCAGCGGCAGACGCGGCGTCAATCTCCTCGCGCACGATGGCGTCGGCCTCGCGCAGCGCGTTCAGGCGGTTGCGGGTGATGGCACCGGTGCAGCGCACGCCCAGGCCGGGGCCGGGGAACGGCTGGCGGTCCACCATGCTGTCGGGCAGACCAAGCTGGCGGCCGACCACACGGACCTCGTCCTTAAAGAGCAGCTTGACGGGCTCCACGAGCTCCCAGTTGAGCTCCTCGGGGAGGCCTCCCACGTTGTGGTGAGCCTTGACGCCGGCCTCAGACTCCAGGATGTCGGGGTAGATGGTGCCCTGACCAAGGAAGCCGATGCCCTCGAGCTTGGCAGCCTCCTCGTCAAAGACCTTGATGAACTCCTCGCCAATGATGTGGCGCTTGGCCTCGGGGTCAGCCTCGCCAGCCAGCAGGTCGAGGAAGCGGTCGGTGGCGTCCACATAGATGAGCTCGGCACCAAGCTGGTTGCGGAACACGTCGATGACCTGCTCAGACTCACCCTTGCGCATGAGGCCATGGTTAACATGCACGCACACGAGCTGCTTGCCGAGGGCCTTGATCAGCAGTGCGGCGACCACGGAGGAGTCGACGCCACCAGAAAGTGCCAGCAGGACCTTGCCATCGCCAACCTGCTCGCGCGTATAGGCAACAGCCTCTTCGATAAACGCGTCGGCCAGCTCGGGGGTGTTGATACGTGCCATGTCGTCGGGGCGATGATTGCTCGTAAAGTCCATGGGGTCTCCTTCGAACGGTAGGATTTCGCACGCAGACGAGTATAGCGAAGAGCTGGTAGCACGCCATTCCCGCTCACTGAAGCCCATGAAATTGATGCGACTTTGTAATAAACACAAGGGATTGGCCAAATACATTGGGTAGGCTGCCGATAGCTAAAACGCGCCGCCTCGGCCACCGCCCGAGAATCCCCCTCCCCCGCCTGACGAGAAGCCGCCTCCGCCACCCGATGGCGAGCTGTCATGCGACTCCGCGAGGCTCTCGGTGGAGACCTCATGGTAGAGCTTGCTCGAGGACGTGTCTGCTCCCTTATCGACAGAGCGCCCAAAGGCCTCTCGAGGATCCTGGAGCTCGCTTGCGCACCATGCGCTGAAGGCGGGGTCGCCCACCACCTGTGGCATGGCAACCCTCAGCTGCTCAATCACCTTGTCGGCCACGTCCAGCTCGGTTGCCATCACCAGCAGCCTGTTCCACAGCGTCACATCCGCCGGAACGGCCTCCTCAAGGCGCGTGAAATCAACAAGCCAACGTCTTAGGGCTTCTAGCTGGGCCTTAATCTCTACGGCCTCCTGCGAGAATATTATCGAAGGGGCTTCGTCATCGAGCAGGATGATAGCGATACCAGCACCAAAGCACGCTATGACGCCAATGCAAAGCGTCAGGTTTGGTACCTCGAGCAGGATGCCCGCAATCCCCAGCACAACCGCCAGAACAAAGTCGCCCAGGCCCAGTATGCCGGGCATAAGTCCGCTGTCCGCATCGCTCGTCTCAAACCCACGGCTTTCGTAGGCGCCTTTCACCGCATCGCTCCAGCGTGCGTAACCCTGCTCGTATGCAGTCGGCCACGTCTGGGCCACCTCGTTGAAGAACGACATCAGCACATAGGGCTCGCCAGCAGGACCCAGCAGGCTTGGGTCGATGTCATGCTTGTGCTTGTCGGCGATGACATCGTGGAGAAAGTCAAAGGCTGCGTCGTCAATCGCCCTTCCGCTTTGTCGCACGGCCCCGCGACCCCACATCTGTTCATGGAGCAACAGGCGCCACTCCCGCTTGCGCTTTGTGCCACCGCGTTTGGTCTTGACGTTGTGCTCCACGCTGTCGAGCGAAATGCGCCTTTGGTCGGTCAGACGCATGAGGGTCGCAGCAAAGTCCTTGCCCTCGGGCCTGCCCTCACGGTACAGCATGCCCAGCACAGCGGGGTGATCGTTGGTGGGCACGTCGCGATAGTACTTCTCGTTGAACTGCGCCTTGGGCATCTTGAGCTTGCCTCGAATCTGATACCACTTCATCGCAGCGAGGCTCATCACCGACAGCAGAACCATCATGCCCGGAAAGCCATAGGTCAGAAGACGTGCCTTGCGCCGCCTGGCGTTGGCGTCCCTCGCCCACTGGTCCTCCTCGGCCATGATGTCTTCGAGTCGCGCCTCATCCGATGGCTGCGCCTCGCTCAGCCAGCTTTCCGGAAACACGATGCGTGCCTCGAGAAACTCGGCAGTCCCCACGCCTGGCGAGAACAGCCGAACGCCGTCTGCAGAAGAGCTCACCTCACCGTCAAGCGGGCCGTGGCCCCACGCGCGCACGTTCTCGCCCAAATCAACCTGCTCGCCCTCGGGCACAGGAAGCGCAACGTGGGCGCTGATGTTCTCCCATTCGACATCTGCCTGCAGATCCGCAGGGACGTACTGCCAGTAGAGCTCTGCCGTGTCGGCCCAGCGCGTCGCAACACCCGACAGAACGTAGGTGACCTCAAACGTAACGGTCTGGTCGGACGCAGGATAGTAAAGCTTGAGTCGAAGGCAGTCCTGCTCTTCGCTCATCTCGAATGTTTCTGGATCGCCGTCCGCACCGGGTTTAAACTCTACCGTCGCACCGTCCGTGCTCGCGCAGATGCGGTCAATCCGCGCATTCACGGAACGTCCCTCAAATTCCCCGCACGGAACGTCCCAGAAGATACCGTTGAAGTCTCCTCTAAAGACGTAGCTTCGCCGCTCCACGACCTCGAGCGAGCCATCGGTCTCAACTACCGCATCGATGTCGACCGGGTTGACGGAATACGACCGCGCCCACGCCTGGCGAGTTGGCACCAAGATCGCCAAGAGCAGGCAAAGGGCTGCAAGCAGCGACCTCAAACACTTCAGATAACGCGCAGAGGGAATCTTCATCGCCAGTCACCCCAATGCGTAGCTTTGTTAAAGCGGTTCGCGTCCCAGCTTAGCAGCACGTCATACCGTCCGTGAAGTGCTCGCGCATGGACGTGGTCATGAGGCAGCATACCGGGCGCAATGTGCACAGGTCGCGCTGCCTCACGCAAGAATCGCGCTATACAAGACCAGTTGTCTCGTCAATTCCCAGCACGATGTTCATGTTTTGCACCGCGGCGCCAGACGCGCCCTTGCCCAGGTTGTCAAAGAGCGCCGTGGCCGTGGTGCGCTCGTCGTTGCCACAGACCACAATGCGCAGCTCGTTGGTGCCAGCCAGCTCGTTGGCATAGAGCGTCGAGCCCTGCGAGCCAAGCGGTGCCACACTCACCAAACGCTGGCCCGCATAGTGGGCACTCAGACATGCATGAATCTCGGCCGTAGTCGGCGAGCCCGGAAGCAGGGCGTTATGCAGCATGATCGACGTGGCCATGCCCTTGTAGTAGTCGTCAACCACTGGCAAGAAGACCGGTGCGGTGGCTAGCCCGCAGACCTTTTGCATCTCGGGCAGGTGCTTGTGCTCAAGGGAGAGCCCGTAAATACCCGGTGCGTCGAGCGATGTTGGGCGCCCTTCGGCCTCATAGTTTGCAATCATGCCCTTGCCACCGCCGGAGTAGCCCGTGAGCGAGAAGCAGGTCAGCGGGTAGTCGGCGGGCAAAAGGCCTGCCTGCACGAGCGGGGCCGTCGTAGATATGAACCCCGTGGCATGGCATCCAGGGTTTGCCACGCGCTTGCTGGCAGCAATGGCTGCCCGCTGCCCAGGGTTGAGCTCTGGGAAGCCATAGGTCCAGCCGTCCGCAGTGCGGTGGGCGGTGGACGCATCTATGATGCACACGTCGGGGTTCTCGACCAGCGAGACCGCCTCGATGGCACCCGCATCGGGAAGGCACAAAAAGACGATGTCGGCCGCATTGATAAACTTGCGGCGCTCGTCAAGATCGTGACGCTTGTCCTCGTCTATCCGGAGCATCTCAAGGTCGTCGCGCGCGCCAATGCGGTCAAAGATTTGCAGCCCTGTCGTGCCGCTCTGCCCGTCGATATACACCTTCGCCTTGGCCATGAGAGCCTCCTCGATCTTGCGTCTTTCGTGGCTGCCCATTGTAGTGGGCATAGGTTTCGTTTGAGTGACACGCAGCAAACGCGCGATTAAGCCCGCTCCTTGTGAGTCACCTTGGGAACATTTTTGCATTCGCACGTGTTTCTTTGTTCGGATGTGCTATATGTTCACGCATTGATTACGCATTGGTTTGCATATTGGAATACCGATATGCAAATTGTGAAGAAATTGAGGTAGGCATGGAAACAATCTCACCTATTGCCGTCCCTGCGTCTGTCACCGACCCCTCCTCTTTTGGATTTGCCCCCTGCGAGGGAGGCATCTGCGCCGCGGAAGGCATCAAGGCCGCTGGCGTGCACTCGGGCTTCCGCGCTGATCCAAACCGCCGCGACCTTGCCCTTGTTGCCGCAGACCAAACCTGCGTCTGTGCCGCAACCTTCACGCAGAACCGCTTCTGCGCCGCTCCGGTGCAGGTCTCGCGCGAGCGTGCCGCCAAGGGCCATGCCCGCGCCGTGATTCTCAACTCTGGTAACGCCAATGCCTCAACGGGCGACCCCGGCCTCAAGAACGCACTCGCCTCGGCCGCAATCGTGGCAAAGGTACTCGGCTGCGACGAGCAGGACGTTCTCGTTGCCTCCACCGGCGTGATTGGCGTGCAGATGCCCATGACGCCCTACGAGGTGGGTGTCCCCGCAGCCGTTGAGGCGCTCGCCCACAGCGCCGAGGCCGCCCACCATGCCGCACGTGCCGTCATGACCACCGACACCGTGCCCAAGGAGGTCTCGATGGCGGGACCGGTGGCCTGTGGCGCAGACGGCACCGAGGTCACCGTACATGTGGGCGGCTTTGTAAAGGGCTCGGGCATGATCATGCCCAACATGGCCACCATGCTCTGCGTACTGGCAACCGATGCCCCGCTCACGCCTGCCGCTGCGCAAAAGGCCCTCTCGGCAGCCGTCTATCAGACCTTTAACAAGGTGACGGTCGACTCCGACACCTCCACCAATGACACCTGCATCCTGCTCGCGACGGGAGCCGCTGGCGGCGAGGCAATTGGCGAGGACTCCCCCGCCTTTGCCACCATCGCCGCCGCCATCCGATGCGCCTGCGAGAACCTTGCTCGCAAGATCGCAGCCGACGGCGAGGGTGCCACAAAGCTCGTGACGGTCGACGTGGTTGGCGCCGCAAGCAGCAAGGACGCCGACACCGTGGCCCGCTCAATTGCCAACTCCCCGCTGGTAAAGACTGCCATCTTTGGCCACGATGCCAACTGGGGCCGCGTGGCAGGCGCCGCTGGCAAGTGTGGCGTGGAGTTTGACCAGTATGGCGTGGACATCGACTTCCTTGGCGTGCCGGTGCTGCGCGCCGGGCTTCCGCTGCCCATGGACGAGGACGACATGCTCCGCCGCTTTGAGGAGCCCGAGGTGACGATTGCCGTCGACCTTGGCGTGGGCTCGGCAAGCGCTCGCATTTGGACCTGCGACCTCACCCACGACTACGTGACCATCAACGGCGACTACCGCACCTAGCCCGATGGCAAACCTGGCACCGTGACCAGACACCGGACCCAACCCCGTGCACGGGCCAAGCTTTTGTTCACCCGTATACGACCACCTCATGAGAGGACATAGCAATGCTCAAACGCGACGCTCTCGAGCGCGAGAAGGCGCTCGACAAGGCAAAGATTCTCACCGAGGCCATGCCTTGGATCCACCGTCACAACGGACAGACCATCGTGGTCAAATATGGCGGCGCAGCCATGGAGGACGACGAGCTCATGCGCCAGGTGGTGGCAGACCTCGAGCTGCTCAAGCTCATGGGCATGCGCGTCGTGCTCGTGCATGGCGGCGGCAAGGCCATCAACCGCTTGCTCGACGCGCTTCAGCTCCCCACCAAGTTTAAGGGGGGCCTGCGCGTGACCGACGACGCCACCATGGAGGCAGTGCAGATGGTGCTGGTTGGCAACGTCAACCAAAAGCTGGTGTGGGCCCTCAACGAGTACGGCAACAACGCAGTTGGCATGAGCGGTGCAGACGGCAAGACCTTCAAGTGCCAGCCCGTTGACCCCGAGCTTGGACGCGTGGGCAAGATTGTGAAGGTCAACACCGACCTCATCGAGTCGATTTTGGACGACGGCTACGTGCCAGTCATTGCGACCGTGGGCTCTGGCGCCGACGGCTTCTACAATGTGAACGCCGACGTGGCAGCAAGCCAGGTGGCCCAGGCCCTGGGCGCCGACACGCTGGTCTATCTCACCGACGTGGACGGCTTCTATCGCGACGTTAACGACGAGGACTCCCTCATTGCCACCATGACCAGCGAGGAGGCCCATGAGCTGCTCTCTTCGGGCACGCTCGCCACGGGCATGATTCCCAAGATCCGCTCGATCGTTGAGGCGCTGGACGCTGGGGTCAAGGACGTGCGCATCCTCAACGGAACCTTCCCGCACTCGCTGCTGCTCGAGATCTTTACCGACGCCGGAATCGGCACGATGTTCACCCAAGGAGATGACCAGTGATGGCAAAGCACATGAAGGAGAAGCCCAACTTTGAGCAGGCCAAGGCACTCGACGACGCCTACATCATGCACACCTATGGCCGTCTTCCCGTTGAGTTTGTCTCGGGAGAGGGAGCCACGCTCACCGACAGCACCGGCAAGGTCTACCTCGACTTTTTGGCAGGCATTGGCTGCGCGAGCCTTGGGCATGCCAACCCCAAGGTCGCCTCGGCCGTCAAGGCGCAGCTCGACCAGGTGTGGCAGGTTGGCAACTACTACTATGTCGAGAACCGCGGCGAGCTGGCCCGCACCATCTCTGAGCTGCTCTCCTCGATAACCGACGAAGAGGGCCACCAGATGGGCAGCACCGGCTCCACCTGGAAGACCTTCTTTGCCAACTCTGGTGCCGAGGCCAACGAAGGCGCGCTCAAGGTTGCCCGTCGCTGGGGCGAGCTGCGCCTAGGCGGAGCGTCGGGAATCATCAGCGCACGTCAGAGCTTCCACGGTCGCACGCTGGCAACGCTCGCAGCCACCGGCCAGGACGTGTTCCACAAGAGCTTTGGACCCTACCCCACCGGCTTTTCCTATGTGCCGCTCAACGACTTTGAGGCGCTGACGGCAGCCGTTGATGGCGGGGGCGTCTGTGCGATCATGCTGGAATGCGTGCAGGGCGAGGGCGGCGTGTGGCCGGCCGACCTTGAGTACCTCCGCAAGGTTCGCGAGCTTTGCGACGACCGAGGCCTTGTGCTTGTCATCGACGAGGTGCAGACTGGTTTCTTCCGCTGTGGCGCACCGTTCTCGTTCCAGCTCGCCGGCATCGAGGCAGATGTAGTGAGCATGGCCAAGGGCATCGCCGACGGCTTCCCCATGGGTGCCGTTGCCGCGCGCGGCGAATTTGGCAACCTGCTCGTCCCAGGCGACCACGGCTCGACCTTTGGCGGCAACGCGCTGGCAGCAGCCGCAGGGCGCGCGGCCGTCGAGGAGATGATTGCGCTTGACCTTGGAGAGCACGTCATTGCCACCGGAGCTCACCTGGCAGCACGACTCGCCGAGCTTCCGCATGTGAGCGAGGTGCGTGGTCACGGACTCATGCGCGGCGCACAGTTTGATGTGCCCATCGCAAACGAGCTGGTCGCAGAGGGCCTGGAAGAGGGCCTGGTGCTCAACCACATTGGCGACTCCATCCTGCGCTTCCTCCCGCCGCTGGTAGTGACCACCGAGCAGATCGACACCATGGCCGAAAGGCTGACCAAGCTCATCAACAAGCTGGCGTAAGAACGACGCACACGAAACAAACGCTGCGGGCCAGGACCCACCAAAGGTCCCGGCCCGCAGCGTTTTTGGTGCCGATGGGTGTGTCAGGGGGACCTTATAGAGCGGCTAACGTCAGAACGAACGAGCTTCCGAGTGTGTAAAACTATATAACCAACGCTCATAGCAGCTATAAGATGCACGCATTGGATACACCGTTCTCTCGGTCGTAAAATTGGCACAGAAAACTTGACGCAGGGAAGACACGCGCCATCTGGGTTTGGCAGAGGCTTTTGAGGAGTGGCTTAACCAGCTTTGGAGCTGAGGCGCAATACCGTGCTGGTTACAAAGCCGAATGTATTCTCTGGCCCGTTTGCATAAAAGACGAGCAACTGCGCCGGCAACCGAGGAAAGATCCAGGCGAAAGGAAATGATTGATATGACGCATACAAGCATAAGTCGCAGAGCTTTTGTCGCAGCTAGCACCCTGCTTTTGGCAGGTTGCGGCAACTCGAGGTCCTCACAGAGCGAGGAGAGCAAGCCCGCCGAGGACGAGCAGGCCACTAGCAGCCAAACAACTGCCGAGGACAACCCCCAAGACACTGCTGCCCAAGAAAACGGCAACACCCAGGCCGCAAGCAACGTCTTGGTCGTCTACTTCTCTCGCGCCGACGAGAACTATGCAGACAACGGCACCGAGTGGCTCACAGAGGGACACACTAAGGTCATGGCGGGATACATTGCCGATGCCCTAGGAGCCGACACCTACGAGATCGTGCCCACAGAGGCCTATCCCGAGGGCTATGACGAATGCTGCGACGTCGCCCTCGACGAGCAGCACAACGATGCCCGTCCGGCCATTGCCAATCCCCTGCCTGACGTCTCTGCCTATAGCACCGTGTTCATCGGCTGCCCCATCTGGTGGGGCGAGGAGCCCTACATCGTGCGCACCTTTGTGGAGGGCGTCGACCTGACGGGAAAGACCATCGTGCCCTTTACCACGCACGGCGGGTCGGGCCTGGGCAGCGTTCCCACCAACCTGCAGAGCATGATTGCCGGCGCAGAGTTCTTGGACGGAAAGGCCGTCGCGGGAACAGCTGTTAACGGAGCAGCCGACGAGGTCACAGGCTGGGCAACAGGACTCGCACTAGCATAGGGCACAAACGAACAGCTTCTACAGGGGTCTGGGCATCACCTTATGAGTGTCGCCCAGACCCCTGTATCTATCTTCATAACATTAGAAAGACTTATCAATAGTTAGTTAAAAACGAATTGATAATAATCATCTCCCTTCTTATGCTGAGTTTAACTCAGGGAAAGGAGATGTCATGTCGGACCTCAAAAAGGATGTCGTAGTTCTGGTAGGCGCGGGCGGTATCGGCATTGCCATTGCACGTCGCGTTGCGCAGGGGAAGCACCTCGTAATTACGAGCCGCACGCAAGAAAAGGCAAACAAGATTGCCGATAGCCTTCGCAAGGACGGCTTTGAGGTCACAGGCGTACCCTGCGACCTTGGAACTCGCGAGGACATCCTTGCAGTGATTGAGCATGCCCAGCAGTTTGGTCCTATCACAAACGTTATCTGCGCAGGTGGCGTGAGCCCGAGCCAGGCTCCCATCGCCGAGATCCTGCGCGTCGACCTGTATGGTTCGTCCGTGCTGCTTGAGGAGTTTGGCAAGGTCATCGCCCCTGGCGGATCAGGTGTTGTCGTCTCCAGCCAGTCGGGACACCGTCTGCCGGCTCTTTCTCAGGAGCAGAACTGGGCGCTGGCCATGACCCCGACGGAGGAGTTGCTCGACCTCGACTTCCTCTCCGAGGAGGCCATCGGCACGACGCTGCGCGCCTACCAGTACGCCAAGCGCTGCAACGTGCTGCGCGTCCAGGCGCAGGCCTGCGAGTGGGGCAAGCGCGGCGCGCGCGTGTTCTCCATC
>CADCHF010000046.1:0-18450 GCA_902801175.1 uncultured Coriobacteriaceae bacterium | reverse complement strand
CGTGGTGAGGGATATCGCAAGATGCTCGACCTCATGCCCGCCAAGCGCGCGGGTACCGTGGACGAGATGGGCGCCCTCGTGGCCTTCCTCATGGGACCTGAGGCGACCTTCATCACCGGCACCGACATCCTGTGCGACGGAGGCTCAACGGCAGCGTACTGGTACGGAGACCTCCAGTACCTGCAAGACGGTTGGGCACAGTCGTAGTTGTTATATAGGCCGAAGCGCGCCAGGCGCCTCGGCCTTCACTTAAGAGAGAGGGACCACCATGGCCTACAACGCCCAGCTCACCGACGCCGCCCACAGCTTCCATGAGAAGATGTTCCCCGGCTACGTGTCAGACTTCCTGCGCACCGATCCCGAGTTCATCGAGCGCTTTGATAACTTTGCCTTCGACGAGGTGGTGAACACAGGCGACCTGTCCGATCGCACACGCATGCTGTGCTGGCTGGCCACCCTGCTTGGCTGCCAGGGCATCGACGAGTTCCGCGGCATGGTCAAGGCCGCACTCAACATGGGCATCGAGCCCGAGGCCATCCAAGAGGTCGTTTACCAGGCGACTGCGTATCTGGGCATCGGCCGCGTCTTCCCCTTTCTCAAGGCAAAGAACGAGCTCTTTGAGGCTCGTGGCATAATGCTGCCCCTCGCAAACCAGGCAACCACCACGCCCGACGAGGCAAGCCGCTACGAGGGTGGAGAAAAGGCGCAGGTAGAAGCCATCGGCGAGCAGATGCGCGGCTATGCCGATCGCGGAAACCCCGACTACCCCCACATCAACCAGTGGCTCGTTAAGAACTGCTTTGGTGACTACTACACGCGCGGCGGGCTGACCATCGCAGAACGTGAGATGTGCACCTTCTGCTACATAGCTGCCCAGGGCGGTTGCGAGGCCCAGCTGCGCGGCCACACCGCTGCCAACGTGCAGTGCGGAAACACGCGCGAGTTCCTCATCCAGGTGGTAAGCAACAATGTGCCGTTCATAGGCTATCCACGCAGCCTGAACGCCTTGGCTGTAATCGAGGAAGTCGCAGGCAGCAAAGAGTAGCAGGCATCCGCGCACAACAATCTCAATAACAGACGGCAGGGGGACAACGTGCTAAATACAAACGAGTTCAAGGGACGCTTTGGCTTTGGGGCAATGCGACTGCCCATGAAAGACGATGAGCCTGACTTTGAGCTTTGCAACCAGATGTTTGACCGCTTCCTCGAGGCGGGACTCAACTACTTTGACACTGCGCACGTCTACCTGGGCGGCAAGAGCGAGGTGGCGCTGCGCGAAAGCCTCGTCAAGCGCCACCCACGTGACAGCTTCTTCCTGGTGGACAAGCTCACGCACGGCACCTTCCACGACCCCGCCTCAATCCGCAAGGTCTTTCAGGACGAGCTAGAGGCTTGCGGCGTGGAGCACTTTGACCTGCTGCTGGCCCATGCGGTGAACTCGGCCCACTACGAGATGTACACCCGCCAGGGCGTCTTTGAGACCGCCAAGGAGTTTGTGGCCGATGGGCGCGCGAGGCACTTTGGCATCTCCTACCACGACGGTCCCGAGCTGCTCGACCGCATCCTCACCGAGCACCCCGAGATCGAGGCCGTGCAGCTGCAGGTCAACTACGAGGACTGGGACAGCCCCGGCGTGCAGAGCCACAAGGTGTACGACGTAGCCACCGCCCACGGCGTGCCCGTCATCGTGATGGAGCCCTGCAAGGGCGGCCAGCTTGTCAACCTTCCCGAGGTCGCCCAGAGGGCGCTCGACGCGGCCCCCAACCCCGAGGGCCTCTCCAACGCGGGCTTCGCTCTGCGCTTCTGCGCGACGCAGCCCAACGTGGCGATGGTTCTCTCCGGCATGAACACCATGGAGCAGGTGGAGGACAACCTGCATGCAATGGCGGGCGAACCTGCCCCGCTCACCGAAGCCCAGCTACAGGCACTGCGCGACGTGCACGAGGCCTTTGCCAGCCTGGGCATGATCGCCTGCACGGCCTGCCACTAATGCACGGACGGCTGCCCCAGACACATCATGATTCCGGAGCTCTTTGCCGACCTCAACACCAAACGAGTCTTTGGCGGTTGGAACCCGGGTTGGTACTTCAACAACGTGCACACCGCGGACGGCCACGCCAAGCCCAGCGAGTGCATCAAGTGTGGCAAGTGCGAGCGCGAGTGCCCGCAGGGGCTGCCCATCCGTCAGCTGCTGACCGAAGTCGCGGCGGAGTTTGAGTAAGCAACAAAGCCAAGCCTGCCGTAGCCATTGACGCATGAGTCCGTCTATGGCACGCACGGCACTGGCTCGTGCCCTCAGGCCCTCCTCGCGAGGGCCTTCTCTGACCTCAAACGCATTCAAGCACATCGTATTAGCGTTTCTAATTCTTTTCTAAAGAACGTTGGATTGATATAAGCACCGTCTCTCAATACAGTTCTTATCAAGGAATCCTTGATGGAGGGAGCAAGCATGGAATACACGCGTCTTGGCAACACCGGCCTCAACGTGAGCCGCATCTGCTTTGGCTGCATGTGGTTTGGCCGTCCCGGCAACGGCGGCATCGACGTCCGCTTTGGCGAGGACGAGGCGCGCGAGGTCATTCGCCACGCCTGGGACCAGGGCATCAACTTCTTTGACACGGCCAACTACTACAGCCGCGGTGCCTCAGAGGAGGTCCTGGGCAAGGTCATCGCCGAGATGGGCGTGCGCGACGACGCGGTCATCGCCACCAAGAGCTACTACCCCATGTACGAGGGCACCAACGCCAAGGGTGTCAACCGCAAGACGCTCTTCCGCGAGGTCGACGCTAGCCTCAAGCGACTGGGCACCGACTACATCGACCTCTACATCCCACACCGCCTTGACCATGACACGCCCATGGAAGAGCAGATGGAGGCCCTGAACGACCTCGTCCGCTCCGGCAAGGTCCTCTACATTGGCGCCAGCGCCATGTACGCCTGGCAGTTCCTGAAGATGAACATGATCGCCGAGAGCCACGGCTGGGCCAAGTTCGTCTCCATGCAGGACATGTACAACCTGGTCTACCGCGAGGAGGAGAAGGAGATGCACCCGATGCTGCTCGACCAGGGCATCGCCTGCACGCCCTTCAGCTCGCTTGCGCACGGTGTCTTTGCAAAGCGCCCCGAGGACGAGCGCACCGACGGCGTGGCCAAGCTGCAGAACGAGTACGTGCTCAAGGGCGACGCCGAGATCATCCGCCGCGTGTGGGAGCTGGCCGAGCGCTACGGTGTCTCCACCAGCGTGATTGCGCAGGCATGGAACCTCTCCAAGCCCGTCGTGACGAGCCCGCTTGTTGGCGCGAGCAAGACCGCCTACATCGACGACGCCATCGCCGCACTCGACCTCAAGCTCACCCCCGAGGAGATGGCCTACCTCGAGGAGCCCTACGTGCCACATGCACAGTACGGCTTTAGGTAGGTCGAGCCAAGAGCTGCAAGTGCGTCTCCGTACTGACACCAGCGCCATCTAGCAGCTCCCAAAAGCACAGCTTTGCTCATGAAGCCGCCTCCCGTTCCCAACTCAAGGGACGGGAGGCGGCTCTATTTCAATGCTTCCAGAGATGGTCTTTTGCTGTCAGTCCTTGTCCAGCTACTGTTCGGCCTCTGCCTTGCGCAGAGCGCTCAGGCAAAGCGCATACTCGCCCACAAGCACACGCTCGTGGTAGTCGCATACCGCAATGAGCTCCGGCACACAGCCCTCGGGCAGGTACTTGGCCAAGTCCGCACGCAGCTCGTCCATATCGGGCAAGAGGTCCACCGCCACATAGATCGCCTCTGGCGAGTTGGTGCAGATCGAAGTCATAAGCTCGGCCGTCACTATCTTGCGCATGCCCTCGCTCGTCCAAGCCATCTTCCTCAGGCGCTGGTGTGTCTCCTCACCAAACATGCGGAAGAGATAGCCAAGCTCCCCGGCAAGTCCGTGCGCCCCGCGCACAAGCCTGCCGTCCACAATGAGCCCTTGCCCGCCCACGCCATAGCCGGTGGGTTGGCGCTGGAGCAGTATGGACTCATAGCCGTCCTGGCTGATATAGCAACCAGCTGCCGCTGCATTGGCGTTGTTGTCCACAAAGATGGGCACACCAAGGGCTTCCGAAAGCCGTGCAAAGTCGGTTGCCGCCATGTCGAGCGACACCATGCGCACCGTGCTGCCCTCAACAATGCCCGGCATGGCAAGACCTATGGCATCGAGCTCAGAGGTGCAAACGCCCTGAAGACGCACGGTCGCAAGGATATCCTTTACGTCGCAATACGAGCGCCCGGGCTTTTCAACGCGGCCCTCAAGAACAACCTTCCCGTGATCGTATAGCCGGTAGCTATAGAGCGAGTCACGAGCGCCATAGACCGAGCTGATAACGAGGATCCGCCTGTCGTTGTCCATCTTGCGCACAATGCGCGTGTCGGACTGCTCCAGCTTGGCTGCCAGCGCGTTCTCGCTCATTGCGTTAAGGAGCATGCGCAGGGCCGTTCCCGCATCATAGCTGCCAAAGACCGCGCCAGGAATCTCAAAGACCACGAGGCTGGGGTGGCGCTCGACCATTTGGTCGCGGTACATGTGTACCTGCGGCGCCAGCATGATGGCGTCGTAGTTGCCCGCCGCCTCGAGTGCGTTCGTTATGGGAAGCGCCTCAAACTCGTAGTCGAGCGAGAGGGTCTTTCCCACCTCCGCAAGCTTGCGCGCAAAGAAGCTGGTGGTCATCGCAGAGGTGCAGCTCAGAAGGATTCGGGTCGTCGTGCGCGAGGTGAGCTGGGTGAGTGCCTCTACCAGCTGGTCAAAGAGCTCTTGCGCATGTCCGATGTCGTCCATCTCAAAATGGAGGAAGAAGGTTGGGTTGTCGGGATCGTCGGCCGGAATGATGTTGAGCTCCACAATCTCGGGTGCGCCGGGGTCAAGCTCGTAGAAGTTCACGTTTGCCGTGGCCTTGGGAGTAACGATTCGCAGGTGCTCCCCGTCTGGCACCTCCACCGTGCACTCGGCAATGATGTGACGCAAAGCAGATGCCCGCTCAACAAGCCAGGCGTGGAAGTCGGATGCAAGCTCGGTCATGGCACGCTCCTTTCGCAGACCCGCATTTTTCATTGTATCGAGAGCTGGGCAATCTGAGAATGAGCAACCCGCCACCGCAACAACCCTACGGACAACGCTCCTTGAACGAGCCCCACAATTGAACGTGCATACAAAAGCGGCCCCGTCCCAAAGCACTGGGAACGGGGCCCATACGCACAAAAGGCCATATCAGCGTGAGTCTGAAGAGGGCATCTCTTACTTAGTAGCTGCTTGCGCGGGCCTCAATCATGAGCCAACGGTCACCGCGCAACACTAGGTCGATATCCTGCTGCAAGCGCCAGTTTCCCCGCCCATAGCCAAAGGGCGAGGCGTTGACGAGGCTCTTGCCGGTGAGTGTGGCACGCCTGCCGCCAGGCTCAACGTGCACGGCAACCGACTCCTCGACCTCATCGTAGTAGCGCAGGGTTCCGTCAGCCACGCAGCGCAGGAACTCCGCCTTGGGCTGACGAAGCCCTGTCATGTGAACCAGCACAAACGAGTCGTCGAGCAGAGCCCCTAGGCGCGCAACATCGCGCGAGATCATGAACTGGTACATGGAGTGATAGATTGCATGAATGACCTGCGCATCCGCTGATGCCATAGCTCGACCCCCTATCGCCCTTATGCCACCGGCGCGTCCCAGCGCGGCGCACGTACGCCAAGCACATGCTCGAGCGCGCGGAGGATGACCTCATGATCAAGACCGGCATCAAGGCCACTCACTGCGATGGTTGCCACCCATTCGTCGCCCACTCGGATGGGGAAGGCGCCGCAAGCCGGGACCTCCTCTGGCACGTTTGCCCACACGCTCGCAAGGTCGCCCGCAACGGCTGCCTCAAGCTGTGCCCAAGGACCAGCATGGCCAGACTTAAGTGCCGAGTGTCGCTTGCCATCAGCAAAGAGCAGGTTCTTCTCGTCCTTGTCGTCAGACACCCACTGGAACATGCGGACCCCATCACGCTCGCGAGTGATGGTTACGCTGTAGCCGCTGGCAAATGCGGGAATGAGCGAAATGGCCGCAAGCCCAAGCTCAAGTGCCTCGCGAGCTCCAAAGCTGCCAAATACAAGCATGCGCTCCTGCTCAAGCAGGACGTCCATTGCCTCCTTGGCATTGCTCGGGGTAAGCGTGGGAGCGGGAATGGTTTCGGCTTGCTCTGCAAGATTGGAATGGTTGCTCATTGTTCCTCGCCTTCCTGGACGTACGTCAACCGCGTCATATCATTTCTTCTTTATTATCGGACAGGCGGGGCAGTCAAGCCATCTCTGTCTCTTATCTAAATGATAAGTAATGGCCTGGCAAATGCAGCATTAGCAAGATGAAACTTGGCACGCAAGCACCCCATTGCAAACCTCGCGATACAGGCATGCACGTCGCACCCAACCGTGCACTTAGAGGACGGACGGACGGGCAAATTGAAGATGCTCTGTGGTGAACAGGGGCTTCTCCCCTCCCCTGCCTCGCCTCTCTTCCACTTGTGAGATAATGCAAGATTACGTGAACACATGCACTACAAGGAGCGTACCTATGCCCAACACCTCCGACCGTCCCAGCTTCCCCGCACGCGCAGTCATCACTGGCGGCATGCCCTATGGCAACAAGAACCTGCACTTTGGCCACATTGGCGGCGTGTTTGTTCCTGCCGACTTCTTTGCGCGATTCCTGCGTGACCGCATTGGCTCCAAGAACGTCATCTTTGTCTCGGGCACCGACTGCTATGGCTCGCCCATCATGGAGGGCTACCGCAAGAAGGTCGCGGAGGAGGGCTACGAGGGCTCCATCACCGACTACGTCGAGTCCAACCACAACCTGCAGAAGCGCGCACTCGATCGCTATGGCATCTCTCTCGACATCTTTGCAGGCTCGGGCCTCGAGCCGGCCAAGCCCATTCACGCAAAGCTCAGCCACGACCTCATCAGTCGCCTGCACGAGCGCGGCTACCTGCGCAAGATGTCCACGCGTCAGTTCTATGACACGCAGGCCCAGCAGTTCCTCAACGGCCGACAGGTCGTTGGCCGCTGCCCCGTGCAGGGCTGCAAGAGCGAGAAGGCCTATGCCGACGAGTGCGACCTTGGCCATCAGTTTGACCCCGAGGAGCTGATTGCTCCCGTGTCGCAGCTCACCGGCACCACGCCCGAGCTGCGTCCGGTCGACAACTGGTACTTTGACCTACCCGCATTCCGCGAGAACCTCGAGAGCCTCATGGACGAGTGGGACGTTGACCCGCAGGTGCGCGCCATCGTGACCCAGACCGTGCGTGAGTCGCTCGTTGACCCGGTCATCTTTGTGCAGAACAAGTTCCGCGAGAGCTTTGACGCCGTCGCAGACAAGCTCGGCTCCTTCACGCTCGTGGAGCCCGAGGGCAACCAGTCGTCGTTCCAGGTCCGCTTTGGCAACTGGGAGGAGCGCGACGCAGCTCGCGAGGTTCTGGAGGCCGAGGGCATCCGCTTCCGCACGGGCAAGACGCTTCTGCCCTTCCGCCTCACCGGCAACATTGACTGGGGCGTGCCCGCCCCCGACCTCGAGGACGTGACTGGCCTCACGGTTTGGGTCTGGCCCGAGAGCCTGTGGGCACCCATCTCATTCGTGCAGACGGTGCTCGCCACGGCTCCTGAGGGACGCTACTCCAGCACCGACTGGCACGACTGGTGGTGCGCAGACGACGCACGCGTCTTCCAGTTTATTGGCCAGGACAACATCTACTTCTACTGCGTGGCCCAGCCGGCCATGTGGGAGGCACTCGACTGGGGTCTCTTCCAGGACACCCCCATTGCCAACTACCACATCCTGTTCATGAACAAGAAGGCATCGAGCTCTGGCGCCATCAAGCCGCCCATGGCCGAGGACCTGCTCGACTTCTACACGCCCGAGCAGCTGCGCTGCCATTGGCTCTCGCTTGGTCTCGACCAAAAGGCCGTGAGCTTCTCGCCCAAGGCCTTTGACACCAGCGTGAGCCACAAGAACAAGAAGACCGGCGAGGAGGTCCTTGTTAAGGACGACCCGCGTGTGGCCGACCCTGCCCTCAAGGAGAGCGCCTTCCTCACCAACATCTTCAACCGCCTTGCCCGCAGCTGCCTCTACGGAGCGGCAAACGTGTGCGACGGCCACCTGCCCACCGTGCCCGCAGACGCCGACGTGATCGAGGCCTGCACGCAGGCGACGCTCGACTTTGAGCGCGCCGCCCACGGCTTTGACGCACACGGCGCACTGGCCATTGCCGAGGAGTTCTGCCGCGCGGCCAACAAGCGCTGGGGCGACGAGTCCAAGGCCGCCAAGGGCGACGACGCTGCCTACGAGCACGCGCTTGCCAACGCCTTTGCCGCGCTTCGCACCACCTGCCTGCTCATGCACCCCGCCGCGCCCATGGGCTGCGAGCTCATTGCCAAGCACCTTGCCTTTGACCCCGAGCTGTTCTTCTCCTGGGAGCATGCCTTTGAGACGCCGGCCGAGCTGGCTGCCGCCGAGGGCAAGACCCCTGCCGAGCACGAGCTGGTGGCGCTCCCGCCGCGCTTCGACTTCTTTGAGAAGCACCCCAGCCAAGGAAGGAAGTAGTCATGGCCGAGCTGCTCCGCACGCCCGCGCCCTACCGCACCACCAACTACGCGCTGCCTGCGGCACCGCTTCACTATGCCCAGGCCGTGCCCATGCCCGATGGGGCGCAGATTGCGACCTTTGTGTATGGCCCAAGCGACGCCACGCTCAATGAGCTGCTCGCTGCGGGCCCGGTCCTCGCGCTCCACGGCAACGGTGGCACCCATGCGACCTTTACCGCGGTCATCAATCGTCTTGTGGCTGCCGGCAAGGGTGTCATAGCCTTTGACGCGCGTGGGCAGGGAAAGTCGACTCGCGGACAGCTCCCCCTCACCTATGAACTGTTTGCCAGCGATGCCGTCGCCGTGCTCCGTGCGCTCGATGCCGAGCGCGTCCATGTTGTGGGACACTCCGACGGCGGCATCGTGGCGCTGCTTTTGGCACGTGACCATGCAAGCAGCATCCTATCCATAGTGGCCGGAGGGGCAAACCTCACCCCAGAGGGCGTCATCGACGACCCGTCCTGGGACACCGCTGGTTCGGCTGCCGCCAACCACGCATGGGCCACCTTCATGCAGAGCCCGTCTGTGCCCAGCACCATCGACCCGGCGCTGCTGCCCGCAGGTACAGAGGCAAAGCTAAACGGCGAGCTCTTGCAGCTGATGCTGGACGAGCCGCATATAGAGGCCGCGTCGCTCGGCTCGATCAGCTGCCCCGCCTGCGTGCTCGTGGGCGAGCACGACTGCATCACCTGGGACGAGACCCAGGCCATCGCAGATGCCATTCCCAATGCGCGCCTTGTGGTGGTTCCTGGCGTTGGCCATAGCCTGCCTCGCCTTGCACCCGACAGCGTGGCTCTCCAAGTACTCACCAATGTTCTGATGGCAGAGAGTGTCTCTCGCAACTAAACATGGCTCTTAAACACCGTTACCGCAATATCGTCGAAGCCCGTCGCGCCTCGAGCCGTCCCGCCAAGCGCAAGACGCCCTCAAACGAGGGCGCTGAGCTTGGCAGGTTCAGACGCTTTGCTCGCTTTGCCGGATCCTCGCTCGTGTGCACCGCCCTCGACCAGGTCGTGGCCGGCGTGCTCTTTGTTGCGCTTCGCAAACCAATGGCAGACATGGGATTTGTGCGCATCCTCTTGGGCACCGTCATCGCTCGCGTGCTCTCGCAAACCCTCAACTACGCCGTCAACCGCAGGGTGGTCTTTTCTGCACAAGGTGGCAAGAAGGGCAACAGGCCCTCTCGGCGCGAGAGCCTCCCCCGCTTTCTGGCGCTCTCCGCAGGCATCCTCACCCTCTCGACCATTGGCGTCTACCTGCTGCACACCTATGCGGGAGTTCAGGAATCCATCGCAAAGCTGCTGATGGACTTCTCGCTCTTCTTCCTCAACTACTACCTGCAGCACAACTGGGTCTTTACGACCGAGCCCTCCATCAGGCCAAGGCGTGCCAAGCGCAAAAAGTCAAGCCGATAGCCAAGCCCCTTGGTGCAGGCAATGCCCTGCCGCCTATACGGTCATATCCTCCTTGTTGGGGAAACGTACCGTAACCACGGTTCCCTCACCAAGCTTGCTGTCCAGCTCAACGCTGGCACCATGCAACATGGCCGCATGCTTCACGATGGCAAGGCCAAGGCCCGTGCCGCCGCTTGCCCGCGAGCGCGAGGTCTCCACGCGGTAGAACCGCTCAAAGACCTTTGCCTGGGCCTCCTCGGGTATGCCAATCCCGGTATCGGCCACCCTCACCATGGGGCTGCCATCCTCAAACCCAACGGTAACCCGCACCGAGCCGCCCGCCTTGTTGTAGCGGATAGCATTGCTGCAAAGGTTTGAGATGAGCTCGTCGAGCATTCGCGGATAGCCCAGAACCATTGCCGACTCGCCCTCGACGGTGAGGGTCACCTCAGACGCATCGGCGCGCGCATACATGCGCTCGCTCACATCGTGGGCAATCGTCATGAGGTCAACCGGCTCGGCGGAACCAAAGGGCTCGCTCGTATGGGTGCGCTCCGACTCGTCGAGCTTAGAGAGGGTAAGGATGTCGTTGACAAGAGCCGCCAAGCGCTGGGACTCGCTGTTGATGCGCGCCGCAAAGTCAGGCACGTCCTCCTCGAGCACAAAGCCGTCGCGCATCAGCTCGGAGGCACCCATGATGGATGCAATGGGCGTCTTGAGCTCGTGCGTCACATTGGCGGTAAACTCGCGACGTGCGGCGTCTGCCTGACGTAGCTCCTCCATCTGCGAGATGAGCTCCGCCTGCTGCTCGGCAAGCCTGGTGGCAAGCGGCTGGAGCTCCTCGTAGGGAGCCCATTCGGCAAGCGTGCCCGCGTCCATCTCAAGGATCGGCTTCACCAGACGCCTCGAGAGGAAGCGCGAGGCAACATAGGACAAGAGCACCAGCAAGATCAGCATTGCCGCAATAATCCGCAGGTAGCGCGCAAGAATGGTGAGCACGCCAGACCGGTCGACCGAGATGCGCACGACATTGCCCGACTCGAGCCGCCGCGCCTGATAAAGGCTCACCCGACCAATGGTGTCACTCGAGCGCATGGAGCTGCCGGCACCCGTGCGCAGGGCCTCGGCAATCTCGGGTCGGCTCTCGTGGCCCGAGAGCCCGCCCGTGGGAATCACGCTGTCGTAGAGCACCGTGCCATCTGGACCCACAAGGGTCGCTCGCATCTCACCAAGCTCAATGGTAGAGAGCTCGGCAATCTCGTCTGGCGCATGGTTGAGTGTCGATGCAACGACATCGCACTCGGCCCCAAGCTCAATCAGGGCCTCCTCAAGCACGTCTGCCTGATGAAAGTAGGCAGACACTATGGATGCCGCAGTTGCCGAGATGACCGAGACGGCAAGCACCGCCGCGAACACGCGCCCCGCAAGCGTTGCCTTACGCTCTTGTGAGTTCACGCGCTACCCCTTAAGCCGGTAGCCCACACCACGTACCGTCTGAATCAGGTCAGCGTGATCACCAAGCTTTGAGCGAATGGTCTGCACGTGCACGTCAACCGTCCGGGAGCCGCCATCAAAGTCCCAACCCCACACGCGACGTAGCAGGGCCTCGCGCGAGAACACCTCGCCGGGGCTGCACATGAGAAACGACAGCAGGTCAAACTCGCGCATCGTGAGCGAGAGCGGCTCGCCATCCAGCGTCGCCGTCCTCCTTGAGGGCCAAAGCTCCAGCGGCCCCACAACGAGGTTCCCGCTCGCATCGGGCACACGTCGCGAGGACCTACGCAGGAGCGCCCTCACGCGACTGACCATCTCCATCATCCCAAAGGGCTTGGCAAGATAGTCGTCGGCACCCCCGTCGAGCGCACGAACGGTGTCAAGCTCGGAGTCCTTTGCCGTAAGCATCATCACCGGCACGTCGCTCAAGGCCGGCGTGTGGCGGATCCTGGCCAAGATCGCCATGCCGTCGGTGTCTGGGAGCATGATGTCGAGCAGCACGACATCAGGAATCTCCTCGCTGCAGGCCTGCCTAAACTCGGCGTCATCAGCGCAGCCCCTTGCGGCAATGCCCGCCTGCGTGAGCGCGTATACGGTGAGCTCTCTGATATTGGTGTCATCTTCGACGTAATAGACCATGGCATCCTCCCTTTACGTGTGCATTGTAACGCTGCTATCAACGGGCTTTCCAGCCCTTACCGTTTCCTTACCTGGGCGGGACCATCCATAGAGTTCATGACGCGTTTGTCATTGCCAAGGTGCCTAATCTCTCGGTACCATGTAATATTAGCTAGGTACCTTGACATCTTGTGTCAGGGGCGTATTGTAAGCTCTGTGTAAGAGAGAGGAGACTCTATGGTCGATACGCCGGCCCACGAGATGTCTCTCGCTCAGCACGTCTTGCACGAGCTTGGCTTCTTTGGCTACTACCTGCACGTTCACGCAGGTGGACGCAGTGGCCAGCAGCATATTCTGGTAAAGCTACGCGCCAACGGGGGTCACATGACCCAGCGGGACCTTCAAGAGCTTTGCAACATCAGCTCTGGCTCGCTTTCCGAGGTGCTCGCAAAGCTCGAGTATGCTGGGCTCATCGAACGGACGCGGTCGGAGGAGGACCGGCGTCAGCTCGAGATCTCGCTCACAAGCGAGGGCCGCAGACGTGCTGATCAAGACATCGAGTTTCGCAAGGAGTTCGAGGGACATTGTCTCTCCTGTCTGAGCGACGAGGAGCAGGAACAGCTCGCTGGGCTGCTTGATCGCTTGGAAGAGCACTGGAAGAGTTTTGAGGGAAGGGGGACGTGCTCATGAGTCAGCAGCAAGAGAAGACCATGCAGCACTTGTCGCTGGGGGAAATCTTTAAGACCCTCGGCGGCAGCATCAGGGATAACAAGCGCAACTCCATCATTGCGCCTGTTTTCGTGCTGGGAGAGGTCATCATCGAATGTGCCATTCCCTTTATCACCGCGCGGCTCATCAACGAGATGAGCGCCGGCTGCGGCATCGACGTCATTGCGCGCTACGGCATCGTGCTGACCATTATGGCCCTCATCAGCCTTGCCTGTGGCACCATCGCCGGCATCGCGGCCTCCATTGCCTCCACGGGCTTTGCCCGCAACCTGCGCCACGACATGTTTGCGTCCATCCAGCGGTTCAGCTTCTCCAACATCGACCGCTTTAGCACCAACTCGCTGGTCACGCGCCTCACCACCGACACGCAAAACGTGCAGATGGCCTACATGCAGATCATCCGCTCGGCGGTACGCAGCCCCATGATGATCATCTTTGCTGCCACCATGGCCTTTGTCACCGGTGGCAAGATGGCCATCGTCTACGTCATCGTAGGCTTCTTCCTGGGCTTTGCGCTCATTGGCATCGCACGCACCGTCATGCCCATCTTCCGCCGCATCTTCAAGAAGTACGACGCGCTCAACGAGTCCGTCGAGGAGAACGTCACCGGCATTCGCGTGGTCAAGAGCTTCGTGCGCGAGGAGTACGAGAACAAGAAGTTCCAAAAGGCCTCCGGCGAGGTGTTCCAGGACTTCTGGGGCGCCGAGCGCATCCTTGCCTGGAACCAGCCCATCATGACCTTTGCCGTGGACACCATCTACGCCTTTGTCGTGTACTTTGGCAGCCGCACCATCGTGAGCACCGCTGGCGCCGCCATGAACGTCGGCCAGATGTCGGCCCTCATCACCTACGGCTTCTCCATGCTCATGAGCCTCAACATGCTCTCGATGATCTTTGTCATGATCACGATGGCCGAGGAGAGCAGCCGACGCATCTGCGAGGTGCTGCTCGAGGAGCCCGACCTCTCCAACCCCACTAACCCCGTCTATGAGGTTGCCGACGGCTCCATCGACTTTGACAACGTGAGCTTTGCCTATCACCCCGAGAGCGGCCGCTACGCACTGCACGACATTGACCTGCACATCAAGAGCGGCGAGGTCATTGGCGTGATTGGCGGCACCGGTTCCTCCAAGTCGACACTCATCCAGCTCATCAGCCGCCTGTACGACGCCACCAAGGGCACCGTCCGCGTGGGCGGCCTTGACGTGCGCAGCTATGACATGGACACCCTGCGCAACGAGGTCGCCGTCGTGCTGCAGCGCAACGTGCTCTTCTCGGGCACCATCAAGGACAACCTGCGCTGGGGCAACGAGAACGCCACCGACGAGGAGCTCATCGAGGCCTGCAAGCTTGCTCAGGCCGACGAGTTTGTGCAGCAGTTCCCCGATAAGTACGACACCTACATCGAGCAGGGCGGCACCAACGTCTCTGGCGGCCAGAAGCAGCGCCTCTGCATTGCCCGCGCACTGCTCAAGAAGCCCAAGATCCTGATCCTCGACGACTCCACGAGTGCCGTCGACACCAAGACCGACAAGCTCATCCGCGAGGGCTTCCGCAGCTTTATCCCCGAGACCACCAAGATCATCATTGCCCAGCGCACGGGCTCGGTCGAGGACGCCGACCGCATCATCGTCATGGACGACGGCGGCATCAGCGCCGTGGGCACCCACGAGGAGCTGCTGCGCACGAGCGAGATCTACCGCGAGGTCTACCTCACGCAGAACAAGGCAAGCCACGACGAGAACGCCATTGCCAACGAGGACAACAACGTCACCGTGCTGGGCAAGGATGAGGTCCACGTACACGCAGCAGCCGGCGGCAAGACGCCCCAGAGCGGCAGCACGCCTGAGGGCCTCGCCGCTGGCAAGGAGCTCTCGGCCTTGGATGGCCAGATTACGGAGGGAGGCGATCTGAATGTCTAAGCAAAAGCTCAGCGCCGCAGAGCGCAGCATCATCAACGATCCCGCCCGCCTCAAGGACGCCCCCGCCCCTGGCGGCAAGGCCGACACCGAGAACAAGGGCGTTCCGGGCAAGGGCAGCCGCGGGCGCAAGGCCTCAAACCCCATGCAGGTCTTCCGCGGCACCGTCAAGCTCATCTTCTCGTTCTATCCGCTGCAGTTCAGCCTCATCATTCTGTGCATCGTGGTCGGCGCCGCCCTCTCCACGCTGCCTTCGGTCTTCCTGCAGCGCACCATCGAGGTCGTCACCCGCACCTGGCAGACGGGCGACTGGTCTGTCGCCCAACCCGAGGTCGCGCACATCGTGCTCACCCTCATCGGGGTCTACGTCGTTGTACTGCTGGCCCAGATTGTCCAGGCACAGCTCTCGGCCTTTGTCGTACAGGGCACCCTGATGAACATCCGCAACAAGATGTTTGAGCACATGGAGAAGCTGCCCATCCGCTTCTTCGACCAGAACAAGCGCGGCGACGTGATGAGCTACTACACCAACGACGTCGACGCCCTGCGCCAGCTCGTGGGCGTGGCACTCCCCAACCTGCTCAACATGGTCATTGCCATGGTCTCCCTCGTATGCATCATGCTGTGGTACTCCATCCCCATGACCTGCGTCGTGCTGGTTATGGTTGGCTTCATGGGCTGGCTCACCCGATACATGGGCGGTATGAGCGCCAAGTACTTCTTGGCCCAGCAGCATGCCATCGGCCGTGCCGAGGGCTTTGCCGAGGAGGCCATGAACGGCGAGAAGGTCATCAAGGTCTTCACGCACGAGAAGCAGATGCAGGCACAGTTTGACGAGGTCAACGACGAGCTGTTTGAGGCTGCCAAGCAGGCCAACATCTACTCCAACATCCTTGGTCCCATCCTCATGAACCTAGGCAACCTTGCCTACGTGGTGGTTGCGCTCTCGGGAGGCATCTTCCTTGCCACCCACATCCCCAACCCGTCCATCTCGGGCCTGGTACTCAGCATTGACATCGTCATCCCCTTCCTCAACCTCACCAAGCGCTTTGCTGGCTCCATCGGTCAGATCAGCCACCAGATCAACTTTGTGGTCATGGGCCTTGCCGGCGCCGAGCGCATCTTCCAGCTGCTTGACGAGCTGCCTGAGGAGGACGAGGGCTATGTCGAGCTCGTGCGTGTGAAGTACGACGACAGCATGGAGAACGTGATTGGCGAGGTCGACCGTCACGACCGCACTGGCATCTGGGCATGGAAGCACCCGCACAAGTCCACCGGCACCGTCGACTACATGCCTGTTATGGGCGACATCATCCTGGACGACGTTGACTTTGGCTATGTGCCCGAGCACATCGTGCTGCACAACATCTCGCTCGACGCCTTCCCCGGCCAAAAGGTTGCCTTTGTTGGCGCTACCGGCGCAGGCAAGACCACGATCACCAACCTCATCAACCGCTTCTACGACATCGCCGATGGCAAAATCCGCTACGACGGCATCAACATCAACAAGATTCGCAAGAGCGACCTGCGCAAGTCGCTGGGCATCGTGCTGCAGGACGTGAACCTCTTCACCGGCACCGTCATGGACAACATCCGCTACGGACACCTTGAGGCCACCGACGAGGAGTGCATCAAGGCGGCAAAGCTCGTTGGCGCCGACAGCTTCATCGAGCGCCTGCCCGAGGGCTACCAGACCTGGCTCACCGACAACGCCGAGAGCCTCTCTCAGGGCCAGCGCCAGCTCCTCTCGATTGCCCGTGCGGCCGTTGCCGACCCGCCCGCGATGATTCTCGACGAGGCAACCTCGAGCATCGACACTCGTACCGAGCAGATCGTGAGCCAGGGCATGGACGCGCTGATGGAGGGTCGCACCACCTTCGTGATTGCGCACCGCCTCTCCACCGTCCGCAACTCCGACGTAATCATCGTCCTCGACCATGGACGGATAATCGAGCGTGGCACCCACGACGAGCTTATCGCTCAGAAGGGCACGTACTACCAGCTGTACACCGGCGCGTTCGAACTGGAGTAGCGAGGAGGGCTCGTCGTGGGGGCCGGGCTCGCCCGCGCTCCGCATACCTTCGCGCACGGCGCAAATGCGCGGTTCCCCTGGGCACCCACGACGAGCTTATCGCCCAGAAGGGCACGTACTACCAGCTGTACACCGGCGCGTTCGAACTGGAGTAACGGCCCGGAGCAGCATCCTGTGGAATCAATAGACCCCGTCACCCAGTGGCGGGGTCTTTTGTTTTAGTGAGACCCGCAGCCGTCAGGCGAGTTTTCTCACGATGCGCATCTGCTCGCTACAGGGTCTCCACACCTCTGGTCACTCACCGATAAGCGCGATGCCGTCCATCGGACATATGCATGCCATTACATTTCTGTCGCGTTGCGTGGGTACCCTTTTTTAAAGGTAATAGAAACGCAATAGACGGAGTCATCATGTCATCGCCAATCACACGCCGCAGCTTCTTGGGCACCTCCATGGGCGTACTCGCCTCGCTTGCCCTGTATGGTTGCGGCACCTCAAACACCCTTCCCGCGGACGACGCGGAGGCCACATCGAGCACCGACGCGCAGGCCGAGCAGCAGACCGAAACCGGTCCCCTCACCGCTCCCCTCGACAACGGATATAGCAGCGGAACCCATCACGCCACCATCGAGGTGGAGAACTACGGCACCATTTCGCTCGAGCTCAACGCGTCCAACACACCCATCACGGTAAGCAACTTTGCCCAGCTCGCAAACGATGGCTTTTACGACGGACTCACCTTCCATCGCGTCATCGAAGGCTTCATGATTCAGGGCGGTGACCCACTGGGCAACGGCACGGGCGGCTCGTCGCGCACCATCAAGGGCGAGTTCATCGACAACGGCGTGGTAAACGCCATACAACACAAGCGCGGCGTCATCTCGATGGCACGCTCCAGCGACATGAACTCTGCCAGCTCTCAGTTTTTCATCATGCACCAGGATGCAGAGCACCTCGATGGCTCGTACGCCGCCTTTGGCAAGGTGACCGATGGCATGGACGTGGTTGACGCCATTGCCGAGAACACGCCCGTCATCGACTCGAACGGCACCGTCGAGGCCGCCAACCAGCCCAAGATCGTCTCCATCAAGATGGTTGACTAGCAGCCCCAAACCAGCCGTAGTCACATAAATACCGAAACCAGATGCCGCACGCCAAAAGGGGTGCGGCATCTCTTGTGCGCTATCATAGGCAGGCATGGCAACTGGAGAGGAGCCCCCTATGAACCGAATAAAGGTCATCGAAGTCAAGGAGGACGTACTTGCCGACAATGACCGGGCAGCCCAAGCGCTACGCGAACGGCTGCACGACCAAAAGTGCCTGCTCATCAACCTCATGAGCTCGCCTGGATCTGGCAAGACGACCCTGCTTTCTTCCACGCTCGACTCGCTGGCTAGCGAGCTTTCGATTGGCGTGATGGAAGCGGACGTGGACTCCGACGTGGACGCATACACCGTGCAGAGGCACGGCGCGCGTGCCATCCAGCTGCACACCGGCGGCATGTGCCACCTCGACGCCGCCATGTGCGAGCAGGGTCTGCATGAGCTTGGCACAGATGGCCTTGACCTTGTGTTCCTAGAAAACGTCGGCAACCTCATATGTCCCGCCGAGTTTGACACGGGAGCCGCG
>CADCHF010000045.1 GCA_902801175.1 uncultured Coriobacteriaceae bacterium | reverse complement strand
GAACCTTCTTCATCCTGCGACTCGATAAACTTTAGAGCTGCGGACATATCGCTTTCGTAGGATGCATCAGCTTTGGGAAAGTCGGACTTGGTGCACCAAACTCGGCTGTTCGTAATGAAAAAGCCATCGACGATGGACGACGATAGCATCGCAGCGGCGAAAAGGACCACGACAAGCTTGCATCGTCCTTCGCGATTGCGCGCCATGATGACGCTCAGTACGACTAGGATTAAGAGTGCAAGGGAGAAGTATAGGCAGATAAGCCGACCGTCAAGCGTGTGCAAGAGAGACCAGGCAAGGGTTGCTGCCGTGAGAGCCGCGCCAGCAACGAAAACGGGGATGTTGAGCCTTCTCTCCAGAAAACAGCGTTCCCATGCCACTGCCATTGCGATGCATATCGGAGCCGCCAAAGCGAAACTTGCACGGTAGCGTACTGCGGAGAACACGTTCGACAGCGCGGGCAGGAAGTAGTTGACACAGTAACAAATGCAAAGTGCGCTGGCAATGGCAACCAGAATCTTTTCGCGCCTATCCGCCTTAGTCAATTCCCACCAGGCAAACTGGAGAAGCAGTATTATCGCCGCGACGGAGAAGCCCATCTGGGTCATTTCGTATACGTTGGTCTGACGAAACGCCTCTGTTGCGGGGACGAGGTATTGCGGGAGCTCGGCGCTTACGGAGACGAGACCGTTACCTAAGAGACGGCTCACAAGGTAGGGAAGCCATTTCAGGGGCACAAAGGCCTTTGCATAGTCAAGCATGCGTTCCGATAATGGCGCCTGGCCGGACGAGACGACGCGTGACGACTCCTGAATCATGGCAGTTCCATATGGAACAAGGGTAACGCAAGATATGAGGACGCCGCATGCAACTGGCAGCGCAAGCCGCCAGAAGCCAGATAGATACGAGCGCATTCCGGTGGAGTCCGTTGCCACGGGGATACGAAGGAGGGCGTACGCAAGCGAGAAGAGCATTACGGCGAAGCCCGAGTACGTGCTCATAATGATGGAGACGGCGCTTGCTATGGCAAGACCCCAGAAGCGTGGCATGGACCAGCTTTGCATGAGGAGCTCGAGCATAAGCATCATGAGCGTAACCATCACGATTGAGGCACCAATCCAATAATGCTGACCCCACAGCATCAGGAAGCCGCAGAACGCATAGAGCACGGCCCCGACGATCCTTGATAGTGGTCGGCTGCAGTAGAACGTTAGAACGTGGTCAAATAGAAGCCCGCATAGGAGCATCTTCACGCCCTGCGCAATTACAAGCACAAGCGACAGATGCTGTTGCCCAAGTAGCAGCGCAAGAGGAGCGATTACAAGGCAAAATGGGTCAAGAGTCCATGACTGATATGACATGAAGCTGGCGCCTAGACCGTAGTTCATGTTCCACGTTCCCAGAGATTCGGTCGATACCTTTCGTATGAGGTCAAGGTAGTATGGCACGTACTGGTCTACGGTATCGGAGCCCATGTCCCTGTATGCAAAGTAGGACGTGCCGTCAAGAAAGTTGAAGTACACTACCAGGAAGCCAAGCGCAATGGTGGCCACGAGTAGGATAACTTCTGTCGCTGTTCGCCTAACGCAGGGAGCTGTGATGCTCTCGAAAAGGTGGACGTATAGGGAAAGCAGCGCGAACGCAATGAGGCACATCGGCCCCAGATAGTAGTAGAGTGGCCAGTTCATATGCTCCCCCAGGAGATTCAGGTGACAGTCAGCATGCCTTATCAATGCAATATAATTATAAAGACTATTGCGAATGTCTGACGGTTCGGTCACTCCGGTGTGGTCCAATGTGTCGTGTCTCTCCTAGGAGGTTTCCTTTGATTAACTTCAACGTACCGCCTTTTGTTGGGTGCGAGATGGAGTACGTCCGCGAGGCGTGCGAGAAGAACCACAAGATTTGTGGTGACGGACCTTTCAGCATGAAGTGCCACAAATGGCTCGAGGATCGCTTTGGTGCACGGAAGGCCCTCCTGACAACGAGCGGCACTGCAGCACTCGAGATGGCTGCCATCCTCTGCGATCTCAAGCCTGGTGACGAGGTCATTCTCCCAAGTTTCACATTCTCTTCTACAGCGACTGCATTCCAGATGATGGGTGCAACCTTGGTGTTCGTGGATATCAGGCCCGATACCATGAACATTGACGAGACAAAGGTCGAGGCGGCGATAACGGACCGTACGCGAGTGATTGTGGCCGTCCACTACGCTGGTGTTGCCTGCGAGATGGATAAGATCGTGGACATCGCGCATCGTCACGACCTCCTGGTTGTGGAGGATGCGGCGCAGGGCGTCATGAGCACCTACAAGGGTCGCGCGCTGGGCACCATCGGAACGTTTGGCTGCTATTCGTTCCATGAGACCAAGAATTACTCGATGGGCGAGGGCGGCGCCATCCTCGTGAATGACCCTGCATACATAGAGCGCGCGGAGATCATTCGCGAGAAGGGCACCAATCGGCAGAGGTTCTTCCGCCATCAGGTCGACAAATACACATGGGTTGACCGCGGTGGATCCTACTTGCAGAGCGACATGAACGCCGCATACCTCTACGCACAGCTTGAGCATGCGGACCAGATAAACGACAACCGCATGGCAAGCTGGGATGACTACTACGAAGGACTTTCCCCGCTAGAACGCGAGGGAAAGATCGAACTTGCGACGATCCCTCAGGATTGCGTCCACAACGCGCACATGTTCTACCTCAAGACGCGTGACTTGGAAGAGCGTACGGCGCTTATTGCATACCTAAAGGAAAGAGATATTCAGGCGGTCTTCCACTATGTGCCGCTCCACAGCTCACCCGCCGGAAAAAAGTTCGGTCGGTTCTGCGGCGAGGACGTCTACACAACGAGCGAAAGCGACCGTCTCGTTCGCCTGCCCATGTACTATGGCCTTACCCCGGCGGACCGCTCGGCAGTTATCGACGCAGTGAAGGAGTTCTATGCCTAGGACCCTCATGCTTCTTGGTGGCGCCCGTCATCAGGTGCCGGCCATAGAAGAGGCAAAGCGGTTGGGCTACAGGACAGTGCTCTGTGATTATCTGCCAGATAACCCAGGGCAGTTTGTGGCAGACGTCTTCTATCAGGAGAGCACTACCGATCGGGCAAAAATGCTCGATGTCGCCCGACACGAGAAGATAGATGGCATTCTGTCGTTTGGATCGGATGCCGCGCTGCCGTCGGCTGGCTACGTAGCAGAGGCACTGGGGCTTCCCACCAATCCCCTTGCATCGATAAACACGCTGAGCGAGAAGTACCTGTTCCGTCCCTACTTGGCAAAGAATGGCTTCAACTGTCCCAAGGCGGTGTCATTCCCGACCGAGAAGGACGGTCGCTCGGTGCTGGAGCTCTGCCGGGGCATGAGGTTTCCCGTGATTTTGAAGCCCACGGACTCGAGCGGCTCCAAGGGGGTGACGGTCGTCCCAGTGCCGGATGCGGCATCGTTCGATGCGGCCATCACGGCTGCGACGGAGTTTTCCCGAAACGGAATACTACTGTGCGAGGAGTATCTCGAGCGTGGATACCCTCACGTTATTGGCGGGGACATCTTTGTGATCGACGGGCGTGTACGGTTCTGGGGGCTTATGGACGCCGTTCGAGACGAGTCTCTGGGTGGACTCGTTCCCGTGGGGGAGGCGTTCCCCAGCGGACTTCCTGTCGACAAGGCCGGTCTCCTGAAGAGCGAAGTCCAAGGATTGGTCACGAGCCTTGACCTTCGTTTTGGCGAGATGAATCTAGAGGTGATAATTGGCAGGGACGGAAAGCCCTACATCATCGAGCTCGGTGGGCGTGCGGGTGGCAACATGCTGCCCCTGCAGCTACAGGATGTAAGCGGCGTGAACCTGACACAGGCTAGCGTACGTTGCGCGATGGGGGACTTCGATTGTGCCGTCGACTTCGACCCTGCGGCCGGGACCGGAGACGCAGTTGCCACCTTGGTTCTTCATGCAAAGAGGAGTGGCAGCTTCGCCGGCGTACATGTTGACCCTGCACTCGAGCGGTACGTCTATCGCACTCAGGTGTTCGTGCATGAGGACGATCGCGTGGAGGAGTTCGTGAACGGGTCAAAGGCACTGGGGATACTCTTCCTTAGGTTCCCGAGCGCTGACGTCATGCGAGAGCTTTTGGCTGAGTCGTCTCACCTTGTGAGCGTGGAGGTTCGCTAGGTATACGGCTTGAGCGCCCTAAGCCTAGCGCCGACCGCGTTTCAGCAGCTCCTCCACTATATCGCACATATACTCCATGTCTTCCTCGTCGTAACGCTGATCTATGGGCAGGGGAAGGATGTCGCGTGACAGCCTTCCTGACATGCCTTCCAGCCTGGCGGCTCCCGGCCAGAGCGTGGGGACATAGATCTTCCTCTGTTGCATGGCCGACCGTATGGGGGAGGCGTCCCTCACAAGAAGGGGATACATGAAGGCGCCCGGGTGTGCGACTGGCACAAGCTCGTTCTTCTCGCCAAGACGGTCGTGCACAAATAGGAAGTTCCTCAGTCGAGACTCCGCGACAGCCTTGTAATCGATACCCCGTAGCAGGTTGTGGGTGATTTCGCTCATGGCAGACATGTGTTCGCCTGCAAAGAGATGCTCGCTTGCAGAGTATTCGCCATAGTGGGCGTTCGCGCCGTCGTCCATGCGCCCCAGAAGATGCAACGCGTGCTGTGTCGACTTCGCTTGCGGTAGCGTGTGGGCGAGTTGCGCGTTCGTGTAGAGATAGCCACCGTCTGGCACGCCAAAGAACTTTCGGCAACAGTAGAGCGTGTCTATGCCAGGCAGCGGAAGCCGGAAGAATGCCTGGACCTCATCGAGTATTAGCCTGCCGTCACAGTAGTCCCGTGCTTCAAGGACGTCGCCCTGTGCAAGCTGGCCATAGTAGTCGACGAGGTAGAGATAGTCTCCTGCGGTTAGGTTAATCGTGTGGTAGTCGGGTTTGAAATCTTTGGTCACATCGTATGTGCGAATGGCGACTCCCGCCGCCTTGCAGCTCTCGCCTACGGAGTCGCACAGGTACATGGGTATCCAAATGCTTTGGACGCCACGTGCCTCCAAGAGGTAGAGCAGGCAGGAGCGGGCGGCGTTTAGGGCGACGGCGCCCTCGTGGTATTCGCTGCCGCAGAAGTGCTCTAGTTCAAGATAGCCGCCGATTTCTTTGTGGTGCATGCTCTTCTCCCCATTGCCACGTCTCGTCCGCGGAATAGCCCCGCGGCAATCTTTGGGCTTATAGTAGTATGCGAACTTGCGACTATAACGAAAACCCACACCAATGGGAGGCACCTATGGCCAGGATTGTCAAGAACCAGACGAGTGACCTGCTCAGGGACGGCTTTGCGCGCAGGATGGCTGACAAGTACCTCAACATGCTGTTGTTTGAGGACGACAACGACATGTTCGACCCGGCGTATCGCTCCTGGGCGCACCGTCACGGCTTCTGCGTCGAGTCTGCCTGCGCCTTTGGCCTGAACGAGGACAACATAGACGATTACCTGCCAGACTACGACTACTTTCGCGTATGGCCGCTCAACTCGTGGCAGCGCATCTGGATCAACGATAAGCTGACCCTCAAGTATGCGCTCGCGGGCACGGAGTATGACAGGTTCCTGCCCGAGTACTACTACTATAACGACGGTGGCAAACTCGTTCCGCTGCTGGAGGCGGGGGGCCGCAAGGGCATGGACGGCTTTCTTGAGGTCCTGCGCGAGAAGGGCGAGTTCGCGTGCAAGCCCTGCAACGGCTGGCGTGCGATGGGCTTCAACAAGCTGGGCTACAAAGACGGCATCTACCTGGTGGACAACAAGCCTGCGACGGAGGAGGACGTCAGGCGCTTTGTGGCGGAGCACCCCAACGACGTCTACACGGAGTTCTTCCATCCTGGCATGGGGATGGAGAAGATCAGCCCCGTTATCCACACGCTGCGCCTGATTACCCTCAACGAGTCTGGGGCGGATCCCGTCATCGCGGGCGGTTACATGCGGTTTGCCACGGGCACCAACAACGACGACAGCAAGGCGAACTTCGAGGAGCCTTGGCGGGCCGACGTCTACATGTACCACACTAACTTCGACCACGAGACCGGCCGGTTCTTTGATGGCAGGATCGTCTATGGCAACAAGGTCGTCCCGTCCGAGGTCAACCCCGACACTGGCGCGAGCGGCTCCGGCATCTGGCCAAACTGGGACGAGACGCGCGACATGGTGCTGGGCCTGTGCGAGCGCCTGGGTCCCGTGGAGTACATGGGCTTCGACCTCTGCGTCACGCCGGACGGGCCCAAGCTCATCGAGATCAACTCCCACCCCGGTCCCAAGTACCTGCAGGTCTACAGGCCCTTCATGAAGGATTCGGTCCTGCGCGACTACTTCCAGCGCAAGATGGACGCCATCGCCGCGCTCGACGCAGACGGCATCAGGCGCCGCAACGCAATCAGCCACTAGGGACGCGGGGGACTTGGATCGCATGCAGCAGGACGCAGGCAAGAAGGACACCATCCTCCTCTTGGGAGGGTCGCGGCAGCAGGTCGTGGCGATAGAGACGGCAAAGCGCCTGGGGTACCGCACGGTGGTGTGCGACTATCTGCCGGACAACCCCGGCCAGTACGTTGCCGACGTGGCCTACTCCACGAGCACGACGGACAGGGAGGCCGTGCTCGAGGTGGCCCGGCGCGAGCATGCCCGGGGCGTGCTCGCCTATGCGTCGGACCCTGCGGCTCCCACCGCAGCCTACGTTGCCGAGGAGCTGGGGCTTCCCACCAACCCGCTGCACTCCGTCGAGGTGCTCAGCCGCAAGAACCCCTTCCGCAGACACCTGCACGCCCACGGCTTCCCGTGCCCCGCCTCGCGTGAGGTGGACGCAAATGCGGCGGACGGCGCAAGGCTGGCTCAGCTTGCGCGTGGCATGCGCCTGCCCGTGGTGCTCAAGCCCACGGACTCCAGCGGCTCAAAGGGAATCTCGGTCCTGGACGTGGCGGATGCGGCCAGCCTCGACCGGGCGCTCGAGCATGCTAGGTCCTTCTCGCGCAACGGAATCCTCGAGCTTGAGGAGTACATCAGCTACGGCTTCCCCCGCGTCGTGGGTGGTGACGTCTTTGTGGCGCACGGGGAGGTCCGCTTCTGGGGGCTCATGAGCTGCCTGCGCGACGAGGAGCTTGGCGGCCTCGTGCCAGTGGGCGAGCGCAACCCGTCCGGCCTCACGGCTGCGCAGGAGCGCGCCGTGCGCAGTCAGATCCAGGACCTCGTCACAAGCCTGGACATCCAGTTTGGCGAGTTCAACGTCGAGGTCATCGTGGGTCCCGGCGACGTGCCGCACTTCCTAGAGCTTGGAGCGCGCGCCGGTGGCAACATGATTCCCGTGCAGCTGTCCGACATCAGCGGCATCGACCTGGTGGAGGCCAACGTCCGTTACGCCATGGGCGACGACTCCATGGACGTGACGTTCGACGGAAACCAGGAGGCGGTCTGCACCTACGTGCCCCACGCGCGCCGCGACGGCACGTTCGCGGGCATCGAGCTTTCACCGGACATCGAGCCGTACGTGTACCGAACGGTCATGTACCTTTCTGAGGGCGACCAGGTCTGCCGCTTTGACGGCGCAAACAAGGCCATCGGCATCGTGTTCCTGCGATTTGACGACGTGGGGCAGATGGAGCGCCTGCTGGACGGAATATCGGAGCGCGTACGCGTGCGCGTGCAGTAGAAGCAGGGGAGAAGAGCATGGAATACAGGCTGCGGGAGCTTGAGCGCAGGGACATTGACGCCATCAACGGCTGGCGGGCGGACCGGGAGCTTATTTCCCGCCTGGGTGCCCCGTATCGCTTCATCAACCAGGAGGTGGACGAGGCCTGGTTCGACGCGTACATGCGCTCGCGCCAAACGTGCGTGCGCTGCGCCATCGTGGGGGAGGAAGATGAGATCCTTGGTCTTGTCACGCTCGCCGGCATCGACCACCTGCGCCAGTCAGCCACGCTCCACATCATGATAGGCTCGAGCAAGAACCGCGGCAGAGGAATGGGCACGTTTGCCGTGCTCTCCATGCTGCGTCACGCCTTTTATGACCTCAACCTGCACCGCGTGGAGCTGAGCGTGCTCGCGACCAACGAGGCTGCCATAGGGCTGTACGAGAAGTGCGGCTTCTCTCGCGAGGGGACGAGGCGCCAGGCCTGTTACAAGCAGGGCAAGTTCGTGGACATGTACGAGTACGGCATCCTCCGCGGCGAGGAGCGCGAGTTTTCGTAATCCCGCTCCGCGTCCGTACGGCATCGTGAGGACGACGCCCGGTTGCGATTGCGTCACGCTTTGGGAAAGCCCCCGCCACATCGGGGCCTCCAGCTCGCATTCTGCTATCCTACTTGTGACTGTAACTCAAGAGAGAAGAGCAGATGGCCATGGCAAAGCAGGATCTGAGCAAGCGCACCTGGGAGGACGTGGCCGTCCTCATCCCGTGCTACAACGAGGCAATCACCATCGCCAAGGTGATCGAAGACTTCAAGCGGTCCCTCCCCGGTGCGACCATCTATGTGTATGACAACAACTCGAGCGATGGCACGGGCGACATCGCGCGCGAGCACGGCGCCGTGGTGCGCCTGGAGCCTCGCCAGGGCAAGGGCAACGTCGTCCGGCAGATGATGCGCGACATCGACGCACCCTACTATATCATGGTCGACGGTGACGACACCTATCCCGCGGAGGCGGCGCCAGAGCTGCTGGAGCCGCTCGTCGAGGGCGTTGCCGACCACGTGGTGGGCGACCGCCTGTCCAATGGCACGTACGGCGAGGAGAACAAGCGTGCCGGTCACGGATTTGGCAACGACCTCGTGCGAGCACTCATCAAGTGGCTGTACGGCTTCGAGTACAACGACGTCATGACCGGCTATCGCGCCTACAACCGCGTGTTCGCAAAGACGCTGCCCGTGCTCTCCCCGGGCTTCGAGATCGAGACCGAGCTCTCCATTCATGCGGTGGACAAGCGCTGGCGTATTGCGCAGGTGCCCATCGTCTATCGCGACAGGCCCGAGGGTTCCGAGTCCAAGCTCAACACCGTGGGTGACGGCATGAAGGTCCTCAGAATGATCTTCTCGCTCTTCAAGGACTACAAGCCGCTGCCGTTCTTCTCGATCCTGGCGCTCATCCTGTTTGTGATCGGGCTCTGCGTCGGCATCCCCGTCATCATGGAGTTCCAGGCCACGGGCCTGGTGCCCAGGCTCCCGACGGCCATCGTGGCGGTGGCGTTCTGCGGGCTCGCCGCGCTCACCCTCTGCTGCGGCTTCATCCTCGACACCTCCGTCAAGGGGCAGCGCCGCGAGTGGGAGCTCGAGGTCATGCACGTGTACGACGAACAGAACCAGAGGAGGGACGCATAGCATGCACGCTGAAGTTCTGACGCACCCGACGCGGGCGCAGGGCCTTGCACGGCACGTCGCCGTGGCGGTGGCGGGCGCGTCGCTCGCGACCGTGCTGGCGCTTGGCGTGGCCCCGGCGGCCGCGCATGCGGAAGAGGACAACCAGGAGGGGGCAGCCGCGCAGGTTGCGGCGGTCCCCTCTGCCGTAACGGCGGAGTCGCTGTCGCAGCGGGCTGCGGCCACAACGAGCCGGAACCCGTCGCAGGCGGCGGCATCCGCCTCGGCCGGGCAGGCCACCGCGACGTCCACGACGTCCGCGTCCACCGGCGACCAGGCTGCGGCCTCCGATGGCGGAGCTACCGCCGACGCCTCCACAGCGGATGGCGGGGCGGGCGCCTCGTCCGGCGCCCAGGCGGGTGCCCAGAAGGACTCAGCTGCCTCGGCATCCAAGTCTGCCGTCACCGAGACCACCTCTGACAACACTTCCGCGGACGCGACCGTCCCGGGGGAGGACACGCTGCCCGAGGGCACATACACCATCGTCTCCGGAAACGGCACCCACAAGGCGCTCGACGTGAGCGGCGCATCCACGTCCAACGGCGCCAACGTGCAGATCTACGAGCAGAACGGAACGGACGCGCAGCACTGGCGCCTCACGTATAACCGCGACAGGACCAGCAGGTACTATGGCATGGCACGCCTGGTAAACGTCAGCTCGGGCAAGGCGCTCGACGTGTACGGCGCGCTCGCCAGGTCCGGCGCTAACGTGCAGCAGTATGCCGTCAATGGCAGCTCGGCGCAGTGGTGGCAGCTCGTGCAGGACGCAGGGACGACGGGACGTTCGGGCTACCTCCTGAGGTCCGCCCTCCAGGGTTACTTCGCGCTCGACGTCAGCGGCGGCAGCCTTGCCAACGGAACCAACGTCCAGATTTGGGCGTCCAACGGCACTGCCGCCCAGCGCTTCACGTTCGTGGCACTTGCGGACGAGAAGAGCGACCCCTGGCTCGCGAGCGGCGTCGCCAAGCTCGCGAGGGAGCACGCCTCCGACCTCGCGGACGGCACGTACGTCATCTCCGCCTCCGGCAACGTCCGCTCCGTCCTCGATGTGTACGCCGGCAGTAGGCAGAACGGCGGAAACGTTCAGGTGTGGGCTAGCAACAACACCGGCGTGCAGCGCTGGGTGGTCTCCACCTACGTCGCGTCCGACGGCACGCCCTGGCGCACTGTGAGGAACGCCAACTCTGGCAAGGTGCTCGACGTCGCGGGCGCCCGCGCCACCGCTGGCACCAACGTGCAGCAGTATGCCTCCAACAACTCAGACGCGCAGCGCTGGGCGATCGTCTCCAACGGCGACGGCACCCTTTCGCTCAGGTCGGCACTCGGTAGGAACCTGGTGCTCGACCTCTGGTGTGGCTCTACTTCCAACGGCACCAACGCCGACGTCTACACGGCGAATGGAACCGCCGCTCAGAGGTTCGTGTTTACCACGACCTCCCCGATAGCACTCGCGTCCGAGGGCCAGATCGTGAGGGACGGCCTCTACGTCATCAAGGCGTCCGACGGCAAGGCCATCGACGTTCCTGGCGCCTCCACGGCAAACGGCCAGCAGCTCCAGACCTACGTGGCCAACGGGACGCAGGCCCAGGCCTTCGCCATCAACTACGACAAGTCAACGGGCTACTACCACGTCAGCAACGTCAACTCCGCGGCGGCACTCGACCTCGACAGCGGGGACGTGCTTCCAGGCGGCAAGGTCCAGCAGTGGACGTACGGCAGCGGAAACTGGAACCAGCTGTGGATCCTCCGGGCGGGCGCCAACGGCACGTACTCGATCCTTTCGCCCTATGCTAACCTCGCGCTCGCGGTCTCGGGCGGCAAGCTCACGACGGTCTCGCTCGCCAACGCCGCGCTGTGGACCCTCGTCCAATACGAGCTGCCCGCCGGCATGTACCAGATCGCTAACCGCGGCAATGGCCTCGTGATCGACGTCCCGGCGGCATCGTGGGCCACCGGCACCAAGATCCAGACGTACGCCTCAAACGGCACCATCGCGCAAAAGTGGTATCTGCGCACGGTGGGCACGTCCGGCTCTGGCGCCTACACCATCCAGAGCGTGGGCTCGGGCAAGTACCTCGCTCCCTCCGGCAGCACCGTGGCACAGGTGGAGTACCCCCAGGCGGCCAAGTGGAACATGGGCTTCCGCCCGGGCGTCGGTCTCGTGCTGACTGAAGCGTCCTCTGGTAGCCTCCTGTACGCCAATCCTATGCTGGCGCTTGGCACCGGCTCCGACCTCGCCAACCTCGGCTGGAGGCTCGCCAGCACCGTTCTCGACTTCAGCGGCGAGTACGAACTTGCGCCTGCGTCCAACATGTCGACCCGACTTGACGTTGCGGGTGCCTCAGCCTCTGACGGCGCTAATGTCGACGTGTACGCCTCAAACGGTACTAAGGCGCAGCGCTGGGCCCTCAGCTCCGATGGCGACGGCTGGTTCGCGATTCTCTCGCGCAACTCGGGCAAGGCCCTCGACATCGACGGCGCGTCCACGTTGGACGGTGCTAACGTCTGGCAGTACTCGGGCAACAACACCAACGCTCAGAGGTGGCTCTTCAAGATCGGCGACTACGGCATCGTGATCAAGTCCGCCCTTGGCACGGTACTCGGCGTGCCCGCGGGCACGGCGAGCGGCTCCAACGTCTTCGCCCAGGACGAGTCCAGCCTGGCCAGCCAGTGTTGGCTCCTCAAGTCCTTCCCGGTCGCCTCGTACCTCATCGCGATCGACCCGGGCCACGGCGGAAACGACCCCGGCGCTTCGGGCAACGGCCTGCAGGAGAGCACACTCACCTGGAAGATCGCCTCCGCGCTGCGCGAGCGTCTTGTCGCCAACGGCGTCGGCGTCTACTTCACCAAGACCCAGAACGAGTCCGTCTCCTCCATCAAGGAGCGCGTGCTCCGTGCCATTAGCTCGGGCGCCAAGGCGCTCGTCAGTGTCCACATCAACAGCGCCGGCGAGTCGGCGCAGGGCGCGTACGTGCTCACGCCCAACAACAGCTCCTACAACAACTATCTCCACGTCCAGGGGCGTAAGCTCGGCAGCTACATCCTCCAGAACATTGCCAAGCTCGGCATCAAGAACGACGGCTACCTCGAGCGCAACTACCCGCAGGACGGTTCCGCGCAGGCCAGGTATGCTGACGGTTCGGTTGCCGACTACTACGGCATCGTGCGCTACTCCCGCCAGAGGGGCATGCTCGGCGTGATTGTCGAGCACGGCTTCATCACCAACGTGCATGACGCGGCGCTGTTCGCGAGCGACTCCTTCCTCCGCAAGCTCGGCCAGGCGGATGCCGACGGCATCATCCAGATGTACGGCACCAGTGGTGGCAACGCATCCTCCGGCTCAACGGACCTGAGCGGTGACGCCCAGGACGAGGGCGTCAACACCACGATCATGGGCGCCACACGTACGAGTGCGGCGCAGATCGCGCGCTATTTCAAGTCCAAGGGCGCGACCTATCCCTCGAGCGTCTACAGCAGCAAGGGCGCTGCGACCATCGAGGACTTCGCCAAGATCGTGGTCGAGGAGGCGACGGCAGAGGGCGTTCGCGCCGAGGTCGTCTTCAGCCAGGCCATGCACGAGACCGGCTGGCTCAAGTTCGGCGGCCTCGTCACGGCCGAGAAGTGCAACTTCGCGGGCCTGGGCGCTACGGGCAACTCTTCGGACGGCGCCGCTACGGACTACGGCCGCGGTTACACGTACAAGGACGTCCGCACGGGCATCCGCGCGCAGGTGCAGCACCTCATGGCGTACGCAAGCACGGAACCGCTCGTGAACGCCTGCGTCGACCAGCGTTTCAAGTACGTCACCAGGGGATGCGCCCCCACGGTCGGCTCCCTCAGCGGCAAGTGGGCGGTCCCGGGCAACGGCTACGGCGAAAGCATCGCTAAGACAATGTCGGAGCTGCTCAAGGCCTGAGGTCCAGGCATGCTGGGTGCTACTTTCTGGCGTGGGGTCTCGTTTCTGGTGATTTCCCGCTGCTATGGGCAGCCATGCGTTGCACGTGTCTGTTCTCGTCTGAGCAGATGCTGCGAATACAATGGACAGGGATAGATTTTTGCACGATGATAACCACAGTTTGTTGTAGCGATTTCTGATAGGCATATTGATTGGTGAAGCCGTGATTGAATTCAAGATTGCAAATGTCCTGGTAGAGGATACAAGACAGTTTAGAACGAGCCCCCTTCTGTATGTGAGAACTGCTGGGGATGTCGAACCGAATGGCGTAGGATGGAAACTTCAGGGCGGGGGGCTATACGACTTCACGACCTTCTTTAATGCCCTTAGCGTCAAGAAATACGATTGTTATACTTCAGCAACTGGATACAGGCTGCATCTCTGTTTGAAAGGTGCGGCTTGTAAGATAGTGCTTACAGGTGCGGATCAGTTTGACTATTACCCTTCTGTGGTTTCGGAAGTTGAAGTTGAGGAGTCAGAGGATTGGCATGAGCTGACTCTCGATCTTCCGAATAATGATTGCGACGTGCTGGAGGGCTTTCAAATCGAAGCTGCTGGAGACATCGCAATGAAGGACTGTTTCTATACGGCCCTTGTCGAGGAAAACAAGCTCCGTGAGGTTGAGCTTGCTCTTTCTACGACGACATTTAAGAAAGAGAAGTACATTGAGCACAATATACAGCTTGTGAGAGATCAGATCCTCGAGTGCGATGACGAAGTGTCTGAGCACTTTAGGATGTATGTGATTGACAATGGCCGTACACTCGATGCACAACGTCTTTCTGGCAAGGGGATAACGGTCTATCCAAACAGGAACGTAGGCGGTTCTGGCGGATTTGCGTACGGAATGCTGCTGGCACAGAAGCAGGGGGACGTTACGCACATTCTTTTGATGGATGACGACGTAGAGGTATCTCCCGAGAGCATCAAGAGGACCTATTCTCTGTTGCGAATTGTCGACGATGAATACTCTGAGGCATTTGTCAGTGGTGCCATGATGAACTTCGACGAGCCTGACGTCCACTGGGAAGACATTGGATACATGACGGAAGCGGGAGTTTATCGATCGCTGAAGCCCGTGATGCGGATGAGCCTCTTGCATGATTGTGTCACGAATGAGAGCTTTGAACCTGACTACGATACCTGGCCTGATTTGAAACAGCAGTACGCGGCGTGGTGGTATTGTTGCATTCCCGTCTCGGTCATCAAGAAAAAGGGTATGCCGCTACCATTTTTCGTGCGATTTGACGATGCGGAGTATGGCCTTCGCTGCGCTCCTCACATCATGACGCTGAATGGAATTTGCATCTGGCATCTTGCATTCTTCATGAGGTATAACGCCGGTGTCGAGAGGTATCAAACGATTCGTAATGGCATTATGGGACAAGCCATTACCGGTGTAGCTCCGTTAACTAACTTTCTTAAGGAAATCGAAAGAAGTATACAACTTGAACTAGTGAAGTTTAACTATGCTGACGCATTATTAGTCGTACAGGGGTTTGAAGATTTTCTAGATGGTCCTGGAAAGTTCATGACAAAGGACTTTGCGGAAGATAGATTCATGTGCGCAAATCGTAAGAAAGAGATTCAGATTCCGCTTGAAGAATTGAAGCCAATTGCAGAAACAGATTTAGGCATCGATATTAGTGCTGCCGGTACCGATGAGATTCTCCGGGACATTCCCCTGGATACTTTTGCAGAAAATGCATTGGCGAGGCATATACTGAAAAAAATGTTTGTTTGTACACTAAATGGACAGCTTGGTGTCAAATTAAAACCCTTGTCAGGAAGTACTGCAGTTGTAGAAGGTGTTGGTTGGAGCTGTCCTATTGGAAAGCTTTATGGGGCAGACCATGTGTTAGCAATCAATATTCAACAAAAGACTGGGGTTCTGAGGACTAGAGATAATTTGCGGGGCAAAGAGATATGGGAAAGGTTCAAGGATGATCTTGAACGATATAGAAAGAACAAGTCTTCAATCGAACATAAATACTCCGAGATTCGTGATTTAGTTACGTCAACAAAGTTCTGGGAAGAATATCTGAATCTGTAATTTATATGTTACTCAGCATCACATCGAGGGTTAGTAAGCTCTCGATGTGTTTTCAATTTCTTTTCTCAGATTCTGATAACAATTTAATCAATTGAAATTTGCACTTGCTATGTTTCGTACACGAAAGGCCATCGTTGGCATGAATCGTAAATTAATAGAATACGCTGTCCTACTGTTCCCAATGTCTTTTGCTCTGTGCACGTCATATGGAACTGGTGGGGTGCTTGCGGTGAAACCATATGACCCCGTCCGAATCATTGCGCTCATACTTCTGGGTGTACTTCTTTGGAAGACGGTGCAAAATGGAGCCGTGTCGGCTCGCACGAGCTCGTCCAGTATTTGCGCCTCGGCGATAATCGCACTGGTCCTTACCATAGGGCAGCCACTTGCCGAATCGGACGGCTTCGTTTTCTCTACGATTAGCTTCGAGCAGGGCATCCAGTATGGGCTAAACAGTGCCGTGCTTGCGGCTATATATGCGCTCATCTTCATTGGGAACTTTGCCTGGGTGTGGTCGGCTGTTTCTACGCTGTTCTTTACTCTTGACAACGGTCCGCATGGCAATCGTGGCGATAACGCCGCCATCAAGTGCTTTGCACCGATGAGCAAGCCGCTGGTCGCGCTCATCTTGGTCCTCTGCTGGCTGCCCTACATCATCGTCTGGTTCCCAGGCGCAATCACATCTGACCAGTCAAACCAGCTTGCGCAGTTCTTCGGCTACGGCGGGGTGCCCCTCACGGATAGATTTCCGTTCCTTGTGGGGATCGTGTTTTCGAGCATGTACAAGTTCGGCCTGCTGTTCGACGCGACCGGCCTGCTAGGCATATTCCTGATGACTCTGCTCCAGATTGCTGTGGCTGTGTTCGTGTGTGTGGAGATTACCCATTGGATCCAGCTGCTCTCGCATGGCAGAGCCATACGGATCCTCCCTGTCGTTTTCTTCGCGCTGTTTCCCCTGGTGCCAACCTATGTGGTCTCCATCGGGAAGGACGGCCTCCACGCGTTCCTGCTGGCACTGTTCTGCCTTCAGATATATTTGTATATAGAATCTGGATGCAGAGGCTTACCTGAGGATAGAATTTGTTCTCCCTGGGCCATCGCGTTGGTGGCAATCCTCGTCTCTCTTACAAGGAACAACGGCATCTTCCTGGTCGTGCCTCCGCTGATCGTGTTGGCCGTATTTGCCAGGCGGCGCCAAGTGTGGCTAGTGACCTGTTCGGTGCTGTTTGTGACTCTGGTCTGGATGCGCGTGCTCGTGCCCTTCATGGGTGTCGCGGATTTCGGCTCGAGGGAGATCCTTTCGCTCCCGGCACAGATTGTGGGCGCCAACCTCTCGGCAAACGAGGAGATTGACAGTGACACGCGGACCGTCCTGGAGAGGTCCTATTCAAAGAGCCTTGACGAGGTCGGGACCAGTTATAGCCCGACCATTTCTGACCCATCAAAATCGCTTTTGGCAGTAGACAAGAAAGGCCATTCGACCACGGCCGAATACTGCATGGCGGCCCTCCGTCTGGTGCTGGATCATCCCCTGACATCTATGGCGGCAGTGTTCAGGACGACGATGAGCATGTATCCGGGCACGCCGGGTACCTATTGGTATGAAGACTGCCCCTATTTTTGCAACCCAAGAGATGGATTCTCGGCTTCCGGATGGTGCCCCTCTGCCGAGGCGTTGTCAGAAAAGGACGACAGCGCCGTCAATATGGGTCTTAGGAATATGCTTTATGTTTTGCACAGGACGTTCCCGCTCTCGATTCTGTACACTCCCGGGTCCTATTTCGTGCTGCTCGTCATCCTCTACGGCTACGTCCTGTCGAAGCGGAAAGGCAGGTTGGCCGCCGCGTGCTCCATGTTGCCGCTCGTGGTTCTGGAAGCAGTGCTGTTTGCCGCCCCGTGCGGGTCGGTGCGCTATGCGCTGCCGCTGGTGTTCTCGCTGCCGTTTGCTCTCCTCCTATTTGAGCGAGCAAGCTATTGCGAAACAGAGGTAGGTTGAGACCCCGTAAACATCCATCGACATAATGGTTTAGGTAGAGCTTCATATTTGTTCTTTAGTGGATGGGTCTGGCTTCATAGTTGCGCAATTAGTGGCAAGTACTATTGGGTTGTATGCTTGAATTCGAATAGGAAAGTTCATGATTAAAGAAATGAAGACAGAACGAATGGCTAACTGGGATTTACTCCGGTCTATGTCGATGTTTCTAGTCTTGGTGATTCACTCGACGGCTATGCTCGGCTCTGTTTTTCATGGAGACCGAATTCCGACTGCAATTAACGAAACGCTGTTAGTCTGCGATCCTGTCTTTTTCTGTCTTTCGGGCTATTTTGCTATTCGGCCTCTAAAAGGTACATATAGTAATTACTTGCTTAAAAAAATCCGAACAGTGATATTGCCATTAATCATATATATATTTCCTCTATATTTTGTACAAATACTTCTTGGAGAGAGTATATCAATTAAAGCATTTGTAGAATTTCATCATGATTACTTATTTGGAGGATGGTGGTTCATTCCAGAACTGATACCATTTTTAATTATTGCTCCTATTCTTTACCAAATGCTCGAGAAACTTGCCGATAGGTATATTCGTGCTGCCTTCTTAATAGTTGCGGTGCTGTCGCTTTGGGGGAGTCTGTCGACATTTGTGGAACAAATATTTGCGCGGTGCCAGATGCCTGTAAAGGCTACCGCAGTAGAGAGTCTGACGAGACTTTTACCGACAAGTGTTATTCCTGGGTCGAGGTACTTTATCTATTTCATATTGGGCTACTTTGTACGGCGCATTGGGCCACTACGCAAGCAGAGATACTATACAGCTGTTGTTGCAGGTGTTATGGCTGTAGTCCTCAGTTGTCTATCTGCGATTTTTGATTTCAGACGAGACGATCCTAATCCACTGTGGGTGTTTTCTACCTTTGCGATTTTCGAGATATTTAACTATGTGAACATCCGCGGGATAAGGTCTAGATGGTTACTATCTTGGGCCGCAAGACGTTCATATTCAATTTATCTTATACAATATACTGTAATATCTTGTGTTAGCAAATATATAGGAATATTTAATTATATTATCTCTGCTGGCTGGGGGCCATTCCCGTCAACAGTGGCTTGGTTCATTCAAGTTGTTCTTGCATATGCTATTTCACTACTGGTTGCATCAATTCTAGATTCCACGATTTTAAGATGGTCGCAATATTTGTTAGACCAAGTCGTGAATGTTGACGCAAGTGCAAGGCATAAACGCCAGCAAGCACTGTGAATACGAAAATTGGGCCTGCACTTACGGCATAGCTCCGGTCACCTCTTCACGCGCGGTTTAATCATCTGCGACTGGACGGTCGCTGTCGCCGCGATTCACGCGAGGGTACGTGGAGTTCACAGAGGTTACGGAGGGGGCCGAGGTCGATGACGTACAGTTTCTTTCGCACTTTTGAAAACCGGATAGCCGCATAAAGGGACATGGCCCGGTAGTGTCGGGAATGTTGGTGTAACGGCCTCATTGCTCTGAGGGGCGGACGCCGTCCTGGACCTGAGATCAGTTGCCTATCCTATGCCGCCTCCAGCT
>CADCHF010000044.1 GCA_902801175.1 uncultured Coriobacteriaceae bacterium | reverse complement strand
GCATTCTATCTCTTGCACGCGGCGTTACCTCAGCTGGATAGAGGGCCTGACTACGAATCAGGACGTCACAGGTTCGAATCCTGTACGCCGCACCACGAAATCCTCGGAGCCCCACTTGGGGCTCTTTTCATATCTCGAGACAATCCAGAATAACAGTTATAGGACAAAAAGCGTGCAGCTTTACACCCATTTAGGTGTCCCACCTGCTGAAACGCTGTCCTCAGGGTTGGTCGCCCAAGAATGGCGGGCCGTCTGGCTCACTGCACCGAGCCGCGGGCGAATCACGCCCGGCCGCCGCCTCGAGCCGAATTTTTCACAGGCCGCGCACGGTATGTCATCTACGCGAAGTAGATCCGCCTCCTCCATGAGTATCCGGGTCCCGTGAGCTTGGGTTTTGTCCCGCGATACTTCAGCATCCGCGATTCTACTTCGCGTAGATGACATACCGTGCGCGGCCGTCGAAACATGTGCCCCCAACGCTATAAACGAGCCTCGTACGGGCCGTCACCTTACCGTGAGCTGGCCCACCTCCATCCCGATCCCACCTAAACGACGCCCCACAAAAAAAGAGCCCCTGTCGGAGCTCTCAAATACCAATCTTCTTAGCCGGTTTGCCTGACTTTATTCTCCTTGTGGCCCACGGTATGCCACGTTTGAGTCACCGTCCCAGGCAATGTAGGCGTACTTCTCCCCTGCTGCATCAAAGCGGTCCATTAGGCTCCCCAGCTGCGCATACTCGGCGCCGCCGCCCTCGCCATGCACGACAAAGAAATCCCCCAGCGCCCAGACCACCTGCTCGAGACTCACCCCCAGCACGTGCGCATACGCGCTGCGGCTGGCCAGCATCTTGTGGCCGTGTGACGGCGACCCATAGGCCACCTCGGTCACGGGCCCGGCCGACCGTTCAATCACCACGAGCGACTCAGCCTCCAGAAGCGAGACCTTGCGCACCTCTCCGTTCTCGTCCACACATCCAACGACCTGCTCCACCGGCAACTCTCGCCCGCTCATGCAACCGCCTCCAAACTACGAACATTTGTTCGTATCCTACGACAAAATAATGGGCAGCGCAACAGCTGCCCATCAATAGTTCTAAATTCGTAAAACCGTCACGCAAGCAGCGCGCTACTCGGCGGTGATGACCTCAACGCCACCCATGTAGGGCACCAGCACCTCGGGCACGGTAATGGTGCCGTCGGCATTCTGGTAGTTCTCGATGATGGCAGCCATCGTGCGACCAACCGCCAGACCCGAACCGTTGAGCGTGTGCGCGTAGCGCGTACCCTTGAAGTTTGCCGGGTCGCGATACTTGATGTTGGCGCGACGTGCCTGGAAGTCCCAGCAGTTGGAGCAGCTGGAGATCTCCTTGTAGGCGTTGTAGCTGGGCAACCACACCTCAACGTCGTAGGTCTTGCAGGCGCTAAAGCCGATGTCACCAGTGCAGAGGTTGATCACGCGGTGCGGGAGCTTGAGCAGGCGCAGGATCTCCTCGGCCTCGTCGGTCATGCTCTCGAGCTGGTTCATGGAGTCCTCGGGCGTAGCAAACTTGACCATCTCGACCTTGTCAAACTCGTGCACGCGAATGATGCCGCGGGTGTCGCGACCAGCCGAGCCGGCCTCCTCGCGGAAGCACGGGGTAAAGGCGCAGTACCACAGGGGCAGCTTATCGGCATCGAGCACCTCGTCGCGGTGCAGGTTGGTGAGCATGACCTCGGCCGTGGGGATGAGGTAGAGGTCGGGATTGACGTGGTAGAGGTCCTCCTCAAACTTGGGGAGCTGGCCGGTGCCAAAGAGCGTGGCGGCGTTGGTAACCACAGGCGGCCACCACTCCTTAAAGCCAGCCTTGGCATGCGTGTCAATCATGAAGTTGATGAGCGCGCGCTCAAGGCGAGCACCCAGGCCACCCAGCACGTAGAAGCGGCTGCCGGCGATCTTCACGCCGCGGTCAAAGTCAATGATGCCCAGCTCGGGACCAAGATCCCAGTGAGCCTTGGCCTCAAAGTCAAACTCGCGCGGGGTGCCCCAGCGACGCACCTCGGGGTTGTCATCCTCGCTCTCGCCGTACGGCACGGTCTCGTGCGGAATGTTGGGGATGGCAGCAACCAGGTCAAACAGCTCCTGCTCGACCTCGCCCCTCTTCTCGTCGAGCTCGGCGATGCGACCCTTGTTGGCCGCGACCTTGGCCTTTGCGGCCTCGGCCTCGTCGCGCTTGCCCTCGCGCATGAGCTGGCCGATCTGCTTGGAGGCGGTGTTGCGCTCTGCCTGCAGGCCCTCGACCTCAAAGATGATGGAGCGACGCTGCTCGTCGAGCTCAAAGAAGCGCTCGCGGTCCCAGTGGGCATTTTGGCGAGACGCGCACGACTTGTCTACGACGTCGGGGTTCTCGCGTACGAACTTGATATCAAGCATAAGGTAAGCCGTCCTTCCAGCTGGAGCAACGTGTCGGTCAACCAAGTATATACTTGTGCGTGCCATCGACCAACAAACGCGCGGGATACACAAAGCGCGAAATCAATTTTGGAGCTTAGCATGAACGGCATCACGGACTTTTTCAAGTGGCTCTTTACCGACCGCACCGGCGTACTGGTACTGCTTGTGGGCGGAATCGTGCTTTTCTTTATCATTTCTGCCGTGCTTGAGGTGCGCACGCGCGCTCGCTTTAAGAATCATGAGAAGTCGCCCGACGACTGGGACCTCTTTGACGACGAGAGCGGCTGGTCGGACTTCGAGGACGACAACCACTAGGTGCGAGCGTGCTTGCGTGAGGCAGCAACCTCTCCTCGACACAGTCCCTCAGGTTGAACCTCGTGGAACATCAACCTGATGTAGCTTGCGTCGCAGCCCCGCACCCCTTACATCAGCACCTGGACCAGTTCGTCGAGCATCCTTTCTAGGTCGGACCTCTGCTCCAGCTCTGCACGTACCCGGGCTGACTGCGCCACGTTGTCGGTGATGATCGCGTCCGCATCGCTGCATAAGAAGTGCTTCTGCTCGTCTTCCGTGTTTGGAGTCCACACCAGCGCGAGCTTGTCCTGGTTGTGAATCGACTCAATCGTTGACGTCGTGGCGATCTCGGCCTCGAGCCCCAGGTAATCGCAGTGGAGCGCAGCCGTGTTGCCGTATGCCAGCCAAGCGAGGAAGCCCGTTTGCATCTCGGGATACATGCTCTCGATGTAGTCGATGAGGTCGTATTTGAGCGAGATCAGCACCACCTCATCGGTCATTTCACGCTCGCGCACCATCTGCACCACGTCGTCGGCCATCCTGCGGTCGGCGGTCTCGCCCTTAAGCTCAACAAAGAGCACTATCTTGCCCTTAGACGCGTCGAGCATCTCCTCGAGCGTGGGAACCGGCTCGCCCGAACCCGTCAGTCGCAGCTCCCGTACCTGCGCAAGCGTCATCTCGCTCGGCTTGCGCGAGTCGCCGGTCAGGCGCTTGAATGTTGTGTCGTGGTTGATCACGTAATAGCCGTCTTGGGTGCGCTGCACGTCAATCTCGCTGCCGTAGGCGCCCTCGGCAACGGCAGCCTCGACCCCCTTAACGGTGTTTTCGGGCCCTTCGTTTCCGCCGGCCCTGTGAGCTATGACCTGCGTGTCAATTGCTGCGGGAAACAGCAGGTCAAAGTAGATATCCATCACCACGGCAGCAAGACCAAGCGCCGCCACCGTTGCCATGACGCCAAGCGCAATAAACGGGTGATGCCGCCTGCTGCGCACAGGAATCTCTACCGCCTCGCCACGCGAGAACTCGTAGTAGAGCTGCGTGAGCTTGAGCACAAAGTACGGATCAATGAGGAAGGATGCGAGCGACGAGACCGCCGCTCCCAGCATAAGCAGAAACAGCAGCAGGGCACGCGACTCGCTAAGAGCGTAGGCAAAGGCAGCCGGGAGCGAGACCGCAATGACAACGAGCGCTACCACGACGGCGATGCGAACATAAAACAGCAGCATTTGCACAAGGAAGCTCTTAAAGTTTTGCTTCACCATCTGCCTTGAGCGAACGATAGCCTCCTCTGCCCCAACTCCGCCTAGCAGCACAATGTGAAGCACAAAGACATGGAGCACGCCCACAACAGTAAAACCAGCCACCACAAGCCTATATAACGCGAGGTAGAGTGGTGTGCTAGCAATAACCGACGTGATAAACGAGGGGATGTAAACGCGCGACGTTAGGGAGATGGAAAGCCCAAACCCCGCAACAGGAACAATCAAGCCAACATAGAGTATTACGAGTAGGCCGGCTGGGTTAAGAAAACGTCGGATGCCCTCCATGCCAAACCGAAGCGCCTCACGAACCGGCGCGTCTTCGCCTTTGATGATCTGCGAGCAGTACCAGATTTTGGTGTTGAGCTCCAAGGCTGTGTAAAAGAAGAGCACGGAGAGCCCCAGGATGACGAGCAGCCAGCCCTGCCAGCTGGTAAAGAGGAACAGAAAGTCGCCGCTAGTGACGGCCACGCGACCCGCCGACTCAATAGCCCATTGCGACACCTTGCCGAGGACGTAGAGGGCGGCAGCCAGCGTCAGCTTTGTGACGATCTGGTATTTGACCAGCTCGGGGATGGACTGCAGGTACTGGTACCAAACACGCTGCTTGCGTTGCTTTCGTTGCATCGTCTACGGCCCCCTTGCTCTTGAGCGTCCATTATAGTGGCCGAACGGGCCGAGGACCTTGTGGCAGACGTGGCACGGGGGTGTGTCATGAGTCCGCGCCCCCACATGGGGTGTGTCAGTGGGGACGTATAATTTGACACACTCAGTCAAGCCGCAAAGATGGATGAGCCTTCGAGAGCGACCGACGTCAGAACGAGCGTTTCCGAGTGTGTCAAATTATACGTCCCCACTGACACACCCTTCGTGTCTGATACGCCTCCAAGAAGGGGGCGTGCCGAGTGTACGTCCCCCTGACACGCCCCGCCCCGGCCTCACGGCATGAAAAAAGGCCCCGAAGGGCCTGAGAGATCGTGGTGCGGGCGAAAGGACTTGAACCTTCACGGGGTTGCCCCCATACGGACCTGAACCGTACGCGTCTGCCAATTCCGCCACGCCCGCGTGCACTGAAAGATGATACTACTGCACCAACCACCTGCGCAAGAACTTTTTCTGGCGATTTCTGCAAGATCCGCGCCTCACCGCAGCCGCCGCGCACACAGCCCTCACCCGGTGGTGCACACCCTAAGCAGCAGCTCAGCTGCGCTCGCACCACAAAACCGTCCCCGCGAATCCACCCCTCCTACGCATCAAGCCTGCGCAGCTGGGGTACACTGTTCATCAGCCCGCACACAGTTCAAACATCGCAGGAAGGGCCATGGCAGTTTCACGCCCCCTCACACATACGCAGGCTAGCCTTGCCCAACAGCAAGACTACAGCGACGTGCTGCTCAACCGTTACCGCATCATCAGCTCGCGCGGTACCGGCGGCTTTGGCACGGTCCTGACCTGCTGGGACACGCGCCTGCAGCGTCGCGTGGCCATCAAGCGCCTGCCGCTTGCTGGCTCTGGCGCCGCATCCACGTTGGGTGAGGCGCTTGCCGAGGCCCGTACCTCAAGCATGCTGGGCCATCCCAACATAGTTACTGTGTTTGACTTTGAGGTCGACGGCCCCTACGCCTACCTGGTGATGGAGTACGTGGACGGCCTCACCCTGGCCGAGCTCCTCGCTCGCGTTGAGGGCGGCACCCTCACCTACGACGAGACCGCCTGCCTGGTGCAGTCGGTCGCCTCGGCGCTGGGCTACGCCCACGAAAACGGCGTGCTCCACCTGGACATAAAGCCCACCAACATCATCATTGACCACAAGGGCACCATCAAGCTTTGCGACTTTGGCATGGCGACGCTGGCCTCGGCCACGGGCTACGGCGGCGCGCGCGGCGGCACCGTGGGCTACATGCCACCCGAGCAGATCGAGGGCGGCATCGTAGACGAGCGTACCGACATCTTCTCGCTGGCGGTGGTCGTGTGGCAGGCCCTTCTTGGGTCGAGCCCCTTTGTTGCCCCCACCGCCGAGCGCTCGCTCGAGCTCATTCGCAAGGGCCCCGCAAAGCCCTCAAAGCTCGATCCAAACCTTGGCGGCATTGCCGAGGAGGCCCTGCTGGGAGCCCTCGCGGCCAACCCAACCGAGCGCATCCCGTCGGTGGAGACCCTCTCAAAAGAGCTGGTATTTGCCCTGGGCGACCCCCTTGCGGGCGCCGAGTCGCTCAAGGGTCTGCTCTCGCAGGCCCAAGAGACCAGCGAGGACACCGCCGACGACTGGATCGGCGAGCGACTCCCCTTGGGCATAAGCCATCCGTGGGTTCCCAAGGCCTTTGTGCGCCTGCTTGCGGCCGCAGTCACCGGCGTGGTTGCCTGGCCGCTCTCCCCCGCGCTCTTTGCGGCCGAGCCAAACCTGCAGCTCGCGGCCCCTATTGCCTGTGCAGCGGCAGCCGCGGCCTGGCCTCCGCTGGGGTGCGCGCTGGTTGCCACGGCGTTTTGCGTTGCCGTGGCCCTCAAGGCAACAACGGCCGCGCCGCTCCTGCTGGCCATTGTGCTTGCCGCGACCTTTGTGCTGTGGTGGGCCACCTGCGGCGCCCGCTCTCACCTGAGCACCGCCGCCGTGCTGCTGCCCGCCTGCCTCTCGTCGCCCGTGGCCGGCGTTGCCGTGGCGGGCACCTCAGCCGCTCCGTTTGCCGCGAGCGTCACCGCCCTGGTCTCGTGGTTTGTGGGCCACATCTGGCCTGTCGCGGCCTCGGCGGGCTTTGCCCTCGACGGCATCGTCGAGAGTCTCCTGCCAGCCCAAAACCCGCTGGCCACGCTCACCGCACTGGCGGGCTGCGTGGTTTCGGCAGCCATTACCTCGGCAATCACCTGGTGGCGCACGTCAACGGGCTACGCGGTTGCCGGTCAGGCTGTGGGATGTGCGGTCCTTATAGTCTCTCAGTTTGTTTCCGCACGGATGGAGAATGGCGGCATATGGCCCGACCCATCATGGGCCAACGCCGGCATTGAGGTAGTCTTAAGTGTGCTTGTTTGCGCAGCATGCGTCCTTCGTGGTCCCCGCCAAGAGGACCCAGAGAGTGAGGGTTGACATGAACATGTTCAGGGCTTTTGAGACCCGTGTTGCCAAGGCCTTTGGCGAGGCCCAGCATGGCGTCGCCGCGCCCTTCTCATTTAGGAAACTTGCCAAGCGGGCGGCCCACGAGATGGAGGCCGAGACCTACGTGGTCGACGGCGTCGACACCGCGCCCGCCCTGTATACCGTGCTGGTCTCGGCGGACGACGACGCCACCCTGCGCCCGGCGTATGCCGAGATAGCCGAGGAGCTCTCGCAGTTTGTTGAGGCCGAGGCGGCGCGCAAGAGCTATGTCTTTGTGGGCAAGCCGCTCGCCCGCTTTATGGTCGACCAGTCGCTGCGCCACGGCCGCTTTGCCGTGTTTGCCAACAACGTCGACGCGCTCACCCTGCAAAAGCTGCGCGAAGAGGAGGAGGCCTTCCTCTCGGGCTTTGGCGCCTTTGGCGGCGCGGCGTCCCCCAGCATCGTTACCCCGCTGCCCAGCGAGGATCCGCAGGACGAGCCCGTCGCAGCCGAGCCTGTTGACATGCTTGGCGACCTCACCATTGCGGACCACGCCGTGAGCGACGACTCCTCCGCAGGCCTGAGCGTGCTTCCGGCCGACTTTGTGGACGAGTCGCTCAACCAGGCTAACGCCCCCTCGCCGGTGGCAAACGGCCCGCGCCCGCTCGCCGATGCCCTGCCCGAGGTCGTTGACGTGGCCGCCAACCCAATCGTGACCCCCGTCCCCGAGGTCGATGGCCTGCGCGTGCCCTCCGTGCCCGAGGTCGACGGCGGCCCCGCGCCCATCGCCGTGCCGCAGGCGGCTCGCCACATCACCCCCAACACCCAGGACTCCACCTTTATGTCGGTGCCGGTGCCCATGGTCGAGCCCGAGCCCATCAGCTGCCTGCTCATCGATCGCCAGAGCGGCCGCACCTACCAGGGCCTGGCCCCCAAGACCATCATTGGCCGCGAGCGCGTGCCCGGCGGCATCATCCTGCACGACCCCAACGTCTCGCGTCACCACGCCGAGCTCACCTACGACGGCTCGGCCTGGCGCATCGTTGACCTCAACTCCACCAACGGCACGCTAGTCAACGACGTGGACGTTGACTCCTGCGTGCTGCGCGACGGTGACCTCATCACGCTGGGCTTGCTGAATCTCGAGTTCAGGGAGTCGTAGTCATGATCGACCTTCTCCTGTTTGCAGGCCGCATCCTGCTTGTGGCCCTGCTGTACCTATTCTTGTTCTCTACCATGCGCACGGGCATTGGGCTGGTGCGCGGCCAGCGCCGCGACGCCGCCATCTGGTCCGTCGACGTGGAAAAGGGCAGCAAGATGCTGCGCGGCCTGCATGTGGACATCTTGGGCCCGGTCGTCATTGGCCGCTCGCCCTCGTCTGACATCGTCATCAACGAGCCGTTCGTCTCGGCCACCCATGCGCGCTTTACGCTGCAGGGCCCGGCGCTCGTGCTCGAGGACCTTGGCTCCACCAACGGCACCCTGGTCAACGGCCATCCCATTGGCCAGCCCGTGACCCTGCGCGACGGCGACGAAGTGCAGGTGGGCGACGCCATCATGAGGGTGAGCAGGCGATGAGCCTCCCGTGGCAGCTGCTCCATCGTCCCACAACGCAGGACGAGCCCTTGGAGCAAGACCCAGTAAATAGCCCCGGACACGAGGACCTCGAGCTCACAGAGGGCGCGGGGGCCGAGACCATTAGCGGCGTGACGACGACCCTCAAGTGGGCCGCGCGCACCGACGTGGGCCTCATGCGCGGGCACAACGAGGACTCCTTCCTGGCGCAGGCGCCCGTCTTTGCCGTGAGCGACGGCATGGGCGGCCATGCCGCGGGCGAGGTTGCCAGCAGCATTGCCGTCTCGTCCATAGCCGAGAGCGCCCCGGTCCACGCCGACGACCTGCTGCTGGGAGCCGCCATCGAGTCGGCCAACGCGGCCGTCATAGAGGGTGCGGCAACCGGCAAGGGCAAGCCCGGCATGGGCTGCACCGCCTCGGCCGTCCTCATTGAGCAAAACAAGATGGCCGTGGCGCACGTGGGCGACTCCCGCGTGTACCTGCTGCACAACGGCGCGCTCGTGCGCCTCACCCACGACCACTCGTACGTGGAGGAGCTCGTGGACGCCGGCGAGATAACCGCCGACGAGGCCCGCGTGCACCCCTCCCGCTCCGTCATCACCCGCGCGCTGGGGTCCGACCCCGACATGTACGCGGACCACTTCACCATTGACGTCTCGGCCGGCGACCGCGTGCTTCTGTGCTCCGACGGCCTCTCGTCGATGATTGAGGACTCCCAGATAGAGGCCATAGCGGTCTCGTCGGCCACGCCACAGTCGGCGGTCGACAACCTGGTGGCTGCGGCCCTGCAGGAGGGCGGGCACGACAACGTGACCGTTGTGGTGGTCGACGTGGCCGACGACGGCGTGATCGAGGCGCACAGGCGTCGCCGCGTGCGCTGGTTTGCCCTCATGTTCACCATTGCCATCGGCTTCTTTGCCGCGGTCTTCCTCGCCGGCACGCTCTTTGTGCGCAACTCCTGGTACCTGGGCACAAACGGCGACACCGTGGCCATCTACCGAGGCATCAACGCGTCGCTTTTGGGTCACGACCTCTACTCGCTCTCTGAGACCACCACGGTCCAGCTCACGGACCTCCCCGATGCCCTGCAGGCAAGCCTGCGCAACGGCATTGTGGTGAGCAGCGAGGACGAGGCGCACCACACGGTCGAGAGCTACCGCGAGCAGATCGAGACCGAGCGCGCCCACGCGCAGCAGGTGGCCGACAAGTCCACCGCAGGCACCGACACCTCACCCGAGAGCCCGGCGGTCCCCAAGACCGACCAGGAGCCGGAACAGGAGTCGGAAGCATCCTCAGAAGAGGCCAACCAAGACGAGGGAGGTGAGTAGCCATGGCACTGCATGAGGGAAACACCCGCCGCAACACCGAGCTGGCGCTGCTGCTTTTGGCTGCCCTGCCCGTCACGCTCCTCTACGCGATGTACGTCACCAACATGAGCGTCGAGCTTTCGCTCGCGTCGCTGTCGGTGCCGCTTGGCCTGTTTGCGGCCTTTGCCATCGCGCACCTCGCCATTAGGCGCCTGGCCCCCGGAGCCGACTCCGCCATCTTGCCGGTGGTGTTCCTTCTCTCGGGCACGGGCATTGCCTTTGTGACGCGACTGGCGCCAAACCTGGCCGTTAACCAGGTCATTTGGCTGTTTGTGTCGGTGGCTGCCATGGTTGCCACGCTGGCCTTTGTGCCCAGCCTCGACGAGCTGGCCGACTACAAGTACACGATGGGCGCGGCCGGTGTTGTGCTGCTGCTTCTCCCCATGGTCTTTGGTGTGGAGATTGGCGGCTCCAAGCTGTGGCTCAAGCTTGGCCCGCTCACCTTCCAGCCGGGCGAGCTCGCCAAGATCTGCATCACGCTCTTCTTGGCCGCCTACCTCGCCGAAAACCGCGAGATGCTCTCGGCCTCCATGCGCCACATTGGCCCCTTGGCCATCCCGCGCCCGCAGATGCTCCTCCCCATGTTTGTGATGTGGGGCCTGTCGCTTTTGGTCGTCGTCTTTGAGCGCGACCTGGGCAGCGCACTGCTCTTCTTTACCTTCTTCGTGATCATGCTGTACGTGTGCACCGGTCAGGTGAGCTACGTAATCGTGTCGCTCGGCCTGCTCGCGGCGGGAGGCTTCTTCTGCTACGGCCTCTTCTCACACGTGCAGACCCGCGTGCAAATTTGGCTCGACCCCTTTATTGACCCCTCCAACAAGGGCCTGCAAATTGTGCAGTCGCTCTACTCGCTGGCCGACGGCGGACTTGTGGGCACGGGCATTGGCAAGGGCATGCCCAAGCTCATCCCCGTTGTTGAGTCCGACTTCATCTTCTCGGCCATTGGCGAGGAGATGGGCCTGTTGGGCGGCGCCGGCATCCTCATTGCCTACATGCTCTTTGCCGTGCGCGGCCTCACCACGGCGGCGCGCGCAAAGTCCGACGTGTCGTCGTTCACGGCAGTGGGTCTGACCTCGGCCATTACCGTGCAGGCCTTCCTCATTGTGGGCGGCGTCACCAGGCTGCTGCCCCTCACGGGCGTGACCCTGCCCTTTATGAGCCAGGGCGGCAGCTCGCTGCTGGCCAGCTTCATCATTGTTGGCCTGCTGCTGCGCGCCGGCGACGAGGGCACCGGCCACGAGTCGCTCATGGAGATGGCCCCTGCCGCCATCATTGGCCCCAGCACCACGGCCGCGCCTCCCGCCGACGGCTCGCGCGTCTCCAAGGTGCTGCACGGCGCCCACGTGCGTGGCCGCTACGGTATGCTCACGCCTGAGTCGGGCATCCTTGGCCGCGTGGCGCTCTCCAACCGCCTCACCGCGCTGGTCACGCTCTTTACCCTTATGTTTGCGACGCTCATCGCCAACCTCACCTACATTCAGGTGGTCAAGGCCGAAGAGTACCAGCAGATGCCCAACAACAACCACACCATTGCCCGCAGCGCCCATGTTGAGCGCGGCGCGATCATCACCTACGACGGCGTGACGCTGGCCGAGTCGGTGCTGCAAGAAAACGGCACCTACCAGCGCGTTTATCCGCAGGGGACCATGGCTTCGCACACCGTGGGCTATGTCTCCACGCAGTACGGCACCTCGGGCATCGAGCGCACCATGAACGAGCGCCTCACCGGCCACGCCGACTACTCAACCTGGACGAGCGCCCTCTACTCGATGGCGGGCGTGCAGGTAAAGGGCTCGTCGGTGGTGCTCACCATCAACTCGCAGATGCAGCAGGCCTGCGAGGACGCGCTGCAGGGCTACGTTGGCGGCATCGTGGTGCTCGACCCCTCGACTGGCGCCGTGCTGGCCAAGGCCTCCTCGCCCACCTACACCTTTGACGACGTGCCCGCGCTCATTGAGTCGGGCGAGACCAGCGGCACGCTGCTCGACCGCACCACCTCGGCACGCTACGCACCTGGCTCCACCTTTAAGGTGCTCACGCTTGCCGCGGCCCTCGACGCGGGCACCGCAAACCTCGACTCGCAGTACGCCGCGCCTGGCGTCATGACCATTGGCAACGCCGACGTGACCAACATCAACGGCGAGGAGTGGGAGTCTCTCACACTGCGCGAGGCCCTCGCCCACTCGGCCAACACCGTGTATGGCCAGCTGGGCACCCAGATCGGCGCCTCGACCCTGGTGAGCTACGCGCACGCCTTTGGCTACGACTCCGACGGCCTTGGCCAGGACTTCCCCACGCTTGCCTCGCTCATGCCCGAGCCTGGCGAGATGACCGAGTGGGAGCTGGCCTGGGCGGCCTGCGGCCAGCCCGTGGGCGAGCATCCCAGCCCCGCTGGCCCGCAGACCACCGTCATGCAGAACGCCGTGATGGTGGCCGCAATTGCCAACGGCGGCCTTGCAATGAACCCCTACGTGGTGGATCACATCCTCTCGCCCGAGGGTACCACCGTATCTACGGCGCAGCCCAGGACCTTGGGCCAGCCCGTCTCCGCCCAGACCGCGAGCCAGGTGAAAGAGGCCATGCTCTCGGTTGTGGAGGAGGGCACCGGCTGGGCCGCGCAGATCGACGGCGTCCGCGTTGCTGGCAAGACCGGCACCGCAGAGACCAGCGCAAGCACCTCCAACTCGCTCTTCGTGGGCTTTGCCCCCTACGACCAGCCCACACTCGCCATCTCGATCTGCATCGAGGGCAACGAGGGCTCGGACGTGAGCGGAGTGGCCGCGAGGATCGCAGGGCAGGTGCTGGCGTCTTGCCTCAACATCCAGGCATGGGGGGCATAGGTTATGGACGCTAGGGCTATGGGCACAAATGACATGAAGGACCACGGGGCGGCCGTGGTAGTGATGGGAGCTTCTGATGGCAGGTAATGTTCTTGGCGGACGCTACACAGTCCAAGACCGAATAGGAACGGGCGGCATGGCCGTTGTGTACCGGGGCATCGACGAGGTGCTCGGGCGCACGGTTGCCATCAAGACCATGCTGCCGCAGTACGCCACCGACCCTTCGTTTGCAGCTCGCTTCAAGCAGGAGGCACAGGCGGCAGCTGCGCTCTCCAGCCCGTACATCGTGAGCGTGTACGACTGGGGCAAGGACGGCGACACCTACTACATTGTTATGGAGTACCTGCGCGGCACCGACCTCAAGAGCGGCATCCGCAGGCACGGTGCGCTCGACTGCAAAAAGGTCGCACAGATTGGCTCGCAGATCGCGCAGGCGCTCTCGGTGGCACACCGCCACGAGATCATTCACCGCGACATTAAGCCGCAGAACATCATGGTGCTGCGCGACGGCAACGTGAAGGTGATGGACTTTGGCATCGCGCGTGCCAAGAACAGCCACCTCACCACCGACAACTCGGTACTGGGAACGGCGCACTACGTCTCCCCTGAGCAGACGCAGGGCAAGGAGCTTGGCCCTACGACCGACATCTACTCGCTGGGCATTGTGATGTACGAGGCGGCCACCGGTCGCGTGCCGTTTGAGGGCGACGACGCCATCAGCGTTGCTCTCAAGCAGGTCAACGAGCAGCCAATGCCGCCCAGCCAGATCAACCCCAACGTGGACCCGTCGCTTGAGTCGATCATCCTCAAGTGCATGCAAAAGGACCCGGCGGCGCGCTTCCAGACGGCCGACCAGCTCAACCGCGTGCTGCGCGACTACATTGCCGGTCGCCTGCAGGAGGTGCAGCGCGAGACCTCGGTGCTGCCCGCCGTGCCCACCAACATCACGACCATCCACGCCAACTCCAACGTGAGTGACACCGTTACCGTCAAGCGCCCGGGCAACCCCCGCAGGACCAACGGCGGCAAGCCCACCACGGCCCAGGAGCTGGCCATGAGGCAGGCCGAGGAGCGCGAGCGCAAGGCCAAGCGCCGCCGCATGGCAACGACCCTTGGCTTTATTGCCCTGCTGGCGGTCATTGTGGGCGCGCTGGTCGTGTTCATGAGCAACTCCGAGACGACCAGGAGCGTCCCCAACCTCAACAACCTCACGCAGGCCGAGGCGCTCACCGCCATTGACGAGACCGACTTCTTTGAGCGGGGCGAGGTGACCACCACCTACTCCACGACCGTTGAGGAGGGCAGGGTCATAGACCAAACGCCCAAGCCCAACAAGAAGGCCGAGAAGGGCACCAAGATTGACATTGTGGTTTCGCTGGGCGAGCAGCCCAAGGAGACGGTCATTGTGCCCGACCTCAAGAACATGACGCCGGCCGAGGCCGAAAAGGCCCTGTCTGACCTGGGCCTTAAGGGATCCAACGGCGAGCGGGTCTACGACGACAACGTGGCGGACGGTCATGTTGCCAAGCAGAGCCCCGAAGCGGGCAAGCCCATCAAGGAGGGCGAGACCGTTACGTACAACCTGTCCAAGGGTAAGGAGTCGGTGGAGGTTCCCAACCTTACGGGCGTGTACTACACCACCGCCGAGAGCAACCTCAAGGCGCTTGGGTTTGAGGTCGAAACCGTGTGGGACTACAGCAACGACTACGACTACGGATACGTGTTTGAGCAGTCCAAGACCGGCATGGCCGAAAAGGGCAGCAGCATTCGCATTGTGGTCTCGGGCGGATCGAACGACGTGGACGTGCCGAGCGTGGTTGGCTACGACCAGGGCAGCGCCTACGACTCGCTCACTGCCAGCGGCTTTAGCGTGAGCGTGGTCAACCAGACCAGCGACGAGCCGGCGGGTACCGTTGTTGCGCAGGATCCGCAGGGTGGCACCAAGATTGCCAAGGACGCCAGCAAGTCGATCACGATCTACGTGTCGACCGGCCCCGCCGTGGAGCCCACCCCCGACGACAGCGGCGACCAGGGCACCACCCCCACGGATGGCACCGACACCACCAACGGTTAGTAGGAGCCAGGGAGATAACCGAGCAGCGGCGCAGGAGAAAAGTCCTGCGCCGCTTTTTTATGGCAAGGGGCGTGTCAAGGGGACGTGGCACTTTGACGCACGCGAAAGGCAATCATCCTTGGAGGCGCATCGCACACGAAGAGGCGTGTCATGGGAACGTATAATTTGACGCACTCGGAGGCACAGCCGTTTTGGAAGCGTACCGCACCCCCAGGTCAGACCCCGCATCGATCCTCCACCACCCGCGCTCCTGTAAGCTTCCCCCACCCTAGGTGGCAGAAATCGCGCGATATGCGAGTCTGGAATCTGGCAATCCGCCCAGAGCGCGGATCCGGGGATTCCAATGAATACAAAGCCGCAGGTAGATAGGTCGACAGAATCCGACATGTACCACCACATACACGCTGCTCACAGCCAGCACTCGCAAATCGCGAAATTCTTGCCACTTAGTGCGTATGTTGCTTACACGAAAGTCGATCGAAGCCTGATTGACTGTTTCCCGGCTCGCGCTAGCCCGAATCACGACCACTCACACTACAGCCCACAGGTTAAAAAAAACCCTCACTGCTCGCTCTTCCAAGAGGACCTCCGCGACAACCTCCCCTACAAAGAAGACCCTCGCCCTCGCCTACTCACTCATCGCCGCTGCAATAGTGCTGGGAATCGTAGTGATGCAGGTGAAGGCCGCCAACAAGCCGGCCGAGGAGCTTCTGGTGCTGGATGCAGTCGTCGCCTATGTGGGCAGGTACAGCCCGTATGTGCTGCGCGACATCACGCACTCCGAGAGACCGTGGTCGCAAGCTAGGGGTTCCCTTCCCAAGGACTCCCCTTCCAATGCCAAGATTGATGACGAAGACATCAGGCGCTTCTTCGACGACATAAGGAGAGAGTACGACATGGATAAGCCCGCTGACAACTCACGATATATGGAGACAGCTGTTGCCAGTCTGCCCGTATAGCGAAACGTCGAACCGCGAAGATGGCGCGTACCGTCGCAGAGACTCGTCGCGTCCGAAGATCAGAGAAGAAAAGCGCGCCGCGGGAACCGTTTCCCGTGGCGCGCTGCCCAGTTGAACGAGCCCCATCAGCTAAGAGGCGTTCGCCAACAACCTGTCGTAAAGCCTCTCGCTAAAGGCATAGGTTCCGCCAAACACATATCCCGTATCGATTCCAGCAACTCGCTCGGTCGCAAAGCTCAGGTTGCCATCCGCTCCCTCGTTGCAGAGGAGCAGCACGCTCGCGTTCTTTCCGCAGAGCGCTGCCCCACCCAGGGCGTCGGGGAAGTTTAGCGAGGTAGCGAAAGCCATATTAGCAACAGTAAGCCCGTTCTCCAACGCAAAGTCAGCGATAGCACGGCTGGTCTCTATGCCGTTGGCGCCTGCAAGGCGGTCAGCAAGATCGACACCGTTCCTCTTGAGCTGCTCTTCCACATTGGGAGTCACCGCAGCCGTACCACCCACAATGTAGGCGTGCTTTATGCCGCAATCCTTGAGAGCCTTGATGACATCGTCGTTGATGGACTTGCCATTGTCAGCCAGCAGAATCGGCCAATGCTTGGCGTAGGAGACCGGTGCCACCGAGAGGGCGTCCTTGAAGCTCTTGTTGGTTGCGATGATGGCAGTATCGCCCCAGCGTCCCATCCCAGCAATTGCGAGGGCTGCCGAGGTGGAGGCCGATGTCTGACCGAAGACGCGCGTGGGCCTGACACCCGTAACCTTCTTGATGGATGAGAGCACGCCATCGGAGACCGCGAACGTACCGCCAGCGACGTAGACCTTGCTCGGATTTAGGGCTCTGAGCTGCGCCTCAGCTTGCTTCGAGAGAGATTTGCCCGCAGTGAGCACCACCGGTGCCTCATCGAGGCCAGCAAGACCTGCCGCTGCAAGCGCGTCCTTGAAGCCCTCGCCCGTAGCGACAACCACAGTACCGCCGGTTTGACCGGCCCATCCCTCCTGGACAATCTCTGCCATGGTGTCGTAGCGGCCATTACCCGCAAGGCGCTTCCAAGCCACTGCCTGCTTGACGATCGCAAAGGTGGCACTCGCCGTGCCTGCGTAATTGCCCTTGCCAGTGATGGTAACGGTAGCGGTGCCTGGATCCACGTTGTTTGCGTAGGAGAGCTCGTAGTCGGTGCCCTCCGTGAGCGTCTTGTCGCCGTCCTTCAGTGTTACAGTCGGCTTCTTTTCGGTACCGTCGTAGGTGAAGGACATCTGAGAAAGTCTTAGTGCACAGCCTGAAATATCCTTCTGTGGAGCATTGCTCAAATAGGCCTCGGCGGCCTCGAGTGTTTCCAGTCCCTTTACCATCAGGCGTTGATCAACAGAAAGTGCCTCGTATGCTTCACGCGCAGCAGAAACGGCGGGGGCATCAGACTGAGTTAGGTCTCCAGGAAGAGGTAGTGCTGCTATCAATGTATCAACCATCGCGACCTCAGCGGCCTCGAGCGTCGCTAGACCCTTAACCATAGCGCGCTGGGCTTCGGTTAATGCCCTATAGGCCTCACGTGCGGCAGAGACGGCAGACGCATCGGATATCGCCAAATCGCTTGGAAGAGGGAGAGCGTCAATCATCGTGTCGACTACAGCCGCTGCGGCCGCATCCGCATCAGCCTGCGGGTCTATGACGATAGCCTGGCACCTATCGTTAGTGCCGTCTGTCGCTGTTGCGGTGATTGTGGCCACTCCAGCGGAAACCGCCGTCACGAGACCACTCCCGTCCACCGTCGCGACCGCCTCGTCGGAGCGGCTGGAGACGGACATGCTCACGCCCCCGGCGTCCACCCACTCCAGCCGCGGGACCTCCTGCTCCTCCGCCTCGCCGCAGCGCCCGCAGACGCGGCGGCACGTGCCCGGCGCCTCGTAGGTCGCCTCGGCGACGGTCTCCCAGTCGCCCCAGTCGTGGCCGAGGGCGGGGACTGCCACGGTCTCGCGAGACAGCTCCTCGCTGCAGCGCGAGCAGCGGACCACGGAGTCGTATCGACCCGCGGCGATGCAGCCAGGCTCGACCTCGTTCTCGCGCACCGCCTCACCGGCCACATGACCGAGGGCCGGGGCGGCCTCCACCTTCTCTCTCGATAGTTCCTCGCCGCAGCGCGAGCAATACGTGGCCAACTCGTACGACCCAGGCGCCTCGCAGGTTGCGGCCACCTCGTTCTCGCGGACAGCCTCACCAGCCAGGTGCTCGTGGATGACGTTGACCTGGCACCTGCCCACCGTGCCGTCGGTCGCCGTCGCTGAGACCCAGGCCACGCCTTCGCCGACCGCCGTCACCAAGCCGGACGCGTCGACCACGGCGACCGACTCGTCGGAGCTCGACCAAGCGATGCGGGGATCGGACGCATCGGGGTTTGCGAGAGTGGCCTTCAACCATGTGGACTCGCCGGCTGGAGACGGACATGCTCACGCCCCCGGCGTCCACCCACTCCAGCCGCGGGACCTCCTGCTCCTCCGCCTCGCCGCAGCGCCCGCAGACGCGGCGGCGCGTGCCCGGCGCCTCGTAGGTCGCCTCGGCGACGGTCTCCCAGTCGCCCCAGTCGTGGCCGAGGGCGGGGACTGCCTCTGTTCGCTGGTGCACTTGGTCGTTCTTGCAGACATACGTGCGAACGCCGGTGGCCAAACACGTCGGCTCCGTGGTTATGGTTCCGTCATCCCATGCATGGCCAAGTGCCTCTACAACACGCGTCTCGAGCGGGTGCCCGCTCGGCGTGAGCCTCGCCTCCTCGCCGGGCCCCTCGCAGGTCGCGGGGACGGTCACGGTCCAGTCACTGGGCTCGGCGCCAGTGGCGATGACCCAGTCCCTCCGCTCGGCCTCTCCACAGCGCGAGCAGACGTAGGCGGTGTAGCCGTCCTCGGCCTCGGTCGGCGCGACGACCTCCCCGGCCACGAAGTCGTGCCCGAGGGGGTCGATCGCCTCGACCCTGGACTTGCCGCAGGTGGAGCAGGTGCGCGTCAGAGAGCCCGCCTCGGTGCAGGTGGGCTCCACGGTGACGCCCTCGCCCCAGGTGTGCGTCGTGTAGAGGGCCTCGGCGGTCAGGCTGCCGTGGGCGCTGAGCGTGGTGGGCAGGGCGTCCGCCCCGCCGTCGCCGTCGGCGTCCCACCCGAGGAACCGGAAGTCGCATGCGTCCGCGAGGGAGGCTTTAACCTCGGCCTCCGAGGGCGCCTCCACGACCTCGCCCGCCCTGACGGGGCCGCTCGCGACCACGCGGCCGTCGACCATGAAGGTCGCCATGTCCCAGTCCCCGAGGTAGTAGACGGTGTTGTCGCCCTCCCAGCCCTCGTGCCAGAGCGTGGACCTGGGGTCCTCGTAGCAGTAGATAGTGGAGCCGGTAACATTGATATCAATATCCTTCGACTGCACTTGTGAGTCTAGCAAAGTAATCGTAAGGCCATCCTTATTTTCGCAATTGAGACCTCGCAAGAGCGTATCAATTGCCAAGACGCCCCCAGAGTCGAGAACGGCACTGGTGGGAATCACAATATTGGAGATGTGTTCCTGACCGTAGAATGCTCCGTCGCTTACCGTTCCCCTAAAACCATCCTCAAACACTACCGATCTAATTGACGCATCATTTGTCCATGGATTTACTTGGAACGCCCCATACTCAATCCTTTGCACTGAGGCAGGGATTACGATTTCGGTCAAGCTCGTTTTCCAAAAAGCGTTCTCATCTATAACAAGAAGAGTGCTTGGTAGACTCACCCTCTTGAGAGACGAATTGGTATAGCTTCCAACCAGACTCTCGGAGATAAAGGTCGTGCCTTCCTTAACATTAACCTCTTCTAGCGATACAGGAATCCTATATAGAACGGTATCGATATAAGCGGGTTCACCAGCAGATATAGCGTCATTGACAATCTTTGAATTGACAAACGCGTCGTAGCCTATCGACTGAATAGCCTTACTCATCCTAACCTTGTTGAGATTTTCGCATGAATGGAAGGCGTTATAGCCAATAGTTGTAACGGTGTCTGGTATAACGACCTCATTCATGGCTCCACATGAGCAAGATGTACTTGCCACCTCGACCGTGCCGTCGTAGACAACCAGCTTGTCCGTCGACGGATTGCCACAGACCAACGTCTTCATATCATGCGTGTAAAGGCTTCCATCTAGTATGCGATAACTATCGTTACCGGAAGGTAGGGTAACTTCGGTTAGTCTCTGACATCCAGAGTATGCGCCATTTCCAATAGTTTTAATTCCTTCGTTTAGCGACAGCGAGCGCAGCTTTACACAATCACTAAACGCTTGCTCTCCAATCTCCTCCAGACTATTTGGAAGCTCTATCGACTCGATAGCTTGACATCTTCCAAACGCCTGCACTCCTATGCTTCGGAGTGTTGAAGGAAGCACAATCTCTTCGAGATATTCACAACTAGACATGAAGAAGTCGGGGATGCGCTCCACTCCTTCCGCAATAACAACCCGTCTCACACCTGTTCCCGCTAATAGGCGTTCGGGTAGAATTTGAATCGAACCTGGGATTTCAATCTCCTCAAGTCCACTATTCATAAACGCCGCACTCCCAATTTCTTGCAGAGTCTCAGGAAGCTTGACATGGTGCACCAAACTTGCCCCCTCCAGCGCTGAAGGTCCTATCTTCTTAACACCTTCCTGAACGACTACCTCTCCATTTAGCCCGCAAGGAACTTGCAACAGCTCGGACTTCTCCTTGTTGTACAGACAGCCGCTTTCATCGGATGAATAGACGGTGTTCTCGTCTGCTACTTGGAACCCGCATAGCTCTTTACAATAACCAAACGCGCGGCTTCCAATGTTTTCAACTCGTTTGCCAAGACGTATCGTTGGCCCAATCTCCGAAGCGTAAAATGCGTCGCTTCCGATACTCGTCAGGCTTTCGGGTAAGGAGATGCTCGGCAGTTTTGTTGAGCTGAATGCGGAGTTACCGATTGATATCAAACCTTCATGCAGCTCAATTCCATCTTCAAGACTTGTAAACCTAAATGCCCCATCCCCGATCCGTCGAATTGATTCAGGGAGTTGAACGCTCTTTAGGCCGACACAGCTTTCGAACATCAATTCGGGTATTTCTGCTACTCCTAATGGAAGTCTGGCACTTTCCAGTGCCTCGCAGTTCATAAACATTCTTTCCGGCAATTCTTCAGCGGCAGAAATCGTCACCCTCTTAAGCTGGCAACCTTTCTCTCCCTGATATAGGTAAGCCGCTGTACAGCTAGCGTCACCGTCTGTCCTACTCGGCACGGGCATCGTGAGGCCCTCGATCACGTCCCTGCCGGACGCGAGCGCGCCGTACCCGATGTAGTCCACCGAGTCGGGGATCACGAGCTCGGCCGTGGAGAAGTCGGCGCAGTCGGCGAAGGCCCCGGCGCCGATCTCGGCCAGCACGCCGTTGTCGAGGTCCAGGTCGCGCAGGGCCGACCCCCTGAAGGCCTCCGCGCCGATGGTCAGCAGGTTCGCCGGCGCGGCGAGCGCGGTGACGCCGGAGCGCGCGAACGCCCCGTCGCCGATGGCGCGCAGGCCGCCGGTCGCGGGCACCTCGGTCGAGAGCGCGGAGCACCCGTAGAACGCCCTGTCGCCGACCTCCTGGACGCTGTCCGGGAGCGCGAAGCCGCTCAGCCTGGCGTCGTTGTAGAAAGCCCCCTGGTAGATGCCCGCAAGACTTTTCGCTCGGCTCACGTCGCACGTCACGAGGTTGTCGCACTCGGCGAAGGCGTAGCGGTCAATGCTCGTCACGCCGGCGGGCACCTCGAAGCTCGTCAGGCTGTCACATCCGTAGAACGCACGGTATCCAATGGTGGTGAGCTTGCTCCCTTCCTCGAAACGCACACTCGTCACGTTGGCGTGCTCGAACGCGCCAAAGCGGATGCTCGTCACGTTGGCGGGGATGACCACCTCCCCGGTGCGGCCCGCCGGGTAGCTCACGATTGCGGTCCTCGTGTCGTCGTAGAGCACACCGTCCTCGGCGGCGTAGTTTGGGTTGTCCGCGTCCACCTCGATGCCCGTGAGCTCGGTGATGGCATCGAAGGCCAGCTCGCCGATGTAGCTCACGCCAGCGGGAATCCGCACGCTCGTGAGCGCCGTCCCGTAGAACGCGTGCGTCTGAATCTTGAGGTCGGTGGGATCGCCTAGGTCGAGGCTCGCGAGCGACTTGGCGTTGTAGAAGGCGTAGTCGTCGATCTCGGCGATGGTGTCCGGGAGCGCGATGGCGCTGACCCCGCTCTCCTGGAACGCCTGGCGGCCCACGTAGGACAGCCTCGAGCCGTCGGCGAACGTCACGTCGGACACCGCGGACCCCTTGAAGGCCGCGCGGCCGACCCTCTCGACGGACGCGGGGATCTGGACGGCGGAGAGGTTCCCGGTGCCCGCGAAGGCGAAGTCGCCGACGCGCTCGAGGGCGGAGCCCTCCGCGAAGGATATGGCTCCAACTCCGCTGCCTTCGAAGGCGTGGTCGCCCACATAGGTGACGCCGGCCGGGACGTCGACCGCCTCCAGCGCGGCCGTCCCCGCGAAGGCGTAGTCGCAGATGGTGGCGAGCTCGTCGCCCAAAGCGACCCTCGTGACGGCGGCGTTGTCCCTGAAGCACCCGTAGCCGATGGACGAGACGGCCCTGCCGTCGATGCTCGTCGCGTCGACCTCGGAGGCGCTGCCGTTGTAGCGGACCGCGGCCACTGTGCCGTCGGCGGCGTCGGCCACGACCCAGTCGCCGGCCACGCGGCCCCCGGCGGTCCCCAGGTAGTAGCCCCCGATGCCGTAGTTCCAGTCATCCTGCAGCTCGGCGGGAAGCGTCGCCGCCTCAAAGTAGAGGGTCACCGGTGCGCAGCTGGTAAAGGCGTAACGGCCTATAAAGCTCACAGCCGCTGGGACAGAGAGCGTCGCCAGACTCGTGCAGCCGTAGAACGCGTAGCGCCCGATGCTCTGCGTGGAGGCGGGCAGGCGTACGTCCGAGAGCGCGAAGCAGCGGTTAAGCGCGTAGTTGCCAACGCTCGTCAGACTCGTACAGCCAGAAAGGTCCACGGTATTCAGCGCGGGCAGGCCCTCAAGCGATCGGGCCGTGAGAGAGCGCAGCGCGCAGCCACGGCCGAAGGAGATGCTCGTCAGCGCCTCGCAGCCGTCGAAGGTGTAGGCGGGCATGCTCGCGAGGGCGGAGCCGTCGGCCAGGGCGAAGGACGTAAGCCCCGTGCAGCCCGCGAAGGCGTACTGGCCCATGGAGCCGACGGAGGCGGGCAGCGTCACGTCCGTGAGGCCCGAGTACGCGAAGGCGGCGAACCCGACGCGCGAGAGCAGCGACCCCTCGTCGAACGAGACGTCGCCCAGGGCGTAGTCGCAGTAGAAGGCGTAGCGCGCGACGGTGCGCACGCTCGCGGGGATATGCACTGACGAGAGCGACGTACAGTACTCGAACGCGTTCACGTTGATGATATCCAGCCCCTCGGGCAGGACGGCCTCCTCCAGGCCGCGGCAGCGGCTGAAGGCGTAGGAGGAGAGCTCCGACATGCCCGCGGGCAGGGTGACCGACCTGAGGTTGCGCGCGCCCTGGAAGGCGTACCCGGCTATGGAGCGGACGGTGCCGGGGAGCTCGTAGGCCTCGCCCTCGCGGCCCGCCGGGTAGAGCACGAGCGTCTGCCCCGCGGCGTCGAGGAGCACGTCGTCGACGGCGGAGTAGGCGGCGTTGCCGTCGGCCACCGTCACGTGCGCGAGCCGCGGGCAGTCGGCGAAGGCGCCCTGCTCGATGGTGGCGACCGACGCGGGGACGGCCACGGACGCGAGGCCGCTGCCGTGGAAGGCGTGCTCCCGCACCGCGACGAGCGAGGGGGGCAGCTCGACCGCGCCGAGCGCCGGCGTGTCGGAGAACGCGTGGGCCGGCACCTCCTCGAGCGCGCACCGGTCGGGGAACGCGACCGTGGTTAGCGCATAGCAGTCGGCGAAGATGTACTCGCCGAGGTCGGTGAGGGCCGCGGAGAGCGTCGCCGAGCGCAGCGGGGTGAGCCTGAAGGCCGCGTCGTCGACGGAGGCGACGCCGGCGGGCAGCTCGACGGAGGCGAGGCCGGAGGACTCGAAGGCGGACTCCCCGATGCCCTCCAGCCCGGAGGGCAGCCTGACCTCGGCGAGCCCCGCGCACATGGCGAAGGCCTTGGCGGGGATCTCCCTCACCCCTGTCGCGGACATGTCCAGCGACGAGAGGCCCGACGCGCGGGCGAAGCACTCCTGCCCCAGCCGCTCGAGGCTCTCGGGAAGGGAGACCGAGCCGGAGGAGGACGCCAGGAGGGCGCCGGCGCCGAGCTCGGCGACTCCGTCGGACACCACGACCTCCGCCGCGCGCGAGTACGCGAGCGCGTAGGGGCCCACGGCCGTGACGCCCTCAGGCGTGGCGTAGGCCGCGGCCGAGCCCGCCGGGTGGTACACGAGAGTCTTCCCGTCCTTGGTCACGACAGAGACGCCGTCGGAGGCCAGGGCGAAGCTCGCGTTGGCCTCGTCAACGGAGACGCTAGTGAGCGCCGTATCGCCCAGCAGGGCCGAGCCGTCGAACTCGCCCACGAGCCGCCCCAGGCGCAGGGAGCGCAGGGACGGGCAGTCCGCGAGGGCCAGCTCCCCCAGCGACGCCAGGGCGCTCCCCTCGCCGAAGCCCGCGCGCTGCAGGCGCGCGCACCCGCGGAACGCCTCCCTGCCGACCGCCTCGACGGCGTCGGGCACGTCGACGGACGTCAGCCTGACGCAGCCCGCGAACGCGCGGTCCCCGATGCGGGTCAGCGTCACTGGCAGGGAGGCCGTGACGATGGTCCCATTGCCTTCAAAGGCCCCGTCGGCGATACCCACTACCGTATAGCCATCAATAAGATCGGGCACCACCATGTAGCGACGCTTTCCACGGTAGCCTGTAACCTCGATGCCATTCGTGGGGTCCGCTCCGTCGGCCGCCTGCCAGGTGAAAGGCTGGCCGTCGTCCTCGTTGGTCCATCCGGCGTAGACCGTCAAGCGCGGCACGCCGTCATTCCCCGCCTCGCCGTAGAGCTTCTCGGTCTCGTGGTCGTAGGCCTCCTCGAGCTGGTCGTCGTGGTACCAGCCGTCAAACATCGCGCTCTCGCGCTCGGGCTCTGGCACGCTCTGCAGCGCCTTGCCCACGATGAACGTACTCGTGGCATCCTCCACCTCGTCGGTCAGCATGTCGAAGGTGATGACGCCCTCCTGGCCATTAAGGAAAGAGTCCAGATCGAGCGCGCCGTAGCCGAAGTACCAGTCGCGACCGGCCTCGCCCAAATCCGTGGAGCTCGCCCTGAGGCGAGCCACCACTTGCGCATTCTCTGCGTGTGGCACCGAGGCCTTGTAGCGCGCCACAGCACCGGCGACTATAGGTGCCGAGAACGAGGTGCCACTGGAGGCCGTAATGGCGACTCCGCCCGACTGCCCCGCGAGAAGTGTGACCACCGAGCCAGGTGCCACCATGTCCACGTCGTCCTCGCCGAAGTTGGAGTACGGCGCGATTTCCCACGAACCCGTTCCGAGCGCGCCGACGCCCACGACGTCGGGGTTGGCGGCCGGCCAGCACGCCTCAGCCGTGGCGTCGTTGCCCGCCGAGGCCACCAGGGCCACGTCGGAGTCGACTGCCAGCTTGACCGCGCTCGCGAAGGGATCGTACGGCGCGTAGGTGCCGAAGCTCATGTTGACCACGCTGGCACCTTGCTCGACAGCGTAGTACAGGCCGAAGACAAGGTCGGAGACCGCGGCGAAACGACCGGCACGGTCGCAGTCAGCTTTAATCACTAGGAGCTGGGCTTCGGATGCGACGCCCACGATGCCGGCCGCATTGTTGGACGCCGCCGCGAGCACGCCCGCAACGGCCGTCCCGTGGCCTTGCTCGTCGGTCACCACGTCCCAGCCGTGGTCTGCCACTACTTTGTCTTCCGTGGCGTTGTACGAACGGTCGGAGATTCGGCCCGCAAACTCGGGGCTTTCCCAATCAATACCCGTATCGATGACAGCCACCAGCGAGGAAGACTCCGTATCGCTGGCCAGCGTGTTGGCGGCGTTGATGTAGGCAAGGTACGATTGCGCCTGATAGTAGGGATCATCAAAGGTTACAGCAGAGTCTCGTGAAAGATCTGTCCCAGAGAAACCCAAGCTGTCATCCTCATCGATAGCCGTGACTTCGACATACCAGTCGGGCTCGACGTCAGGAGCATAGGCAGCTAGCTCGGCATCGGAAAGAACATCACTGATGGATGTGTCCTCCGGCAGTGTCAGGCGGGCGTAACTCCCATCTTTCGTAATGCGTAGCATGGCACCAAGTCGGCTAGCAAGCTCCTCCGCACGCTCCCGTCCCACGCCCTGCAACACGATGGATCGCTCGTCGTAGGTGCCCTCGCGCTCGTCCAGCACGGTGAGAGTCTCCGCCTGCGCTTGAGTAATCTCGCCGGCGTCAACCTTGTCGGCATACGAGGCGGTCACGAACCCTTCGTTGACAGCCATTTCGAGCGAAGAAGTGGCGCGAGTCCACGATCTCCTGCTTGCAACGCTCTTCAAAGTTCCGATCAGCTGCCCCCCTCCAATAGTTACAACAGCGACGAGGACGACAAGCGCCAAGGTAACGAGGACCTGGCAACGGGAGGCACGACGATGCTTCATGGAGACCCCTCAGAAAGGTTGTAAATGTGCACACTATTGAATTATTGCGCAACCATTTCTGATTAAAGAGGTCAATTCTTTAGTTTACTTTATTAGCGGTTTTTGTTAATTACTTGACGTTTCACGATACTTCTTCTTATCAACAGCCAAAAGAGTCGTGTCTCATTGCGCTCGCTGCAGTGCGTTGGCCAGAACGCAATTGAAGTGTATCGAGGAGACATTCAATCGTCACTCTTGAAGGCACATTCGGCCTGGCGGTTTGAGTCAGCTGTCAAATTATACGTCCCCCTGGCACGCCCGCTCGCGTGTTGCTGTTGTTTGACGTCTTCTAAGTTATATCTGAGCCTCGGACTTTATCTATATAATTAATTGCATCTGATTCGTACGTGTAGCGTCTGGGGGCAATCGATGGCGAGACATCTGAGTAACGACACGAGCGCGGAACCAACTCCGTCCGAGGTCGCGGAGCCTGCAGACGACCTTGACCTGCTCTCCAGCGACGCCATCCACTCCGCCACGCCCTCGCATCTCGACGGCTCCAAGCACGTCCGCGAGAGGCGCAACACCTACAAGAGAAATCTCGCCATTGGCCTAGGTGTCCTCGGCGTCTCAATCGTCCTGCTCCTGGGCATCGTTTTGATCTGGGTGGGCTCGCTCGACCGCTCCATGCGCATGGACCCTGAGGAAAGCAAGGCGCTGGTCGAATCGCTCGCCGCGCCGGGCGTCACCGGCAAAGAAGAAAAGCCCGACGCATTCTACGCGCTCATCGTGGGTTCCGACGCACGCAGCGGCGTGGAAGGCGCCCGCGGCGACGTCATGATGCTCGCCCGTGTTGATCAGGCAAATGGCAGGGTCCACCTCATATCGATCCCCCGCGACACCATCATTGCCATGGAGGGCGGCGGCGAAATGAAGATCAACGCCTCGTTCGCATATGGCGGAGCAGCCGGCGCTGTTAAGTGCGTTTCTGAGTTTGCCGGCGTGCCCATATCGCACTACGTGGAGATAAGCTTCGACGGGGTCGTTGAGGTCATCGACGAGCTCGGCGGCGTGTGGGTCGACGTGCCCGAGGCCTTTAAATCGGGTGACCAGGTATTTGCCAAGGGCAGGCAGCTGCTCACGGGCGAGAGAGCGCTCATCTATGCTCGGCAGCGCTACGCCTTTAGTGGTGGCGACTTCACGCGCGCGCAGTCGCAGCGGCAGATAGTAAAGAGCGTGGCCGAGCAGATCGTGAACATGAACCCAACGCAGATTCCTGGCGTGGTCAACAAGCTCGCGGCCATGGTGTCGACCGACTACAAGGCGTCCGACCTGGTTAGCCTTGCGCTCGCGTTCAACAAGAGCCACCTCACGCTCTACTCAACCGTGTGCCCCAGCTTTGCCTTCAACAAGGACGGCGTGAGCTACGTGGGAACGATGCTCAACGAGTGGCAGGACATGATGCGCCGCGTGGACGCCGGCTTTGACCCCGACGACACGTCGCAAGCGATACCCGAGGCCCAGGCCACAAACGAAACGCTCGGAGCCGCAACCAACAGCGCCACACCCGAGAACTACCAGGAGCTCGCCGCAAGCTCCGGCCTCACCACCGAGGACGTCAACACGCCAGCTGGCTAAACAAAGCGCATCATCGCCAAGATATGGCCCGCCCAAAGTGGCCATGTCATGGCTCCCCGCCCAAAGCGAAAGCGGGCGTGTCATGGGGCCCGCCTAGTCAGCCGCTGTCTCGGCCCGCCCCACGTGAGCCCGCCCAACACCTACGCGTTGGTCACGTAAATCTGACAAGACCGCATGGTCTCCAGCGCGGCCAGATGCTTCTCCGGCGTGACGCCTGCGCAGCACGCGGCATCAACCGAGATCTTGACCTCGGGCATGTTGGCCTTCAAAAGCAGCGCGTTGGACACCACGCAGATATCCGTGCAGAGGCCAACCAGCTCCAGCTCGATCTCCTCGGTCTCGGAGAGAGCCTTGAGGTCGGCCGCCAGCGCCGTACTGCCAAAGGTGGGCTTCTCGTAAATCTTTGCACCGTCGAGAAGCTCTGCGATGTCGGGGCGAATCTTCCAGCCGTCCGTACCCTTGATGCAGTGCATGACAGGAAGGTTGCGACCCTCCTGGCTCTCCATGTAGTTCTCGCCGTGGGTATCCATGGTGGCGATGACATCCTTGACGGGATACGAGCTGATCTTCTCCTTTACTGCGTCAACGATGGCAACGGCCTCGGGTGTCCCGAGCGCAGCATCGATGAAGTCGTTCTGCATATCAACAACAACCAGGATCTTCCTCATGTTTATACCTCGCAATTGGTTGCGCCCCGCCAAATTGGACCGAGCTGAGCTACCCTCGTTCACCAGTAAACATATTCCTCTTTGACGCAAAAACTGCCGTGCGGCACCGTACCGTAACACCAAAGTAGCAGCCAGCGCTTGGGCGTGTCGAGGGGACGGGTGTGTCAAGGGGACATATACTTTGACACACGCGTACCATCACTCATCCTGCCGGTCTTACCGCGTGGATGACAGGTGGTACCGCGAGAGGCTACTACTCACTTCAAACGCAACAGAGCCGCCCTGTATCGCTTATCTAAGCAACACCAGAGCGGCTCCCTTACACCTAGAGTCTCCTGATAAGTCTTTCTCCCCCTACTGCCCCACCGCCGCGTACTTTGCCTCGGTGGCCACCAATCACGGAACAAGCTGATCCATCCAAATTACTAGAGCTCTGCTAGAAGAGCGGAGGAACATGACGCGTGCCTACTTACCGGCTTTCCCGTAGTCAGGTGCCTCATGCCAATAACGAATGTCAACAAAGGCCTCGGATGACACCTCTAGGTCAGATATGAACTAGTCGCGTCCGTAGCGCTCTTACCTTGCTCCGGGTCAAGCAAGCTGATGGAAAGAGGCGCGCACGTCGAGAGCGTGATGGGCCGCATCGTGCGCATGCCGCCAGGATACTGATAGGCGACGCGAACATGAGGCAGCGTACGATGGGGAGGCAGGAATAAGGCCTATCAGGCGGTCGCATTCGCGTGACCGACGCGCGCTCATATGAGACGACCGGTGCACTCATTGTTGGGTGCACCGGTCACAATGCATGCGAGTAATCAACCTAAATCGTCGTCAAAATTTCTTAATAGCACTAATATTTTTCTTGATATAATTCTTATCTGTGCTAAGATTTATTGCCAGTAGGCACATCAGGAGGTGATTCATGCCTAAGAAACGCGACCTCGAGAAGGAGCTGATTGAGGCCGGCTGGACCAAGGTCAAGCGGAAGAGTGGCCCGCATGACAAGTTCGTCAAGCCGGGGTTGCGCTCGATAGCAGTTCCTCGACACGGAGAGATAGACGAGATAACTGCGCGTGTCATTAGGAAACAGGCGGGACTTCTGTAGCCCCGCCCCCCTCGGGGTTTTCTTGGGTGAATCACACAACAGGGAGCACAGTAGGAATAAGAGAGAGAAAGGGAGAGGTGGCTGCTATGACAAAAAGGGAGGTGTACGTCTGCGACTTCGAACTACTGGATCGCGGCGAGCGAGTAGTCGCTCTTCCAGTCGGAATCGACGGCGTTACCGAAGGGTACGACTACACCGATGCAATTAGGATGTCTGCCGACTGGTTGAGGGAAACAGCCCTCGACTTCCTCATGCGCGGGGAGACTTGGCCCGAGCTCCCGCTGGGAACGGAGCCCGAATCGGGCGGACGCATGGTAACAATCGCCGTTGAGGTTGGCCTTGACGAGGTCCCGGCCGTCACGGCTGCCGAAGCGGCGGCAATGCTCGGCATCAGTACCGCACGCGTGGCGCAGCTTTGCAAGGCGGGGCTGCTCGACAGTTGGAAGGTCGGACGCACTCGCATGGTGTCCCTTGAGAGCGTGGAAACGAGATGCAGCGAAAAAACCAGACCTGGTAGGCCGCGCAAGGAAAAGATTGAAGCCTAGCGATTGCCGTTCAAAGGTGTAATCAACAGGCAGTCGAATGTAAGGCTGCAAACTGGTAGTGGCCACCCGCCGAGGTGGCCACTATGGGTCAGGCAATAACATGTTGAATCCTTCCAGCAAACAGAAGTCGCATCACGTCTGCAGCCCACACCGTTCAAGATACGTCACGTAACCCCACATCGCATCATATGAGTCCTCTGCTCTTCGGCGTTGAGCATCGATAAGCTCAATCTTTTCGGCAATGTCGAGAGGCTTGTCGTGTCCGTACGCAAACAAGAGGCCATCGCATTCTTGCGAGCTCATATTGCTGACCTTCGGATACCCAACTCCAATGCGCTGAGCAACAGCATGATGTCTCTTTCCATGATCGTCTCGCAGCTCTTCAGCCTCAATCGGACTCCAAAGCCGGTCAATCGAATCTCGCAAACAGTAAAGCTCGTCACTCTTATCAGCCAAAGCGCCAAAGTGTTTGTTCCAGCTGAAGTTTCTCTTTGAATCCCACGACGTCACTTTTTCAAGCCCGCTTGCCCCTTCTTCTGCAATCAGCTGAAGTGACACCACCGCATGCACAACCTGGTCTTTGACCGCACCTGGTAGATCAAGAGCCATGAACAGCACAGGCTCAACATGATCCCAAAAGAGCGGCACCATGACCTCGTCGGGCATACCCATCTCCGTAAACACCGAAAGCCATGCGCGAAGTGAACACTCATGTCGGTATAGCTTCTTGAGGTTGTCGGCAATCGCGTAGTTGTAACGCTTAAGCACGGTATAGAAGGCCATTTTGAGCACGGGAATCGAACCGACACTCCTTAGCTTTACGTCGCTATCTAGCAAGACTTCTTTCCGACGTTTCTCGAAGAGCTGCAGAGCTTCGAGGCGTGACTTCGAGGCTTCTTCCTCTGACACCTCTTTGCAAGTCCCATCACTTATGTAATCACTCATCTGCCGTTTGACTCCCGGTAGTATCACAGCTGTTTCAAAGCGTATTGCGCACAGCTCTACTTTACCCACCGTCTGGCTACTTGTAGTCCTCTGATGGCTTACATGCAGCCGTGTCACACGCTCCCATTGGAATCAAAACTGGAGCCTGTAGAAGACGGTTGTCAAATAGAAAAAGAAGCTGCGGCTAGCCAGACACCATGTCTAATGAATATCTGTCACGGAACCTTTCAACCCTTTTCTTGCCAACCCTCTTGATGCATCTTTGTTGCAGGCGTCTCTTCACAAGATGCAGCCCTTGGGGACTGATCTCCCCCTCATTGGTCACATAATGAGTCCGCCTAAAATGTGACCCTCCGCATCACTCATTTCAATAAAGAAGCGCTTTTCCCAAGAGTCCTCGCAATCAAACACCAGCGAGTCGAATGGAACATGCGCAGAAGCCAGTCCACCCCACTCTGAGTCCATCAATAACACTTTGAAGTCAGAGGCTATTGGTTCAATCTGTAACACCGTTTGAGGACCAAAAGAGAAACAGCACGCATAGAGCCTAAAGTCGCGCAAAGCGATGTTGCCATTATTCTGAATCACCAGCACCCTGACATTGCCGCCAGTAGCAGGAGTGTTGTCGATTATTACGATATACGGGATAGATTCAGGGGCAACAGATAATCACGATAAAGCCTTCTCCTGAGCATAGCGGCAATCGGACGCGCAAATGCTAAACCCAATGCGGAAAAGACTATTGCGGCGGTCAAGTCGGACAGAACCGACTCGAGGAATTCAAAGCCGAGCGATACTGGTATTCGTACGCGAACAAGGCTCATGTCTGCAACCTCTCGCTAAAGACTTAGATGCCCTTCTCACGATAGCGCCGTCGCCACACCGACCCCATCGCACCTGTCATCTATTCACTTGTCCTCCTATTGCCGGTGCGCAACAACACCGGCATAAGGACCGTCAGGGGTACGATGGCTCTTTCCTCTGACTCGGAGTAGCTGATTTAGTCTGACCGTTTGTGGCTGATACAGCCCAGCGCTAGCAATTACTCACATCTGTTCATCGGCACCTTAAAATGCTGAGGTGGCTGCTCGGCTCCTTGGTATATCTGTCAAACACGGGCCGTTACAATGGTGTCCGAGCTCAACCGGTAAATGGAGTTGATATTTGTGGTGCGGGTCGTTTTGACCCGGTTTTGCTAATTGCGCATCCCAGTTGAAAGGGATAATTGGCTAGGACTACCCTGCAACCTGCCATCAATAGGCCAGAAAGAGAGTAAGTTCATGTGCATTTTTAAAATGGATGATAAGCCATTGCAGGAAAACAGCCAGAAAGCTCGCGTTGAACTGGACGCAATTACCGCTAGTTCCAGCGAACTAGATAATCCGATACCATCTTTTGCACCCACAAAGATATCACCACGGTCCTTCTATATGTCGATGCCCTGGGAATGGGCCGATCTAGACGGGTCCGAATCAAAACGGTTCGTATACAGCCTTGCTGGAAAAGCGGTAGGAGCTGATGGTTTATATATATCTGATTATCATCCAAGCGCAGAAAGCTTTCATGAGATGATCTATGTCGGAAAACGCTACGGCTATTGCGAACAAGTAAACTATCTATATCAAGCTTTTCGATACAATTTTGATGAAATTTATAATAAGTATGAACTTGAGACAGATGGACGCATTCATGTTGAAAGTCTCTGGGGTGTTAGCAGTACTTATTCTAATATCTCCGCACTCTTTACCAATATTGTCGCTTCCGGCAGGCATCTTACTGAACGCATGGGGGCGTTACTGGCAAGTACTTATGGACGTGGGTCTTCTGAATCTAGAACATGGAGGTGGTATTCAAGTACCTTTTATGATCAACTTTTAGGCTATGCATTATGCGACAGATATAGAAATCCAGCTCTCCACAGCTTTATGATGTTAAGCATCGTTAACTACCGTCCGTCAAGCTATTCTGTAGGAGTTACCATTAATCTTGAATCTGGTCTGTTGTCAAAGAACGGGTGGGGGGCCAACCTTTCAGCCAGGCTGCTAGCTTTTAGACAAGACAGGCGAGAACAGGGGCTTAATCCTTGGTTTTCGCTAAACACGGTGCTGAAAGAATATGACCTTGGTATAACTTGCCTCTATATCATCTTTTCTCGCATCTTGCTTGATGACATCGCCAACAACCCTCTCTCGGCAAAAACCCAATCTGAGATTGGTTCATTTGACTCATTGTTCTGGAGTGACGCTGCACTTGAAAAGCCGTATTCGACAGCAAGAAGCTACATGATTGCAACTGACGTTGAGGCCAGAGCTGTTCGTCGGAGATTGCTAGGGGCCTCAAGTCATGTAAGGTCCATCGATGACAGAATGGGCGATACCATGAAGTCCATTGCCGCGGGCAAAGCGAAGTACATGCTAGATGAAGATGACACTATTGGCACTGTTTGATTCTACAGACAGTGAGTCACGTAGCGCCGTAAGCATCAAAAGTAGCGCCAGCCTGGAAACCGCCATCGCTTTCCGGCCCGGGACTTGGAATCTGCCAACTACTTTCCAGAGCGGCTGTTGGATTCTGCCAAGAGCCTTCCGGATGTCGGCTGGAAACTGCCAACGACTCTCCAAGTACCACCGTAGACGATGACGTACAGTTTCTTTCGCAAATGTTGAGAACCGAATAGACCCAGTCCCGAAACAGGGACACGGCCCCGCATCGGTAGGATGTCAGGTCGCCAAACACAACACCGACCGAGGGAGCGGGACCATGCCGCATGAAATCGCATCATCCGACGACGAGGCGATAAAGGGCTACGTCGGGAAGCTGGTGCCGAGCACCGTCCAGGAGACCGTCAACGCGCTGCTCGACGAGGAGGCCGACCAGCTGGTGAACGGCGGCAGGTACGAGAGGGCCGACGAGCGCCAGGCGTACAGGAGCGGCCACTACAAGCGCAAGCTCGTCGTCAGCGCCGGCGAGGTCGAGCTCTCCGTGCCGAAGCTCGGGGGAGCCACCTTCACCACCCAGGTCATCGAGCGACTGGACCGCGAGGTCAAGCGCAGGACGAACGCGGTCAACAGCTTCCCGGACGGGAGGTCGGCGATGATGCTGGTGGCGGCAAGGTGCAAGTACGTCGCGGACGGGAACTGGGGCAGGAGGAGGTACCTCGACATCAGCCTGCTGGACCACTGGGACGAGAGGAGCGTGAGCACGGACTAGTCACGTCACACCAAGTCCTGCCGACATAAGGGGTCAGAAGACATTTGCGAAAGATACTTGACGGAACCGGTGCAGGTCTTCCCGTCGGTGGCGTCCCTCGAACGCCTCGCCGGCGCCGTCATGTGCGACATGGATGAGGAGTGGCAGGAGGCCCACTACTTCTCCGAGAGGAAGATGGCAGAGCTCTACGACGAGTCGGGGGCGGCGCGTGCGGAGGAGACGCCGACTCCGGAGAGGCTCAACGAGTGGCGCCTGGTGGCGAAGCGGGCGATCGAGTCCAGCCTCGAGCTTGCGGACGAGATGGAGGCGGCGTAGGATAGGCATGGATTGATGATTCCAGGCGATGGCCTAGGCTCCCTGCGAAAGGGCCTTTACACCAACTTTTCCGACACTACCGCCCATAGCCCTCAGCACGTCGTGCATGACCGTGATGTTGTCGCGCTCGCTGGCTGACCGACAAGGTTACTTTCGCCACAACACTCCTGGCACGATTTCCACAATCCCCGAGCCCAAGCTCGAAGGCTAACGCCGCCTTCGAATGCTTCTCGCCCTATACACGCCTTCGATTGTGGAGAGTTCCCCAATTACGTTCTCATCGACTTCCGAACCGAGCTCTACCAGGCAATAGGCGTGCTTTCCCAAGCTCCGGTCGGTCATGTTCTCAATGTGCGCGCCGGTACCGTGCGTACAGCAGGCTCTAGCGACCAGCCTTCCATGCCAGACCGACCACGGCTCCACGCAGCCCCGACCACCATTCCACACATTGCCGCCCACCCGGTCTTGCCCATGATTTCCCCAGTGGGGCGCATAGGGTCGCCCCGTCTCCCGAGAAAGGGGAAGACATGGTCAGGTACAGGGAGATCCTCAGGCTCACGGCGCTGGGGATAAGCCAGAGGGGCGTCGCGGGCTCCGTCGGCTGCTCGAAGACGACGGTGCAGGAGGTGCAGCGCAAGGCGGCCGCGCTGCAGCTCGGCTGGCCGCTTCCGGACGAGATGGGCGACGAGGCGCTGCGCGCCAGGCTCTACCCGCCGCGGGACCGCTCCGACACCACGAAGGCCGAGATCGACCACGAGTGGGTGCAGAGGGAGATGGGCAGGCGCGGCGTGACGATGACGCTGCTGTGGAACGAGTACGCGGAGCGCGCCGTGCTCGCCGGCAGGACGCCCTACATGTACTCGTCCTTCTGCCACAGGCACCAGAGGTGGGTGGACGCGAACCCCGAGGTCGCGATGCACATCGAGTGGAGGCCCGGCGAGTGGTGCCAGGTGGACTGGTGCGGCGACACGATGCGGGTCTGCGACCCCGACACGGGCGGGCTGCTGAAGGTCTACGTGTTCGTCGCCGACCTGCCGTTCTCGGCGTTCATCTACGCCGAGGGGTTCTACCGCATGGACGAGAGGGCCTGGGTCGAGGGCCACGTGCACGCGTTCTCCGAGTTCGGCGGCAGCACGCCGCTCGTCGCCCCGGACAACCTCAAGACGGGCGTGACCAGGAACACCATAGACAGGCTGATAGTCAACGACCAGTACCGGAGGATGCTCGAGCACTACGGCTGCGCCGCCGTCCCCACCCGCGTGAGGAGGCCGCGCGACAAGGGCAGCGTCGAGGGCGCGGTGCTCATCGTCGAGCGCCAGGCGATCGCCGCGCTGCGCGACCGCACGTTCACGTCGCTCTCCGACCTCAACCAGGCGCTTTGGGAGCGCGTCGACGAGATCAACGCGAGGCCCTTCCAGAGGAGGGAGGGCAGCAGGGACTCGGTCCTCTCGGGCCAGGAGAGGGCATGCCTGCAGCCCCTGCCGCCGACGCCGTACGAGCTGGTGGACCGCGAGACAGTCACCGTCCAGTTCGACTACCACGTCCGCTTCGACGGACGCTACTACTCGGTTCCGTTCACGCACGTGAGGAGGGACGTCGAGGTGGTCGCCACCAGGTCGGTGGTAACCATATCATGCGACGGGGAGCGCCTGTGCCAGCACGCGCGCAGCCATGCGCCGAAGGGGACCTACGTCACCGACAGGTCCCACATGCCGCGGCCCCACCGCGACTACGCGGAGTGGAGCGGCGACCGGTTCCGCAGGTGGGCGGCAGAGAGGGGCGAGCACGTGCTGGCCGTCGCCGACGCGATACTGAGGTCGCGACAGGTCGAGCAGCAGTCCTACCGCACCTGCCGCGCGCTGCTCGCGCTCGGCGAGCGCCGCGGCTGGGCAGAGCTCGAGGAGGCGTGCGCCAAGGCGTGCGAGGTGTCGCGCAGCCCGAGCTACAAGACCGTGAAGACGATCCTGGCGCGCATGGCCGAGGAGGCCGCCGCCGACCCGGACGCCCACGCATTCGTGCGCGGCGCGGGACACTACGAGGACCTTGGCTAGGAGGGCACGATGGCAAACCAGAGCACGATGGACAGCAGGATAAAGAGCAGGGAACGCTTCTCTGCGGCGTTAAGCTTCCGGCTGCCGGTTGTGGCTTCTTCGATCGTCTCATCGATCCCGTATTTGACGCTGTCCTGCCGCATTTCCTCAGCCCATTTCGGTTCTTTGACCGTCAGCATGAAGACAAGCAGTGCAAGCAGCATGACCGCGGCAACAGCAGCAAAATACATCATGTAATTCATCATGGAGTTTTTGATGGAGGAAGTCTTGAAGACGATGCCAAGGCCCAGTACAAGCATGCCGCCGGCGGTTCCCATCAGGTTGATCACGGCGTTCGCCTTGGAACGCAGCGGTTTTATGGTCACATCCGGCATCAGCGCCACAGCAGGGCTTCTAAATACCGACATACTGAGGAGCATGATCATCAGGATCAGCATGAAGAAAACGAGGGCTCCGGGCTCCGCTGCCGTCGTCGCATGAGCATAGGCCTGCCTTGCCGGCACCACATAATTCGTATATTCATGATTGGTTACGGTTTTTCCGTTTTCCTCTTTCTGGGAGCGGATTGCCGCAAACGCTTCTTTGGTGTATTTTTCCTTCAGCGTGAACGACTCGCCGGACGGCGTCATGAGCTCCTCTTCCGCTTCCTTTTCATAGATCTCCGCAAGCGCGGCAGGATCATCGATCGTCGATACGTTTTTCAGCTTTTTCAGCTGCACCGCATCGACAAAGGCC
>CADCHF010000043.1 GCA_902801175.1 uncultured Coriobacteriaceae bacterium | reverse complement strand
GGACGAAGGCCAAATCAAGCCAACGAGAAAGGGCACGGGTCGAAAAAAGCAGCACCCCGCCTCCTCATGGAGACGGGGTCGAGGTAACACCAGCAAATAACCTACGATACCGCCAGCTACTTGTTCTTCTGGGCAAGCCAGCGACGATGGCTTACGTTGCGGGTAGCAGTCATCGAGCGCGGCTCGTCGGGGAACAGAATGGGGTTCTGCGCGCCATTGTTCCAGAGCTCCAGCACGTCCTCGGCCTCCTCAACGACCTGATCGATGCTGATCTGACCATACAGACGCATGGGAAGGATGAACACGGGGATGCGCAGGCGCCCTTCCTTGACGGCAGTCTTGGCGGGGTACTCAAGATGCGGGCAGCACAGGGCGACGTCGACCTCGTCCTGACGCTCCTTGACTCGACCATTGGCAAAGGCCTCGCTCTCACCCCACAGGCCCGAGAACGGAATGAACTCGAGGAAGATATCGTCCTTGTACTCGCTCTCGGCGAGCTGCTTGTTGAGGTGAGCAGCCATGGTGCTCGACGAGAAGCCACCGCCACAGCAGATTGCGATTCGAAGCATGATGCGTTCCTTTCCTCTTTCCACCCTTTGGGTGAACCTTTTCCCTGGCTTCTATTATGACGGGGCTGGCATTCTGCATACATTCCAATCTGTTACCAGTGCCAAGGGGCCGCTTTGCCGTTTGTAGCGCTGAATGTTCCGGCTTGTTCCATAGGCTTTGTCCTTGCGCTAATGTGGGCATTGGCAATCAAGGGAGGCACCCATGGAACAGCAGGAAAACCGTACCGTTGCCTTTGCTCGCGAAGCCTCGTTGGGGCTCCCTGGCTCCATCAAGCAGGTGGCCGACTTCCTGCTTGCCGAGGGCACGGGCATTGCGCAGCTATCAATGGCCCAGATTGCCGCACGAGCCTACACCTCAAAGCCCACGCTCGTGCGTTTTGCCAAACAGGCCGGCTATGCTGGCTGGAAAGACTTTCGTCGTGACTTTCTTGTTGCCGCAGAGCAGCTGGAGGCACAGCAGGCTCGTTTGCAGGAGGTCGACGTCAACACGCCTTTTGGCCCCGATGCAACGGCTGACGAGATAGTTACAAGCCTGGCACGCATCCAGAGCCTTGCCGCAACCGAGATCGAAAGGGCACTTGACCGCGAGGCGCTTCTTAGGGCTGCAGAGCTCCTCCTGTCCGCACATGACATCGTCCATTTTGGCGCCATGCACAACTATCACTTGGGCAAGGTGTTCGCTTCAAACCTCTCGCTTATTGGCCTGCTCTGCCGCACGCCAGAGACCGAGACCGAGTCGGCGGCCATCGCCAGCCACCTCACAAAAGGGGACTGTGCTGTTGTCACCTCTTATTCGGGCGGACTGGCACATGTCCCCATGGCCCTTGTTCCTGCGCTCAAGGAGCGCGGAGTCTCTATTGTTGCCATCACCAACTCGCTGCACAGCCCGCTGGCGCTGATTGCTGACGAGGTTTTGGCCTATGCGCCGCTTGAGCACTTTCATGCCAAGATTGCTGACTTCTATAGCGGGGCTTGCACCCAGTTCGTCCTCAACAACCTCTACGCCGCCTGCTATGCCCAGAGGTTCGAGCAAAGCCGCATGAACCGCCGAGGCGTCATCGAGGGCGTAAGTGCGACGGCCCCGGCAGACTTTGGCCACATGGACGACTAGCCCTCCCTGAGGGCTCGTCCATTGGGGACGGTTCCTTTTGGACGGGAGATCGCCGTTTAACCTGCAGGGTGTGTCAGCGGGGACACGTACACTTTGACACACGCGGAGAAACGCTCATCCTGAGAGCGCATCGCAGTCGAAGGCGCACAGAACTTGTCAGTTGGACTGCGTGTGTCAAAGAGTACGTCCCCCATGACACACCCCTCGGCGACCCTTGGGATTCGCCCCCGATGACACACCCTCCTCTGATAGCGTTACTCGGACTCGATCTGGTTGCCGGTGTAGAGCTGGTAGTACTTGCCCCTCGCGGCTATCAGCTCGTCGTGCGTGCCTTATTGGAACCGCGCAAGGGCGGCGCGGGCGGGCGTGGCGCGCACGGCGAGCTGCCGTAAGCGCTACTCTGCCTCGATCTGGTTGCCCGTATACAGCTGATAGTACTTGCCCCTTGCGGCTATCAGCTCGTCGTGCGTGCCGCGCTCGATGATCCTTCCCTGCTCCAGGACGATGATGGTGTCGGCGTCGCGAACGGTGCTTAGGCGGTGCGCAATCACGAAAGTCGTGCGGTCGGCCATGAGCGCGTCCATGCCCGCTTGCACGAGCTGCTCGGTACGCGTGTCAATGGAGCTCGTCGCCTCGTCCAAAATGAGTGCCGGCGGATCGGCTACCGCGGCACGAGCAATGGTCAACAGCTGCCGCTGACCTGCAGAAAGGCTTCCGCCATCGCCAGTGATCATCGTGTTGTAGCCATCGGGCAGACGGCGAATGAAGTCGTCGGCCGACACAAGCTTGGCCGCCTGCACACACTCCTCGTCGGTGGCCTCCAAGCGACCGTAGCGGATGTTGTCCATCACCGTGCCGGTAAAGAGGTGCGGATCCTGCAGCACCATGCCCAGCGACCTGCGCAAATCGGGCTTCTTGATCTTGGTCACATTGATGCCGTCATAGCGCACCTTGCCGTCGTCAATGTCGTAGAAGCGGTTGATGAGGTTGGTGATGGTGGTCTTGCCCGCACCAGTCGCGCCAACAAAGGCGATCTTCTGCCCAGGCAGGGCGTAGAGACGCACGTCGTGCAGAATCTGCTTGGCCGGCGTGTAGCCAAAGTCCACACCATCCATCACCAGCTCGCCCATGAGCGGCATGTAGGTGGTCTCACCAGTCGCCTTGTGCGGATGCTTCCATGCCCAATGGCCCGTGCGCTCGTTGGTCTCCTCGAGCTGGCCTCGCTCGTTCTTGCGCACGTTGACCAGCTCGACGTAGCCCTCGTCCAGCTCTGACGGCTCGTTGAGAATGGTAAGCACGCGGCTTGCACCGGCGCTCGCCTGCGTGATGGCGCTGAGCTGCTGCGAGATCTGCGTGATGGGGCCCGTGAAGCTCCGGTTGAGCGAGAGGAACGAGACGAGCGTGCCCAGGCTCACAGACCCGGTCCCCACCGCAATGAGCGAGCCAACGATGGCGCAGAGCACATAGCTCACGTTGCCAAGGCTCATGACCACCGGCATGAGAATGTTCGAAAGGCGGTTTGCCTGCATGGCCGAGTCGCGCAGGGCATGGTTGAGCTCATGGAACTCGTCAATCGAGCGGTCCTCGTGACAAAAGACCTTGACGACCTTCTCGCCCTGAATGGTCTCCTCGATGAAGCCGTTGACCTTGCCCAACCTCTGCTGCTGGTCGGCAAAGTGCTTGCCCGCGGCACCACCAATGCGGCCTGCGGCCATGAGCATGAGCGCCACCATCGCAAGCGTCATCGCCGTCAGCGGCACCGACAGCACGATCATCGACACAAGCGTCATCACGATGGTGACGGCCGAGTTGACGAACTGCGGGATGGTCTGGCTGATGAGCTGGCGAAGCGTGTCGATGTCGTTGGTGTAGATCGACATGATGTCGCCGTGGCTGTGCGTGTCAAAGTACGAGATGGGAAGGCTCTCCATGTGCTCAAACACGTCAACGCGCAGGTCACGAAGGGTGCCCTGGCTCACGGTCACCATCGTGCGGTTGTTGAGATAGGCGGCCGCCACGCCCAGAACTGCCACAATGAGCAGCCGGCCAATAGCGCCCGCAAGCGGGCCATAGTCGTTTGAGCCTGACTCCATCATGGGCATGATGTAGTCGTCAATAAGCGACTGCGTGAACAGAGTCGATTGCAGCGTTGCAAACGAGCTCACCAAGATGCAGACAATCACCAGGCAAAAGTGCAGCTTGTAGTTGCGCCACACAAGCTTGAAGATCTCGCCCACGGGGCCGAGCGCCTTCTTGTCGACCTTGAATGACATGGTTCGCGGACCGCCATGTGCCATATGTCTCACCGTTCCTCTCGGTGCTCAGTGTTTCGCGATTGACTGGCGCAGACTTCCTGCCACCCAGAAGTGCATAAGGCCTAGAGCTCGTTGGCAAAGGCCGGATCGTTGCGTTGGGACATCGGGTCATAGGAGCTCGAGCCAGGCTCGTCGAAGTCGGCCTCGCTACCCGCCTTGTTCTGAGCCTCGTACACGTCGCGGTAGATCTGGTTAGTCTCGAGCAACTCCGCCTCGGGGGCAAATGCCGACACGCGACCCGCATCGAGCACCAAAATGCGATCGCACGCGCCAAAGCTGCTCACACGCTGGCTAATGATGAGCTTGGTGGTATCGGGAATCTGCTCGGCAAAGGCGCGCTGGATAGAGGCATCGGTCGCGGTATCAACGGCACTCGTGGAGTCATCGAGGATGAGCACGCGCGGACGCTTGAGAAGGGCGCGCGCAATGCACAGGCGCTGGCGCTGGCCGCCCGACACATTGGTGCCACCTTGGTCGATCACGGTGGCGTAGCCGTCGGGGAAGCGGTCGATGAACTCGTCGGCGCAAGCGGCGCGGCAGGCCGCCTTGCACTCCTCGAGCGTGGCATCCTCCTTGCCCCAACGCAGGTTGTCGAGGATGGTGCCGCTAAAGAGGGTGTTCTGTTGCAGCACCACAGCCACGGCGTCGCGCAGCACCTCGGTGTCGTAGGCACGCACGTCCTGGCCACCCACACGCACCACACCAGAGTCGACGTCGTACAGGCGGCTGATGAGGCTCACGAGCGTCGACTTGCCCGAGCCCGTTCCGCCAAGGATGCCAATCGTCTCGCCCGAGCGAATCTGGAAGTCGAGATCCTCGAGGGTCGCCTCGCCCGTACCGGTACTCCTGTACGAGAAGGTCACGTGGTCAAAGTCGATGGAGCCGTCAACCACCTCGGTGAGGGCGTTCTCGGGACTCACGATCTCGGGCTGTTCGTCGAGCACCTCAACGATGCGCTGGCCGCTTGCCGCACTCATCGACACCATCACAAAGATCATCGTGAGCATCATGAGGCTCATCAGGATGTTCATGACGTAGCCAAGGAGGCTGGTAAGCTCGCCCGTGGTGATCTGACCGGCCAGGATGGAGTGCGTGCCAAACCAGCTGAGCGAGATGATGCAGCCGTAGATTGCGCACATCATGACGGGGTTGTTCCAAGCCAGCAGGCTCTCAGCGGCAACAAAGAGGTCGTGCAGCTCGTTGGCGGCCTTCTCAAACTTGCCGCTCTCGTGGTCCTCGCGCACAAAGGCCTTGACCACGCGAATGGCGGTAACGTTCTCTTGCACCGACGAGTTGAGGTCGTCGTAGCGCCTAAACACGTTGCCAAACATGGGCATCGTCTTGAGCATGATAAAGATGAGCGCCGCGCCAAGAAGCACCATGGCAACAAAGAAGACGACCGAGAGGCTCGGCGAGATGATGAGGCACATCACCAGCGATGCCACAAGCGTGATGGGCGCGCGCGTGGCGATGGTGAGCACCATTTGGAAGGCGTTCTGGACGTTGGTGACGTCGGTGGTCATGCGAGTGACCAGGCCTGCCGTGCTGAACTTGTCGATGTTACCAAAGGAGTAGGTCTGTACCTTTTCAAAGAGCGCGTCGCGCAGGTTGGCGGCGAGGCCTGTTGAGGCTTCCGAGCCAAAGATACCCGAGCTTGCGCCAACCATAAGCGCCAGCACGGCACACAGCAGCATGATGATGCCCCACTTAAAGACCTTGCCGATGTCGCCCACAGCAATGCCCTCGTCAATGAGCAGAGCCATCACATATGGAATGAGAACCTCGAGCCCAACGGCCGCAAGAGTGAACACTGGCGCCAGCAGTGCCGCAGTCTTGTACTGCTTGAGCTGGCCTATCAGCTTTTTAACGATGTCCATTCGCCCTCCCCTAATCCCCTCGTTAATCAATACTCTGATAGTAAGGGCATAGTTTGAGGGCTATGCGCGGTGCATCCGCCAAGATGCTTCTGGAACGGCTGAAGTGCTTTTGTGTTACCGAAAGAGCCGTTGCGCGGTTACAAAAACCCGGGTGGACCCACTATTGTGGCTCCATCCGGGCTCTGGGGCTAGCTCTGTTTGGCGCAGATTTTACCTGCAGACCTTGGTGTAGAGCATGCGGTTGCGCAGCGCCTCGCCGTCGCCACCAAGGGCATCGACCAGCGCGTAGGCAAAGGAGAGCGTGGTGCCAGGACCCTGCGAGGTGATGACGTTGCCGTCGCGCACAACGACCTCGTCCACCCACTCCCCGTCCTTGCCAATCTCGTCCTTGCGCGTGGGGAAACAGGTGAAGCGACGGCCGGTGAGCAAGCCGGCGCGATCGAGCGACATGGGACCCGCGCAGATGGAGGCAACGAGCTTGCCTTCGCTTGCCATCTTGCGGACGGCAGCAATAAGCTCGTCGTTTGCCGCGAGGTTTGCAGCGCCAGGCATGCCGCCGGGGAGCACCACCAGGTCGTAACCTTCGAGCGAGCCGTTAAAGACCTTGTCGGCCAGCGCGGTGATGCCGTTGCAGCCGGTCACCTGCTTGCCGTCAAGACCGATGGAGTCGCATTCGAAGCCCCCGCGACGGATGATGTCGACCACAAACAGCGACTCGCCCTCTTCGTAGCCCGGCGCGAGCATGACGGCTGCCTTCTTCATGATGTGCTCCTTTGTGTGGATTGCCCTGTGCTGCATACCACGTTACGGGTCGCGCGAGCGCCGTGCCAGCCATTTCCATAAGCTGGAAAACGTGGGTTCTCACGCTGAAGGAGCCTCAGACCACTCCCGCGCAAACCAAAGAAGGCGTCCCCTTCCTGTGCGGTATCATCAGAGAAGCGACGGGGGGAGGCACCATGAAAAAGCTCACGCGAAGGCAGTTCACCGCAGCGGGCATCATCGCAGCACTGGGAGCTGCGGCCACGTTCATCCCCAGCTGCAATGCTCCTACCTGCGTGTATGGCCCGCCACCAGACGACTACGACTCCACGGACAACATCCCCGAGACGGTGTATGGCCCGCCCGAGGACTATGGGCAGGAAACCGAGGACCCCGAAAGCCCCGAGCAGTACTCCGACGAGTACGACCCTGCCGAGAACGAGCTACCCGACGTCTACGGACCTCCCCCAACGGACGACTGATGAGCATCCAAGACGTCAAGCGCACCCATTTGAGGCAGCTCGCAGACTACACCCGCACGCTCTATCGCAAGCCCGACCTGCGCAAACTCTTCTTTGAGCTCACGCTGCAATGCAACGAGCGATGCTTTCATTGCGGAAGCTCCTGCACCACCGCACGCGGTGACGAGCTTTCGCGCGAGGAATGGCTAGCTCTGATCGATCAGGTGAAGGCCGACTTTGGCACAAGCCGCATCCAACTCTGCATCACCGGCGGCGAGCCGCTTCTCAACCGCGACTTCTTCGACATCATGGGCTATGCGCACGAGCAGGGCTTTTGCTGGGGCATGACGAGCAACGCCACGCTCATCACACCGGAGGTTGCACGGCGTCTTGCAGAGGTGGGCATGGGCACCATCTCGGTCTCGATCGATGGCCTGCGCGAGACGCACGACCGTCTGCGCGGGCTTGCGGGTGGCTACGACCGCGCTATGGCGGGCATCCAGAACCTGCTGGACATGGGCACCTTCCATGCGGTGCAGGTCACAACCGTCGTCAATCACCGCAACATCGAGGAGCTCGACGAGCTCTTCAAGATCATGGACGGAATCGACATCGACTCGTGGCGCGTCATCAACCTCGAGCCCATCGGCAGGGCCCTGCTGCACCCCGACCTCATGCTCACGCGCGAGGACTATGTGCGGCTCTTCGACTATATCCGCGAGAAGCGTGCTGCAGGCTACCCGCTGGAATACGGATGCAGCCACTATCTGGGGCTTGACTATGAGGCCGAGGTGCGGGAGTGGTACTGGCTCTGCAACGCAGGCGTGTATACCGCAAGCGTGATGGCCAACGGCGACATTGGCGCCTGCCTGGACATCGAGCGGCGGCCGGAGACCATCCAGGGCAACATCCGTCGCGATCGCCTGCGCGACGTGTGGGAGCAGCGCTTCGAGCTCTTCCGCCACGACCTCTCGGACTCGTGCGCGGAATGCCAGAGCTGCGAGCATGTGCGCTTTTGCCGCGGCGACGCCCACCACAGCTGGGACTACAACCGCGACCGCCCCATGGTCTGCCTCAAGGGGACGCTCTTCTAGGAGCGAGCCCGGGCGGGCAACCCACCCAGGAACTGCTCCGTTTGATCAGAAAAGACATCTTGCAGGAGCTGTCAGCTCCCGCCAAGGTGCTAAGCCTCGCTAGCGCTTCCGATACACCACCAGCGCACCTTGCTCGCCCAGACGCACCGAGTCGCGGCCATAGCTCGCGGGCGACATCGCGCTCGAGCCCGCAGCAACCAGCTCGTAGCCCTCGCGAGCGCAGTCGTGCGACTGCCCGCTGTCGAGCAGCCACGTACCCGCAGCGTCCTCAACATGCAGCTGCGAGAACAGCCAGTCGCCATAGGCGGTGTCCTCACACACTACCTGAGCCGTTGCCGCATCCACGGTAGAAAGCGTCAAGCGCTCCCCCGCCGCGGTCACAGCCTCGAGCGTTCCAGCCTCGTAGGGCACCTCAAAGAGCGCATAGCACTCGCTCGTCTGCGCGCGACCAACAGTGCGGCCGTTCAACAGCAGCTCCACCTCACCATCTGGCGCATACACCTCAACCGTCATCGGCGTGCCAGGCTCCACGTCCCACGTCCAGCTTGCCACGGCGTCGGTGAACTTCCATGGCCCAAACATGCGCGGCGTCCCGTGCGCCTCGGGAGGACGCACTGCCAGATACGGCTGCGTGCGCAGGCCAAACACAATCTCGCGCCAGTACGAGACGGGCCGACGGAAGCCAAAGGCATCCAGGTCGCCGGCGGTATTCTGCCACGCAGGATAGGGAGTGCTCCCCAGCTCGCCAATGTAGTCCCAGCCCGTCCAGGTGAACTCGCCAATGACAGCCGGCAGCCGCTCGATGAGCTCCCGGTTCTCCGCCACCTGGCGCGGGTAGGTCTCGGTGCCCAACATCACGCGCTGGGGATAACGATCGGCGTCGGCCGCATAGCGAGCCGTCATGTAGTTGTAGCCCTGCACGTCAACCGACGCATCCAGCCGCTCCAGCACGCGCGACACCACCGGATGCCGCGTGATGTCGGCCATGCGCGTGGCCATGAGCCCCATAAACTGGTTGACGTCGCCGGTCAAAAAGTCCTCGCGCGGGCGCCCCGTGAGGTCGGCCGCGATGTCGGCGACCTCCTCGCCCGCCGCAAAGGCGCCGTTGATGCCGTTGGTCACAAAGCGCGTGCTGTCCAGCTCGTGAATGCGCTGGTAGAGGTCATGGGCGACCTCAAATCCATGCTCGGTGTTGATGTCGCTGATCTCGTTGCCCGTGGAATAGCCCACCACGCACGCATGGAAGCGGTCCTCGCGAACCATGTTGTCCACCACGTCGCGCCAGGAGCGGGGAAAGTACTGCGCAAAGTCGCCAAAGCCCTTGGGCTTGGTCCACATGTCGCAAACCTCGTCGAGCACGTAGACGCCCAGCTTGTCGCAGGCGTCGAGCAGCTCCTGCGAGGCATGGTTGTGGGCGCTCCGGATGGCGTTGAAGCCGGCCTCCTTGAGCCTCGCCACCCGCCAGAGTTCAAACTCCTTCTGTGCCACGCCACCTAAGATGCCCTCGTCGTGATGGATGCAAGCTCCGCGCAGCAGCACCGACTTGCCGTTGATGAGCAAGCCTCGCTCGGGGTCCCAGCTCTCGGTGCGCAGGCCGCAGCGTGTGTGTGCCACGTCCTCACCCACCACGAGCTCGATCCAATACCAGTGCGGGTCATCTTCGCTCCAGGGGCGGATGTTGCGCAGGTAGAGGTAGCGGTCCAGCTCGTAACGCTCGCCCAGCCGCACGGGGAAGGTCTCGCGCAGCACATCGCTGCCGTCATCGTCGAAGAGCCGCAGGCACACGTCCACATTCTGCGCGCGTGCGGTGAGGTTGCGCAGCGTGGCCCTCAGGCGCACGCGTGCACCGCCCCCGGGCGTGAGCTCCTGCGTGGTGAGCCAGATGCTGTCCGGCTCCGTGTGCACCAGCGGGCCGTACATGAGCCACACGGGCCGTACGATGCCGCAGCCCATGTACCAGCGCGAACTGAGGAGGTCGGTCTTGCACACCACGAGCAGCGTGTTGGGGGCGTCCCAGTGCACATAGCTGGTGATGTCGCAGGTCAGGCTTGCATAGCCAAAGTCGCCACAGCCCACCTGCGAGCCGTTCACATACACAAACGACTTGGAGAAGATGGCCTCAAACTTGAGCAGCAGGCGCATGTCGCGCATGGCAGGGTCCAACACCAGCTCGCGCTGGTAGTAGTAGACCTGCCCATCAAAGTAGCTGGTGCGCCCGCCGTTCACGCTATCCGCCTGCGGACCCTCGTGCCAGAGCGCATCATAGGGCACGCTCGTATGCACGGCGTCATCGGGGATAGCCGTAACCAGCGAAAACGCGTCGTCGCGCGGGTAGACGTACCAGTCATCGTTGAGAGAGATGCGCTTCATGATGGGGTCTCCTGAGCAGTATTGGATTGTTGGTATGCGCCATCAATTGTATTGAATACACATGCGTGCATGTACACTGGACTTGAGAGCAGGCTGGCACGGCCGCCGTTGCCCCACGCTACGACGTTAGAAGTCCTTAGCAACGTTGCCGCTGCCGAGCGTCGCGTCGGCCTCGCCCAGTGGCAGCCAGTCGATGACCTTCTTGATCTGGCTGTCCCAGAAGTCCCAGTCGTGTCCGCGCGGCTCCTCGTCCCACGTGACATCAAAGCCCGCTTCAATCAGCATGTCGCGGAACTTGAGGTTCACAGGCATCAGCGAGTCTTCGGTCCCGCAGCTCATCCAGAACTCTGGCTCCTCAACCTCGCCCGCAGCCACACGGGCCTTGAGCTGCTCAAAGACCACGTAGTGGCTCTTGTCGGTCTTTGCCGCCTCGGCGAGGTCGCCAAAGACGCTCTCCTCTCCCGCGAGCGACTCGAAGTTCGGGTCGAAGAAGTGGATGCCGCTGGAGAAGGCCGCGAGACGCGAGAAGGTCTCGGCATACTTCATTCCGTTACGCAGCGTCCCGAAGCCGCCCATGGAGAGGCCGGCGATGAAGGTGTCCTCGCGGCGGGGCGAGAGCGGGAACATGCTACGCATCACGCGCGGAAGCTCCTCGCCCACAAACGCGCCATAGTCGGAGTTGGCTGCCAGCCCGGGGATGTAGAAGGAGTTGTCGCCCGAGGGCATGACCACGGCGAGTCCCGCGTCCTCGGCCCAGCGCTGTACGCGCGTGCCGCTCACCCAGTCGGTGTAGTTGCCCAGCAGGCCGTGCAGCAGATAGAGCGTGGGGTAGCCGCCCTCGGGCGCGCTCTGATAGTCCAGCGTCTCGAAGCTGATCTTGTCCGTGGGCAGGATCACGTTGACGGGCACGGTGCGGAAGAGGACCTTGCTGAGGTAGTTGACCTGGATGAGCGCCATGGGGCTTCCCTTCTCTTACGTCTGCAAGCTTGCGTGGTCTGGCGTTCATCGTATCAAGCCTCACCTTATGCCAGCGCACTTCTCGGCATGCGACCCAGAACGATGGTCGACCGCCGAGGTCCCATCTCTACACAACGAGCCCACCGCGAGCCAGGCTCTGCGGTGGGCTCTTCTCTACCTACGACGGCCGACTGTTTGGAACAATCTCTCAGTCCATCAGGCGCTAGATATCGAGCGCGGCGTGATAGCCCCAGTACACGGCGTTGGTAATGGTGCTCACACGAGCCGCATCACCAATCACCCGCACGAAGGGTGCCGCGTCCTGCAACGCCTGCACCGTGGCGGTACGCGAGCGCTGGCCAAGGGCGCAGATGACCGTGGTGCCTGGCACCAGCACCTCGCCCTCTCCCATCTTGCAGGTGACGCCGTCGGCGCCGACGGAAAGCGCCTGGTGACCGAGCCGCACGTCGATGCCCAGCTTGTCAATCTGCGCCATGAGCAGCGGGCGATGTCGCACGTTAGCGTCGGGCGCCAGCGCGTCGCGCATCTCCACCAGACTCACGCGCTTGCCCTCCTGTGCCAGGTGCACGGCGCACTCGCAGCCGGCCAGGCCGCCGCCCATGACCACGACCTCGTCGCTCACCTTGTCCTTCTCGAGGTAGTAGTTGTTGACCACGACCACGTTGGCTCCGTCGAGCCCTGGGATGGGCGGCACGAGCGGTTCGGAGCCCACCGCGATGATGAGCGCATCGGCACTAAGCTCCTCCACCAGCTCCGGCGTCGCCTCGGTAGAGAGGCGGATGTCCACGCCCGCCTGGCGGCAGAAGCGCTCGTACGTGCCGGTCAGCTCAAACATCTCGTGCTTGAAGGGCAGTGCCTGCTCGCTCTTGAGGATGCCGCCCAGCTGGTCTTCCTTCTCAAGCAGGATGACATCGTGCCCACGGCGCGCGGCTGTCCATGCGGCGTAGAGGCCGCCAGGGCCACCGCCTGCCACCACCACGCGCTTGCGACGCTCGGGTGCCACGGGGATGACCTCGTCGCCCTCCATCTCGCGGCCGATGATGGGGTTGACGGTGCAGCGGCGCGTGCTTGTGGCGGCACGCTCGGCCATGCAGGTGAAGCAGCGCAGGCAACGCACGATATCCTCGGGACGGTTCTCCACCACCTTGCGCGGCAGGTATGGGTCGGCGAGCAGCGCGCGGCCCATGTAGACCACGTCGGCCTTGCCGGAGGCAATGATCTCCTCCATCTGTGCGGGGTCGTTGAGACCGCCAAGTGTGGCAACGGGCACCTTCACGTGCTTCTTTATTTCAGCTGCGAGAAAGACGTTGCGCCCATGCTCCTCAAACATGGAGGGGTGCGTGATGCCAAAGGTCTTTTGGTAGGTGCCGGCGCTCACGTGCAGGAGGTCGATGTAGGGCTCGAGCTGCTGCGCGATGCGCACGCCCTCGTCCACGTCGTAGCCGCCCTCGCAGAACTCGGCACCACTCAGGCGGAACTCTATGGGGAAGAACGGTCCCACTGCCTCGCGCACGGCCGTGAGCACGCGGATTGCAAAGCGGCAGCGGTTCTCGAGGCTTCCACCGTACTCGTCGGTGCGGTGGTTGAAGAGCGGGCTTAAAAACTGGTTGATGAGCCAGCCGTGACCTCCGTGAACCATGAGCATCTCAAAGCCCGCCCGCTTGGCGAGGCCCGCCACGTGCCCGTATGCCTCCACGATCTCGTCGATCATGTCGTGGGTAAGCGCACGCACGGGAACGCCGTCGGCGCGGACGCCGTCGCTCGGACCCCACTGAGCAAGACCGTGCTGCTTTGACTTGTCGGTCATGTACGTTCCGGCAAACTGACCAGAGTGCGAGAGCTCCAGCGAGGGAATAGCACCATGCCGGCGAATCGCATCTGCGGTATATGTCGCGCAGGCCAGCGAGTTGAGGATGCTCTCGTCCAGATGGTAGGCATGGCTGCCATCGGTAGCAGGATGCACCATGAGCTCGCTCACGGTGACCGCCGCCGCGCCACCCTTGCCGCGCAGCTCGTAGAAGGCGGTGGACTTTGGACCTATGCAGCCGTCGTTGGCTATGTCGGTGCCGCCCATGGGCGCCGAGAACATTCGGTTGCGGAAGGTAGTGCGGCCGATAGTGATAGGACTGCTCAGATGGGGGTACTGTCGCTGCATAATTGCTCCTCTCCTTGTATTCATAACTGTTTTACCTCAGCTCAATCGATCGCTGCTGACATGAGTTCGCGTTCGAGCTAGCCAAACGGGGGAACGGGCGTGAAGGGACATCCCTTCCTCTGGAATTAGTTACCAGACAACGGACACTTCACTTCAGAATCCTGCGGTTATTCCATTTCTATTTCCGTGTATGGTAACTGTGTAAAATTCACAGTTACCATACACGCAATCGATTTTGGAATAAGGCCAGTTGACGGCAAACATAGATCGGTTGTGTGGTAACTAATTGCTTGGCCACGATGCGATGCCGCAGCATCCGTCTATGAAAAGAGGGCGCCGGAGCTACGCTTTCTCACCCGGACGCCCTTTTGTCTATCGCATTATCCGTCCACCGTAGGACAAAGACGTAGCCTTAGTCCAAATCCTCACCGTTGCTAGCGATCACCTTCTGGTACCAGTGGTAGGAGTCCTTCAGCGAGCGCTTGAACGTGCCCTGGCCGTAGTCGTTGGCGTCGACGTAAATCTGACCGTAGCGCTTCTTCATCTCGCCCTCGCCGTTGCTTACCATGTCGACGCAGCCCCAGTACAGGTATCCCATCAGGGGGATGCCGTCGAGCTCCACCGCGTCGCGCATACTGGCGATGTTGGCGCGCATGTAGTCGATGCGGTAGTCGTCGTGCACGGTGCCGTCCACGAACTCGTCATTCCAGCCAATGCCGGACTCCACGCACCACAGCGGGCAGCGGTAGCGATGGTATAGCGTGTTCAGCGTGATGCGCTGGCAGTTGGGGTCGGTCGCCCAGCCCCAGGCGTTGGTCTTGAGGTAGGGATTGGCCACCACGAAGTCGAAGGCGCCGTTGCCCTCGCCCTTCTCGAGGCCCTCCTTGTGGACCGTCACCGTATGACTGCCGTAGAGCGAGAAGGACAGGAAGTCGCAGGTACCGGCCTTGAGCGTCTCAAGGTCGCCCTCCTCCACCGGCAGCGTGATGCCCTCGTTCTTGTACTGGATGAGCTTGTAGGCAGGATACTCGCCCAGCATCTGCACGTCGGCAAAGAAGAGGCCGTCGTTGTCAGCTTTCATCACCAGAAGCTGGTCCTCGGGATCGCAGGTCATGGCATACATGGGACCGTAAGCGAGCATCATGCCAATCTTGAGCTCGGGCCACTGCTCGTGCGCGGCGATGACCGTCTTGGCCGAGGCCAGGAACTGGTGATAGGCCGCGTTGGCGATGTTCTGCGGGTCAGCGTGGATGAGGCCGGCCGTCACGTAGGGGGCCACCTCGATGCAGTTGATCTCGTTGAAGGTGAGGTAGTACTTCACGAGGCCATCAAAACGCGCAAAGCAGGTCTTGGCATACTTCACGAAGATGTCCACCAGGTAGCGGCTGTCCCAGCCATTGAAGCGGTTGGCAAGGCTGAGCGGGTTCTCGTAGTGCTCAAGCGTGACCAGCGGCTCGATGCCATACTCGCGGCAGGTCTTGAACACGTCCTCGTAGAAGGCGAGACCGGCCTCGTTGGGCTCCTCGTCGTCGCCGTTGGGGAAGATGCGGCTCCACTTGATGGAGAGGCGCAGGCACTTGAAGCCCTCCTCGGCACAGAGGCGGATGTCCTCCTTGTAGTGGTGATAGAAGTCGCTCGCGATGTGCGTGGGGTAGTAGATGTCGGGGTCATCGACGGTACAGGCCACGGCACCCTCGGGCAGGTGCTTCACGGGACTGCCAAAGCACAGGGGGAGCTTGTCCCAGCTACCGTCCGGCATGCGGAAGGTGACCTGGCGCGGCACCTTGTGGGCACCGTTGGTCATGACGTCGGCCGTGGAGAGGCCTGCGCCACCCTCAAAGACGCCACCTTCGTACTGGTTGGCCGCCGTTGCGCCGCCCCAGAGGAAGTCCTTGCTAAAGCCCATGTCGTTCTCCTTTCTTGATGGCCCAACTGGGCCCTTTTACGCAATCAGCTGCTGGTCAGGAGCCAGCCTTTTCGTATGAGGACGTTACGCGCGCTCGGCAGCGATGCGATCGCGATACCACCCGTAGCTCTTCTTGGGCGTGCGCTCCAGCGTGCCGTTGCCCTCGTCGTCGAGGTCCACGTACACAAGGCCGTAGCGCTTCTCCATGGTGCCAGTGGAGAGTGCCACCAGGTCAAAGGCGCTCCAGGGCAGGTAGCCCACCACGCCCACGCCGTCGGACACGGCCTCGCGCAGCGCGTCGATGTGCTGGCGCAGGTAGTCGATGCGGTAGTCGTCATCCACGTGGCGCGTACCGTCAGCATCCACCACCAGGTCATCGTGGCAGCCCAGACCGTTTTCCACAATCATGAGCGGCAGCTGGTAGCGGTCCCATAGGTCATTGAGCAGGATGCGCAGACCCGTCGGATCAATCTGCCAGCCGTACTCGCTTGCCTCGAGGTAGGGGTTCTTGAGGCCCGTGACCAAGTTGCCCGCAGTCTGCTCCGCGTTGGGATCGGTCCCCGCACAGTTAGTCATGTAGTAGCTAAAGCTGTAGAAGTCCACCGTACCAGCTGCGAGCGTCGTCTCATCCTCAGCCGTCACGTCAAGCGTGATGCCGTGCTCGGCAAAGTAGCGCCGCGCGTAGCCTGGATAGCTTCCACGCGCCATAACATCGCCAGCAAAGAGGAAGCTCATCTGGTTTTGCGCCTGCGCCGCGCGCACGTCTGCAGGATTGCAGGTAAGCGGATAGTTGTGCATGCTCGCTATCATGCAGCCCACCTGCAGCGTGGGGTCAATCTCGTGCGCCAGGCGCACCACGCGCGCCGAGGCCACAAACTGGTTGTGCAAGCACGTATAACGCAACTGCTCGGTGTTGTCCGGACCAAACATGGGCATGAGGATGCCCGCACCAGTCATGATGCCAAAGGGCACCTGCGTGCAGTTGATCTCGTTGAAGGTGATCCAACGATGTACCTTGCCCAGATAGCGGCGCACGATGGTCTCCGCGTAGCGCACGAAGAGGTCGATGGTGGAGCGCTTTGACCAGCCACCCTGGCGTGCCAGCGCAAGTGGCGGCTCGTAGTGGCTCATGGTCACAATGGGTTCGATGCCCCGCGCAAGCAGGAGGTCGAAGAGTCGGTCGTAGTAGGCCAGACCTTCCTCGCAGGGCTCGGTGTCGTCACCGCTGGGGAAGATGCGCGTCCAAGCGAGCGACATGCGGTAGCCGTTTACGCCCAGACCAGCCAGCAGCTCGACGTCCTCCTCCAGGTGATGATAGCCGTCGGATCCCACATGGCTCGGGTAATACCGGCCGGGCTCGATCCGCTCGGTCTCTGCGCGATGCCCGCCAGGCGTCGTCGCCAGCACATCCTGCACCGAGAGGCCCTTGCCGCCCTCGTCGTAGCCGCCCTCGTACTGGTTGGCCGCTGTCGAGGCGCCCCAGATGAAATCCTTCGGAAAGACCGTGGTCACGTTTCTTCCTCCCCTACTTGCGTTGCCTGCCGCTACAGAAACCGCTTGAAGAACGCGCACTCGTCATCGTTGCAGCGGCGAGCGTCGCTGCTCTTCATGTTGAGGTGGAACACGTGGCCGAGCTTATCCCCCACACCACAATAGACGTGCAGCTCATGGGACACCTCGGCGTCACGCAGGGCCTGGGCAAGCGGTGCGGCCTGATCGTGCAGGAAGTCAGCCTCGCAGGTCATCACATAAGCGGGCGGGAATGCGGGCGTCACGTAGCCCACGACCTCGATGAGGTCGAGCTCCTCGTCCGTGCCCTTATCGGGCAGGTACTCGGCCATGAGCTGTGCCGTCAGCTCCTCGGGATCGTCCAGCACGGTGTGGTACTGGCCACAGTTGAGCGCCACGGCCGCCGGCGCAAAGCCCTCGGGCGCCTTCACGGGTACCTTGGCCGCATAGGCCGGATTGGTGCACAGGTTGGAGAAGAGGCCCAGCAGATGCGCTCCAGCCGAATCGCCCACCGCAAAGACGTGGGCGGTGTCGAGGCGGTACTCATCGGCATGGTCGAGCACCCAGGAGAAGACCAAGCAGGCATCCTCGAGGCTCGACGGAAACTTGAAGTCCGGCGCCAGACGATAGGTGAAGTTGACCACCGCAAAGCCACGGAGCGCCAGGTCCATGCAATACCACTGGTAGCGCTCCTTATCGCCGTAGACCCACGCGCCGCCGTGGACGGACACGATCACGGGCAGCTGGCCATCTGCGCCTTCGGGCAGGTAGAGGTCCATCACCTGCCAGTTCTTGTCCGGACCATAGGCGATGTCGTCGTGGCGAATCACGCCGGCGGGCGTCGTGAGGCCTTCGTCGCGAACGTCGTCGCCCTCCTTGAAGACCCTACGGATGTCGTCAGTAAGCTCAGACATGATGCATCCCCTTTCTTGCGCCGCACGGGCGCTGAAGTCAATCGTCTATCGGGCAGCCGTGCCGTAATGGACCACGGCACCCAGCAAGTTCGCGTCGTTGCGGAAGCGCGCGGGCACCACCTCGGCACGTGGTGCCGGGAACGGCAGCGCCGCGAAGGCCGCATCGTAGGCTGCGAGCAGGTGCGCCATATACGTCTCGTCTGCCGAGATGCCACCACCAATCACAAAGCGCTGCGGATCAAGCAGGAACTGCAGGGAGAGCAGGGCATCTGCGAGGTCTGCGAGGCCATCGTCGAGCGCTGCCGTGGCCTGGGTATCGCCCTCGTTCACCAGAGCGATTAGCTCCTCGCCCGTCAGGCTCTCGCGACCAAGGGTCTCTGCCGCCTTCGCAAGCAGCCCTCGCATCCCAGCGCGGTTGCCCAGCAGGCCGCCCATGCCCTCGCCGCGCAGCGGGCGAACCGCCAGCATGGAGAGCTCGCCCGCCGCACCGGTGGCGCCAGTCACCAGGCGGCCGCCGCTCACCACGGCTCCGCCCACACCCGTGCCAATGACCACCATCACGCCGTCCGTGCAACCCTTGAGCTCACCCAGCGCAAGCTCGGCAAGAGCGGCACAGCGCGCGTCGTTCTGGATTGAGGCGGGCAGGCCCAAGCGCTCGTGCAGCGCGTCGACAAGATTGCGGTCGTTCGCGTACTGGAGCGCTCCTCCCTGCACGATGAAGCCTGTGGCTGCATCGACGGTTCCAGGCAGGCTCACGGCAATGCCCTCGGGCTGCTCGGGCAGGTCCCCCACAAGACACGCTATGGTCTCGACCAGCTCCTCAAAGGAATCCTGCGGTGTAGGCACCTTGCCACGGGCGTTTGTCAGCTCCAAACCGTCGGCCACCGCCCACTTTACGAAGGTCCCACCAATGTCAATCGCAAGAATCATGTGCCACTCCTCGTCTACACCGCGCGATACGTGCTTAAAAGAGCGGGGCCAGGGTGCGTTCGACCCTGGCCCCGCCGGGAAGGAAGGGCCGCAGGGGGCCTTCGAAGCTGCTACTCAGCCTTACCAGCTGCGATGGCCTGCTCCTCCTCGTACGCCTGGTTGTCAGCGATCTTGAAGAAGGGATAGTATAGGACGGCGCTCACGGCCATGCAGATGAGCACGACGCCCATGTAGAGCGGGCCGCCGGTCAGCAGCGCGGAGATGAACATGGGCATGGCCCAAGGCAGCTGAATCGTGGGGTTGTAAGGGGGGTTGAGCATCACGGGCACGCCGAAGATGACCGGCTCGTTGATGTTGAAGATGTTGGGGATGGTCATGAGGCCGCGCATGGCCTTGAACTTCTCGGACTTAGCCGTGAACATGTCGAGGCAGAGGCCAATGGTGTTGCCCTGGCCGCCGAAGTAGCAGCAGCTGCCGATGAGGGCGAACATCAGGAACGGAAGGGGCTGGCCCTCAAGATAGGCCTGCTGGTTGGCCATGAGGGCCGGGAGCAGCATCATGGGATAGAAGATGCCCATGACGGCGTTGGGGTGGATGCCGAAGAACCAGAAGATGTTGCCCACGGTGTAGACGATGATGACGGACCACGGCGTGGCGCCAAGGTTCATGAGCGGGGTGCCGACGTTCTGCATAATGAAGTCGAAGACGTTGCCCCACGGGGTGAAGGTGAAGCCCCACTTAACGAGGTAGACGACCGCGAAGATGATCATGGCGGTGAAGACTGGGGAGAGCGAATCAGAGACCATGGGAGGCACGGAGTCGGGCAGCGTTACCTTGATGTTCTTGCGGGTCAGGAAGCCGTAGGCCATGGCCACCAGAATCGAGAGGATGATGGCAACGAAGATGCCGTCGCTGCCCAGGTAGTTGGACTTGAAGGCGGTGATGGTGCCGGCCTCGCCCATGTCGATGGTGGATGGCACCAGGATGAGGAACGCGCCCATGGACAGGACGCCGGCGGTGAGGGGGTTCATCCCGTCATCCTTGGCGTACTGGTAGGCAATGAGGAACGAGCAGTAGATGGCCAGCAGCGACATGGTGGCTGCGATGACCTCGTTACCCGCCGCGGTCAGCCCGCTCGAAGCGAGAAAGTCAGACAGGCCGGGAATGGGCAGGTTGATGAGGATAGCGATCAGGGCCACACCGATGGTGAGCGGCATGGTGTGCATCATGCCTCCGGAAATGGCCTGAAGGTACTTGTTCTGGCCCAGCTTGGTAGCCAGCGGAGCAATGTGCTCCTGCATCCAATTGGTTAAACCTTCCATGGTTCCCTTCCTTTCTTTGACGTATGGAACCTGGTTTGACGGCAGGTCCCTCCTGCCGTTCCTCCGTTAGCCACATGATAGTAAGTTTTTCCTAAATTGTAAATCTAAATCTGGAAAAATTTTTTCTTGATGCGTTTACAAGGTTTTGACAATCAACTGCTACACTGTGCGCAGAGCGAACACGACGGATCGGGAGGGCCAGCATGGACGTGCTTGACCTGATGGAGACCAAGGTCTCCTCCTTCACGAAGACCGACATGGCCATATATGAGTACCTGAAGGCAGATCCTGAGGGGTTTGCGCACAAAGGCTATGACGAGCTTGTCGGCGACCTGGGAATCTCCCCCTCCTCGCTCATTCGCTTTGCCAAGAAACTGGGATACACAGGTTATGCCGGACTGCAGTATCAGCTGGGCATCGACCTCGAGAAACGCGCCGAGCATGGTCGCGAAAAGACGATTGGCGAGATCTACTGCGACTTCATCCTTCAGGAGGAGAAATCTATCGACCAAGTGGCCATCGACGGGCTAGCCCGTCTGGTGCTCGAGGCGAGCAAGGTCCATTGCGTAGGATTCCATCTCTCCAACCTGCCCGCACGCTTCTTGAGCGTGGCGCTGCGTGCGCTACACGGCGTTGATGCCGATAGTCCTGAATACGACTATCTCATGCAGCAGTATCGCAATGACGAGACAATCATCGTCCTGTCGGTGCGGTCGGGCGAACAGTATCGCGAGTTCCTAAAGAGCCTTTCCAAGCTGTCGGATGGCGAGCGCCCAAGCACCGTACTGGTCACCATGAACCCAAGGCACGCGTTGAAAAGCTACTGCGACAGCACGATTGTGTTGCCCTCGGCCGAGAGCGTGGGCAACGAGCGAATCGCCATAATCGACAACATGCTGTACATGATGTTCAACGAGATGCTGCTCACGCGCATAGGCGAACTCAAGGTGTAACGGATCAAAAACCCAAACCTCCGGCGGACCACCGTTGGCATGGCCTAACGGGGGGTAATTCCAACACTGCGGCGAATAGATTTGACGAGAGCGGTGGTGGCGAATCTACGCTGAACCAAGTTAGTTACCAGACAACGGACGACTCACTTCGGAATCCTGCGGTTATTCCATGTCTGGTAACTGTGTAAAATACACAGTTACCAGACACGGGATCACTCTATAAAAAAGGCCAGTTGGCGGCAAGCACAGGTTGGTTGTGTGGTAACTAATTCCTCGAGAGCACAATCCCACCTCACAGCTTTCCGTAGGATCTGGTCCCAAACCCCGCGTGCGGAGCCAACGTGCCAAGCAATTCGCCCCTCTCAAGGGTGCTCGAGCTATCTTCGAGTGTGTTTAGGTACTCGTTGACCTCCACACCAAACACCTTGTTTGCACAGTCAAGCACTTGCCGCGCAAGCTCGTCCAAATGGCCGATGCTCCTCAGGTCCTCTTTCGTCACCGAGAACACGATACGCCCCTGAGCTGCGAGCTGCCGGTCGCGCATGTTGTCATCGACAACCTTTGCCCTTGTCGAAACGAGCATCCCCCTGAGCGCGTCTCTTGCCTCGTCCCGAGCTTTCCCGTCCGAACGCGCATACAGCTCTGCCGCAACCATAAGGCTCGCGATGTCAAAGTGTTTAAAGCCGTCGTAGTTCAACCCAACTGGGGCAAACGCAAACATCAAGTCGGGATAGCGATTCTTTGCCTTCGCCCAAAATCCCGACTGATCCACCTCCACGAGCTCGTTAAGCAGTACGGGACCCATACCGTATCCGCCCTCCGCAGAAGGCAGGCCAAACATCGCAGCAAGCACCGCCTCTGGCGCACTGGCCGCATGGTTGCAAACGTAGCGCAACGCAAACCGAGCTTTCTCCAGTCCCTTCACCTTCCTAAAGCTCAAGAGGAATTTCTCCAGCTGCTCAACAGTCGTGGCAGCAGGAATCCCATCGACCACATCGCCTGATAGGGGGTTATCAGCCTGTCGGGAGAAGTGCCCGCACAGCTCGAGGGCCAGCATCACCAACGCCGGAAGCGAGAACGACTCTGCCATCTGAAGAAACAACAGCTCTGGGCACACAACACTCGAATGCTCGTCAAGCCAGAGAATCGAGCCCGAAGGCATACCAGCGTGTGCCACATGAGCCACGATGCTCCTTCCGCGCACACGAGACTGCTCGACTGGCACCAGGATATGCAAGGGACGATTTGCACTGGGCCTTTGCCAACGCCAAACACCAGGGTCGAAGTTCTTCTTGATCAACCGCTTGCCCACCCATGCAGAGGGAGCCATCAGTGAGACAGCATCCGATTCGTGCAGATCAAGCCCCTCGCACCGGAGCGTACGAAGGGCATCGAGCGCGGACTGGTGAGAAAGCGTGACAGCCATAGACCTCCTTATCGTCAGGTTACGCAATCTTACACCGTTACTTTAGATTGGTGCGGCCGCGCGAAGTAGGCTGAGCCACATGGCGGCATGGAACGAGAGAAAAGGCCGCCTGCCCAGCTGCTTTCGGGCAGGCGGCCTTGCAGCCATTTATATGATGGGCTCCTACAGCTCCGCTCCGTTGCTGGCGATGCAGCGCTGGTACCACCAGAAGCTGTCCTTGCGATAGCGGTCGAGCGTTCCGGCACCCTCGTCGTCCATGTCAACGTAGACGAAGCCGTAGCGCTTCCGCATCTCGCCGGTGCCCATGCTCACCAGGTCGACGCAGCCCCACGGGGTGTAGCCACGCACGTCAGCGCCGTTGGCAATGGCGGTCTCCATCGCGCGCACGTGCTGACGCAGATAGTCGATGCGGTAGGGATCGTGGACGCGCTTCTCCCCTGCCTCGTCGACCACCTCGTCAAAGGCGCCCAGACCGTTCTCCACCACCATCAGCGGCACCTGGTAGCGGTCATAGAGCACCTCGAGCTGCCACTGCAGGCCCATCGGGTCCATGGCCCAGCCCCAGTCACTGTAGGTCAGGTACTCGTTGCGGGCGCCAACCTGGAAGTTGCCTCCCACGGTGTCGGTCACCTCGTGGGTCGTCACCACGTTGGAGTTGTAGTAGCTGAAGGAATAGAAGTCCACGGTACCCGCCGCAAGGTCTTCCATGTCACCCGGCTCCACGGAGATGTGCACATCATGCGCGTCCCACAGGCGCTTTGCGTAGGTGGGATAGTAGCCAAAGACCTGCACGTCACCGCAGTAGTAGGCATTTTCCTGGCGCTTGTGCTCGGCGGCCATGATGTCAGCCGGATCGCAGGTGTGCGGGTAGGTCGCCGCGCTCGCGATCATGCAACCAATCTGGTTCTCGCCGTCGATAGCGTGGCCCACCTGCACCGCCTTGGCGCTCGCCACAAACTGGTGGTGCAGCAGCTGGTAGGTGGCCTGGTAGCCCTCGTCGCTCGCGTTGCCAAGGAAGTCAATGAGGCTCAGCGCGTTGTTGATCTCGTTGATGGTGAGCCAGTAGTGCACAAGGCCCTTGTACTCCATGAAGCAGGTGGTGCAGAAGCGCACGAAGTGGTCGATGAGCTCGCGATTCTCCCAGCCGCCACAAGCAGCCTCCAGGCCAAGCGGCGTATCAAAGTGCATGAGCGTCACCAGCGGCTCGATGCCCTTGCCCTGCATGTACTCGAACATCTCACGGTAGAACTCGACGCCTTCACGGTTGGGGGTCTTCTCCAGGCCCGTCGGGAAGAGACGGCTCCAACCGATGGACATGCGAAAGACCTTGAAGCCCATCTCGGCAAAGAGATCGATATCCTCGCGCCAGCGGTGGTAGCCGTCAACGGCCACCTGGTTGGGATAGTAGCAGTCGGGAAGCGTCGCCCAGCGTGCGCCAGCTGGCAGCGCCGCCTCGCGACCGGCCTTGACGGCCTCACCGTCAGCTGTCACATAGGTCACATAGCGCGGGCTGGTGCGGGTGCCGCCCGTGGTGAAGTCCATGCGGCACGGACCACGTCCGTCCTCGTTCCAACCGCCCTCGTACTGCCCGGCTGAAACTGCACCACCCCACAAGAACCCTTCGGGAAAACTCATGTCATACTCCTTATTCCTTTGACCGTTTTGGACACAGACTCACTCAACAGCCTCCAGTTAGGCCCGCCACGTACGGCAGCGCTCACCCAAGTACGCCAGACTCGGCTTGGGCGCATGCCCAACTCCTCGGTCCATAAGGCCAAACCTCATGCCATAGCCGCTCTGCCACTCGTAGTTGTCAATGAGCGACCAATACATGTAGCCACGCACGTCGATGCCCTCGTCCAAGCACTCCTGCACGCCCGCGAGCGCCTCGCCAATGTAGGCCACCCTTCGCGTGTCGTCATCGGTCGCAATGCCGTTTTCGGTCACCATGAGCGGGCCGTCAAACGACTCGTGCACGCGACGGATCACGTGCGCCAACCCCTGCGGGTAGAACTCATAGCCCATCTGCGTGAGCTCGGCGCCATCCGCTGGAGGAAGCTCTCCGTCAGCGCCAAACACCGTGCGCGTGTAGTTCTGCACGCCAAAGAAGTCGTCCTCCGCAAGCGCGGGAACAAACTGCTCAAACTCTTCGGCCCACGCAGCCTTGGCCCGCTCTTCTCCCCCAGGTGCCGCCTGGATGTCGCGCAGACTGAGCGTCATGCCAACCTTTGCGCCAGGGACCATCTCGTGGATGATCTTCACCGCATGGCAGTGAGCCTGCTTGACCAGCTCTATGCCTCGTTCCGTACGAGGCGAGACGAACACCGCCGGGTCGTCCACGCCAAAGACCGCACGGCTCTCGTCAATCTTGGCCTGCTGTTCTGCGGCCATTGCCTCGATGTCCACGCCAATCTGCAGGTGAGCCTCGCCACCCTCGCGCTTTGCACGCTCCTCCATCGCCTGACGGATGTAGATGGCGATCAGCACACCCATGTTTGCCTCGTTGAGCGTGCAGACATAGTGCAGGAGCTCGCCGTACTGCTCGCACACGTACCGCACGTAGCGCTCGAAGTAGCCCACCACGCGCTCGTCTTCCCAGCCACCGCGCTCGATGAGCCACTTGGGGCTCGAGAAGTGATGAAGTGTCACCACGGGCTCGATGCCGCGATCGTAGCAGCACCTGATAACGTCGCGATAGTGCTCGGTTGCCTCAGGGTCAAACTTGCCCTCCTCGGGCTCGATGCGAGCCCACTCCAGCGAGAAGCGATACGCATTGAGGCCCGCTTCGGCCATCTTAGCAATATCCTCGCGGTAGGTACGGTAATGATCTGCAGCAATACCCGACTTCTCGGGATAGCCACCGTATACCATGTGTTCCATTGCCCAAATGTCGCTGTGGTCGTTATTGCCCTCGACCTGGTGTGCCGCCGTTGCCGCACCAATCAGGAATGCATTATTCATTGGGATTCTTTCTCATTAGATATCTACTAAGGTAGCTCGTAACCATGCAGTCAATGGTCATCAGAGCGGCGTACTTTCCGACGTCATTTGCATTTGTCTCACCACACGAAAGCACCCAGTCCGCACGATTGATATGGAGAGAGTGATCGTTTTGCGTGAGCATGAGCACCCGCGCCCCACTGGCAAAGATCGATCGCGCGATCTCGCGGTAATGAGACATGTAGCTGCCGTTCATTGAGCAAATGATGGCCAGGTCGCCCTCGCCAAGCTCGCCCGCCGCAGCCAGCTGGTGCTCGTAGGACTGATACAGCTCAACATATTTGTCCATGAGCAGCATCTTGCCCTGGAGGTAGCGTCCAATGTGCCAGAGGAAGTGATGCGAGAAGAACACGACTCTGTGGGCAGCCTCAACGGCATCGAGGATATCGGGCAGGGCGCGCAGGTCATCGTCGCTTGGACCAATGCCACCATAATTTGGGAACAGGTCGCGATACGCACCTTGCGAAAGAGGTTCTCCGCTTTTGATGCGCTTGAGAAACTCGCGCGTGTAGTCATCCTGAACGCGATAGTTGGCGCTATCCACTGCTTCCTTGAACTCGGCAAAGCTCTCAAAGCCCAAGAAACGGCAAAAGCGCGAGAAGGAGGCCTGCGACACATAGCAAAGCTCGGCCATCTCTCGAAGGGACATGGCCGAAAGCCGGGCATAGTTTCTCACCAGCGTCTGCGCGATCTCGTAGGTTGAGTCATGCACACGTGCCGCATCTACATAGTCGAGCAACAGGTCGTAGAGAGAGCCCATCGCCTTAGAACCGCTATCTGACATGTCGTTTCCGCTTTCCTATAGAGGGTGGACACATCAAATACTACTCGCACCGTGCAGAAGGGCGCCCCAGCCAATCGACCGGGGCGCCCGGAAGGAAGGGTTACTCGGTTGCCTCCTGGAGCTCCGCATTCTGCTCCTCGGTGAGGGCCTGAGCGTCAGCGACCTTGAAGAACGGGAACCAGATGGCCGCACTCATGAGCGTCGCAACAATCTGATAGACGCCAATCTTCCAGGAGCCCTGCATGAGGCCATACACCACGATGGGCATGGAGCTCACACCAATGATGCCGGTAGGAGCAGGCATGAGGCCCAGCTGGATGCAGGCATAGGCCAGCAGCAGCGAGAGGATGGGGGTCACCATGAAGGGGATGATGAAGGTGAAGTTATACATGAGCGGCAGACCAAAGACAACCGGCTCGTTGATGTTGAAGATGCCGCACGGAAGCACCAGCTTGGAAAACTGCTTGTAGCGCTGCGACTTGGCAAAGAGCGCCATGACAATGACCAGACCGAGCGTGCAGCCACAACCGCCGTTGCAGGCAAAGTCATACATGCAGATGTTCCACAGGTGAGGAACAGGCTGGCCAGCCGCCGCCGCGGCCATGTTCTCGGGCAGGTACGAGAACCAGATGGGGAACAGGATGGGCAGGACGGTGTAGGAGCCGTGCACGCCAACGAACCACAGGAGCTGCGCCACGATGATCAGGATGATGAAGCCGGGAAGGCTGCCAGTGATGCCAGCGAGCGGAGCCTGCAGCAGGGTGTAGACGGTGTCGATGACGTTGCCCTGGGGGCTGAAGCTAAATGCCAGGCGAATGGCACCAAACATAACCGCACAGAAGAAGCCAGGGATGATGGCCGTGAAGGTCTTGCCCACGCTCTCGGGAACAGCAGCGGGCATCTTGATGGTGAAGCCGCGCTCGGTCACCCAGATGTGGATCTTGGTGGTGAGCAGGGCCGTGATAAAGGCCATGAAGGCACCGCGGCTGCCTAGATAGTTGATGTTAACGAGCGAGTCACCTGCGTCGTTTGCGGTGAGCGGCACCAGAATGAGGTAGCCCATGAGCGCAAGGAACATGTTCTCGATGACAAGCTCCTCGTGGCCAAAGCTCTTGGCGGCACCACGCGCAACGCTTGCCACCATGAAGAGACCCATGAAATTCATGGCTGCGTTGTAGATGGCGTTAAAGACGTCGGACAGGCCGGTCGAAGCGAGGAAGCCCTGATACGCCTCGATGGGAAGCGTGTTGAGCAGATTGAAGATGGAGCCAACCAAGATGATGGCCATGAGGCCCATGGAGCCCTGACCGATAGCCTGGATGTACTTGTTCTGGGCTACCTTGGTGCTGAAGGGCACCAACTTCTCATTGAGGAACCGCATGAATGCATTGTTCTGGGACTCGTCCATGAGTGACCGCCTTCCTTCGCGCCGATATACTGGACGATTCCAACTTTAGGTACCGAACAGTGGCGCAGCCCTTACAATGCGGGGGCCTCCCTTTCAGGCTGGAGGCCCTCGTTTCAGAATATGAAAGGGCGAGGTAAAAGGCCGTATTTATGCCTGTCTTGCGACGCCTGGGCGCTACATCATCATCATGGGATGGGGCTCGGTGGACTGCTCGGCGGCCCACCCGCGCGGAAGGTCGTTGAAGCTCGCCAGCTCGATGTCGTGCTCGTCGAGCCAAGCACGCAGCTCAGGGCTCACCATGCAGTCGAGGTCCATCGGACGACAGGTGGTGAAGCTCGTCAGGCGGAAGAGGTCGGCGTCGGCGTAGCCGCAGTGGCTCACCAGATAGCCGTACTCGCAGCCGCTGATGAGCAGCCCGTCCTTGTCGCTGGTGATGTAGCCCAGCGGGTCCTCGGTCAGCTGCGCCTCGGGGCCGCCCCACTGGTACCAGCCCATGCCCATCTGCTTGACCTCGGGACGGTCGTTCAGGCCCACCGAGCACATGACGCCGTACTCAACGGCCAGCTCGCGCGTGATGCGGTCGGTGGTGAGGGTGCCGTAGGCGTGGTTGTGGATGTAGTCGGGCTTCTTGCCCACGAGCTCGATGTAGCGCTCGATCTGCGCACGGAACTCGGCCTCAAGCTGGTCTGCGACTGCCTCGAGGTGGTCGTGGTCGTTCTCGTCGGTATCGAGCGCGCGGTTCTCGCGGCTGCCGAGGAACATGCCGTCCTCGTGGGTGAGCGCGGGTACCTTGTCGTGGCCCAGGATGGATGGGCCGGTGGAGGCGTTGAGGTCGATGCCAAAGGCGATGTCGCCCAGATAGGGCTTGATCCACTCCACGCACTCCTCGATCCAAGGCATGTTGGCGAACATGCCGGTGTTGCGCACCACGCCGTTCCTAATGCCGTGGATGCAGCCAAGGCTGACCGCACGGGTGATACCGTAGTCGTCGCTCTGAATCAAAAGCTTCATGGTGTTCTCGCTTTCTGCCCGTCATGGGCGCGGGACGTATGAACGGAAAAGCGGGGCCCGAAGGCCCCGCTGGGAAGGAAGGCGTTACTCCTGCGTGGCGTTCTCGGCGTCAAGCAGCTGCTTGTCGTAGGCCTTCACGAAGGGCACGTACATGAGCACGATGAGGGCGAAGGAGACGAAGCCCCAGATGAGACCGCTCATGCCGTAGTTCATGAGGTTGCCCACGAAGAAGGGCAGGTTTGCGGCGGAGCCACCGGTGCCGTTGGCGTAGGAGAGCAGGCCGACAACCTTGAGGATGTGGGCACCAAAGACTGCGATGGTCGGGGAACCAATGACCCAGGGGATGAAGAACATGGGGTTGAGGATCATGGGCATACCAAAGTAGGCAGGCTCGTCCACACCAAAGAACGCGGGGAGCACGGCCATGCGGCTGACAGCCTTGCCCTGGGCGGACTTCATGAAGATGAGCGCGGCCACGAGCATGGGGAGCGAACCGGTGCCGTAGGAGAGGGAATCGCCGACGCAGAGGTGCGGCATGGCCTGACCAGCCTGGAAGGCAGCGAGGTTCTCCATCTGCACCTGCATGAAGAGCATCATGATCACGGGGCCAACGGTCATGCCGCCATGGATGCCCAGGAACCAAAGGCCGTAGAGCACCACCATGAGGATCCAGTAGCCAAAGACGTTGCCGGTGACGGCATGCAGCGGAGTGCCGATGATGGAGTAGACGAGCTGGTGCAGGGTGCCAAAATCGGTGCCAGCGAAGACGGAGCTCAGGATGCCAAAGAGAATCATGGCGATAGCGCCGGGGATGAGGCTCGAGAACTGGGCGGAGATGAACGGCGGCACCTGCTCAGGCAGCTTGATCTCAACATGGCCCTTCTGGCAGGCGAGGTAGATGCCACCCACCACAAACGAGATCACGATGGCGCTAAACATGCCCGTGGCACCCAGCCAGTCAGTGGGCAGCAACGTGGACACGCCAAAGTCGTTGGGAATCTCCTGGTAGGGCGTGGAGATGAGGAAGCACGCGAGCGAAACGAGACCGACGGCCATGCTGGACTTGGCGCACTTGGTGCTCTCGGCGAAGGAGTAAGCCACGAGGAACGCGAGGTAGACGGCGAGCATGCCGGTCGTCCACTGGTAGATGGCGTTGAGCACGGGCACGGCGCCGATAGAGGCGATGAAGTTCTGGTAGGCCTCAATGCCAATGCCCTTGAACAGCGCGGCGAACGAGCCGAGCATGGTGATGGGCAGCAGCATCATGAAGGCATGGCTGATGATCTGGATGACGCGATTCTGGGCAATCTTGCCCGAGATGGCAGTGAGCTTCTCGATGAGCTGATCCATGGTTCCCTTTCCTTCCAAAGTACGTTCTTTGATATGCCGGGCGCTTGGCCGAGCGCCCGGCACCACCTTGGGAGCGCTTCCCTCTTCTCGGGAACCAGTATAGGCAGTTCTGAACTATGTTTCAAGTATAAATCTCTAATTTGTTTCATTTGGTTCGTTCTATGTCTGATGGCTGTCTAGGACGCAGCTGGCAGCAACGCGGTCAGTATGTCGTTGAACATCAGGAACGCAAAGGTATCCGCCAGCACCGTCCGGCTGCCCGATGTTATCGTTGCCGTGGGGAGGACGATGACCTCGTCGAAGTGACGCCTGAGCGGATGCTTGGAGTTGGTGGTGACGAGTACCATGTAGGGCTTTGTGTTGCGACCAATCTTGAATTCATGGAGAAGGCCCTTGTACGAGTCGCCACCCACGGCGGAGTACACGATGAGCAGATCGTCAGGCATGAAGCGCTGCATGACATCAATCTGCGGGAACGACACGGCGATGTCAGCATGAAACTGCAGGGCGATGTTGAGCTCCTCGGCGGGTATGCGCGAAAGGTTGTAACCCATCAGGTACGTATGCCTGCTCGTGCGCATACGGTCGATGAGAGCGCTCAGCTGACTGCGGTCCAGGCGCTCCTCCACTGCCTTGAGCAGGCTACCGTACACCTCGGCGCTGGTCGGGGCATCGGTGCGCGCACGCGCCTGCTCCAAGTCCTGCGCAAACTGGAACTGGAACTCCACAAAGCCGCTAAAGCCCAAGCGCTGGGCAAAACGCGTGAGCGCCGGCTTGCTGAAGCCCGCCGACAGGGAAAGCTGCGTGACACTCGACGTGGCAAAGGTGTCAGGAAACTTGCGTATCGACTCATATATGGCGCGGTCGGTCTTGGAGAAGGACGAGACGCTCCCGTCCATGAGCTCAATCGTATTCATGGCAGACTCCTTCGGTTTCTTTCATTGTATCGAAGAAGCCTTGAATTGAAACATGTTTCACAATCCACACCCCACCAAGTAAAGACGATGGCGCACCGAGTCTCCTCGATGCGCCATGCTGGCACCTCAATATCTCAGCGCCTGGCTTGTCCGCTAGCCTCTCGTTTTGCTGGCAGGCACCCTGCGAAGGCCAATGGCTGCAGCCATCGCCGCTGCCGACAGAAGGAAGAGTCCTCTGGTCATTGGGAAGCTCGTGTCTCCCGTTGCGGGGAGGGCCGTCTTGGGCTTTGCCGACTGGACGGGCTTCATAGATTTGCCCGGCTTGTTAGGCTCGCCTGGCTTAGACGGATTGTCGGGGGTGGGTGGCTCCTCCGGCGTATGGCTGTTCTTCACCGTGACAGTCGCGTTGCCATCGCCATCAGACTCCGAGGTAACATCGCACTCGTAGCCAGTAGGAATGGGCGTCTCCTCGACCGTGTAGGCAATCGCTTTGTTGTCCGCATAGCGGTTCAGACGCTGCCAACCACCAGACCACTCAGAGTCCTCATCGAGCGTCAAAGCCTCCTCTGACGTGTCTTCGCCATTGGCCTGAAGCTTCACCGTGACAGACGCGGGGCGCGAGCCGTCCTTGTTGTCCTGGTCATCCCAGACCTTGAGGACCTTGACCTCAACAACAGGCTTCACGAGCTTGAACTGCGCACTGGTGAAGAAGAAAGTGTCCTGCATCAGGTTGCCGTTCGCGTTGCCCTCTATGAAGTGCCACCAGCCAAGCTCGTGCTCGGTTGCGTCGTCGCCTGCGGCAGCCCACTGGCTTGCGAACTCATCGGCGAAGCCGTTACCCGTAGCAAGGCTCGCGTCATAGCCTTCGGGCAGCTCGGAGGGGTTGGCCTGCACCTGCTCCTTCATGATGCTGTACACACCCGTCTTATCGCCGTCACGCGAGGGGCTGGCCTGGTAGAAGTACTCGTAGAACCCATAGTACATGGCGTTTACGACCGAGCGGTTGTTCTCAACCTGCTTGCCCGAGAAGAACGTGCCGTTCATGATGTCCCACATGATGTTCTGGGGAGCATCCTTGAAGCTGGTGAACCAGGGTGCTGTAGCGGTCGTTGGCCCAGTCCAGCAGATAGTCATCGAAGCAATGCTTGGTCAGGTCGGTCAGCACGGTCTTGGCACGGTTGTAGTCCTCCTCGCTCAGCGCGTCCTCAAGGTCGCCGTCGTAGTACCTCTCGATCAGCTTCAGGTCGCTGCGGAAACCCTCCCATGCCTCATCGACGTCATCGGTGACCGAATACGCCTTCACCAGGTCGTCGTCATCATGATATTCGTAGCCCGCAAGCGCAAGCGCATAGCCGATACGCACGTCCGTCATGGATTGGCTGTTGGTCTGCATCTCCAGCGCCTGGTACAGTTCGTCGAGCGCAAAGCCATAGATGCGGTATCCACCCGGCATGGTCATGTCAATCTCGCCGCTACCGGAGGTCGGCGCGGGTGCGGGAATGTTGTATTTCTCGAAGCCGATGCCCAGGTCATCGTTCTGACCGTTGAGGACCGTGCCCAGCGAACCGCTGTTCTCGAGGTACGTGTAGCGATGGCCGCTCTCGTCCTGCACCACAACGCGGTACTGCACGTCGTCGCCAGGCTGCAGCGCCGGCATGTCGGGCACGGGCACTTCGGACAGGTCGATGTTCAGCACGTCCTCGTTCATTCCCTCGGGAATGGTGACGGTATACGTTACGATGTTGACGAAGTGGGCTCCCGGCTCTTCAACCGTCTCGGTAGACGCCTCGACCTGGATGCCCTCCGTAGTGCCCTGCCAATTCACTGGCGTCACGTCGTCGATGATGGGGTCACCATAGTCGTACTTGCTCTCGGGCAGCGTGGGCTTCACCCTGGTCCAGACCACGATCAGGCTGGCGCTGGAGCCATAGCCCTTCAGCGTATTAAGAAGCTCTTCCGAGGGCACCTCACCGTACAGGACGCCACCTTTCTCACGCACGAAATTGGTAGCTTCGTCCTCCGTCTCGAAGCAGTACTCCTTCAGATAGTGGTCACGAATCCAGTTGCCATAAGATGGGTCGCCTTGCGAAGGGACAAAGCCGATGCAGGTCCAGGTGTAGAAGTTCCTGTCGGTTTTGACCGTGTGCCCCACCTTCACGTAGCCGTTGTCCACGGTATAAAGGCGCGCGAACGCCTGGCCCTCGTCGAAACCGACCGGCGTTGAATCGTCGATGGTCACCTTCGTACCGCCGCCATACACCGACGGGCTGACCGAAGGATTGTAGTAGCCAGCCACCTTGTAGAACAGGAGGTCGACTCTCATGTTTGTGCCGTTGGTCGGGGCCCTCAGCAGCTCACCATCGGTGTCCTGCCCGGCCGGATCGACAGCCTCTGCGCCTTCATTCGCGCCGGCAGGATCCTCGGGAGCCTCGACGGCCTCATCCGCACCAGCAGGATCCTCGGAGGCCTCGTCTGCCGTCTGATCTTCTCCTTGGGGAGCTGTCTCTGTCGCCAACGACTCCTCGGGCGTTGACTCATCGGCTGGCACCCCCACAGCCACCGCCATGTCGATGTCGGCGTCATCGGCAGCCCGTGCGGCTGACGAGAAGAAGGGAAGCCCAAAGACGCAGGCAAGCGCGAGCAACAGCCCAATGACGAAGCACTTTGTGCAGATCCTTTTTGGCATGGCGGTGCAACCTTTCTGCAGCGTTTAAGTTCGTTTCACGGTGTAACGCCTGTCGGGCTGCCCATGCTGTCGCATGTGTCCCCCGATTACTCATACACACAGTGAAGAATTTTACGCTTACTCAGCTTCAAATCAAGATATTTTTTATTTATAGGCGTATATCGTAAAGCTATTTGAGTCATTCTCATTGGTTTTTGAGCATCGCACCTGAAATCTCCAATCTTCCCAAGCACGGCAATGTCCCCGGTGTCCTCCCTTTCCCTGCATGCACAAGTGCTCGGCCCCTCTGGCACGCTCGTGACAGTTCGTTTCTACATAAGGCAATGGGCGAGCGAACCAAGGGTCACTCCCCTAATTCGCTCGCCCACCTGTCTTGAATACTGTTGAGCTGGACTCTACGCCCATCTATGTGAGCCGGGCTCTACCACCCATCTATGGCATTGCTGCGCCTAGCGACGATCGCGACGTCCCTCGTAGTTGCCGCTCTTCATGGCGGCAATGGTGCCGCCGTCAATGAGCAGGTCGGTGCCGGTGACAAACGGCGCGCTCAGCATGAACTCCGCAGCTGCGGCAATCTCGTCCGGGTTGGCCACGCGCTGGCAGGCGCCGGCCTCGATCATGTGCTGGTAGGTGTTGCCAGGAGCGTTGAACTCGTCGTAGGCAACCGGGGTCATGACGATGCCCGGGGAGATGGTGTTTACGCGAGCATGGCTCTGGGCCCAAGTGGTTGCAGCCGCCGTACGCACGCGCAGATGGTTGGTGCGCTTGGCCACGATGTAGGCCTTGCCCGAGCCGGTCACCACGTCGGGCTGCAGCATAGGAAGGTCGCGCAGCTCGTCGGTGGGCGTCGTGGCAAGGGTGTTCTCCTCGGCCTCGGTGAAGTGTCCCATCCAGCCAGCCTGGCTGGAGACCACCAGGCCCGCACCGCCACGTGCCATCACGGGACCAAAGGCGTCAAGAGCATAGGAGGTACCAATGAGGTCGAGGTCAATGATGAACTGCGGGGTGGCCTGGCTGGGGCTCGCGCCGGCGGTGTCAACAAACCACATAACGTCGCCCAGCTCGGCGGCCTTGGCCGCAAAGGCATAGACCTCGTCCTTGTTGAGGGCGTTGACCACCATGGTCTCGACGTCGTATCCGTTGAAGCGCAGGGCCTCGGCCGCACGCTCGAGGTTGGCCTCGCTCACGTCGCCCAGAAGCACCTTTGCGCCAGCCGCCACGCGGCGAACGATCGCAAGGCCCATGGCGCCTGCGCCAAGAAGTGCTGCAACCGGCTTGTTCTCGTGTCAAAGCCGGGGTCCATGGGCGCCACGGCAAAGCGATTCTTAATGGTGGTCTTGCCAATTGCAAACGAGCTCGATAGCTGCGGATACGTCTTGGTCACGGTCTTCTCCCCTCTTGTGCCTTATTTCTTGACTACGCGCGCTTTGAGTACAGCCATTTGCCGTCCACACGGTGAAGGCTCTGCCTCACGTTGAGCGGGAAGGTCCCCTCGGCCCCATAGGCGCGGGCAGTGAGCGCCACGACACCCGTAAGCACGGCCCAGTCGCCGTCGATCGACACGCTGACCTCGCGCACGTCCGAGTGGAAGTACGTGAGCGGACCGCCCACCTCGGCAATGAACTCTTCCTTGGTCTGGGTATAGCCGCTCATGTGCGTAAAGGTCGTGCCCTCCTCAACGATTTTGCGCATGGCGTTGTGGTCGGCCGACACCATGGCCTGCTGCATGGCCTGATAGGCCGCCAGCACCTCGAGCTGCTCAGGTGTGAAACCGCTGACGTCGGCCGTCACCACAGCCTTGCCGTCGCGGATGTCGCCAGTACCAAACATGCATCCTCCCCTGTCCAAAAGCCGATTTGCCGCTTTGGCATTTTGTCTCTGCGACAAGTATCCGCAGGTAAAAGGAGGTAAACAATGGTCGCTTGGCCACCATGGGTGACTTTTGCCACCCTTTGGCGCAAAGCGTTGCAAAACTCGGCAACAGAGGTGGTTGGCGGATTGCACGGGCACTGGGAGTGCGGGTGAGTTTGGTGCGGTCGCGCATCCGCATTTGAGTGCCGCGCCAGGCACTAAGGACGGGCGCTCTTTTGATGTTGAACCGCTGTAGAGTTTCGGCGGTTTATGTATCTGTGCCAAACTACAGAGCGTTTCGAACCTGCACTGAACCGAGGAGAGCCATGACCATTAAGGCCGTCATCTGCGATATGGACGGCGTGCTCGTCGACAGTGAGCCTGCCCATCAGGAGCGAGTTCGTCGGTTCTTTGCCGACCATGGCGTTGAGGTACCCAAGGAGGAACTGGATACGCTCGTAGGGTGCTCTGGCAGCTTCTTTGAGCAGAAGGCTACCGAATGGTGGACACGGGCACAGCACAGCGAAACGCAAGATGTCATGAGCGCCTACTTTGGCTGGAGAGAAAAGCATGGCAACATCGATTACCGACCGCTGATTAACCCCACGGTACGTGAGACGCTTGAGCAGCTCTCCGCGATGGGCGTTCGCCTTGCGGTTGCGTCATCCACCTCGCACGAGGGGATTCAGCAGGAGCTTGGGCCCAGCGACCTTCTGCGCTTTTTTGAGATCGTTGTGAGTGGTGAGGAGTTTAGCAGGGGCAAGCCTAGCCCCGACATCTATCTCACCACCATGGCGCGGCTTGGGCTAGGACCCGACGAGTGCATAGCCGTGGAAGACTCCGACCGTGGCATTGCCGCAGGCATCGCAGCCGGTCTACGCGTGGCAATCAAGCGCGAGCCGCGCTTTGGCTTTGTGCAACAAGGCGGCACCTGGTACATCGACCGCTTCGACGAGCTGCTGGATATCGTCCATTAGGGTGTACCAAGGGGACACTGGGTGTGTCAGGCATGCGTCCCCCTGACACACCCCCGACCCGCGGCACTACCAGCCTCTTACCAACGCAGCACCCATCTCATGCGCCTTCTGGCACTCTTTGGGAAAGACCTTGTCGTGGCGGCGCTGCTTGGCATCGGGGTCAAACATCGTCCACGGCCAATCGGTCTTGCTGTAGTCCTTAAGCTGCAGCGTGTTACCCGCAATGAAGGTCTTGGTGGGGCCAACAAAGCGCGACAAAGTCTGCTTGTAGTTGTGGATCAGGCCCGCATAAGTAATATCAGGCGCGTTGCTCGTCATAATGAGCAGCACCGGAATGAACCGCTCGTTACAGCAGGGACGTTCCTTGTTGTAGGTGAGGCTCTGGAAGATGAGCCGCTCGTAGAGCGCGCGGAACGAGGCCGTGAGTTCTCCCAGATAGTTGGGCGAGCCGATGATGAGCCCGTCCGCCTCACGGATAGCATCGAGCACGGGCGTGAGCGCATCGCGGCACACGCAGCGGCCGGCGTTGCGCTCACGCTTGCAGCCAAAGCACGAGATGCAACCGGTGTAGCGCTCCATGCGGAAGAGGTCGAAGCGCTCGATAGTAGCGCCAGCCTCCTCGGCTCCGGCGGCAGCCTCCGTTACCAGCGTATCGGTGTTCCATCCCTTTCGCGGTCCCGCGTTGACGACAACTGTCTTCTTGGCCATGTCCCTCTTCCCCTCATACTCGCCCGTATGCATAGGGCCAATTATCCGCCAAAGCCCAGAGGTTCGCTGCCGTGCAAGGCCCTCGTCGTAGCGGCAAATACCAAAGCCTTTTCCAAAAAGCTGAGACGCTCACCCATTTGGATTTTTAAAAGGACGACATGGAACTCGCGGTGAGTCATGCGAGAGAGAGGACCCATCATGACACAGGGTAAAGACATCGAGATTCCCGAGGACATGCTCGAGAGCATCTCCGGCGGCGTTGTAGACGATCTCTCGAGGGAGAACCTGCAGCGCATGGGCGCCATCTTCAAAAGGCTCGGAAGCTCCTTTGACGAGATGCTCGAAAGGCTCGAGTACCTGAAGAGCTTTAGCAACTGGGACGAGATACCCCAGATTCCGACCAACAGTTATAACGCCGCGTAAGCCAATAGCGCCATAGGCAAAACATAGCTCACCTGCAGGGATGTCCTCTGCAGGCGAGCTTTCCGTTGGCAAGTCGATAGCTAAATCTTGCTCCTAAAGAACGCCACCAGCTTGGCAAGCGCGTCGTCCACCATGCCGGGACGCCAGTAGAGGTCAACGTGCGTGGCGCCAGCCACCGTGTAGAGCTCCTTGTCCGCGGTACCAGTTGCAGCCTCAAAGGCGCTCTGGGACATGTAGGCCGTGTCGGCCTTCTCCCCCACCACCAAAAGCAGCGGCTGATCGACGAGGTACATGAAGTCGTCGGGATCCCAAGCAAAGAGGTCCATCAGGTCGCGCTGGGCAAAGCGGGAGAGCGCACGCGGATGCGCGTGGGTCTCAACATAGTACTCGTAGCCCTCACGGTACATGTCGAAGGGTAGCTTGTGGCCCACTTCGGGGTCCATGTCGCCCATGTTGCCGTTGTAGGTGAGCTCGCCCGCCTGCACCTCGCGCGCACGCAGGTCAGCCACGTCATGCAGGCGCTTGAGCACGCTATCTGCCTGAGACTTGATGAAGCCCTCGCGGCGCACCGAGCCGGTGTTGAACATGGACACGACGGCCACGGCGCGGAAGCGCTTGTCCATCTGCGCGGCCGAGAGCGCGTAGCCGCCACCACCGCAGATGCCGAGCACAGCCAAGCGTGTTGCGTCCACGCCGGGGAACGTGGAGAGGACGTCGGCCGCCAGGCGGTAGTCCTCCACGCGCAGGTACGGGATATCGCGGTTGCGCGGCTCTCCCCCGCTCTCGCCCGTGGTCACGGCGTCAAAGGCAATGGTCACAAAGCCCGCCTGTGCAAGGCGCTGAGCGTAGAGGCCCGCCGCCTGCTCCTTGACCGCACCATTGGGATGACCGACCACGATGCCCGCGTACGAGCCGTCCGCGCGGTAGCCAGCGGGCGTGTAGACGTTAGCGGCCACGGTCACGCCGTTTGCATCGTAGGCGATGGGGTGCACGTTAACAGCACCCTCGACGTTGGCCGTCAGTGCGTCGCCGTAGACGAAGCCGAAGGGATTGTCCTGATAGGGCTGGGGATTTCTTGGCTGGTAGTTCATGCGCGCTCCTCGCGTCGTAACCGTCGTAATGCGAATGTGTCCCTACTCCAGGCCGTCGTAGATCTCCTGCGGCACGGGCTCGCACCACTCGGCATGGAAGCCCTCGTGCGCGCGGCTGTAGACCACGATGTGGCTGAACCAGCTGTCCTTGGCAGCGCCGTGCCAGTGGCGCACTTCCACAGGGATGGCGATGGCGTCGCCGGGCTTCATCTCGATAGCAGGCTTGCCCTCCTCCTGGTACCAGCCGCGGCCTCCGGTGCAGATGATGGTCTGCTCGGAGCCGTGATGGATGTGATAGTCGTTGATGCAGCCGGGGGCAAAGGTGACCATCTGGGTCTGCACGTCGTTGCCCGTCACCAGGGGCACCAGCCACACGTCGCCCGTGAAGTGGGGATTGTCCAGCTTGGGGCCAATGGGCATGGGAAGCGTTGCCTGGTACTCGTCAAAGGTCATCATGGTGGGTCCCTCTCTCTGCCGCGCGGGGCCAGCGTGGCCCCGCGTCTTTCGTTGCGTCTACCTTAGTCCAAGTAACGCCGTACGCGGCTTGCGCGTCACGTGGTTCACCTTGCGTTTGATGCATACTGATGTCCCAGGCAGGTGTGTCAGAGGGACGCTTCGACACACGCGGATTGGAAGGTGCGGCCAGCTCGAAGGGCGTGTCAGGTTAATCGAGGGCGTCAAGCGCACATCGCCGCTTGCACACCCTTTCATTCGCCCTAACGCTTGCGAAGCAGCACCCAGAGCCAGCGGAAGTCGGGCTGGCTGGGATGCTCGTTGCCAAAGACGCCCATCTGCGTCACCGTGAGTTCGGGTACCGTTGCCACCAGCCTGGCAAAGCGCTCCTCGGTCATGTAGGTGTAGTAGCGTTTGCCCAGGTAGCCATCATGCTCGCCATACTTGAACGAGACATAAAGCACCCCGCCCGGCTTGAGGGCCAGCGCCAGCTTGGGCATAAGCTCCACGAGCCGCTCGTACTCCAAATGCATGATGGATGCCGAAGCAAAGATGCCATCGTAGAGCTCCACGTCGGCAAGCTCGTTGAACTCCTGAACGCTGACGGGCGTGCCCAGGTAGTCAGACGCGAGCGCACACATCCGCGCCGACCCGTCTGTAGGAGTCACGACAAAGCCCTTCTCGCGGAAGTAGGCCGTGTCACGACCAGAGCCGCATCCAAAGTCCAAGATGGATCCGCCCGCCGGGAGCTCCGCGATAAAGCGATCCTGGTTGGTGCGCTCGGTGATGGTGAACGCGTCGGCAAAGCAGCGCTCGGCCTTCTCGTCAAAGTACTCAATGGTGGTGTTCACGGCTATTCTCCTTGCAGCCAGCAAAGGGCTTATCCAAAAGGAAGCTCGCGTTAAAGCATGCTCTTGCCATTTAGCACGTGTCAAGGGGACGTACGGTTTGCCACCCCGGAGGTCAGGCTGCATCGAGGGTGCGCCAGGGGAACGTACTCCTTATCAGCGAACACCGAATTCAAACGTCACGGTTGCAGCTCCGGTGCCGCACGCCTCTGCAAGACCGGCGAGGTCGTCGATCTTTCCCACGCGTGCATAGCTCCAGCCGCCGTTGGCAAAGGTCTCGTAGAAGAGCACGAGGCAGTCGGAGCCAAATACCAGCAGGTCACCTGCCTCGATGGTGTCGGGCACATAGCATTCGCCGCCAAAGGGCTCGCCCGTGTAGCAGTACTTCTCGTTGCCGTGGAGCTCGTCCATGGAAAGCGTGAGCGGTAGGCGTTCGAGCAGCGCCTGCCCTGTAACGGTGTCCTCGATAGTCGCCGTGAAGGGCACGTCGTTAACCGTGACTGAGATTTGCATGGTGCTCTCCTCCTGCTGTGTAGTGTCATCTTCCTGCGATTGCGAGTCTTGCGACTCTTGTTCGCCCTGATCTGCCCCGTCGGTTTGCGCCGTCTCCAAGCTCTGCTGGCTCGCTTCTTCCTGAGGCGCTGCCGATGCGCAGCCCATCAGTCCAAGTACCATTGCTGCGGCGGCACCCCGCAGGAACGTACGTCGCGAAAGCAACTCCCTCATGACTGACCCTCCAGCGACTCAAAGTCATGCGCCGAGACATAGGGTTCCTCAAGGCTGAGCTCAAAGGTCGCCTGTTGCGGCAGGGCTCTGATCTGCGCGTTTGCTGCCTCGTCCAGATGAGCCACCACCATCACGCGACAGCCTTGCGACTGTTCCTGCCCACTGTGAAGGATGGCAAACCATCCGTCAGCCACGCTCACATCGCCATCGCTCCAGCCCTGCTGCTTCTCTGCCTCGTCAAAGGCGCCCTCCTTGAGCTCGCAGCAATAGTCCACGCCCGAGTCGGTTCCGCTCACGGTGAGTGGCAGTCGGTTCATAAGGTCGCGCGCGGCCTGCGTCTGGTTGAGGGAAGCTTTGACCTCGACGTCTCCGGCCCGAATGACCAGGCGGGCAATGTTGTGGTCATCGGGATCGGTAAGCGCCGCACCTGCGGCACGCAAACGCTCAAGCAACTGTGGAGACTTGTTCTCGTCGCCAGCGGCAACAAAGACGCCCATGTCTTCGAGGTGCAGCCACCCCAAGAATGAGTGCTGGTAAGTGTAGACGGCCCCACCGTACACGCCCTTGCTGCCTGAGCTGAGCAGCAGGGCCGCCTTGCGCAGACGGCGCGGATAGCCCGGCGCATAGATGCGGTCAATGACGCACTTTAGCTGGCCAGACAGACCGTGATAGTAAACGGGCGAGGCGAGCACGAGCATGTCCGCTTCGTCAAGCGCAGGATAGATCTGCTGCATGTCGTCCTTTTGGATGCAAGTACGCTGCTCCTTGGTGTGGCAGTACTCGCAAGCCAGGCATCCTGCCACGTGCATGCGGCACACGTCAAACACGATGACCTTATGACCTGCGGATTCAGCGCCTTCGCGATAGGCTGCCACCATGGCGGCCGTGTTTCCGTGCGGCCGCGGGCTTCCGTTGAGAATGACGATGTTCATTGTGGCTTCCCGCTCCTTCAATCAGCTTTTGTGGAAGTCCCAGGCGGACACTCCTCGTTTGTGCCTGATTTCATTTTCAGAGCCAAGGACGCAGATAACAAATGCCTATCGTTTTTTCCTTCTCATAACAGTTGCGTATCGATTTGACTAAGATCATTGGCATGTGCGGGCACACGTGGACCTCAAAGATGCAAACGAGCTCAGCAGGCAAGCAAATGCGGTGTGATTGCACGGTTTGCACAGGCTTTTCCTGCATAACGCACCGTACCCCTGCACGGTATGTCATCTGCGCGAAGTAGACTCGCAGTCACCAGAAGTATCAGCCGTCCACGACCTGCGGTTTTGTTCGTGACTACTTCGGCAATCATGTATCTACTTCGCGCAGCTGACATACCGTGCAGGGGATCGCGCCCAAACAGCCACGCATTCAAACAAACCCTCAGAAATGTACGCGACGGCAGCCTGAACGGCTGCGAGTCCTATCGCTTGGAGTTGGCCAGCGTGTCATATGCCGCACGCAGCGTTTGCGGCATACACATAAACATGAATGCCGCCAGCTGCTCAGGCGTAGCTGCAAAACTCCCGCGCATCCAGTCTATGACGCAACCAACATTGCCGTGCGCAAAGTGGCGAGCCTCAAACGCGTGCTCGCGCGCAAGCTTGGCAACGCCCAGGTGACGTTTGAGTGCTGCCTCGTTTGCCTCAACGCTGAGCTGCAGCAGATAGCGCTCGATGGAGTTCTGCGTATCCTCCTCAAATGCCCGGCGATAAAAGTCGCGCCTGACCCAAAGCAGCCGATGCGCCTCGGCATAAAACTCCTGCGTATACGGGACGCATGTCTCAGCCGCAGCCGCACGGTCCTGCTCAAACATCCACGCAACAAGGTCGTACTTGTCCTTGAAGTGATAGTAGAAGACGCGCCGCTCCACCCCGCAGCGCGCACAGAGGTCGGCCACTCGCACTTTGGAGAGTGGCGTACGCGCCATCATGGCTGCCAGCTCGTCCGCAAACATGCGCTTGGTATCTCGTGCAGCCAAACCCGCTCCCCTCTCGTACTACCGTACATAATAGCGTTATGTACGGTCTGAATGAAAGCGCACGGCGGTAAGCTCTATTCGACCAAACACGAAGGAAGAAAGGCACCCCATGCACTTCACCGAACCCGTCTACCGCAACCCCTACTGGCCAACCTGGCCGCTGCTGGAGGTCACGCGCGGCTGCACGCACAACAAGTGCAAGTTCTGCACCATGTACAAGGACGTGAACTTTGGCGTAGCGTCTATGGACCAGATCGAGGCAGACCTCGCCGAGATTGCGACCATCACGCCGCACGCGCGCACCATCCAGCTGCTCTCGGCCAATCCGCTGGCACTCAGTTACGACCGTCTGGCACCCATCCTGGAAAAGATCAACGAGTACCTGCCCAACATGGAGCACATCTACACTGCTGGGCGAGTCACCGACCTGCGCAACAAGACCGTAGACCAGCTGCGCAAGCTCCGCGACCTTGGCATGGACGAGATTTCTATGGGCACCGAGAGCGGCGATGACTGGACGCTCGATCGCATCAACAAGGGCTATCATGCGAACGACATCGTTGAGCAGTGCGCCAAGCTTGACGAGGCGGGCATTGCCTATTGGCACACGTTCCTCAACGGCGTTGCCGGCCGCAGTCACAGCCACGAGCACGCCGTCAACTCTGCAAAGATAATGAGCCAGACGCACCCCATGCTGGTGGGCACCGGCGGGCTCACGCTCTTCCCCGGCACGCCACTTTTGGACGAGGCCGAGCGCGGCGAGTTTGACCCGCTAACCGAGCGCGAGATGCTCGAGGAGCTGCTGCTGTTTGTGCAAAACCTCACCTGCGACTGCAGCTTCATCACGCACCACACCGTTGGCGGCACAAACCTCACCGGACCCAACTTCCTTGAGCGCAAGGACCAGATCATGGCCGCGCTACAGGACGGGCTCGTTCACGCCAACATGGACGTGCTGGCCTGGATGCGCGCCCGCAAGCAGACGCTCTAGCGATCCAGCAGCACGAGCTTCGGGCGTGCCAGCGTCTCCCCGACACACCCCCCTCCCACCCAAAGGAGAAGACATGACCATACCGAACGACACCACGTTTCTCAACATGACGCGCGAGCGTTGGAGCGTGCGCAAGTTTGCGCCAGAACAAATAAGCGACGAGCACATGGCGCGCATCTTGGAGGCTGGTCGCAACGCCCCCAGCGCCTGCAACTACCAGCCACAACGCGTGCTCGTGCTGCAGTCGGAGGAGGCCATAGCAGCCGTCCGTTCGGTCACGCACTGGGCTTTTAACGCGCCGACGGTGCTGCTCGTGTGCGCTGACCTCACCGAGTCGTGGAAGAACGCGGACGGTGCCGACTCTGCTGAGATGGACGCGACCATCGCGCTCGACCACATGATGATGGAGGCGTGGGAATGCGGCGTAGGTTCCACTTGGGTGCGTGGTTTCGACGAGCGCGTGATGCGCCAGGTGTTTAGCATCCCTGCCTCGTGGAAGATTGTGGCCATGATGCCCATGGGCTATCCGGCAGAGAACGCCAATCCCTCTAGCTGGCACTTTAGGCGCAAGAGCCTGGAGGAAATCTGCCAGGTGCTGTAGAGCGTGTTGAGGGGACGTATAGTTTGAGGCTCTCAGTCAAGCTGTCGGGATAGATGATCGTCGAGAGCGGCCGACGTCAGGTTGGACGTGTTTCAGAGTGTGTCTAATTTACGTCCCCAAAACACGACCTCAGGTCCGCGCCGAGTTCAACCTGCAGGCGGTGTGTCAGCGGGGACGTCCCCCATGACACACCGCCCCACGATCGCATTCGCGCGTGCCAGATTCTCCCCCATTACAGTTCTCGTTGGCCCTGAGGGGCCGGCCCGAGCCTTTGGGATTTCAACATTCTCATGTCTCTTGATTTCCTAACCTTGGTGCTGGCCCCT
>CADCHF010000042.1 GCA_902801175.1 uncultured Coriobacteriaceae bacterium | reverse complement strand
GCGCGACATGGTGCTTGACTTTGGCGTTTTCAAAAAGGCCGTGCGCGACCTTGCCAAGACGCTCGACCACACCTTCCTCATTGAGGAGGGCTCGCTTGCGCCGCAGACTATGGAGGCTCTTGAGGCCGAGGGGTTCTCTTTGACCGTGCTCCCCTTTAGGACCACGGCCGAGAACCTCGCCCGCTATGTGGGCGAACAGCTCATTGGACAGGGGTATCCGGTGAGCGAGGTCGAATGCGACGAGACCCCTAACAATCGGGCCTTTTGGAGAGCGTAGGACTGCGTCAATGCCGAGATGCTTGTCCGCCGGTCTTCGTGCTCTGGCCCCGCTGCGTTCTTTTACTTGAGTGTTTGTCTCAAACGGGAGTGGCTTCGGGCCGTACAATGGGGATCGTCGCACCTTTAGAAGGGAAAAAAGAGATGTATCGTGTACCTTTCGATGTTCCGGAGTTGGGCTATGAGGAGTCGCTTCGCGAGCTGCATGCTACGCTCAAGTTTGGCATCCAGCCCATGCTCGAGACCGTTGTGGACATGTTGGCCGAGTGTGGGGATCCCGACCTGTGCTACGACTGTCTGCAGGTTGCAGGGACCAATGGCAAGACCTCCACTTCTCGCTACAGTGCGGCCATTTTGGCAGGGGAGGGCTACCGCACTGCGCTCTATACGAGCCCCGAGCTCGTAAGCTACACGGAGCGCATGGAGGTCGACGGTCGTCCGGTTTCTGAGGAGGCCTTTGCGCACGGGCTCTCTGCGGCTATCGAGGCGGGACGCAGGGTCAACGCGAGGCGCTCGGCGGCGGGCGAGAGGCCCTATGATGTGACCGAGTTTGACCTGCTCACCGTGGCGGCCATGGTCATCTATGCCGAGGCTGGCATAGACATTGCCGTGCTCGAGGTGGGTATGGGCGGACGCTGGGACGCCACCTCTGCGTGCAAGAGCATCAGGGCTGTTACGGTGACGGGCGTAGGACTCGACCACACGCACATCCTAGGCGACACCCTTGAGGCCATCTCGCACGAGAAGGCTGCCGTCATCAAGCGCGGCCGCAGCTGCGTGCTGGGCGTGGGCACCGCCACCCCCGATTCCGTGGAGGACGTGTTCCTCGGTCAGTGCGAGAGCGAGGGCGTCACGCCAGTGTTGCTGAGGCCGCAGAACCTTGCCGACGCTACGGGCGAGATGCACCCTGGGGTGCCGCGTGCGCACGAGGACCTTCCGCATGCCTCCTTTGTCGTGACCAAACGTCCGCAAAAGATTGGTTCGCCGCTTGAGCTCACCGTGAGCACGCCGCGCGCAACCTATACCAATGTGGCCGCTCTTAAGCCTGCCTATCAGGCGGCCAACATCGCCTGTGCGGTGGTGCTCTGCGAGAACTATCTTGGACGAGCGCTTGATGCCACACATCTGCTCGACTCTGTGATGAGCTGTCCCACGCCCGGGCGCTTTGACGTGGTTCGCTCAAACCCGGTGGCGCTCATCGACGCTTGTCACAATCCGCAATCTGTGGAGACTTTCCTCACGGCCGTGAAGGCAATTTCTCCAAATGTCGATGATCGTCCTGCCCTTTTGGCCGCTGTCTTGGCCGACAAGGACGTAGCGGGAATCGCCCAGCTGCTGGCACCAGAGTTCCCGCGCGTCTACGTTACCCAGACCACCTCACCACGCGCTCTACCTGCGGAAAAGCTCGCCCAGATCTTCTGCGAGGCGGGCGCTGTGGTTGCTGGCACCTATGCCACTGTAGAGGCGGCGCTCGAGGCCCTAAAGAGCGAATCATATGTTGCTTGTGGCTCAATCACGCTTGCTGGCGAGGTCGCGGGACTGTTGCGATAGCTTCTGATACAATTTGTGCGTACATGCAACTTCGGCATGTCTTTTGCCTATACAAATAGAGGGAGCTTGAGAACCTATGCGCGAACTTCTTGATCAGCTCATGACCCCAGAGGTCGTCATGGTGCTCTACATTGGCCTGGCAACCATCGTCATGGTGTACCTGTTGTCCATCGTGTACGTGATTCGCGACGCGCAGCGTCGTGGCGCCGAGCCGTGGTGGGTCTGGGCCATCGTGTCGGTCATCCCCATCGTGGGCATCCTGGCCTATGTCATCCTGCGGCCAAGCTCCTACCTCATCGACCGCGAGGAGCAGGATCTTGACATTGCCCTGCGCGAGCATCAGCTCTCGCACTATGGCATCTGCCCCAAGTGCGGCGCTCCCATCGACCGCGACTTTGTGGTCTGCCCCATCTGTAACACGCAGGTGCGTAACGTCTGCCCCACTTGCCATCGTCCGCTTAACGCCGACTGGAAGGTGTGCCCGTACTGCCGCACCCGCATCCAGTAGCAAAAGCCCAACAGCTCAAACGAAAGGCCTCCTACGGGAGGCCTTTTCTATGCTGGTCAAATTAGACGAAGCCCGCCTGAACCCGCTTGCGAAATTCCTCGTTCTTGCACCGTGCAGCGTTTTTTCTGCACGGTGCAAGAACGAGGAATTTCGCAAGCGGGCACCAATGACTCTCAAAGCCAAAGCTGTGTCGGCTGCGCGGCGCAGGACTGCTTATCCGCGTGATGAGAGATAGTCGAGCAGGTCGTGCCTCGTTTGCTGCGCGCGCCTCCTGCTCACGGGGATGACCGTCCCGTCATTGAGCGTGAGCTGGGTGTCCTTGAGCGAGACAATGCACGAGAGGTTTACCAGATAGCTGCGGTGACAGCGAGAGAAGTTCGAGGGAAGCTTGCTCTGCAGCTCATCGAGTCTCGTGTATGTTTCAAAGTCGCCAGACCAGGTGTGAATGGTTGCCTTATGAAGGCTGCTCTCCACGTAGCGGATGGTTGCGATGTTGATCAGCCTGTCACGGTATCCCGATTTGATCTGCAGCATGGCGGGCTGCGCCTTTTGCACGGCGGTGCATGCGCGCGCGAGCGCGTCACGCATCTTGTTGGGATCAATGGGCTTAAGCAAGAAATACACGTGGGGCGTGCGATATGTCTCAGGCGCCAGCTGCAGGTAGCCGCTCACGTATATGACCTGGGTGCCGCTCTGCTCTGGAAAGAGGCGCTCGACCATCTCTATGCCGTTTGGCTGGCCATCGGGCATAACGATGTCGGTTATCAAGATGTCTATCTGTGTATGCGCCGCAAGATCGCCAAGCTCGTCGGGGGAGGAGGCCTCAAATATGGATGCCTCTATGCCATTGGGGAGGTTCTGCTCGACAAGCGAACGCGTACGCTTAAGGTTGTATTGCTCGTCGTCGAGGATTGCTATGTTTATCATTCACAGCCTCCCGATCTGTCGTTGCGCGACATCTATGCCCTTAGCAGGTTGTTCATGGCGGGAATGCATTGCAGTAAGATAATCGCAAACACTTGAATCAGTTGTCAAATGTGGCAAATTCGGGACCCAAAACTAACTGGCCTAGGGCGGCATCGGTAGAGGCGCAGCAAGCAATAATGGGTTTCCCGTGCGTGAAATATGTTGGGCTGCACGGTTGTAAGGCCGCCGCGTGCCCAAACAAGGTGTCTTGCCGGCCGCTGGCCCTACGCTTCCTCCGCAAGCTTCTCTGCGCGTCGCTGCAGCTCTGCAACGTAGTTTTCTGCCAGCGTAACCTGTCCTTCGTTCAGCAGCTCGTTGATGACATCAATTTGGTTGGCAAGGTCATGCCGAAGTTTGCGAACCGTTGATGCCGCGTCAGCCATGCTCCCAACCTCTTGCCTAACGTGGCGCGTCTGACGAACGATGGCCGCCTGGTCCGCTGAGCTCCTTAGGGCGAGCGCATCCCTGTGCGCAACTTCTAGGGCCGACACGGCAATTGCAAACGAAAGGAGCGTGCAGACGAGGATGGCAACATTGAATGCGGAGCCAAGGGGCTGGGCGTCGTTGACCCTGATGATGAGAAAGCCAAAGAGGACATATGATTCGACTATAAGCGCGATGACCGCCAGGTTAAGCGGGGCCATGCTTCTGTCGTCGGTTCGCATGCAGTATGTGATAACCACCTCGTGGGTGAGTGCGGAGGCCAAAAAGCCGGCCGTATAGACAAAGGCATATTCGGACGCCGTCACTTCGGCTCCGGGGCTGGGGAAGAGCGACTGCCCCGACAGAAGCGAGTAGCTGATTGCGACGATGAACTCTACCGGCAGTGCGGCAGACACGAGCAGGCAGGTGCGCGAGAAGCGCTTGAGCAAGGGTCCTCGAGAAAAGGCCATTGGTATTACGAAAAAGGAGATGGGTCCCACAATTGCTGCCCTGAGACCTTCTGGAACGCCAAGCTCTCTACAGAACAGGGAAAAGGCCAAGATGCCTAAGAGAGAAGCGCCAAACAGCACCTTTGAGCGCATCTCAAGAATCTTGCATGCCGCGCGGATTACCACGAGCTCGTATGCCACATTACCAAGTATCACCATCAAGTTGACTTGCATACGGTGCCTACCTCGATTCCTGGGACGGCCCTTGCGACGCGAGGGTTCTTGCACGTGTCTGGAGCTGGGACAAGTGTCGAGCCGCCGTACCCACCTGCCCCTGCGCGAGAAGCTCGTCGACGGTCTCTATTTGGTTTGCCAGATCGTGACGCAACTGGCGAACGCTTGCGGAATGCCGGGCGATGCTGGAAAGCTCAGACTTGACGTGTCGGGCTCGCCGTGCGAGGGCAATACGGTCAGCTCTGCTCTTGGCGGCAAGGACATCTCTCTGGGCGATCTTCAGAGTTGCCAACGAGATTGACAGAGTGGCGAAGATAGCAGCGAGCATTGCCATCGCAAACAAGGGGCTGCTGGTTCTGGTGTCCCTCATTCTTGTTGAGAGCAAGAGGAACACGAGATAGCACAGGGCATTGAGAACGATGATGGGAAGCTCGAGATTGAGGCCAATCTGTTGTTGCGACCCGTCTAGGGCCAAGATCAACACCTCAAATGTGATGGCCGTCATGTAGAACGAGGCAATGTAGCTCATGATCAAGGGGGTGGTCAGGACCCGAGAAGCCTCAGGTGGGTAGTTGCCCGCTCCGGTCAAGAAGCTGTAGACAAACTGTGCGACGAGCTCTGGGACCATGGACCCTATCATGATGATGAAGGAGCGAAGGACACGTGAGTGAAGAGGGCGGCTCGACATCGCCACTGGCAGTGCGAGCAAGAACAGGAAGCCAATGACCAGCCTTGGAATCGCGTTTGGTGAGCCCGTTGTCGTGAGCGATAATCCCGCGAGCAAAAACACGTAAGAGGCGATGCCGTAGATAATGGGCCTGCGGATTTCGAGAAGCTTGCACGACGTACGAATGATCAAGAACTGCAAGATTACATTGGCTGCAAAGACCGTGATCAGGTAAGGGAGATTAGAGGACATGACTAATCCTCTGCCCTGGAGCTCGTTGGCAGTGTGAGCTCACGGTTGCCCGAGAGATCGTCTTCCTGCACTGTCTCACCCTGCACGAGGGGAATCATGACGGTGGCAACAAACCTGCCGTCGCTCTCATCGAACTCGGCGATCCCGCCTTGCTCTTGGGCAATTGAGGAGACGATCTCTGTGCCCCATCCGTGCTCCCATGAGGTGCTTGCACGTCGCCTTGACCTTTCCTTCCTGGCGTCGACGCCCTGATGCGAGGGATTCTCCACCTTCACGAACAGCTGCCCGGCCTGGATGCGTGACGATACATCGATCTGCGGGTCTTGGACGAGGCCTTCGTCCACGAGGCTCTTGCACTCATGAAGGGCATTGTCTATCAGGTTGAAGAATATAGCCGCGATATCGATGTCGGGTAGCGGCAGTGGCTCGGGAAGAACTATCTGTGACTTGAGGGTCACGCCTTCTTTGCCGCACTGCCTTGACTTGCTTGCCAAGACCGCTGCGACCGTGACGTTCTCGCATGCGGGTGACGAAGCGCTTGAGGCAATGTCGAGGCTCGCTCGCATGAGGTTGCTCACTTTGGCGCTGTCACCTTGCGTCAGTGCCTCGTGAGCCTTGCTGAGCTCGCTCGCAATCGAGGCACCTAGCTCCTTTGCAAGCTTTTCCTCGTGAAGCGACTCCTCGCGATATCCTGCGAGAGAACGCTCAAGCTGCTTGGCGACATCGTAGCCATACGAGGCTTCAAGTCTGTTGAGCGCAGAGAGCAGGTAGCGTGCGATGCTAAAGTCTACAAATCCAACAACGAGGGCAATCACAACGCCAACGAGGGCGTCTGCCGAACGCGTTTCGGTCGGCGCCAGAGAGTACCAGTACACAATAACGACGAGCTGCAACAGGTAGAAGGCGCACATAAGAAGGGCGACGGTACGCTTTCTGTTCATAATGCTGGCTCCAGGCTGTTCGTGGACAGGTGCACGGCTACTCACGTCGCGTGAGATGCGAGTGTGACGGATGAGGCTACCCAACATGGTCATGTGTCGGCAACATCTCACTTAGACACGATTGTAGCCTTTGATGAGCTCAGTTGCTTTTGAACAAAACAGCGAAAATGACTGGACTGGTAATGTTTAACAGCAGCTAGCTAAGAGTGGCTTTAGTATTGAGGTTCTTTTACATGCCTGGATAGCCAGTCTGGCGCAGAGCCTCGTAGATGACGATGGCCGCTGCGTTGGAGAGGTTGAGCGAGGTGATTTGCCCCACGCGCGGGTCAACAAAGTTGCCGCAAATGTCGCGCTTGAGCTCTGGATGCTGCATGGCGTGCTCATGGTGCCATGAGTCTGCGTTTTGCAGTGCGTCATCGTTCAGCATGGGTATGCGCTCGCAATGCTGCGGGAAGCGCTCGAGTAGTTCCGCGCTCAGGCCCTGGCTCTCCCTGCCAAAGACGAGGTAGTCGCCGTCGCGATATGTGCTTTGGGAATGAATGCGAGCGCCAGCCTTGGTGAGAAGGTGGATGGCGGAGGGGCCTTCCTCTTGGGCGAGGGCGTCGGCGGCATGCGGGTTCTCTTTCAGGAAATGCCCCCAAGAGTCGTAGACCGCCAGGTCGAGAGACTCCCAATAGGCAAGGCCTGCCCTGCGAACGGCCTGGTCGTCTAGGGAGAAGCCCATGGGGCCAACCAGGTGCAGCCGCGCGCCAGTGAGCACGCAGGTGCGACCAATGTTTCCCGTATTTGCTGGAATCTCGGGCTGAACGAGAACAACGTTGAGCATGCCTGACCCTTCAACATAATGTGCGACCAAGCTATGGTGTCACAAAACTGTGCCGCGCGCATCCCTGGCGCCGAATCAGGGCTCGCCCCGGGATGTGTCATGGGGGACACTTCGACATGCGCAGTCAGACTGAGCTGGGGCTTGCCCTGGGGTACGTCCCCAGTGACACACTCCCTTGCAAGGGGGAGCACGGTGTCAAAGCACGCGTCCCCGATGACGCACTCCCATGACAGGAGGGATCCTGCAGCCTTGAGCCTCTGCTGCGCTAACGCTACCATCGATGGAGACAAACCTGCACCATATGAAAGGACTGAGACGATGTCGAGCAAGCGAGCGGCGCAGCGCATTGAGCGAATCCAGAGCATGGAGGAGGCATACAACCTCTCGCGAGAGGCTGTCGATCAGCTGGTGGAGGCAATCGCCGCACAGGTGGATGCCATCGATGCAATCACGGCGCTCTCGGGCTACTACGGCAGTGAGCAGTGGTATCAGGACCGAGACGCCGACGAACGTGGGGCGTTGCCTGATGACCTTGCGCGCGGCGTGCTGGGGGAGGACCTTCCCTACGAGGTGCTCATGGACGCACGTGAGGCGGCTCTTGGCGCCATCGAGATTGCTACGCAAATGCTGCGAGCTCTCTAGTCTGAGCGCGCCAAAGGCTTTCTCATCACAAGGCTCTAGTTGTTCGCTAGGCTCTTTTCCTGTGACTCGCGCAGCGCCCGCTTGATGCGGTCGGTTCGTATTACGGCAGTTGACCCCGCAGGAGGCTCACCATCCAGCTCCTCAAAGGGGATGACGGCGCCCTCGCCATATAGCTGCACGGCACGCTCCTCGGGCGTTGGCTCACGATGCCGCTCCCAGTTGGCCACTAGCATGTCGCGTGGGGTCACACGAACCTCCCAGAGCTGCGAAAGCTCCTCGAGCAAGATGCGCTCGTCTCGCTCCTCTAGCCCACGCGAGGCAATGGCCGCCAGCTCATCGGCAATCTGCGCAATGGGTCGGCCGTAGACGCGCGCGTTCCACCCCTCTGCCCGCAACGTGTCCCAAGCCTCGCGAACCGTGTCGTCGTCGAGGTCCTTGAGTCCTATGAGCTCGTGGGTGGCCGCTCGGGTGAGCTCGCTTGCCAGCAGACCGCGAACAAGCGCAACAAGCGCTCCGGCCTGTCGCGTGGGAAGCGCATCGGCAACGCGCAGCGAAAGGTGCCTGTCCCAACGCACCCAGGGCAGGGCCGTGCACAAAAGGCGCTCGGCCTCTTGCGCGGAGAGGTCCCGCTCCTCCATAACGCGCAGGCAGCTGTCCGTGCCAGTTGAGAAGGTCACGCCAGAGTCGCTGATAAACAGTATTGGCCGCACCTCTTCGACCCAGCGCTCGTAGGCTTCAAAGTCAAATCCGCGAAGCATGGAGCCTGGCACGTGGCCGCACCGTGATGGGTCGGTTGCGTCCCACACAAGGTGGCGCGCCATCCTGGGGCAGTCGCCGGGCTCGCATCTGCGCATGCGGAGCGTGTTGTCGGTCAGGAAGGCAATCACGGGCGCAAGTGCGGAGAGCACTCGGTAGTCGTCAACGGCCTCGGGAGTTGACGCGCGCATCGGAAGCCTTATTACGGTACCGGCCGTGCAGCGGAGGGCGTCGCGCGAGTATCGCCCGGTCCGCGAGAGGTAGGCGCCAAGCAGGACGTTTCTCTGCAAAGGAACGGGAACCACATCGGAGGGCGAGGCGAGTGCGGGGTCGTACCCCTGGGCCACAAGCTCAATGTTGCGAGAAACCGTGCGGCTCGCAAGGTGGAGCTGCCTCTCAAAGACCGCCATGGCGTCAAGCAGGGACGAGATTCTCTCGGCTGGTCCAAGCTCGATCTGCAGCTGCACGCCAATGCCCACGGTGATTCGAATGGGCACGGGGTCGCTATGGCCCTCGATTCCCAGCATTCCCGCAACGCCAACAAGCCGGCCGTCCTCAAAGATTTGTCCGCCCTCATAGGTGCGCCCGAGTTCTGCGAGGATGCGCTCCAAACCGGCTGGCCCCTCAAAGGGAACGGGCTGTCCGGTCTCTCGGTCGTGCACAAAGCGCTCGAGCGTGAGCCCCACTGGTGCAGGTTGAGTGGAGGTGATGCGCTCCAAGGGCGCCCCAGCTATGACGTTCAAGAGCTGCTCGCGATTCCTTGCGCGCCGATCGAGCTGCTCGTCGGTCACGATTCGTGCGTGTTTTGCCATGGTTACCTCCTCGCGCGGAGAAAGGCTGAGTTTGATTGCCTTCAGTATGCCCCAGAGTTCGAATCGTTAAAATAGGAACACCTACAACAATTCCGATTGCCTTGGAGATTGTGGATAGGAGCAATATGGCTCAGGACAAAAAGAGTAACCCAAACGTAGCACACAAGGTCCGTATTGCCGTCGGAGGTTCCGCGCAAAAGGCACCCAAGAACGCGCCCCAGCAGGGCGACGACAACGCCCAGGCACGCAAGGGTGCCATCTTTCTTGGCGCAGTGGTCGTTGCCTATGTGGTCTATCTGGTGGTCACTGGCCAGATGGCAACCTTCCTCGATGCCCTTGCCGGCGTTGACAACCGCTGGGTGTTTGGAGCGGCGCTCTGCTATGTGTTCTACTTCATCTTTGGCGTGATTGCCTACGCAATCGCCGTCTACCTTGACCATGACTCGCCGGTGGGTATTCGAGACCTCATGAGCGTGGAGGCATCTGGCATCTTCTTTGGTAACCTCACGCCCATGATGGCTGGCGCCGTTCCCTCGCAGATCTATCGCCTCACTCGCACGGGGCTCGACGTGGGCGAGGCAAGCGCCACGCAGTTCACCCGCTTCATCATGTTCCAGCTGGCGGTGGTGCTCTTTGCGGCCATGATGCTTGTGGCCAAGCTCCGCTTCTTCTTTGAGGCCTACGGCAACATCGTGGTGCTCAACCTGGTGGTCTTTGGTGTGCATCTGGCCGAGTGCATTGGCCTGTTTGTCATTTGCCTTTGCCCCAACCTGGTCATGCGCTTTGGCAACTGGGCCATTGAGCTTTTGGCCAGCCGCGGCTGGCTCAAGAACCGCGAGCATTGGGACGAGATGGTAAACGTGCAGGTCATGGAGTTCTCCGAGGCCTTCAAGCGCGCGGCAAAGGACCTTCCGTCAATGGCCCTCACGCTGCTTGTCACAATGCTGCAGCTCGCCAGCCTCTACATGATTCCGTGGTTTGTGCTCAACGCCTTTGGCGTGCAAGGCGACTTCCTTGAGTGCCTGGCAGCCGGATCGATGGTGCAGATGGTTGCCTCTGCCGTGCCACTGCCCGGAGGCACTGGCGGTGCCGAGGGCGGCTTCGTCATGTTCTACCGTCACATGTTTGGCACGGCCACCTCTGCCGGCTTCCTCATTTGGCGCATCGTGACCTTCTTTGCGCCGACCATCATTGCCGCGCCGCTGCTTGGCCTTTCAACGCGCAACCGCACCGTGAGCATCTACCATCGCGTCCAGCGCATCAAGCGCCGCCTTAACCTTGGTGGCAAGTCTGGCAAGGGCTCATCCAAGGGCAAGGGTGGCCGCACCGCTGGTGGTCTTGGCCTGAGGGGCCAGGTGCTTGAGCGCCTCGAGCACAGGGGCGAGAAGCGGGAGCAGGCAAAAGAGTCCCACGACAACGAGTAACGCCGGCTCGGCGCGTCCAAAAAAGTGCCGCCATTCAAAGTGATTCGCTAACAAAAGAAAGCCCCTCCTGCGAGGGGCTTTCGTGTTTAGCTGTGGTGCAAGCCTAGCCAGCGAGCTCCTTGGCGCGCTCGATGCGTGCGAGCACGTGGTCGCGGCCGGCAAGTGCGAGCGTCTCGCCAATGCCGGGCGAGGCGGCGCTGCCAGTTACGGCAACGCGGATGGGCTGGAAGACCTTGCCCTTGCCCATGCCGAGCTGCTCGGGCAGGGGGTCGAGCACGGCCTCAATGGCCTCGGGAGTCCAGCTGTCGGCAGTCAGGGTGGAGAGAGCAGCCGCGGCTGCATCAAGTGCCGAGCCGGCGCCGGCCTTGGCCAGCCACTTCTTGACGGCCTTCTCGTCAAAGCTCAGCTCCTCGTCAGAGACATAGAGGTAGGAGGCCTGATTCACCACGTCGCGTGCAAGGGTGCAGCGCGGCTTGAGGGCTGCCGACAAAAGGTTGAACCAACCCTCATCGTGGCTCAAGGAACCCTCGACCTCGCATCCGGCCTTTACGAGCTCGGGCAGAAGGATCTGCTTCGCAAAGTCCTCGTCGGCCATGGCGTGCAGGTACTCGGCGTTGATGAAGTCGAGCTTCTTGGGGTCCATGATGGCGGGGTTCTTGGACACGTGGTCAAGGCTAAACTCACGAGCCAGGCGCTCGCGAGGGATGACCGTGCTCTCACCGTCGGGCGACCAGCCCAAAAGCGACAGGTAGTTGACGAAGGCGTCAGAGAGGTAGCCTGCGTCGCGGTACTCCTCAACGCTCGTGGCGCCATGGCGCTTCGAGAGCTTCTTGCCGTCCTCGCCCAGGATCATGGAGATGTGCGCAAAGGTGGGCGTGGGAGCACCCAGGGCCTCGTAGACCATGATCTGGCGCGGGGTGTTGGACAGGTGGTCGTCGCCGCGGATGATGTGGGTGATTCCCATGCGGGCGTCGTCGACCACGGTGGCAAAGTTGTAGGTGGGCGTGCCGTCGGAGCGGAAGATGATGAAGTCGTCGAGCTCCTTGGCGTTAAAAGTCACGTCGCCATGAACGGCGTCGTGCACGACCACGTCGCCACGGTCGAGCGGCACCTTGATGCGGATGGTGTAGGGCTCGCCTGCGTCAACGCGGGCCTGGGCCTCGGCGGGGTCAATGTCGCGGCAGGTGCGCTGGTAGCCCTGGAAGGGGTCCTTGCGCTCCTTGGCTGCCTGGCGGTCGGCCTCGAGCTTCTCGGGCGTACAGAAGCAGTAGTAGGCCTTACCCTCGGCCACGAGCTTCTCGGCTGCCTCACGATAGAGCGGCAGGCACTCGGTCTGCCAGTAGGGACCAAAGTCGCCACCCACCTCGGGGCCCTCGTCCCAGTCAAGACCAAGCCAACGCATAGCGCGCAGGATGATCTGGGTGTTCTCGTCGGTGGAGCGGGTTGGGTCGGTGTCGTCGATGCGCAGGATAAAGGTGCCGCCATTGGCACGGGCGAAGGCCCAGTTATAGATGGCGGTGCGGGCGCCGCCAATGTGAAGCTTGCCGGTGGGGGAGGGCGCAAAGCGCACGCGCACCGGGGTGTTGCTGCTGCTCAAGATGATGCCTCTCAATCGGGTGCTGGTAAACCTGTCCAGTATAGACGAGCCGCGGGCTTTGGGACCAAAACCGTGCGAGGTGCGCACAATGGAGGGATTGGGCAAAGGATACTCAGCTACAATCGAGCAGTGATGGGCCTGTGGCCACAGGGATATGAGCATTGGGAGCTGAGTGATGAGGCGCTATGTCGTGGCTGGTATTGTGCAGGGCCTGACCGCTGCGCTCGTATGCTTCATCGTGCTTGCCAGTGTGCTGGATGGCTTCTCCACATCGGGATCCGCAAGCGCGGTCCCCATTTCCATGATTGTTCTCTCTGTTGCCAGCGCTGCGAGTACCGTGCTGGCTTCTCTGTCACGCAGCCACGCTGGCCTGCGGTTGCCGTTCGTGCTCGCAGAGCTGGCATGGACAGTGCTGTATTGCCTGCCGCTTGGTGCGGCGCTGGTCAACACCTCGCAAAGTGCGGGGGCGGTCCCATATCAGGGGGAGGAGCCCATGCTGGGTATCGCCCTGGCCTTGTCCAGTGCAGCGTCAAGTGCCGGCGGCGCCGTTGCCATCGTGCTGCTTGTGGGTGCACTCATCCCACACTTGATCTGTCTGGCTCTGGGAGTTTGGGGCCTTGTGCAGACGCTTTCAGCGGAGCGCCGCGGCGGTGGCGTGCGCTGAGAGGCTAGACCCTCAGTGTAAAAACGCGTCTTTTGGCTGCCCGGGTTCCCAAGCATATCGCTCCATTTTTCATTTGAAACGTGATCCTTTTGGATAGGACCTCGCTCGGTTGGGGCGAGTGATGCATTCCGCCCAATTGATACGGCCAGGGGACTTCTCAACTTATTTCTGAAAAGTATTTGAAAAAAACACTATATTTGAAACTGATTCAAAAATAGGGAAACAACGGCATAGACTAGCAACGACCTAAGGCCGCCCACTGGGTGGCGTTGTTGATTGGAGGAAGCAGATGGACCTCACCAAGAGGCAAGATTTGGGGCCAGCCACTGTTGGCAGGTCCTACATCGAAGCGCATCAGCTATCTCTCGCCGACCTTCGTATGAAGGCATACCAAAACGTTGACCTTGCCTTTAACAGGGCAGAGGCGTCGGCGGTGTGCGCGCAGGACAAGGGCGGCAAGACCGAGCTCTTGCTCACGTTGGCAGGGCGCATGCGTCCCTCGTCGGGAAGCTGCATGGTAGGCGGACAAGATGTCCGCACGCTCGCTGGCATGCGAAGGGTGCGCAAGCATGCGGCCCTGGCGTTCTTTGAGAATGTCAACGACGTTGAGCGCGTGCTCAAGGTCCGCGCAATCGTCTCGGCCGAGCTGGGCCTTGCCGGAAAGCCGTCAAACAAGGCGGCTACCTTGGAGTTTTGTCGTGAGTGGGGCCTGGGTGACGTTGCCGACCAGATCATTGAGGACCTGCCGCGGCCATCATACAACGTGCTTGGCATCGCTCTTGCAATGGCGCACGACCCAAAGATCCTTGTGGTGGACGACATCGAGCGCGACATGACGGAGCACGAGTCGATCTGTCTGGCAGAGAGGCTCTGTGAGCTTGCCCACGAGCGCGGCGTAACGGTCGTGTGCGGTGTCCTCGACTATGACCTAGCTGCTCGCTTTGACAACGTGGCCTGCATCACAGACGAGGCTCGCGCCCAGCAGAGTGCCTGGATGCATAAAGACCAGGCAGGAAAGGTGGCGTAACGAAAGATGTCCAATCCGTTTAGGGGGCTCCGCTTCTCCCTCCTTGACTTTCATTCGGCGCGCGCTAACACGGGCATGAAAATCGCGATGCTGGGCATTGCGCTCATCCCGCTCATCTACGGCGCCCTCTACCTCATGGCCTTCTATGACCCGTATGGCAGCCTGGACACGCTGCCCGTTGCCGTGGTCAACGAGGACGTTCCCGTCACCACCAAGGACGGCAAGCAGGTGCATGCGGGCGATGACCTCGTTGAAGCGCTCAAGGACTCGGCCGCGCTCGACTACAGCTTTGTGGACGACAACGAGGCTCAGGCGGGTCTTGAGGCCGGCCGCTATTACAACAAGATCGTGATTCCGAGCGACTTCTCGGCCAAGGTGGCCTCCGCCGATGGCTCCAAGCCCCAGCAGGCCCGCCTCGTTATGGTGGCCAACGAGGCAAACAACTATCTCTCGTCCATTCTTGGCGCGTCGGTGATGCGCCAGGTAACAGCCGAGACCAACTATGCAATTGGCGAGAACTACTATGTCGAGATCTTTGACAAGATCGAGGACACGGGCGAGTCGATCAAGGTCGCTGCCGATGGGGCGACTGTGCTCGCGGACGGCCTTGACGATGCGCACAACGGCTCTTCCAAGATCTCGGACGGCCTTGACAGCGCGCTCGATGGCTCCGAGCGGCTTGGAAACGGGCTCGACTCTGCCAAGGACGGCTCAAGCACTATTACTCAGGGACTTGGCAGTGCGCGGGATGGCGCGCACACGCTCGCCGCGGGCACCATTGATGCCGCGGATGGGTCCGCGCAGATCACCGAGGGTCTCAAGAGCGCCTCAGACGGCGCTCAGCAGCTCGCTGACGGGACCAAGGATGCTACAGACGGCGCCAAGACAATCTCTGACAATCTAAAGACCGCGGCCGATGGTGCATCGACGCTCGACACGGGCCTTGGGAAGCTCGTCGACGGCCTGAGCGATGGCTCGGTCAAGTCGGGCGAGCTCGCGGCTGGCCTGCACCAGCTGCAGCAACAGGGCTCGAGCAAGCTCGCTCAGGGGGCGACGGGTCTCGTGAGCGCGCTCGACGCCAAGTCCGCAGACCTCTCCAAGCTAAACGCAGGCGCTCAGGCTGTGGCAGGCGGAACCCAGCAGGTGAGCGACGAGCTTGGCGGGCTGAGCGATCAGATTGCCGGAATGGCGGGCTCCGTGCAGGGTCTGCAGACCCAGCTCGATGGCATCAACGAGCAGGCGGGCGAGCTCATGGGGTCGCTTAACGGAGCCGGCACTCAGCTCAAGGAGCATGCGGGGGCCGCGGCGGCAGATGCCTCTGCGGTTAAAGACGCGCTCTCCGCGCTGCCCGACCAGCTGGGTGGAGCGTCAAGTGCCCTGGGTGACATCGCCGATGGTGCAGGCACGGCAAAGAGCTATGCCGACACGGCCCAAGGTGCTGCCGATGCGGCCGCTACGAGCGTTTCTGGTGCTTGCGATCTGCTCGGTGGGCTCTCCACCGACGAGAACGGCAATTACGTCATTGACCCGGCAACATACAGCGAGCTTCAGTCCAAGCTGTCCGATGCGTCGACCTCTGCGCTTGGGGCGAGTCAGGCGGCCTATGGCGCCAGCCAGGCCGCGTCGGCAACACAGGAAGGCGCAAGTGGCCTCAAGGGTGAGGTTGACCAGGTGCTCGGCTCGGTGGCTGCAATGAGCTCCAAGCTCGAGGCCCTGTCATCTGACCTCGAGGCTGTGGGCAGCGACCTCGATGCAATCCAGGAGGGGGCAGACAAGCTCGACTCCATCGTTGGTGCCGCCCAGGGACTCATCGACTCGTCCAACTCTCTCGTTTCTGGTGCCGCCAAGATGCTCGGGGGACTTTCGGGCAAGGTTGATCAAGTCAAACAGCTTGCAGCCGGCGCGCAAGGGGTGTCCGACGGTGTGGCCGCGCTGGTGCACACGCTTACCGAGGACGGCGCGGACGACGGTGTGCCAACGCTTCACCTTGCCGCAAGCCAGCTTGCGGCAGGCGCAACCACGGTCGACCAGTCTATGACAGATGCCGCCAATGGTGCCGACCAGCTGACCGAGCAGGGTTGGAAGAAGGCCCTCGAGGGTGCGCAGAGCGCCGAGGATGGATCCGCTGCGCTTGCCAACGGCCTTGGCCAGCTCTACACCGGCTCCTCTGCCTTGGCTAATGGACTCTCTGGTGCGCAGACCGGTGCCGCCGCTCTCAGGAGCGGTCTGGGAACGCTCTACCTGGGTTCCTCCAAGCTGACCGACGGCCTTGGCTCTGCCAAGAGCGGGTCTGCCGCGCTTGCTTCCGGGCTTGACCAGCTCCACGATGGCTCGTCTACGCTCACAGACGGCCTCACAACTGCGGCCGATGGCTCTGCGGCTCTGACCGACGGCCTCAAGAAGCTCGATGACGGCTCGCATGAGCTGACCGATGGTCTGGCCACCGCCAAGGACGGCAGCCATGAGCTTGCCGATGGCCTTGGTGACGGCGTGGACAAGGTCGCCAGTGCCACCGAGGGCTCTGACCAGCGTGCCTCGATGATGAGCGAGCCCGTTGAGTTTGACCAGCAGTACTACACGTCGGTTGCAAACTACGGCTCCGGCTTTGCCCCGTACTTCATTGCCTTGGGCCTCTGGGTGGGCTCGCTGGTCATGACCTTCCTGCTCAAGCCACTCAACAACCGTCTGATCATGAGCGGTGCCAACCCTGTGATCTGCGCCTTTGACGGTATTGTGCCCTGGCTCTTGGTGGGGCTCATCCAGTCGATTCTGCTTGGCGCCACCATCCAGTATGGGTGCGGCATCCAGGTTGACCATCCGCTGGCGTACTACCTGCTCATCGTCTTGGCGAGTGCGGTATTCTGCACGATGATCCAGATGATTACGGCACTGTTTGGCTTCCCTGGGAAGTTTGTGGCCGTGGTCTTGCTGATGCTCCAGCTCACGACGGCGGCCGGCACCTTCCCGATTGAGACCGAGTTCAAGATCTTCCAGGACATGAGCCCGTATCTCCCGATGACCTATGTGGTGCAGGCGCTGCGCCAGGCAATGCGTGGCATCGATCTGTCGCTCATCGGGCCCTCCGTTGCCGCGCTCCTGGGCTTTGCTGCCGTGTCCTTTGGCATCACGTGCCTGGTGGCTGGCCGCAAGCGCGTGGTCACGATGATGGATCTGCATCCTCTCGTCGACCTGTAAGCCACTTGCCTGCTCAAAGGCATTGAGCGAGGGTCCGTCCGAGTCGCGTCGGACGGACCCTTTTTGATTGGGCGGGTCTGCGGCGACCTGTTCCCCATATGCGAAATTCTTCGTTGTCGCACCACTCTGTGTCTTCAGGTCAGTGCAACAACGAAGAATTTTGCAGGGAGTGCTTGTCTCAACAGGCGGATTCTCTTTTGAGCGATCTGGCTCTCTATGGGGCAAAGCGCTTTTCTTGCACCCAACGCTCGGCAGAAAGCCACCTATATCGAATGCCCAGTTTGATGCTACGGTTTGGGAAGGATAGGCGAGGAGAGACCATGGCACTGATCAACGAAGAGGGAGCCGCCGAGCTCGTTGGCACCGTTCGCGCCGCGCGCAACAAGGCGCACGACATGGTGGGCGAGCAGCTTGCGCAAGGCCGCGAGCGCCTCCGCTCGTCCTCAAAGACGCGCAAGAGCGTCAAGACGCGCCAGCGCATCATGGAGGCCGCAAGCGAGCTCATGGTCGAGCGCGGCAACACAGGCTTTCAGATGAGCGAGGTCTCGGATCGCTGCCAGATGTCCAAGGGCTCTCTCTACTACTACTTTGCCGACAAGGACGAGCTCATTGCGGCCATCTTTGACGAGTCGGTCGACAACCTTGTAGACGCCACCGAGCAGCTGGCGGCCGAGGCAGGCTCGGCCCGCGAGGCCCTGAGCCTCCTCTATGCCTCGTTCGTGCGTCGCCTGCGGGCGGGAAGTCCGCTCTCTCTTGCCATGACCTACGAGCTTGCCGGGACAAAGGACGGGTCCCTTCCCCAGGTGACCTCCCGTTTTGAGCGCGTGGCCAAGGTCCTTGCCAGCCAGCTTGAGCGCGCCAAGGCGGAGGGGCTCGTTCGCGAGGACGTTGACACGAGCGTTGCCGCGGTCTTTGCCACGGGCGGCCTGATTGCAAGCTCCATGGCAGTTGTCGCTGGTGGCGGGACCGATTCCGTTGACGCCATCACCACGGGTCTGCTCGACATGATCGTGCGCGGCGTGGGCGTTGAGGGCGAGCCCTTCACTGTTGAGTGAGGCGCTCTGCGGGCACCTACGTTGACCTGCGCGGCTCGGGCTCTGTCAAACCTTTTTGCATAACTGTTGCCGTGAGTACGCTGCATGTCTCCGGTTTATGCGTTTTTACAGGCACAAATGATGCGGACAAACTCCACTCCGCGCTCATGGAGGAGCGGTGTGCGGTTTACAAACCATGCCTGTTGCAATAGGCTTAACCCACTCGTCAAGAGGCGCCGCATATGGCGCATAGAGCCGAGGGACCGAGCCCGATGACGCTCCGGCAACCACCCAGGGGGGAACGGTGCCAATTCTCGGCAGGTTGCGCTTGCAGCCTGGAAGACGGGGGAGTTCACAGCGCCACTGCGGAGCCCCCATAGGCAATGGGGGCTTTTTGCTCCCAAAAGGCACCCGTGCAGCGGTGCAGAAAGGGGGCAACCCCATGGCAGGTCGTTCCTATCTCTTTACTTCGGAGTCCGTGACCGAGGGACATCCCGACAAGATGTGCGATCAGATCTCGGACGCCATCCTTGACGCTATCCTCGAGAAGGAGACGCGGCTTGAGTCCGAGGGCTACATCTCACCCACGGGCGTGCCGGCGTGCGTTGACAACGTTCGCTGCGCATGCGAGACCTTCGTCACCACCGGTTCGGTGATCGTTGCTGGCGAGATTCGCACCCAGGCCTACGTCGACGTGCAGAAGATCGTGCGCGACACGGTGCGCCGCATTGGCTACGACCGCGCCAAGTACGGCTTTGACTGCGAGACCTGCGGCGTCATCAACATGATTCACGACCAGAGCCCCGACATTGCCCAAGGCGTCGACGAGAGCTACGACGCGCAGGCGGGCCGCACCACCGACCCCATCGACCTCGTTGGTGCCGGCGACCAGGGCATGATGTTTGGCTACGCGAGCGACGAGACCGACGCCCTCATGCCCATGCCCATCTACCTGGCGCAGCGCATGGCGATGCGCCTGACCGAGGTGCGCAAGGACGGCACGCTTTCCTATCTTCGTCCCGACGGCAAGACCCAGGTCACGGTGCGCTACGAGGACGACGTTCCTGTTGAGGTCACGGCAGTGGTCGTCTCGACCCAGCATGCGCCGGAGGTCGAGGTCGCGCAGATTCGCGAGGACATGATTGCGCAGGTCATTGCCCCTGTTCTTAACGAGGTGGGTATCGCTTGGGATGGCGCCGAGATCTTTGTGAACCCGACCGGCCGCTTTGTGGTGGGTGGTCCCATGGGTGACACGGGCCTCACCGGGCGAAAGATCGTGGTGGACACCTACGGTGGCATGGGCCGTCATGGAGGCGGTGCCTTTAGCGGCAAGGACTGCACCAAGGTCGACCGTTCCGCAGCCTACGCCGCCCGTTGGGTTGCGAAGAACGTGGTGGCTGCGGGTCTTGCCAAGCGCTGCGAGGTCCAGCTTGCCTATGCCATTGGCGTGAGCCGCCCGCTTTCGGTCATGGTGGACACCTTTGGCACCGCAACGGCAAGCGAGGCGGATATCACCCGCGCGGTGCAGGAGGTCTTTGACCTGCGTCCCGGCGCAATCATCCGCGACCTCAAGCTTCGCAGGCCCATCTTTGAGAAGACGGCCGCCTATGGCCACTTTGGCCGCAACGACCCAGACTTCACCTGGGAGTCGACCGAAAAGGCCAACGAGCTGCGCCAAGCAGTCAAGGCCTGCTAGCCAATCATAGCCACCGGATCCGGTGTGTCAGGGGGACGTTCTCTATGACGCACTTCTCAGGCTGTCGGGATGGGGTGTGTCCTGGGGACGTACACTTTGACACACTCGGATGTGCCCCAACCTACGGTATGACTGAGTGTGTCAAAGTGTACGTCCCCCTGACACACCTCCCGGCAAGTCAGTCAGACTTAGGAGCGGCAAAGCGCGCGTCCCCCTGACACGCCCTCAATGGGGCAACAAGACTGTCGCTTACAGGCTCTCCTCGGGGTAGA
>CADCHF010000041.1 GCA_902801175.1 uncultured Coriobacteriaceae bacterium | reverse complement strand
CCCGATTGTTAGGGGTCTCGTCGCATTCGACCTCGCTCACCGGATACCCCTGTCCAATGAGCTGTTCGCCCACATAGCGGGCAAGGTTCTCGGCCGTAGTCCTAAAGGGGAGCACGGTCAAAGAGAACCCCTCGGCCTCAAGCGCCTCCATAGTCTGCGGTGCCAGAGAACCCTCCTCAATGAGGAAGGTGTGGTCGAGCGTCTTGGCAAGGTCGCGCACGGCCTTTTTGAAAACGCCAAAGTCAAGCACCATGTCGCGCATGGTGCCCTCCTTTTGCAGCTCTTCTTGGGCGATGGTCACAACAATGCGCCAGCGATGTCCGTGAAGGTTCTCGCACTTTCCGTAGTAGTCGGTGAGAAAGTGGGCGCTGTCGAAGGCGGCCTCGCACTGCAATGCGTACATCTAGCGCTCCTGTCCATACGCGAGCCAATAGAGACCGGCAAAGAGCACCGCACCGCCAACGATGTTTCCGATCGTTGCGGCAGAGAGGTTAGAGAGCATGCCACCCATGGTAAGAGCCGCCAAGTTAACGCCCTCAGCCGGAACGGCACCGGCTGACAGGGCCATCATGCCCATAGGAATGAAGTACATGTTAGCCACGCAGTGCTCAAAACCGCAGGCCACAAACGCGCAGACGGGAGCGGCGGCGCACAGGAACTTGTCGGTGACCGTGCGGGCCGCAAAGCCCATCCACACCGCAAGGCACACCAGCACGTTGCACATGATGGCCCTGCCGAAGGCCACCGTCCACGGCAGCGCGCACTTGCCCGCGGCCACAGAGATCATCGTGGTGCCAACCGCACCGCCGTTCATGCCAGCAAAGTTGGCCAGCGTGAGCACGGCCACGAGGAGCAGCGACCCACAGAGATTGCCCAGGTACACAACGAGCCAGCTCCGCAGGAGCTTGGCCACGCCGTAGCGCCCCTTGAGGGTCCCCAGCACCATGAGGTTGTTGCCGGTAAAGAGCTCGGCGCCGGCAACGAGGACGGCAAAGAGGCCAAGCGAGAACGCAAGGCCGCCCAAAACCGACGAGGCCGCAAAGCCAAGGGTCGCGTCGCTCTTTACGAGCGTCATGAACATGCCACCGATGCCAATGAACAGGCCGGCGAGCATGGCAAGGACAAAGGACCTCTTGGTGGACATGGAGGCCTTGCCCTCCCCCACCGAGATGGCCTTGGTGAGCACGGCGGCACCGGCCAGCGCGTCTGGCCTGATGGCGGCTACCTCGTTGTTGGTCATCGCAGGTCACCGCCCATCCCAATGAGGCGCAGGGCCTCCTCGCGAGCCTTTGCGTCGGTGCGGAGGAACCCGCGCACGGCGCTCGTCACTGTGAGGCTGCCCGACGCCTTGATGCCACGCATGCACATGCAGCTGTGCTCGGCTTGCAGCACCACAAGGACTCCGTGCGGATCGAGGCGGTCCTCAACCGCGTCGGCGATCTGCTGGGTGAGACGCTCCTGCAGCTGTGGGCGATGCGCGTAGCCATTGACGCAGCGGGCGAGCTTGGAGAGGCCGGTCACCTTGCCATCGCGCGGCAGGTAGCAGATGTGGGCACGACCCGTGAAGGGTAGCAGGTGATGCTCGCACATCGACGAGAACGGGATATCGCGCACGACAACCATGTTCTCGTTGCCAGGCTCGTGGAACTGCTTGAGCAGATGGACGCTCGGGTCCTCCTGCATGCCGCCAAAGATCTCCTCGCATGCGCGCGCAACACGGTCGGGCGTTCCCAGTAGCCCCTCGCGGTCTGGGTCCTCGCCTATCGCGGCAAGAAACTCTCGGACCGCCGCCTCGACGCGTGGCTTGTCAAGCGCGCGATAGCGCAGCTCATCGGTCATTACGGCCTCCCCCTTAGGCTCAAAGACGGGCTCCGTACGGGGCCCGTCCCTCTTGCTTGCTTCCCTAGCCCTGCTGACGCTCGGCCGCCTCTACCACGTGCTTGGCGAGCACCGCCGTCGTCACGCTGCCCACGCCTCTCGGAACTGGCGTGATGGCTGCAACAATGGGCTCCACCTCATCATATGACACATCGCCGCAGAGTTTGCCCGCAGACTCGTCCCAGTTGATGCCAACATCGATGACAACCTGACCCGGCGCAACCGCACTGGCCCCAACAGTCCCGATGTGGCCCGCAGCCACCACAAGGATCTCGGCCTTGCGGCACTCGGCGGCGAGGTCACGCGTGCGTGTGTGGCACATAGTGACGGTGGCATTGCGCGCCTGGAGCATCATGCTCACCGGCTTGCCAATGACCAGCGAGCGACCAACAACGGTGACATTGGCACCAGACAGCTCGTAGCCATAGTGGTCAAGAATCTCGATGCAGGCCTCTGCGGTGCAGGGGGCAAATCCAACCTTGCGGTTGGCAAAGACGCCAAAGAGCGAGCCCTCGGTGATGCAGTCCACGTCTTTGGCAGGGTCGAGGGCCGCGCAGGCCGCCTGCTCGTCGAGGGTCTTGGGGAGCGGCCTAAACATGAGGCAGCCGTGAATCGAGCTGTCGGCGTTGACCTCGGCGATTGCTGCCATGAGCTCCTCTTGCGTGCAATCTGCCGCAAGCACGAAGCGCTTGACCGCAACGCCAACCTTCTCGCAGCGCTTGAGGGCCCCGCGCTCGTAAGAGAGGTCGTCATCGCGCTCGCCCACACGAATGATGGCGAGGGTGGGCGTCACGCCACCTTTGGTAAGCTCGGCGGCCCGAGCGGCGACGCGCTCCGAGAGGGCGTTGGCAACGGGAAGTCCAAGGAGTTGCTCTGCCATGGTGATGTCTCCTCTACACGAAAGGCGCCATGTAACGTGGCGCCTAAGCTTTAGCGGTTTCTTGTCCTACTTGCCCCAGCGAATGCCGCGCTCGACCTTCTTGAAGGTCTCGTCGGCCTTGGCGCAGCCGTCATCGAGCAGCGCCTGGGTGCGGGCAACGAGCTCGTCGGCATACTCGCGGTCGGTCATCGACTTGGCGTTGATGAACACGTTGAGGCTGGCACCCTTGAGCGCTGCCGAGCAGAACGCCGCACCAACGCCCACGTCCGAAATGGCAATGCGCGTGCCAATGACCGAGAGCTCCTCGAGCACATCGATTGCCTCGCAGATGGTCTCCATGATCTGGTAGGGCGGTTCGCAGGCCACACGCAGGGCGGCCTCCATGACCTCGGCCTTGTGGGCGCGCTCCTCCTCAGTTGCGCGCGGAAGACCATAGGCCTTTGAGAGCGGCTCAAAGGCCTCGGCGTCTGCCTGGGCAAGGTCAATGAGGCGAGAGCGGATGTCCTCCATCTTGGGGATGATCTCGTCGATGCGATCCTGAACGTCCGCGTAGCGCTTCTTGCCAGTTGTGAGGTTGGCCACCATCTCGCCCAGAGCTGCGCCCATGGAGCCAGCAACGGCCGAGGCCCCACCACCGCCAGGCGTAGGCGCCGCAGAAGCGAGCACGTCAATGAAACCAACCAGCATCTCGTCCTTAACCATCCAGCTCACCCCAAGTCTTCAGAATCTTGCCAAAGGAGCATGCCTGCCCCAAATTTGCCTAAGAGATACCAGCCCCCTGTCCCCTCCCTCTTATGGGGAGACAGAAGCTTGTCTAACCAATGAGTGCATGTTGGTGCATCCTAAAGGCCTCCCGCGCAAATCGACGCGCGGGAGGCAGGAAGTTGCCTAGAACAGGCCCACGATCTTGCCGTCGGCGGTGACGTCGATCTTCTCGGCGGCCGGGACGCGCGGCAGACCAGGCATCGTCATGATGTCGCCCGTGAGCGCCACGATGAAGCCAGCGCCAGCGCTGATCTTGAGGTTGCGCACGGTGAGGCGCCACCCACGCGGGGCGCCAAGCTTGTTCTGGTCGTCGGTGAAGGAGTACTGGGTCTTGGCCATGCAGATGGGCAGGCCACCGAAGCCCAGGTCCTCGAGCTGCTTGAGCTGGTTGCGAGCGGAACCCACCAGGTCAACGCCGTCGGCGTGGTAGATCTTGGTGGCAATGGCCTCGAGCTTCTCCTCGATGGAGAGGTCCAGGTCATAGGAGAAGTGGAACTCGCTCGGCTCGTCGCAGAGGCGCACGACCTCGTCGGCCAGCGCCACGCCGCCCTTGCCGCCCTTGGCCCACACCTCGGAGAGGGCCACGTTCACACCCAGCTCCTTGCACTTAGCCTCGACGAGGTCGAGCTCGGCCTTGGTGTCGGTCGGGAAGGCGTTGATGGCAACGACGCAAGGCAGGCCGTAGACGTCCTTGATGTTGCTCACGTGCTGCAGCAGGTTGGGCATGCCGGCCTCGAGCGCCTCGAGGTTCTCGGTGGTGAGCTCGCTCTTGGGCACGCCGCCGTTGTACTTGAGGGCGCGCACGGTGGCGACGATGACCACGGCGCTGGGGGTGAGGCCCGTGGCACGGCACTTGATGTCGAGGAACTTCTCGGCACCAAGGTCAGCGCCAAAGCCAGCCTCGGTCACCACGTAGTCGGCCATCTTCATGGCAGTAGTGGTGGCCATCACCGAGTTGCAGCCGTGGGCGATGTTGGCAAACGGGCCGCCATGCACAAATGCGGGGTTGTTCTCAAGGGTCTGCACCAGGTTGGGCTTGATGGCATCCTTGAGCAGGGCCGTGCAGGCACCCTCGGCGTTGAGGTCGTGCACGGTGACGGGCTTGCGGTCGTAGGTGTAGGCAACGACCATGCGGCCCAAGCGAGCCTTGAGGTCGTCGAGGTCAGTGGCCAGGCAGAAGGCAGCCATGACCTCGGAGGCAACGGTGATGTCAAAGCCGTCCTGGCGGGGCACGCCGTCAGGGATGCCACCCATGCCGTCCACGACATTTCGGAGCTGACGGTCGTTCATGTCGACGCAGCGGCGCCAGATGACGCGACGCGGGTCGATGTTGAGCTTGTTGTCCCACTTGATGGCGTTGTCGAGCATGGCTGCAATGAGGTTGTTTGCGGCACCAATGGCATGGAAGTCGCCGGTGAAGTGCAGGTTGATGTCCTCCATGGGGACGACCTGGGCATAGCCACCGCCGGCAGCGCCGCCCTTGACGCCAAACACGGGGCCCAGGGAGGGCTCGCGCAGGCAGAGCATCGTCTGGCGCCCGGTGAGGTTCATGGCGTCAGCAAGGCCAACGGACGTGGTGGTCTTGCCCTCGCCTGCGGGAGTGGGGTTGATAGCGGTAACTAGGATGAGCTTGGCCCTGGAGGGCATGTCCTTCATCGAGTTGATGTCGACCTTTGCCTTGACCTTGCCGTAGTGCTCGAGCTGGTCCTCGGTGAGGCCGGCCTTTGCCGCAACCTCACTAATGGGAAGCATTGTGGCTTCCTGCGCGATCTCGATGTCGCTCTTGTAATCTGCCATCCTTGCTCCTTTTTCTCGGGGCTATCGCATTTTGCTGGTAGCCCTATTGTCCCCCATACAACGCTGCGTTGGTGCTGCACTTTCGTCATGAGACCATGCAATACCGCAATACTTCAGAACTTGCAGTGCCAACACACCCTAGCTGTACAACGTCAAGCGTACCTACAATCGGCAAGCGCTTGCATACTCAAATATGAGCATGTTTCGTACCTGAATTCCGACATTTTGTCGGTACGATTGACGTGAACCACAGTAACGCGACGCCGGACCACTTGGCAACGTCAAAACGTCACAAGTGATCCGGCATGCAATTGGCAGTTTTGTCCAATGGGCAATGCGCCGCGCTCTTTGGGCGGCTTAGGCAGCGGCCTCCGCTCTGTGCGAGTACACGTAGAGCATGGCTGCCACGGCTGCGCCGAGGCATGCGAGCAGCACGATGATGGGAAGCACATAGCCACCCGAGAAGTCGTACATGAAGCCCACCACAGAGGAGAAGATGGCGTTGGCAAAGTTGCCCGCCAGGCTAATGGTGGGATAGGTCTTGTCGTAGTTGGCAACACCAAAGGCGTCGCGCGTGATCATGGTGATGGCCACGGTACCCAGCGAGTAGCAAAGACCACACATTGCAGCAGCCACAATGAGCATCTGGGGGCTGCGGATAATGAGGAGCATGACCAGGGAGGCGGCAACGACCGCTGCATAGATCAGCGTGGAGATGCGGGTGCCCAAGCGATCGATGAGCGCGCCGAGCACGATCTTTCCTAGGCTGTTTGCGACCATCGACGCCGAGAGCATCGACGCGCCGAGCGCCGCGCCAAAGCCATAGCTCTCGGCCATGCCGGGGAAGAACTGCGGAATCGAGGTCACCGAGGTGGCGAGCACGGCATACCCGATGACCGCACCAAGAAGAATGAGGCTCACCGGAGCGGCGGCGGCAGCTGCCGACGAGCTGGCGGCCTTGGGCTCGTCGGCCACCGTGCCTGCGCCAAGGGCCTCAAGTCCCGCCGTCTGGGGGTCGAGCGAGGGCAGCAGCAGGATGGCCGGGAGGTTGAGCACAACGGTGAAGGCGGCAATGGCCACATATCCCATGCGCCAGCCGACGCCGCCAATGATGCCGTTGACGATGGGTGAGAAGAGCGCGCCGGCAAGACCACTGCACGCCATGGCGATGCTCGACGCCAGGGCGACGTTTGTCACAAACCAGCGATTGATGACCGAGGTCACAAAGACGAATCCGACCATGCCAGCGGCCAACCCGCGCACAACGCACAGCACGTACATGGGCGTGATGCCGGGGCAGAAGGAGAAGCCAACGGTGGCAGCCACATTAACGATCGTGGCACCAATGAGCAACGGCTTGAGGGTCTTCTCGGTAAGCAGTCGCGGAGCGATCATGCCACCAAAGGCAAACGAGATGTTGGTGATGGTGAGCATGAGGCTCACCTGCCCACGAAGGACCCCAAACTCCTCGGACACCGGAGTAAAGAAGAGGCCAGCCACGTTTGTGACCAGGCCCACCCCAGAAGCCAAAAGGCCGCACATGGCCACAACAACCAATAGATGCCTACCAGAGATCTTCATGCCGACTCCCGCCCTTAGTTCCACCTTGTCACATTGATGATACGCGAGAAAACGTTACCCTGCGACATACGATTGGGCGCTTTCGTCTACTCAAAAGTGAAATAGGGTGGCTTACAGTTAGACCGGCGGTCCCTGTGCGGTGAGCCAATATCAGCGCGACACCCGTACCACGCGACGCTCGGTCACGACAATCTGCGCAGGCAGGTCGTGCGCGTCGATGACGCCTTCGGCGAGCAGGTCGGCACTCCATGCCGTCTCGCGGCAAAGGCCAACGGAGACGCCGTCAAACTTGGCAAGAAACGTGTCGTAGAAGCCGCCTCCATAGCCCAAGCGATGGCCCTCCCCGTCAAAGGTGAGGCCTGGGACCAGTGCCAGCATGCGCTCGCCCGTGTTGAGCAGCTGTTCGTTGGCAGCGTCTGGGACCGGCTCGTCCATCCCCAGCTTGCTCTTGACCAGCGCGTCAAAGCCCCTCACCTTGTACCAGCGCATCTCATGGGTACCGGGCACGCACCAGGGCAGAGCCACCACCTTGCCAGCGTCCCAAGCAGCCTGAATAATGCCACGCGTGCGCACCTCTGGTCCAAAGTCCAAGTAGGCCAGCAGGACCTCTGCGTCGGCAAACTCGGGCAGCGCCAACACGTTGGTCTCGATGCCCGCATCGGCCGCAGCCCGACCATCGGCTCCCAGGTCCCTGCGCACCTGCTTAAGCTGCGCCCTCAGCGCCTTTTTGCGCTCGTCGATCGCCGCGTTGCCCATAACGTCCTCCCTCGCTCAGACTCTCCAAAGATGGTACACGCAGCCGCAACGCGAGCATATGCCGAAAACTGCGTATTGGCCGCGTCTTTCAGTATCATTGCAACCAGCTAACGTCGAGAGAAAGGACAGACGTGGAGCCGCTCGTACTCATACTCGCATCCGCGCTCGCGGGCATCGGAACCGGTCTCGCTGGTCTTTCGGCCGCCACGGTGATGGTGCCCGTGCTCATCACCCTCTGCCCGTCATTCGCGGGCGAGACGGGCGCCTATCAGGCAACCGCCATCGCGCTTGCCTCCGACATCCTGGGCTCGGCGGTCACCACCTGGACCTACTGGCGACACGGCAACATTGACCTTCGTCGAGGCTGGATCATGCTCATTTGCATCCTGTGCATGTGCACGGTGGGCAGCTACGCCGCGTGGGTTGCCGGCAATGTGGTACTGGGGGCGTTCACGCTCTTCCTCACGTTCTTCATTGGCATACGCTTCCTCGTAAAGCCCGACACCACGCGCGAGGACACCGCCGCGCATGGCGAGAGGCTCGATGCCAAGGGCATTGCCATCTCGCTCTTCTTCGGCCTCACCATCGGCTTTGGCACGGGCTTTGTGGGCACGGGCGGCGGCATGATGATGCTTGTGGTGTTCACAGTCTTTTTGCACATGGACCTCAAGAGCGCTGTGGGCACGAGCACCTTCATCATGACCTTCACCGCGCTCATCGCCAGCGTCTCGCACATCCTCATCCATCCCGCCATCGTGACCGAGCGCGCCGGTGCTCTCGTCCTCTGTGCCGCCACGGCCACGGTCTTCTCGCTGGGATCCGCCCGCTTTGCCAACCGAGTGGACAACCGCACGGTAGGGCTTGTGACGGGCGTCGTGCTCACGGTGCTTGGCGGCACCATGCTCGCCCTGCACTATTGGGATGTGCTCGCGGGATTCGCTTCCTTGCTTGGGTAGCGCCGCGGGCATCATGGGGAAAGGGGCGGCGCACCCGCTTGGATGCGCCGCCCTCTGAAGTGCTGGATGCACTAGCTAACGTGAGAACGCTCTCCTACGCCTCGAACTCGTCCATCATCTTGTTGAACTTCTCGAGCTCCTCGGGATCCATGTGGTAGCCGTGCTTCTCCTCGGGGTAGTCGCCCTCGCGGACGTCCTCGAGCCAGCCCATGTAGGCCTCGCACAGGAACGGCAGCAGCTCGGCATAGGTCTTGGCGTGGCTTGCAGCCTTGGGCATGACGCCGAAGGTGTCCATGTCGACCATCTCGGAGCCGTCGCAGGGGGCGCCACCGGCGATGGATACGACGGGCACGCGCAGGGTCTCGGCGATCTTCTGGGAGACCTCCATCGGCGTGAGCTCGATGGTCATGCCGCCCATGCCGTTCTCCTGGTACTCGTAGCCCCACTTGAAGATGCGGAAGGCGTCCTCGGCGGTCTTGCCGACGCGCTTGTAGCCGGTGGCGTTGGTCTGCCAGCCGGAGATGGCGCCGATGTGGCCATAGGTGGGCACGTAGTTGTCGCTCATCATCTTGAGGACGTTGTTGGTGACGCCCATGGCAAGCATGGAGTCGGCACCGTCGAAGGTCCACTCGGAGCCCCAGCGCACGGCTTGCTCGCCGGTAGCGTAGGTGGGGGCGGGCATGTAGTAGTTGATGTGGATGATCTTGCAGTACTCGCGGAACTTGCGGATGGTGTAGCCGGAGGTCTTCTTCATGAAGTCGTAGTCGACGTCATTACGCAGGCTCATCATGTCGGGAATACGACAGATGTCGCAGCCGACCATCTCAGCGGCCATGGCAAAGAAGGGTCCAAGCTCGGCGGGGCACATCTGGACGATCTTCTCGCCGGTGTCCTTCATCTTCTGCAGGTAGGCAAGGTTCTTACGAGTGCGATGGACAGTTGACATCGAGATGTCGGCATGGGAGTTGTCAGCCATGGTTGTTCCTTTCAGTAAAAACTAGGTGATTCGCGCGTGCGTCAGGGAATTCAGCGAGTACGTCATGCTTAGTCCACTCGCCTGTTCGCCCAAGGAAGTCAGCGAGGGCGCATCTGGCGAGTGCCAGAAGCCCGCCGCAGGCCCAAGCGTACAAGGTACGCGCAGTGGCCTGCACAAGAGCCTCTGGTGCCGCCAGATGCGGCCGCAGCGTCAACTACTTATGCGTCGAGGGCATCCAACCTTGCGATGATGTCGTTGACGGTCTCCTTGGGCAGGCCAACCTGCGGGAACTTGAGGAGGGTCTTGATCTTCATGCCCTTGACGGGGCCGAGCTCGGGGTTGGAGACGAAGCCGGGGACATACTCGTCAATGATGGCGACGGCGCGCTCGTCCTCGAGGATCTCGCTGAGCTTGCTCTTGCTGCTGATAGCCATGGTGCTTCCCTTCTCTTTTTCTCTTGCTTGCTTGCCTCACCCGCGCGAACGCGGGAACGTACCAAATGTGATGAACGTGCCGCGGGCCCTACGCGTGCAGCCCGCCCTCCATCGTGTAGCTCCAGGGCTTCTCCTGGAAGGAGAGGCCGGCACCGCCGTCGACGTCGATGACCTTGCCGTACATGAAGTCGGAAAGACCCGTGCACATGGCAACGATCATGCGCGCCATCATGTCGGGGGTCTGCGCGACCGGCGCGTCGGAGAGGCTCATCTGGTCGTGCTGCCACTCCTGGCCGTAGCGCGCGGTGGTCTCCATGCAGTTGGCGATGGCACCCGGGGTGACCATGGCGCCGGGGGCGACGCAGTTGACGTTGATGCCATACTGCTTGAGCTCCTTGGCGATGCCGCGGGTCATGCCGATGACGCCGGCCTTGGCGGCGTTGTAGTGGGTCATCATGGCGAGCTTGGTCATGTCCTCGCCGCGGTAGGCGACCGACGCGATGGTGACGACCTTGCCGCCGTGCTTGGCGCGCACCATGGAGCGGGCGCAGGCCTGCACGAGGAAGTACTGGCCCTTCATGTCGGTGTCGACCACGTCGTCGTAGAGCTCCTCGTCCATGTCGAGGAAGGCGCGGGCCTGCCAGGTAGCTGCAACGGGCACGCAGATGTCAACCGGGCCAAAGGTCTCCTCGGCAAACTTGACGAGCTCCTCGGAGGCGGCCACGTTGCGCGTGTCGTAGGGATGGTAGACGACGTTCTCGCGACCGAGGTCGCCGAGCGCCTCCATGGCCATCTCGCCCCACTCCTCGCTGCGGGCACCAAAGACGACCTTAGCGCCGAGCTCGGCCAGGCGGTTGATCACGAACAGGGCCAGGCCCACCGAGCCCGAGACAACCGCCACCTTGCCACTCAGATCCATGAGCTCGGAAAACGGCTCGACGTCCTCCAAGCTGTCAGATGACATGTCAAACAGATCCTCTTTGTCCATGGCGGTTCCTTTCCTCAAGGGGACTGTGCAACCTTGTGAAAAGTATCGTCCCGCACCGTTCGCCGGGTTATGGGTACAGATAGGTATCTTTCATACTCATTTTTATGTATTTGCGCAGGTAAACGGTATCGTAGACGTCGTTGTCGCCGATAGCTACAGATGAGTAGCGTGAACAGAAAACTGCCCGGGAGTATAGTGTCCACACGCCAGAGCAAGAAACTGCCCGGGAGGTTTGAACGCTAGACTCCCGGGCAGCTTTCTGTTCCAGTGTTCGGTCGAGTTGCCCCCGTGTGGGAGCGCATCCCCTTACGTCTGTGCTACTGCGCGCAGGCCCACTCGATGGCCTTCCGGCGCCGCACGTCACCCGCCAGCCCGGAGTAGTCGTCGCCAAAGAACCGCATGATCATCTCGGGAGCCGACCCATCGCGCTCGGCGAGCGCCTCCCCCTCGGCCACCAGCTCCTCGGGGGTCGCCTCTATCCCCTGCTCGGCAATGATCGCCTTGAGCACGAGCGGCTCCTTCGCCTCAAAGAGAGCTGCCTCCATGATCGCATCCTCCTGCTCGGCGAGCTCTGCCTCGGGGAAAAGATGCGTCTCACTGCCAAACATCTGGGAGTAGACCATGCGATGTTTCATGTCTGCGCGCACGAGGTAGAGCTCCTCCTCGATGCGCTCCTGGGGAACCTCAATCTTGTACGAGAGGACGTACCTGCGCCATTTCTCCTCGTTGATCATCGGGCACCTCCCACATGGAACGCCTCAGCGAGGCTCGGAGCCTCGCTCTTGACGGGCGTGACGGTTGCCTCAGTCACCAGCAGCGTCTCGGCAACGGAGAACGCCGCCTCGAGCGCGGAGCGCGTCACGCGCACCGGGTCGATGATTCCCGCATCAAACATGTCGACATAGGCGTCCTTCGAAGCGTCAAAGCCCGTCCTAGGCGGCATCTGCGAGAGCTTTTCCACCACGACGCGGCCGTTCGTCCCCGCGTTCTCGGCAATGCGCTCCACGGGGGCCTTGCACGCAGCGATGGCAATCGCCACGCCGGTTCGCTCGTCACCCTCGAGCGAGTCCGCGAGCTCCTCCAGCGCGGGCACCAGCGCGATCAACGCAGACCCGCCACCTGCGACCACGCCCTCCTCAAAGGCCGCCCTGGCCGCATTGACCGCGTCCTCAACGCGCATCTTGCGCTCCCATTGCTCAGCCTCGGTGATGCCGCCCACAGTGATGGTGGCCACGCCCGACACGAAGGAGGCAAGTCGCTCGGCATGGCGCTTGCGGTTGAAGTCGTATTCGGTATTCTCGGCACGATACCGCAGCTCGGAGACGCGCCGCTCCACGGCCTCGGGGTCGCCATGCCCGCCCGAGATGATGGTACGCTTGCGCGCGACCTTCACACGGTCGGCGGAGCCAAGCATGTCGCGGGTCACGTCGCGGACCGAGAGACCCATCTCCTCGCTCACAAACATGCCGCCGGTCTGCACGGCGATGTCGTCCAGACGCCACCGGCGTCCCTCGCCATAGGCCGGGCCCTGCACGGCCACGACGTTCATGTCGCCCTCGAGCTTGTTGCGCATCACGAGCGCGAGCGCGTCGTCCTCCAGCCCGTCACAGATGATGAGGATGTCGCGCCCGTCCTCGGCCGCGCAGATGAGCGCCGGAATGATGTCTTGGGCGTTCTCGAACTTCTTGTCGCAGATGAGGATGTAGGGGTTGTCGAGCACCGCCTCGCCCGAGCGCGTGTCGGTCGCCATGTGAGGCGAGATGAGCCCACGGTCGAACACGATGCCCTCGTCCACGGTAAGTTCGGTCTCGATCCGCTGCGAGTCGTCGATGTTGACCACGCCCTCGAGGCCCACGCGATAGATGGCCTCGCCCACCATCGCGCCAAGTTGCTCGTCCTGGCACGAGATGGTTGCCACGTGCGAGATCTCCTCCTGCGTCTTCACGGGAACAGCCGACGCAGCAAGCTCGCGCACGGCGCACGTGCCCGCCTTGGAGATGCCACGGCGCAGGGCAAGCGGGTCGGCACCCGCGGCGATGTTCCTGAAGGCCTCAGAGAGGATCGCCTGTGCGAGCACGATGGCGGTTGTCGTGCCGTCGCCCGCCTCGTCGTTCGCCTTCACCGCGGCCTCCTTCATGAGCTGCGCGCCCATGTTCTTGACCGGGTCGGCAAACGAGATCTCCTTGGCGATGGTCACGCCGTCGTTGGTGATGAGCACATGCGCGCCCTTGGCAGCTCGCTCGCCGTAGTCGGCACCGTACAGGCTCGCCTTCTGGTGCATGGCGACGTTGCGCCCCTTTGGTCCCAGCGTCGACGCAACGGCGCTTGCCAGCTCGTTGATGCCCTCGAGCAGCACCCCGCGTGCCGCGCTCCCGTAGTCTATTGCCATGCGTTGCTCCAATTCCTATTTCCCAAGAAGCTTGACGAGAAGCTCCTGTCTGCTGTCAACTCCGAGCTTTGCGTAGATGTGGGCGATGTGCTTGTTGGTAGTGCCCACCGATATTCGCAGCTCGCGGGCTATGTAGACCGGTTTGATGCCCTGGCAGAGCAAATCGAGCACCTCGCGTTCGCGCGGAGTGAGGTCGCTTGCGCCCACGACGCCGTCCCACATGCGCACCTGCCCGCTTGGTCGGACGAAGAGGTTCTTGTAGAGGTTGCTCAGGTGCGCCGTGATGAGCCTGATCATCTCCACCTCGCGTGCAGTGAACTTGCCATCCTCCAGGCGGTCCAAGCAAAAGATGGTCGCCGGAGCACCCCTGAGATCAAAGAGGACGAACGAGAGGCTTTCCGAGAGGTGCCGTGGCTTGATGTAGTGGTCCATGAAGTCATCGTGGATCCAGTCGATGTCATGCCAGTCAATAAGGTCAACGTAGCCCCTGCCACCCTCCTCGAAGGCGTCGGACGTAAGGGCAAAGTCGTCGTTCACCGACCTCGAGTAGTAGTTGAGGTACATCTCGGACCAATGCTCGGGAAAGCCCACGAAGTGCTTGCGCACGATCTTTCGGTTGCCGTCGAGCATCAGCGTAAGTGCCTGGTCGTATGGCACAAGGTCGCGCACCTTCTCCAGCACAGTCAAGCAAAGCTTGTATGGCTCATGGACGTCACCGCACGCAAGCAGGAAATCGCTGGCGTTACGCCAGTCGGCAAGCGCCCCCAATGCCACAAGATCACCCCCCAGCCTGCGTATGCCTCAGACTTTCATACCCAGAATTAGGCAGAAAACATATACTCAAAACTAGGTATTTCCGCATATGGCCTGCAGTGCGTCGATTGAGTTTCCTCAGGGGACGAATCGTGTCAGGGTTCGACGACGGGAACGCCGCACCCACACCGCCGGACGAGCTCTGCAAGGATCGGCTCGGTGACCACGAGGGCTTCGACGCCATGCTCGATACCGTCCGCAAGCAGGGCCGACAACCGAGCGACATCGTCGGCGCTTGCCTCGGCGGCAGCCAGACCGGCAATCCACGCACGCTCGTCGGCGGGCGGCACAAGCACCTGCAGGCCCCAGCGGGCGAGACCGATCCTGAGGTCAGGGGCACTCATGTCTCGCTCGGTTCCCAGCAGAATCACGCGGACGTGTCCCCTCTTGGCAAGGTCGTCTCGCAGAGCCTCAACGATATGGTCGTAGGTCGTGCGTTCACTCACTGCGCATCACCCGTCAGTACAGGGGCCTAAAGTCGTACTCGCCCTCTACCAGCGCAACGTCGCGAGCCTCGGCTATACGAAATCCACCCAGGTAGCGCCTGCCGTTGTAGTAGCGGTCGAGGCCATCGACCACAGCCTGCACCTGCTCTCGCAGCCCCTGAATCTCGGCCGTAACGGAGCCGTTGGCCTCGTTGCGTACCCAGCCCGTCGCACCCACGGAGTTGGCCAGGTTGGTCGTGGTCCAGCGAAAGCCCACGCCCTGCACGGTACCCGTAAAGTTGTATCGCCTTCGGATCTTTGGGCCAATAGGCGTCGAGCCCATCGCGGTCTCTCCCCTCTCCGCCGCCTCGCCCATCCGCCTCAGCTGCTCGAGCTCCATCCGCTCCAGCTCGTCATCGGCGAAGCCTCCTTGAATCATCTTGCGAAGGTCAGAGAGAAGTCCCAAGGGTCACCTCTTTGTTGCGGCGTTTTTGGCATCGTAGCATGTAAGAGAACGACTCCCCACTGGGGTCAGTCCCAATGGAGAGCCAAAGAGGTCAAATGCAGCTCGCTCGCTACACGCGGTTGTATGCCGCGAAGAACTCCTGGGTCTCGGGGTCGGTCGGGTTGTCCATGACCTCGTAGGGGCTTCCGTTCTCGGCGATCTTGCCGCGGCGCAGCAGCACAATGCGGTCGGCGGCGTCGTGGGCAAAGCCCATCTCGTGCGTGGCCATGAGGATGGTGGCACCCTGTTCCTTGAGCTCGCCCACCATCTCGAGCACCTCGCCCACCAGCAGCGGGTCGAGCGCAGAGGTGATCTCGTCGAGCAGAAGCAGCTCGGGCTCCATCATGAGCGCACGGCAAATGGCCACGCGCTGCTGCTGACCGCCGGAGAGGCGGTCGGGGTACTCCTTGGCCTTCTGATCCATGCCAATGCGCTTGAGCAGGCCCATGGCCTTCTCCTCGGCTTTCTCGCGCGGCCACTTGTGTACCTTGCGCGCAGCAAGGGTCACGTTGTTGAGCACTGTCATGTGACTAAAGAGGTTGAACTGCTGAAACACCACGCCAATGCGCGAGCGCTGCTTGTCCATGTTGATACGAGGATCGGTGATGTCGGTGTCACCAAGCCAGATCTGGCCATCGTTGACCTGCTCGAGCAGGTTGATGCACTTCATCATCGTGGACTTGCCCGAGCCCGAGGCACCGAGCAGCGCTACGGTCTCGTGCTGGCACACATCGAAGGAGATGTGGTCGAGCACGGTGTTGTCACCAAAGCGCTTTACGACGTTCTCGACACGCAGAACCGGTTTGCCGATGCGCGTGGTCTTCTTGCCTTCGCCTGCCATTAGACCATGCCTCCCGTCTGCTCGCGCTTGCGCAGCCGCTCAGAGTACCAGTCGTTTATCAGGATGAACGGCACACTCATGAGGATGAAGACGATGCTCGCCACAATGTAGGGCGTAAAGTTGTAAGTCTTTGCAACCACGATCTGCGCGGCGCGGACGGCGTCCACAGCGCCCAGCGTAGAGATGAGGCCCACGTCCTTCTGCATGGAGATGAAGTCGTTCATAAGGGCCGGGGCAATCTTGCGCAGGCCCTGCGGGATGATGACGAGCCGCATGGTCTGCGTTTGGGTGAGGCCCAGCGAGCGCGCGGAGGCACGCTGCGAGGGATGCACGTCCTGGAAGCCCGCACGCAGGACCTCGGCGATGTAGGCCGAGTAGCTCATGACAACCGCGACGGTACCAAGCACGGCCTTGTCTATGCGGCCAAAGAGCTCCAAGCCAGGTATACCGAAGCCAATGAGATAGAGCACGACAATCATGGGGATGCCGCGCATGATAGTGGTGTAGAACCGAGCAACCACGCGGAACGGGAACATGACGGCCGAGGTGGTCATGCGCACCAGCGCGAGGGAGGTTCCCAAGATGGCCACGCCAACGAGCGCGACACCCAACACTCGGATGTTGAGCCAAAGGCCCTCGAGCACCTTGGGCCATGCCTGGGCAAAGTACTCCGGCGAGAAGAACGACTCCTTGACGCGAGGCCAACCGGGAGAGTTCTTGAGAACGACGACCACGAGCACCACAAAGATGAGCGACGAAACAACGCTGGTGAGATGGGACTTGAGGTTTTCCCTCCGACGATACTCCTCGCGCTCCTGCTCGATGTCGCTGACCTCGTAGATGATCTTTTCTGCCATCTTTGATGATCACCTCGTCCTATAGGGGATGTAAGCCGTGCTGCTGGCATGCCAGGTAGGAAACTCATCCAAGCTGGATGCGACCCACGCACCAGCATACAAAGAAAACGGCCGGCTGGAAGGCTCCAACCGGCCGCAAAACGGGCATTGACTAGGCGAGCGTGGGGATATCGGTGGTGTAGGAGGCCAGCCACTGCTCGATGAGGCCGTCAACGGTGCCGTCGTCGAGGATGGCGTTCATGGCATCGGTCACAAACGGAGTGAGCGGGGAATCCTTGGCGAGGGTGATGCCCAGGCCGTCGGGGTCCTCGGTGCCGGGGATCTGACCCATAACGACGCCGTTCTTGAGCTGCTCGGACTCGACCATGTACACGCACTGCGGGGTGTCGGTAACGAGGCAGTCGGCCTGGCCGTTGTCAACGGCGGCAACAGCGTCGGAGTTGTTGTTGAAAATGTCGATGCCCTCGTCAGAGCCACCCTTGATGATGTCCTTGACGTAGTCGATGGCCGTGGTGCCCATCATGACGGCAAACACGGCGTCCTTGAGCTCTGCGCAGGAGGTGGCGCTTGCGTACTTGCTGTCCTTCTTGACGATGACGGCCTGCGTGGGACGGAAGTAGGCGGGCGAGAAGTCGATGGCCTTCTTGCGGTCCTCGTTGATGGAGACCTGCTGGATGTTGAGGTCCCAGTCGTGCTGGCCAGGGGCGAAGGCCTCGTCAAACTCGGTGCGGGTCCAAACGACATCCTCCTTGGCAAAGCCCATCTTCTCAGCCAGAGCATAGATGACGGCAGCCTCAAAGCCCTCGCCGCTCTCGGGGTCGTCGTTCATGACCCAGGGCTCCCATGCGGGGTTGCCAGTGGCAACGGTCAGCTTGCCGGGCTCGAAGGTGAGCTCCTTGACGTCGCCGGTGGCCTCGGCGGGGGCAGCGTCGGTGGCGGTGTCGTCACCAGAGGTGCCGCAGCCGGCGAGCGTGAGTGCGCCAGCGCCAGCGGCAATCTTGAGCATCTGACGACGAGAGATAACAAAGTCCATTGGTGGATTCCCTTCTCGGAGTCCCTCTCTCCTATGAGGAACTTTCAACAAAGACATGTCTGCATAGTAGCGCTTTTTGCGACCTCATCCGCGCATCAATTGCAAGATATGTCGCTACCAGCCAAACCGATAAGCGCCGAAAACGCTTGCCCCTGGCCAGGTGTACAGTGGCTTGTGACATCAAGCGAACCCAAGGAGGTAAACGTGGGCATCCTCATCAAGAACACCCTTGCCGTCCTTCCCCAGGGCGACGGCTACGCAGCCGCACGACACGACATATACGTGGACGGCACCGATATCGCGGGCATCGATGCGGCACCGGCGGGCTTTGAGGCCACAAGCGAGATTGACGGCAGCAATCGTCTCGCCATTCCCGGCCTCATCAACGCGCACACGCACACCTACATGAGCATGATGCGCAACGTAGCTGACGACCTCTCCTTTACCGACTGGCTCTTTGGCACCATCGAGCCCATCGAGGACCGCCTTGAGCCCGAGGACTCATACTGGGCGTCGCTGCTCAGCCAGATTGAGATGATCCGCAGTGGCACCACCTGCTTCAACGACCAGCAGATGCACATCGGTCAGACCACGCGCGCCGTGCGCGAGAGCGGCATGCGCGCCGTCATCTGCCGCGGGCTGGTAGGCAGCGCCTACGATGAGAGCGACTATCGCATTGCCGAGGCGTTGCGCGAGCGCGACGACTTTGCCGACTGCGACCGTCTGACCTTCCGCCTGGGGCCGCACGCCCCCTACTCCTGCGGACCCGATTACCTGCGCCTAGTGGCCGACGTGGCCAAGCGCGAGGGCATGGGCATCCACATCCACATCGCCGAGGGGCAGGTGGAGAGTGACAACATGTGGCGCGACCACCACTGCACGCCCGTGGAGTATGTGCGCGACGCGGGCATCTTCGACGTGCCCACCATCGCGGCGCACTGCATCCGCGTGAGCGAGGGCGACCGCGCCATCCTGGCCGAGAACGGCGTGAGCGTGGTCACCAACCCGGCCTCCAACATGAAGCTCGGCAACGGCTTTGCGCCAGTGCCCGAGATGATGGCCGCGGGCATCAACGTGTGCCTGGGCACCGACGGCGCCGCATCCAACAACGCCCAGAACATGTTCCGCGAGATGGGTCTCGTCGCCCTCATCCATAAGGGCACGCACGACACGCCACAGTGTGTGAGCGCCACCGAGACGCTGGCCATGGCCACGCGCAACGGCGCCGTGGCGCTGGGGCTGCCGACCGGCTCCATCGAGGTAGGCAAGAAGGCCGACCTCGTGCTGCTCGACCTGGACGCCCCCTCGCTCACACCGCTGAACAACCCCGTGGCGGCACTCGCCTACTCTGCCAACGGCTCCGAGGTGACCGACGTGATCATCGACGGCCGCGAGGTGCTGCGCAACCGCGAGCTGCTCACCATCGACGAGGCGCGCGTCCGCCACGAGATTGCGCGCATTTGCACGAGGCTCGGGCTGGCATAACGTGCCCAGCGGTTTCGGGAGTGGGCCATGCAAGAACCAGATACTGCGACCGAGCTCTTCTTTGAGGGGCATGGGGAGGCCCTGCCGCTCTATATGCTCTTCGAAGAACGGCTCTCGGCCACCTTCCCCAACACGCGCAAACGCGTGCAAAAGACGCAGATCACCTTTGTCAACCGGCACGTCTTCGCCTGCGTATCGTTCGCACGGGTGAAGCGGAAGACAGAGATGCCCAGCCCCTACCTCGTCATAACCCTCGGACTCCCCTATCCCCTGGAGTCCGAACGCGTTGCGGTAAAGACCGAGCCCTATCCCGGCAGATGGACGACGCACATCGTGGTGGGTACCCCAGACGAGCTTGACGACGAGCTCTTCTGTTGGGTGGCGCAGGCGTATGGCTTCGCGGAGTCAAAGTGAGGTGGCCGACCCTGAGCTGAGGGCTTCGGCAGCCTTTAGGGCACTGCTGACCTCGTCAGGCCCAAACTGCTCTCCATCCCGCAGAATGTCAACGATCACCGCGTCCCCGAACTCCCGAGTCATTCGCCGGAGGGCGATATCGCACCACGTGTCATGTCCCTCTGGTAGCTCCCTAGCCCTATAGAAGGAACCCAAAACAAGGAACTCCTTGCGTAGACAGCTACCAGGAACCACAAAGAGGTCACTCACGCCGAACTCTTCGAGATCGTATTGGAGACAGATAATGTCGAGTGCGGTCCCATCCTCGATGCGCTCAACGAGTCCGCGATAGAAATTGCTGCGAGCGATGCTTCTCATGGAATATGGGCTGTCGATCAGGCAAAACTCGCTTTTGCATTCCCCGCAGGTGACGTTTGCATAGTCGCGCCATTCGTCCATGGTGGGAGGTAGCTCATCCAGCGCAAGCGCGCCGCAGCGAGGACAGTGCAATTCCTGCTTCACCCATTCTTCAGCGCAAAAGTGGTAGACAAATCCACGGTAGCGTCCCTTGGAGGACCTACGGGCGCGAAGACTGTTGTCGTCGCCTTCCTGCCACAGTTGCTTGAATTGCCTTTCAAACGTTACGTTCATAGCAGGCGTCCCTTTTTACTTAACCCATGCGCTCAAGACGGTCACAGAGCACGATCTCGGGCATGAGCGGACAACCGCCCATGCAGGCCTCACGCTGCGCGCACGCGGGACATGCCCCATGCAGGTGCGCGCGGAACGCCTCGAAGGGCTCGCTGTTCCAAGCGCGCGCGATGTCCATGTCCTCGCCCAGCTGCACGCCATAGCGACGGCGCTGGTCGAAGGCAGCAGGAGTCCATGCCCACCTTGAAGCGATGCGGGCGGTCCACCTGCGCAAAGAACGCTGCCACGCGCGGGTCGTCAGGTGCGAGGACGTTGCCCGCGCTCCCCTGCCCCGCCGGCTTGTGCAGAAGGAAGATGACCGCGTTCACGCCCTCGGGGAAGTCGTCATCCTCCAACCGCTGCAGGGCCTCGTCGATGGAGTTCCTTCCCAGGACGTAGTGGACGTTGGTGCGCACGCCGGCATCCAGCAGCATCTCAATCGAAGCCAGCGTATAGGGGCTGCGATACCAGCTCACCGCCACGGCGCCGCAGTACCGGCGGCAGATCTGGGCGAGCTCGGGCGTGAGCCCGTAGCCAGAGGTGGTGAAGTTGGGCACCAGCAGGTTCTCTCGGCTGATGCGCAGCAGCTCCTCGAAGTGCGCGTGCTGGTCGGGGTCGCCTCTTCCACCCAGCGCCAGCTGG